>CAJTLI010000224.1 GCA_910577525.1 uncultured Oscillospiraceae bacterium | reverse complement strand
TATAGCGCATACCATGCTTTTCTTTGGCGTCGGCAAAGACCCGCTCAATGGTTTCTTTACGTTTGGCGTAAAGATCCCGATATTGGGGGGCGTATCTGGAGTCATCGGCCAGTTCCTCATAATCCTTCCAGACATGGCGCAGGACGGTTTTCACGCAGTTTTTGGAGCGGGTGCATAGCTGCCGTGTGGGGCATTGGGCACAGATCTTCGGGTCGCTGCAGTATTCCCGGTAACCGTCCCGGTTGGTGGTGCGGTATGCCAAGGTCTGGTATTCCGGGCAGATGACGCAGTCATAGTATTCATCATAAACATAGTGCCACCACTCGTGCCCGCCCTTCATCGTCATGGGGCGCTTGTAGGCGGTGGACAGCACCCGGCCGTCATCAAATACTTTTTTGCAGATATGGGGCGTCTTGTAGGCAGAATCCGCCACAATGGTCTCAATTTGTCAGCGCCGATGCGATTTTGTAGTTTTTCGCCGAACAGGATATGTCGAAAAA
>CAJTLI010000223.1 GCA_910577525.1 uncultured Oscillospiraceae bacterium | reverse complement strand
GTCTGTGTCAAGCAGGTGCCTGACACAACAGAAATCAAGATCGACCCGGTGAAGAACACGCTGATCCGGGACGGCGTGCCCAGCATTGTGAATCCGTTCGACGGCTACGCCCTGGAGGCGGCCGCCCGCATCAAGGACAAGAACCCCGACACCAAGATCGTGGTGCTGTCCATGGGCCCCCCGCAGGCCATGGCGGCGCTGAAGGAGTGCCTGGCCATCGCCGCCGACAAGGCGTACCTGGTGTCCGGCCGCGAGTTCGGCGGCTCCGACACCCTGGCCACCAGCTACATCCTCAGCGAGACCATCAAGAAGGTGGAGGAGCTGGAGGGCAAGTTTGACGCCATCTTCTGCGGCAAGCAGGCCATCGACGGCGACACCGCCCAGGTGGGCCCCGAGATCGCCGAGCATCTGGGGCTGCCCCAAGTGACCTACGGCCTGGAGGCCGAGGTGGACGGGGACACCATCAAGGTGCGCAAGGAGGTCGAAGAGGGCGTTGAGGT
>CAJTLI010000222.1 GCA_910577525.1 uncultured Oscillospiraceae bacterium | reverse complement strand
GCCCCGCCAGGGGGGAATCCGACCGGGCTTGAACCTGCCCCGACCGTTCTCCTGCGCCGCAGGCGCAGAGGGCGGTATTGTCTTAACAAGCAACGAATTGTGGGGCCACAATTCAGCTTGACAGGGGCCTGCCGCCCCTATGACCCCGCATTTAGACCCACATTTAGAAAGGATGGTATTTTTTGAAAAGAACGCTTGAAATGAAAATCCGCTTTACCAGGGGCGAACTTGATGCCCTCACCAAGAAGGCCCGGAAGTCTGGCTTCTCCCGCGAGGGCTTTTCCCGCCGCATCCTCAACGGCGCGGTGGTGAAGGAGGCCCCGCCCGCCGAGGTGCCCATGCTGATCCGGGAGGTGCGGCGCGTGGGCTATAACATCGACCAGCTTTTGATGATCGCCCGCACGAAGAACTGGCTGGTCGTGAAGGAGTTGGAAAAAGCCCTGGAGAGCAATCGGGCCGTGGAAAAGCTGATCGTGGACACCTACACCACCCCCTCCGACTGATATG
>CAJTLI010000221.1 GCA_910577525.1 uncultured Oscillospiraceae bacterium | reverse complement strand
CGGCTCTCAGGAGTTCGGCACCTTCAACCGCATTGTCCTGCCCATTATGAAGCCCGCCATCGCGGTGCAGGCTATCTTCACCTTTGTGGGCTCCTGGAACAACTACTTCATCCCCGCTCTGGTAATTACCTCCAAGAGCAAGCAGACCCTGCCCATCATGATCGCCACCCTCCGGGGCGCGGACTACATGAACTTCGATATGGGCAAAATTTACATGATGATTACCATCGCCATTGTACCGATCATTGTTATTTACCTGCTCCTGTCCAAGTTTATTGTGGAGGGCGTCACCCTGGGCGGCGTCAAGGAATAAATCAGAAAGCGCCGTCGGCCGACGGCGCTTTTTTCAAGGAGGATTTTTTATGGAAAAATGGATTCGCGCCCGCTATCAGCCCAACCTGCCCCTGAACGGGGACCGGCGTGTGACGGCCAGTCCGGAGCATATCGCCCTGTCCCGCCGGGCTGCCCAGGAGGGGGCGGTGCTGCTGAAAAACAACGGGGACCTGCT
>CAJTLI010000220.1:269-508 GCA_910577525.1 uncultured Oscillospiraceae bacterium | reverse complement strand
ATTCGTATCATCTTTATTTCCAATCTGAAGAATAACCTCGTGAAATAATTTCTCCTGCTTGCTCTGCCTTATCTTCTCATAATAATTGTCAATTTTCCGGTCACTCCGTTTCTGCTTTGCATTGTAACGCTCCAACGCATTATCAAATAATTCGTGATATACTTTTTTAATATCCAAATGACAGAACTCCACATTATATTTGCTTCGCTCCTTATCCACATTCTTTGCGCTGAAAGTCC
>CAJTLI010000220.1:0-259 GCA_910577525.1 uncultured Oscillospiraceae bacterium | reverse complement strand
TGACTGACAGAACCTTTTCCCATCATGCCGCTAATTGTCCTCTCCAATAATCTCACACCTTCCTATCTTCTTTACTTGTCATATTTTGTGCCGACAGGCACAGCCTTTGTTACTTTCTGCGAAAGTAACGCAAAAGCACTTTCGACAGGCTACGCTCTATCAAAAGTGCCTTTGCGCCCTGCCGGGGGCATTGCCACGCTTACGCTGGCAAATCGCTTCGCCTGTTCATCTGCTCATTCCATCCATGCGAAAGCGCATC
>CAJTLI010000219.1 GCA_910577525.1 uncultured Oscillospiraceae bacterium | reverse complement strand
TATTGAACGTGTTGGAAAGTATCAGCACCGCACACGCGGTCTTGAACATCCATTTGTAGAGGTTCGCCACGTCTACTTCGTGCATATTGTTTTTTTCAAGGAGCATCTGGATGAGCTCATAGGTGGCAACAAAGGTCAGCACCAGCCCGGCGATGGGTAAAATCACCGTCTCGGAAAGCTGGCGGATGAGGGAGAAAACCCCGGCGTTCCATGCCGCCGGGGTCGTCCCTACCTGCACCGCAATCTCTCCGACCTGGGCATTGACGGTATCAAAGAGCCCCTCAAGGTTCCCCATGATGCCGCCAATCAGCAGCTCTTTCAGCCAGTCCGTGAGCCAGTCGGTGAGAAAGTCCATAAGCCGCCGCCCTTAAAACAGCCCCGACAGCAGCGGGATGAGGGTCGTGCCGATGACGATGATGCCGCCCCCGGCCATGAGCTGTTTCATGCCCTGGCTCTTGGCTCCGGGGTTGTCGTTGCCGTAGCCCTCCAGAAGGTTGATCGCGCCCCACA
>CAJTLI010000218.1 GCA_910577525.1 uncultured Oscillospiraceae bacterium | reverse complement strand
CATTGCTGCTTTCAGCACTTTACTCAAGCGGTTTTAGCCTATTGGTACAGCTTCTTAAGTCGGCCAAAGAATCCTTCGCAGGCCGAATTGTCTGGGGAACATCCTTTTTTTGACATGGAACGGGTCAGTCCTGCTCCTTCCATCCGATCAATCCAGCCTGGCCAGCGATAATGAGAGCCTCGATCACTATGAACGACAGGGAGCTCACCGTTCCTCAGAAGAGATATCGCTTCATCTAACATCGTGTTTGCTAAATCGGCGCTTGGCGAGACTCCAATAGACCAGGATACAACCAGCCCGTCAAAGCAGTCAATGATTGGAGATAAATAGACCTTGCCGGCAGGAATGCTGAATTCAGTAATGTCGGTAAGCCATTTGGTATTGGGCGTTTCCGCATGGAAGTCTCGATTGACAAGGTTGGGGACCTCAGGACTTATTTCGCCGGCATATGCGTTGTATTTCTTACGTTTTACGTAGAGAACCGCCAGCCCCTCCTCCTTCATCAGTCTGC
>CAJTLI010000217.1:245-513 GCA_910577525.1 uncultured Oscillospiraceae bacterium | reverse complement strand
GGGGTAGATTCAGCCATGATGATGACTGGTGCAATGCACCCCCCCATGTCGTCGGAAGAAACTCCGCCGCTCCATTTCCGGCTAAAGCCGAAAATTCCGCTCAAGCTCCGTTCCTTCATCTCCGGCCTAAGAGCCGCCCTTCGGGCGGTTGGCCTCCGAAACGCGCCTGCGGGCGCAGTCCTCTCCCCACCGGACCCGCTTCGCTGGGCTCCGGCGGGGGCCCCTCCTTTTCTGAGCGCAGAAAAAGAGAAAACCCTCCAGAGGGCCC
>CAJTLI010000217.1:0-235 GCA_910577525.1 uncultured Oscillospiraceae bacterium | reverse complement strand
CGCGGCTCACCTTGGCGGGCCGTGCACGGTCCACTGCGCAGCCCTTGGCGGCTTTGCCGCTTAGGGCTGCGGCGTCCCCCTCGCGGGGAAAAGAGAAAAAGACTTTTTGGTCCTTGCGGGAGTGCGCTCCATTCATCGGTGCTGCTGAGGAAATTTGATGGGTAGACGCAAGGACGTTCTTCTCTTCCCGCGCTTCGCGCCTGGTTGGCTCCGTGCTGGAAAGAGAGTTTGTCTA
>CAJTLI010000216.1 GCA_910577525.1 uncultured Oscillospiraceae bacterium | reverse complement strand
GTCAGCCGGGGCCAGCTCTACCAGATGGCCCACACACCAGCTCACCAGCCAGCCGTTACCCTCCACATAGCCGTCTTTCCGGCTCCTGGCCCCCAGCACCTTGGCGATGCTCATCGCGACTGAGGGCTTTTCGGCGATTACAAGGTTATGTTGCGTTTTTACCACTTCCTTTCATCAATTTCCGGTAGCAAATTCCCAGGCAGGGCGCGGTCCGGCCATAGGGACAGCCGTGACAGGGATGATTGGGCGGAAGGGCGGGAGGTCCGTGGACCTCTCGCCGCTCCGTGGGAACCTGGGTCATCATGCGCTCATAGGGGCTGTCGGTAAAACGCATCATTCATCCTCCGGTTCCTCGTAGCCGTAGCCCTCCGGGTACTCCGGTTCCTCCGGTTCGTCACGGGGGACACGCCGGGGGGCGGGGTCCAGATCATCCTCGTTGACGGTTTCCTCATCCTCGCCGGTCAGCTCATCAAAGTCCTCCGCATCGTCCAGGTCGTGCTTGGGCTTGTAGATTT
>CAJTLI010000215.1 GCA_910577525.1 uncultured Oscillospiraceae bacterium | reverse complement strand
GGGGCGTCCCGTATGTCCGCCGCCACCTCCATCCGCCCACCATCCAACTGCCGCAGGGTTTTCTTATCATACAGGGTGTAGTCGTAGGTGGTGTAACAGTCCTCACGGGTATAATCGCGGTCATCCTCGCTGGTTTGGACATGGAGGTATGTGGTGCCGCCCACCAGAAAAAGGGCTTCGTCCTCGGATGCCAGCTCATCGGGTCTGGGGGCGGTATTGTTGATGATGCCGTCAATCTGGTTGTAATTTTGCTCCATGCCCAGTTCGGCGGTTTTCAAGCAGTTTTCCAGCAGACCACGCAGCCTATTGTAAGCAGGTCCACGGACCAGCACGATAGCGTCCCTGCCTGCTTAAACACAACGATGTCACCGGGCTTTGTGAAACCATTGGCCCGGTATTCATTCAGTATGTCAAGGGCGTCCACACCCCCCATGATCGGGCCGGTGGCGATCAGGTCAAAACCGCTTTCCATGGGGCTTCCTCCAGACAGCCGCACCCGCTCCAAAGGCTCGGGGCGGTCAACA
>CAJTLI010000214.1 GCA_910577525.1 uncultured Oscillospiraceae bacterium | reverse complement strand
ATTTGCGGTTAATCTCCCAGCCTCTGGAGAGCCAGGCCGCTAAAACGGCCAGCAGCCCGTGGAGCAGCCAGAGGGCGGACTGTCCGGCCAATGTTCCGGTATTGAGGAAGTCCTGGGAGCGGAATAGCACGCCCATCCATGCCGGCAGGAGAAAAGACCAGAAGGAGACGCCAATCTCATAAAAGATGCCGACAAACAGGCCCATTCTCAACTCGGCCCCTTGCAGCCGGTGGGCACAGGCGGCAATCAGCACTGCCTCCAGAGCCATCCGGTAGAAATCCGGCGCATGGAGCAGGGACAGCAAAACCGTGAGAACCAGCGCCCCGGCCAGCCCCGCCGCGATGCTTTTTCGATCTGGCCTTTTTATGGACAGCAGCCGGTGAACGAGGAACAACCCTACAAGAACACGCACCGCCCCGGCCAACAGGCCGGAGAACAGCAGAAACACGTCCGTCATATGTGTGCCCCCCAATATGCGTTGATCTGCGCCTTTACCTCTTGCAGATGGGAGCGGCTGATTGGGAG
>CAJTLI010000213.1:303-542 GCA_910577525.1 uncultured Oscillospiraceae bacterium | reverse complement strand
AAAAACTACAAAATTTCTTCGGCGTTTTCTTACAATTTCAGATTGGCGTTGACATTTGGAGGAGCTGGAACAGATCACCGCAAAACTTTATGAAGATAAGGTAAGCGGGGCAATCAGCGGCGATTCCTTCTCGGTTCTGATTCAAAAGAACGAGCAGGAACGCATCCAGAAATCGGAACGCCTGGACAGGCTTTTAGCCGGGGAACGGAAAGCCCAGCAGGACATCGCCAATATCCACC
>CAJTLI010000213.1:0-294 GCA_910577525.1 uncultured Oscillospiraceae bacterium | reverse complement strand
AAGATGTTGGATGTGGCCTGGGATGCGCCCATAGCGAATGCCACCGGCGCGGTGAATACCATAACGCCCAGCAGCACATACCGCTCCGCCGCCTCAAACAGCAGCTTCAGGTAATTCCATGCCAGAATGAGGAGCAAGATCAAAACAATCAGGGCCACAGCGCCGTTGGCACATACGCCGATGATGGTCAGCAGGACCGAATTGAAGTCCGCGAAGCTCAAATTGGGGAGCGCGGAGGTCAATATCCAGTCGTAGGGCGTCCCGCCGATGTCCAGCGCCATGTCTACGATTTGA
>CAJTLI010000212.1 GCA_910577525.1 uncultured Oscillospiraceae bacterium | reverse complement strand
CCCGTCTCGTCCGTGACGCAGACCTTGGCGGCGGCGCTGGTGCTGGCCCAATCAGCGGGCAGCATGATTTCAATCGTAATGCCGGACGGCTCCACATTGGCGGCATAGGCCGCGCCCATCATGGAAAATGCCGCCCCCAGGCACAGAAATACGCACAGCAGCAGAGCCGCCATGCGGTGCAGGGGTTTTCTTCTTGTCATAGGCTCAATTCTCCTTTCCAGAATTCGTTGTGGACGGCGCATTTACCGCCCGAATCATATCCAGCACGGCCCGCAGGTCCTCCGGCGCGGAGATCATGCCGCGTACCGCCTGGATGATTTCAAGGTTCTCCTGCTCGGTGATCTGCCGCTCAATGTCCCGGACGCGGGCCTGCCACTCGCTGGCCTTCTCTTTCGCCCGAACCAGGTCGGCTTTCAGATTATCAAGTTTCGTCTCCTTCGGCTTACGCATGGCGAACACCTCCCATCCTGCCGGGGATGTAGTCGGCAAAGCTGGGGTGTCAACGCCAATCTGAAATTGTAAGAAAACGCCGAAGAAATTTTGTAGTTT
>CAJTLI010000211.1 GCA_910577525.1 uncultured Oscillospiraceae bacterium | reverse complement strand
TATCCGTTGCTTTTATATTGATGTATCACTTAAATGTCCCTTTCTGAACGTCAGAACGTAACTTTCTCATAACAATCCCTGCGCCTGCCCGGACTGTTATAATCTCTGATAGCTTTCAGAACATAATCTGTCTTATCGGAAGCAGACTCTTCGCTTCCGATAAAAGGCGTGTTTCTTTGCGCCGCATTCAACTATGGGAAGCTGCACCTGCTTCCTATAGTCTGAATGCCCGGCAAAAAAGCATACCCACAAAATTCAAGCAGCGAATGGATCCGCTTCTTGTCCTGGTCCTGCGTTTTTGCCTATGTAATTATTTCACTTTCTCGCAGCTCTGATTTCCGACTGTACAGGAAGTCTTGCAGGCAGACTGGCAAGAGGTCTGGCACTCGCCGCAGCCGCCCTTCTTCATGGATTCCTTCAGGTTTCTGGTGGTCAAAGTCTTAATGTGCTTCATACTCAAAAGCCTCCTTATTTTCATTAAAATTCCTCTGAACGGCGAAACGCACTGTTTATGAGCATCCGCCGTATATATTAAGAAACTTTATGTAGTATAT
>CAJTLI010000210.1:336-557 GCA_910577525.1 uncultured Oscillospiraceae bacterium | reverse complement strand
GGGGGAGCTTGTGCCACTGACCAAGGAACAGCGGGGACTGCTGGATAAATGGGCGTTGCTGACCGCTGAACAGAAACAGCTTGTTTTGAATATGATCGACAATATGAAATAATGGTGGCCGTAAGAAATGCGTCTCACGGTGAGACGCATTTCGTCAGATTCCTTGTTTTGGGCGCGGCCCTGTGGTATTATGAACGTACCAGCTATCAGGGGGGCTACTA
>CAJTLI010000210.1:0-326 GCA_910577525.1 uncultured Oscillospiraceae bacterium | reverse complement strand
GAGCATCCGCACGTTGGCCAGCGGTGCGTCCGCATGGCGGGGCTATGAATACTTTGAGGGGAAAAAGGTGCTTTCCTTTTCCCAAACGGGTGAGGACGAGTACACGGGTCAGGTGGCCGGGAGCGGCTCCGCCCCCTATCAGGTGAAAATCAATACCGCCCATCCCCGGCAGTCCAAATGCAACTGCCCCCATGCGGACGGGCGGCGGGTGATCTGCAAGCACATGGTCGCCCTGTTCTTCTCGGCGTTCCCGGAGGAAGCGGAGCAGTACATGGAGGAAGTAGAGGAATACGAACGGGAGGAAGAACAGCGCATGGAAGATCACT
>CAJTLI010000209.1 GCA_910577525.1 uncultured Oscillospiraceae bacterium | reverse complement strand
CTCCGTCTTCACATTGCTCCGTCCGTCCACTTCCACCTGAAAGGCGTCCGTCACATACTTCTCACTGCCCAGAAAGCCCGTGGCAATAATCAACACCTCGCAGGGAAGCTCCTTCTCGCTGCCCGTCTGTTCCGCCATCACCATGCGGCCGCTCTTCTCATCCTTCCGGAAGCCTACCTCCACGGTCTTTACCGCAGTCAGGTTTCCGTTCTTATCCTTCAAAAATTCCTTTACCGTTGTCTCATAGATCCTCGGATCTTTCCCGAACACCGCGATGGCCTCCTCCTGGCCGTAGTCCGTCTTGCAGACCTTGGGCCACTCCGGCCAGGGGTTATCTAAAGCCCGCTCCTCTGGGGCCTTCGGCATCATCTCGATCTGCGTCACCGACTTGCAGCCGTGACGGATACAGGTGCCCACACAGTCGTTGCCAGTGTCGCCTCCGCCCACGATGACGACGTCTTTTCCTTTTACCTCCACATACTTTCTATCCGCAAAATCGCTGTCCAAAAGGCTCTTCGTATTTCTCGACAGAAAATCCACCGCAAAATAAATACCCTTCGCATCCCTGCCCG
>CAJTLI010000208.1 GCA_910577525.1 uncultured Oscillospiraceae bacterium | reverse complement strand
AATATAGCCGCCGTGGGAAAAGTGGCCGTTTTCGTTGGTGGATATGTCCCGCCCGTATGACTCATAGTCAACATAGTCTTTCAGCTCGGCGGGGATTGGCAAGTCCTCCGCATAATAGCGGCCCAAATCGTCCTCGTTTTCAATATCCGGGTAAAATTCAAAATACTCCAGATTTTCCGCAAGGTTGATGATGTCCGCCAAGCTGGAGGTATGCGTTCCCATGCTGAGGGCCGCGCCGAATTTTTCAAAATCGTCCGGGGCCATTTCCGAGAGCAGGCAGGCCAGATGGTTCAGCTCGTCCAGACTTTCGTATTCACCGAGATGCTCCAAAAGCTCCGGCAGGATGCCGCCGAAGTCATAGCTGGCAATAAAAATTTCCTCGTAGCGTATGCCGTCCACGCCTATGTCCTTTAAGAGCGCCTGCACCGCCTGGGGGCTGGCGGGGAACGAAAGCGGCTCCCCGGCCAGCACTCCCTCGTTGTATTTCCCAAGGTTGGTGACGTGCGCCTCGAACAGCGCGGCCATGTCAGCGGCGGCCCTGGCCCTTGACGGTCAGGATGCCCTCAAGGGTGGTGGCGG
>CAJTLI010000207.1 GCA_910577525.1 uncultured Oscillospiraceae bacterium | reverse complement strand
CCCAGGAACTGATCCTGAGCAATGGGAGGAAAATGATTGAAACGCTTTTACATCTTCAAGGATGGAATGATGCAGGCAAGTACGGCCACAAGGGAAAAAATAACTGCCCCAAAATAGACAGGTCGAAAGTCAACCTATATCCATGAATATTTTCGGAAATTATGTTGATTTATTTGACAATTTAGTCCGAAAAGCGTTTTTTTGAATTATTTAACATCGGCTGTGGAAATATATGGTGTTCAAAAATTTTTGGCATTTTCTGAACTTTTTCGGCGTTTTGAACCTTTATCGCAAAATTAGTACTGTATTCCAAAAAATTTAGCACCATTCAAGCCAAAGCCGTTACTTTAGGAGGGGGTTATTATGCCAGACTATCGACTTGAAATCAAGCAACTCGTATCCTACCCACGCTGCCGCATCTATCGGGAGTTTCTCCAAACCTTGATCGCAGATCGGGGCATCCGCACAATGAACCGCATCCCGTCAAGAGGACAGAGAAAAAATATAAAAGTTTATGTGGCCAGTAGCAGGAGCTACTGGTCACTTTTTATGCCGCCATGGCCAGGCGGTGCTTTTCTATA
>CAJTLI010000206.1 GCA_910577525.1 uncultured Oscillospiraceae bacterium | reverse complement strand
ACCATGTGAGCTTTAAATTGCGAAAGGGTGAGATTCTCGGCATAGGCGGCCTTGTCGGAGCCGGAAGAAGCGAGATTCTTGAGGGCATTTTCGGAAAGCTGACAGAGGGGGTTTCAAAGACGATACTGATCGAAGGAAAAGAAGTGAACATTACATCTCCCAAGGATGCGATTGCGAATGGAATAGGGTTTGTGACGGAGGAGCGGAAGCTGACGGGTTTCGTGGACACGATGTCGATCCTGCACAATACGAGCCTTCCGTCTCTCCCGTAGGAACAGGTGATGAAGCAGTTTACGGATATGCGGGTGAAAGCGCCCTCCGTAAACTCCATGGTAGTCAACCTGTCCGGCGGAAACCAGCAGAAGGTCATCCTCGGGAAATGGCTGATGAAAAATCCGGATATCCTCTTTATCGATGAGCCGACAAAGGGTATCGACGTCGGGACAAAGGCGGACTTTAACAAGATACTGGATGATCTTGCCAATGACGGGATGTCCATTGTTATGATCTCTTCCGATATGCCGGAGCTTGTGTCTGTCAGCGACCGCGTGCTTGTGATGAGCAACGGCAATATGACGGGAGAACTGAGCGCATCCGAGAT
>CAJTLI010000205.1 GCA_910577525.1 uncultured Oscillospiraceae bacterium | reverse complement strand
CGGAAAGGAACGGAAGCGACAGCACAGAGCGCGGTAGAGATATACCGGGAAATCATCAAGGACAATATCGACTACCACATTCTCAAACAGGACATGAAGTTTGACGGGGACAGGCTGGACGAGATTGTAGACCTCATGCTTGAAACCGTATGCACCGCCAGAAAGCGGGTACGGATTGCGGGGGACGACTACCCGGCAGAGCTTGTGAAATCTAAGTTTATGAAACTGGACGGCGAGCATATCCGCTTTGTGCTTGACTGTATGCGGGAGAACACAACGAAAATCCGCAACATCAAGCAATATCTGAAAGCAGCCCTTTTCAACGCCCCGTCCACTATCGGCAATTATTACACTTCCCTTGTCGCCCATGACATGGCAAGCGGCGCACTGTCACCGAAAAAGCCGCAGTACGGCGACCCGGACTATTATTCATGCAACGAGGGCGAAAGCCTGTAACCACCCACAACCACAAAAGGAGGATTTTATTATGGCACAGAAAATGACAGGAGCATTGGTATTTGACGAGCGCACCGACCGCTACGACATTCGCTTTGACCTAAACAGCTACTACGGGGGCTTGCATTGCGGGGACTGTTTCGAC
>CAJTLI010000204.1 GCA_910577525.1 uncultured Oscillospiraceae bacterium | reverse complement strand
AACAGCACCAGCAGGGCGTAGCCGATGGCCTGCAACGCGCCGTGGATGTCCGCCACCACGTTCCAGATCGCGCCGCCCTTGAAGTCCTGGGGGGATTGCGTAATGAGCTGCCATATCTCGCTCAACTTGCCGTTCCAGACCTCCAAAGCGTTCTCCAAATTCTGGACTACCCAATTATCCGACACGCAAAGCACCTCCTTTTAAGGGGCAGGCTAATATGGGTTCCCGCAAAATCGAAGATTTTGTGGGAGAGGAGGCGCAAGGGAGCAGGCCCCGCTTTCGCCACAAGGCGGAAACGGGGCCATGCGGACTTTGCGCCGACGAGGGCCTGCCCCCGTGTCAATGGATAGTGAGGGCTTACGCGCCGGTGATAAGGGTCAAAATCTCCTTGGCAAACGTAATGATAACGCCGCCCGCCAGGGTCAGGAAGCCGTTGGAACGCTGGGAGGGGTCGTGGCTCTGGAGGGAGAGGCCCACCTGGACGATGCCCCAGCCCAGCAGGATCAAGCCCACGGCGCGGATCAGGCCGAAGATGAACTCAGACAAATTGTTGATAACGGTGAGGGGGTCGCCGCCAGCGGCGGGGGCGGCAAAGGCCGTCA
>CAJTLI010000203.1 GCA_910577525.1 uncultured Oscillospiraceae bacterium | reverse complement strand
CAGTGTAAAGCATCCTGCGATGCTTTAAGGTGTTCTGCGATACCAGGCTCTCTTTTGATACCCCATATCCTTTGACACCTTATATTTCCGACATCTTCCGATGTCAGTTTTATTGCTTTTTCCTCGGATGTTTTGTCATATCTCGTTTTCGCAAACTCAAGATATCAATAGATACTTCCTGTTTCCGGGTGACTGACACCCTTTACATCATATCTATTCTGGTTTTTGTTTTTCAGTATTCGGTTTTCAAGGTACAATATGAACAGTTCTTAACACTGTTCAATGGAGATGGAGGGAATCGAACCCTTGACCCCCTGCTTGCAAGGCAGGTGCTCTCCCAGCTGAGCTACACCCCCATTTTACAATCACATCTATATGCAACTGTAAATCTTTTAAATGTGATCCGGCAGCCACCTGCTCTCCCATATCGTCTCCAATATAGTACCATCGGCCGCTTAAGTCTTAACCGTCGTGTTCGGGATGGGTACGGGTGTTTCCCCTAAGCGCATCGCCACCGGAATCTTCCGGATGTCCTTTTGATGCTTTCGCATCTCCTTAACATCTCAACAGTAATGCAACCCCTACTTCTTTTCCTTAGAAAGGA
>CAJTLI010000202.1 GCA_910577525.1 uncultured Oscillospiraceae bacterium | reverse complement strand
GCCTGGTATCGTTACTCTATGAATAACATTACCTCGGATGTCTTTTCATTGTTTTTGGATCTTCAGTATTCGGTTTTCAAGGTACGTCCGGTTTAAGACTTTTTTGTATCCTAAACCAGTGGGCTTAAGTGAACCTTTCCTCCTCAACAAACGTTTTCCATGCTAAAGATTACAGGTTACCTAAACCAGTGGGCTTAAGTGGACTCGAACCACCGACCTCACGATTATCAGTCGTGCGCTCTAGCCAGCTGAGCTATGGGCCCGTCGTCGACACATGCTCCATATCCTTCGCTTCCGCCTGTAGCGAAAGCTCACTCATTTCGCTGTGTCTCCTCTCCGGTTCAAACCCGCTTCGCTGGGCTTTGAATCGGTTAAAGGTCAAGGGCTTGAGGGCTTTTGGTGGAGGTTACCGGACTCGAACCGGTGACCCCCTGCTTGCAAAGCAGGTGCTCTACCAGCTGAGCTAAACCCCCGTGGCTTGCGCCCTCTAAATTAAACAACGAAAGAACTCCGCTCCAGAAGTCTGACCAGGACGTTACAATGAGCTCTCGTCTCATTGAAGTCTCCTTAGAAAGGAGGTGATCCAGCCGCACCTTCCGATACGGCTACCTTGTTACGA
>CAJTLI010000201.1 GCA_910577525.1 uncultured Oscillospiraceae bacterium | reverse complement strand
GTAACGGATTTCCCGCATGAGCGGGTCCTCTACCTCCTCCACCCGGACGCCGCAGACCACGCCCTTGATCAGCACCCGGTTCGGATTGGGCTGGGGTGCCTTGCGGAAAAAGTCCCCGTAGCAGAGGCCGGCGGGGCGGAACGCCTCCAGCTGCTCCGGGCTGTACCCCGTCAGCCAGCAGATGACTTCATCCACCTCGGCCTTCGTCCTGCCCTTCCTGGTGGCCTTGTCCAGCAGAAGCCCGTAAACTTTCCCGAAATTCATTTGAAACACTTTGTCGTTATTCATAATGCATGCGCTCCAGATAATGATATACTATTTTACCACATCCTATATTGTTTTGCCAAGAGTCGGCCTGAATCTTGCGCGGGTCAACGGAAAGGGTTTCATTCTTTGTTTTCGGTTACGCAATATCTGAGCAGTAAATTGTGCTCCCCGACGCTATATTTTCTTGGCTGAAATCTGTTTCCTTTCGCCACAAGGAAGGGGCATCCAAGAAACTGGACGCCCTCCTGGGAGCTATGTGCTTACATATGATAGTTGAGGAAAATAGTAAATTTGAACGTAAGCGTCAAATTTCCCCACACCTTGCCGGAGAGCAGAGGAAATGAGAAAATGC
>CAJTLI010000200.1 GCA_910577525.1 uncultured Oscillospiraceae bacterium | reverse complement strand
AGAAGTTATTGCCGCTGGTCTGCCGGGTCACGCTGGCGGTGAAGCTGGTGATAACAGGAGCGTTGTTGATAAATTCAATCGTCCGGCTCTCCCATGCGGAGGCCGCGCCCCACTCATCCACAGCCCGGACGCGGATGGTGTGCGTACCGACTTCGTAATAGCCGTCCTGCTGGTACTCGCTGCTCCACTCCAGATGCACAGCGTCCCCGTCCGGGTCGGAGGCCACAGCGTTGAGATCAGCATAGAAGCGGCCATCCTTCATGTTCCGGGTGGCGTTGGCGGTAAAGCTCTCAATGATTGGGGCGGTATTGGTAACGGTAATATTGGCAAAGCCGCTGGTCAGGTTGCCCGCATCGTCCCGGACGGTGGCGGTGATGGTGTAGGTCCCCTCACTGAACATTGCCAGGGTGCCGCCGTCATTGGAGAGGAATCCGGTATTGCTGTCCAGGGTGACGGGCTTGCTGCCCATCTTTACGCCCCAGCTCACGGGCAGACTGCCCGCGCCGCTGATGCCCACGGGGAACTTGGTTCCGATATGGATGGAATCGGGAGCGGTGACGGTCAGTGCGGCTTTGAAAATGATGGTAATACTCTGGCTGGCGGTAGCAGTCTTGCCATTGCTGTCCCGGAGGGTGGCGGTCAGGGTGTACTCGCCGGGTT
>CAJTLI010000199.1 GCA_910577525.1 uncultured Oscillospiraceae bacterium | reverse complement strand
ATCACAGGAGGTTCTGTAATGATTGTATCGCAATTGCAAATATATAATTTCCGGAGGTTCAGGTCTATGGATGGAAAGCCAGAGAATTGTTAAAAGCTGTATATTTGAAACCGTTACGGGATGCGGAAAGGGAAATGAGTTCTGGAAGGAATTCAAGAATATCACAGATTCTGATGAGCCATTCTGTATTTAGTGATAGAGATGGTCACAGATTAAAGGAAATACTTAGTAATGCGAATAACGATATAGAAAAATATTTTGTAGAAGAAGATGGAAACATCACTTGACAAGGGCATACAGGGAAAAGAAGCAAAAAAAGTGCTACCAACCTTACACAAAACACCGCCTAACGGGACAATAGGCGGTGTTTTTGTATGCGGAGGAAAATCCCTGAAGCCTTTGCTGATCCAAAAACTGGCATTGGTGCAGACTTGATGGATATGTATGAAAAATAATTTTCTTTATCAGCTTTGTGATTTTAATTTCCTGCATATAAGAGGTATGAGTTTTGGGACGCCATACGTCATTTTGGTATCAGCAGCAGTTGAAATTCCGCTGTTTCTGTTTTTGACAGTTCGTTCATACTGTAAGCATCAAGTTGCGTAAAAACTGAATTATCTGTAATACAAAGACAAAAGCTAACCGCCGTACTATGGCAGACCGCCATATG
>CAJTLI010000198.1:448-676 GCA_910577525.1 uncultured Oscillospiraceae bacterium | reverse complement strand
GGTGTGCCACATGTGGGAAGGGGCGGGTAAAATCTCCTTTGGCGTGTATGCCTGCAGTCCGGAGAACTCGTCCTTTACAGCCGTCTTCACCGGAATGAAACTCACGGAGTGCATGTGGGCGGCTCACAATGGTCAGGCTCCCGACGAGGAGCAGGGCTGAGCGGCACCGATTTTGACCCGCCGCCTGTCCGGCCCACTGTTCCCCTGCTCCGCCTCGTCTTAACGGCC
>CAJTLI010000198.1:0-438 GCA_910577525.1 uncultured Oscillospiraceae bacterium | reverse complement strand
CACTCCCCGGCCGGGGAGTGCCGGCTGTTTTTTTGTGAGAAAATACGCTATTCATCCGAAGAACAGCGTGATATAGTTAAGGAAGCACTGATTAAATGCGTCTGCGGCATCTTGCCGATTTAATCAGTCCTTCCTTAATAAAACTGAGACACGCAGAGCGTGCTTTCAAAACGATTACGCACAGGCCAACGCCGCGTTTACGCAGCTGAGCCGAGGAGGGCGCGAGGTGCAGTCCATGGAACTCACAAAAAAGATTTCAACCCCCCTTTTCACCAACCGGGATCTGGTCCGGCTCATAATCCCTATGGTCATTGAACAGCTTTTGCTGATGACCGTGGGCATGGTTGACATCATGATGGTCACAAGCGCCGGGGAATCGGTGGTATCCGGGGTATCCCTGGTTGACAACATCAATATCTTGATTATCAACATTTTTTC
>CAJTLI010000197.1 GCA_910577525.1 uncultured Oscillospiraceae bacterium | reverse complement strand
GAAGCCGTGACTGCTTCCTTTTCCTGCGGCGGCGTGACCTTTACCGCAAAGGGGAAAACAGTAAAATGCGAGGGCTTTAAGGAACTGGAACGCCGCTTCCGTGCCACCTTGAAAGCGAAGCCGGAGGAAGAAAAAAGCACAAAAGAAAACGCCCTGCCGGAACTGTCCGAGGGACAGGAAATCACGGCAAAGGCAGGCATGACCGCCCACGACACAACGCCCCCGAAAGCCTATACGGAAGATACGTTACTGTCCGCTATGGAACGTGCGGGAAGCGGGGACATATCAGAGGACGCAGAGCGAAAAGGCTTAGGCACTCCCGCCACCCGTGCGGCGGTACTGGAAAAACTTGTGCAGGCGGGCTTTGTGGAACGGAAGAAAAAGCAGCTTATCCCCACCAAAGACGGCAAGAACCTTGTCGCCGTCCTGCCCGACATTCTCACAAGCCCGAAGCTGACCGCCGAATGGGAAAACGCCTTGACGGAGATTGCAAAAGGGAACGCCGACCCGGACAGCTTCATGCAGGACATTGAAGCTATGGCGGCGGGGCTTGTCAAAGAATATTCTGCCGTCCCGGAGGAAAAGAAAAAGCTGTTTGCCCCGGAGAAAAAAGAGATAGGCAAATGCCCCCGGTGCGGCTCTCCCGTCTATGAGGGGAAGAAAAATTTTTATTGCGACAACCG
>CAJTLI010000196.1 GCA_910577525.1 uncultured Oscillospiraceae bacterium | reverse complement strand
CCAGGTGAAAACCTGGCTTAGAGTTTTCTTGTGGAGGGAAGGTTTGACGCTTACGAACTGTAGCGCTGAGAGGAATCAGCGCTACAGTTCAAAAGAATTATGTAGTTCGGCAAGACAAAGGCGCACTAGCCAGGAGCAATAAACAGCCCAGCTCTCCACGGTACAATCCAGCTATGGATCAGATTCCAAAACCCAGGTGAGATAGCGGAAGGGATCTATCCCCGTTTCCTTGGCCGTCTCAATCAGGCCATCCTGATTTACTTTTTGAAGTCTCTGCTCCATCTTGTCTACCCCCCAAAAAATTCTGTCCTACTTCAAGCAGTGCCATGTACTATTCGAGAGTACATGGCACTTTATTGAACTCTATTGTATTTTCGTACTCTGCTCTGCCTGATGCAAGACGTTGGGAGGGTTTACGCTTACAATTAAATGCGCCTGTGAATTGCTCTTGTTGATTTAATCAGTCCTTCCCTAATTTTGTTCATTAAAACAAATAGCAAAAGAAAACCGTAAGTTTTCACAGTTCATGGCATAGATACCGCCATAGGTCTCTATAATAGAAAAAACATTTTGAAGTCCATAGCCATGTTGGAATGTATCATTTTTTGTTGTTGCAATGTGATCATGAGAAATCTTTACTGGGCTTGAAACTGAATTCTCAATATATAGTATATATTCACCACCCA
>CAJTLI010000195.1:311-698 GCA_910577525.1 uncultured Oscillospiraceae bacterium | reverse complement strand
GGAGAGCACCTGCCTTGCAAGCAGGGGGTCGAGAGTTCGAATCTCTTAGTCTCCATTGCAGTCAAAAGACTGCAGAGAACTGTACCTTGAAAACCGAATACTGAAAGATATCTATTCCAAAAAAGAAAGGCATAAGAGAGGAAACTTTTTTATGTCTGCCGAAAAGATAGAGACATCCGAGGCCGTATATAGAGATATATACGGTAAACCAAGAAAAAAGAAAAACCAAAGACCAGAGGCGGAACGCTATCCGTCTGCTCAGTCAGGGAAGCAGGAGAGAGCACCGACTATGCGAAGCAGAGGTCGATAAGCTCCATGTTGTGAAAGAAGATTGAGTTTGGTCAAGCAGAGAAGAGCACAGGGAGGATGCCTGGGCACTGAGAGCCG
>CAJTLI010000195.1:0-302 GCA_910577525.1 uncultured Oscillospiraceae bacterium | reverse complement strand
GTGATAAGCTGCGAAAAGCCGCGGGGAGGAGCAAATATCCGGTGATCCGCGGATGTCTGAATGGGGAAACCCACCTGAGGGAACCTCAGGTACCGTTAAATGAATCCATAGTTTAACGGAGGGAACCCGGTGAACTGAAACATCTAAGTAGCCGGAGGAAAAGAAAACAAAAGTGATTTCCGAAGTAGCGGCGAGCGAACCGGAAAGAGCCCAAACCATAGCGCGAAGCGTTATGGGGTTCGGACTGCAGAAGTCACTGGAAGATCCAGCGGAACGGCCCTGGGAAGGCCGGCCGGAGAGGG
>CAJTLI010000194.1 GCA_910577525.1 uncultured Oscillospiraceae bacterium | reverse complement strand
CCCGGCCTCACAGGGGCTGACACCGGCCTCGTCCACGTCCATCGGCTCACTCATGTTCAGCACTCCGATGATTGCGTTCAGGACGAACTCCCGCTGGGTGACCTTCCGGCCCAGGCGGGCGCTCTCTCGCTCCAGGTGCGCCTTGATCCGCTGAAAAAGTTCTTCATCGATTTGGAAGGCCAGGGTTCGATTCTTGCCATTCGTCATAGCTGCATTTCCTCCATTTTCTTTCATTTCATAGTATTCGAGTAACAGATTGGTGATGTACTGCGCGGTGGTCAGGCCCGATTCCTCTCTGGCCTCGCAGACGCGCTGGTGCAGGTCCAGGGGCAGTTGCGCACAAAGGTTTCTTGTAGCTGGCATGGTGCTATTCTCCTTTCCGCTGATTGCAAGGCAAGTATAGCCGAAAGGCATTGAGAAAGCTATTACCAACACCACCAAAGAACCAGAGTGCAAACGAAGCAAATGTAACAGTGGTGGGAAAACAAAAGCCCCAGAGCTGCCGGACTTTTCCGGTCACTTTGGGGGTAGGTGGATAGCGAGTTTACTCCGTCCATAAATAGCGGACTTTGCATCTTTGGTGCGTAAATTTTTTGAAACGGGAGGCTGTTTTGAAATATCTAACTTTTTCCTTCTTTTATTGGCTATAATCTTCGGATTTTCCGCACATTGTTTGACTTTATCACGGTGTTTTTGGGCGGCATCTCGTTTATCTACACAAGGTTCCGCAGG
>CAJTLI010000193.1 GCA_910577525.1 uncultured Oscillospiraceae bacterium | reverse complement strand
GCCTTGCGGAGACTTTGGGCTGCCCCCCGCCGGAGGCAATCGAATATCTGCTTTTGAAACAGGGGGGCCGCTACCAGTCGTCCACCCCTTTCAAGGCTACCGTATGCGGGGGGCGGCCAAGGCGGGGGACGTTGGGAACTTCCTGGGGAGCTTTGGGAAACCAACTGACCCTTTTCCCACCCTGATGGCCGGAGGGCTGACGGTGTTTGCCCTGTGGCGGGAGGGCCGGGAGGCGGAGGGTGTAATAACGTGGCTGACCCCCACCGAGGGGGAGCGGGCCATGGGCCTGCCCGATGGCTGGACGGCGTTCGGCCACGACGGGCGGCCCGTCTCCGCCCGCGCCCGTCAAAAGGCCCTGGGAAACTCCATTGCCCTGCCCTGTGCGGAGTACATCATGGCGGGAGTAAAAGAAGAATTGGAGGGAGGGAAACAAGATAGCGATATTTGAAGCCTGTGTGACGAACCTGGGCAAGTACAACGAGGGCCAGCTTGTATATGAGCGGGTGGCGTTCCCCACCGACACCGAAACTGTCCAGGCGGCCTTGAAAAAGATCGGGATAGACGGTATTCGGTATGAGGAGGTTTTTATTGCCGATTATGACGGCGATATGCCCCAGCTCTATGAGCACCTGGGCGAGTACGAAAGTATTGACGAGCTGAACCATCTGGCCTGTCTGCTGTCGGAGCTGAACGAGTACGAGCTGGAAGTATTTGAGGCTGTCATGGACAGCGG
>CAJTLI010000192.1 GCA_910577525.1 uncultured Oscillospiraceae bacterium | reverse complement strand
GAGCACCTGCCTTGCAAGCAGGGGGTCGAGAGTTCGAATCTCTTAGTCTCCACTGGGACGTATCCTGAAAGGAGCGTCCGGCTGTACCTTGAAAACCGAATACTGAAGGAAAGAAGAAAGAAAAGACATCCAAGAAAGAAACAAGAACAAGAACCGCCCCCTCCGGGCGCTACGCTAGGCGCGGGAAGAGGGGGAAGAACAGGAAGAGCTGTTCAGGGAACGGAAAGATAGTTCCAGGGAACGGAAAGATAGTTCCCAGGGAACAAAAAGAGAGTTCCCCGGGAACAAAAAGAGAGTTCCCCGGGAACAAAAAGAGAGTTCCCAATGAAAGAGAACAGAAGGACTGACGAAAGGTTAAGCGAATAAGAGCGCAGGGTGGATGCCTTGGCACTAAGAGCCGATGAAAGACGTGATAAGCTGCGATAAGCTTCGGGGAGGGGCAAATACCCGTTGATCCGGAGATTTCTGAATGGGGAAACCTGGCTGAGCAAACCTCAGTCGTCGTATGGTAAATCCATAGCCATACGTAGGGAACCCGGTGAACTGAAACATCTAAGTAGCCGGAGGAAAAGAAAACAACATGTGATTCCGGAAGTAGCGGCGAGCGAAACCGGAAGAGGCCAAACCAGGATGCGTGCATCCTGGGGTTCGGACCGCAGAATTGATTCAGCAAGTTTAATGGAAAGGTTTTGGGAAAGCCTGCCGCAGAGGGTGAAAGCCCCGTACATGAAAGACGAGCTGACAT
>CAJTLI010000191.1 GCA_910577525.1 uncultured Oscillospiraceae bacterium | reverse complement strand
CTTTCCGGGCTCTTTTTCGCCCTATTGGGAGTCTATCTTTTTTTCGCCTCCTCCGTGTAAATGGTAAGATAAAGTATACCAATTGGGGGTGCGGACGAAAACCTGGACCAAACTGAGGTGGAGGTATCCGCATGTATAGCTATGAAGAACGGAAAAAAGCAGTGGAACTATATATCCAGTATGGGTATAGGGCAGCGGCAGTAATCCGAGAACTGGGTTATCCAGACCGGCATACTCTCAAGAGATGGGCCAGGGAGTACGAAGAAGATAGAGACCTGCACCAGAGATATCGTTGTGCAGGAAAATATAGTAAGGAACAAAAAGAAGCCGCGTTAAAACACTACGCAGAACATGGGCGGTGCGCAGCTCAAACCACAAAGGCTTTGGGATACCCAAGTCCCACTGTTTTTCGCAGATGGCTGAATGAGACGTTTCCAGACAGGGAAAAACGTTGCGTATCCGGGAAAGCAATGGTAGAATATCCTCAAAAAGAGAAGAAGCAGGCTGTTATCGACTTATGTGCCCGTCAGGGTTCGGCGCAAGAGGTTGCCGCCGCCCACGGGGCAAGCCGCGTGTCCTTATACAAATGGAAGAAGCAGCTGCTTGGCGAGGAGCGATGTTCAGCCATGCCCAAAAGGAAAAATCCAGCGTCAGAAGATGTTGCCGCTTTGGAAAAGCGAATTGAGGATCTGCAGTAAGCGTCAAATTTCCCCACACCTTGCCGGAGAGCAGAGGAAATGAGAAAATGC
>CAJTLI010000190.1 GCA_910577525.1 uncultured Oscillospiraceae bacterium | reverse complement strand
CATTTTCTCATTTCCTCTGCTCTCCGGCAAGGTGTGGGGAAATTTGACGCTTACTTTTTTCCTCGGCGTTTTCTTACATTTTATCACTGGCGCTGACAATAGCCGGGGCGCTATGTGTCCCGCCGCACTTAATGTAAACGATGCCCGGAAAGCCCTGCGGAGCAAGGGCTTGTCCGGGCATCGGGTATTGCCGGTAGCACCGCGCTTATTGTAAGCGGTGGGAAATTTTGGGGAAGATAGGCGGTCATTCATCAAATATTTACGTCATACCAACATTTGTATGTATCCAACTGATAAGTTTCTTATATAGCTGACTTTCTTGAAACTCTTCAGCAGAATAACCCATCAATAGATAATTAAAAAGGACTTCTGCTGTATATTGGTTAGCTGAAGATGATGCGTAAAGTTTAGACAGAGCAATTCCAAGGATATCCAGCACATCATGGCCGTTACATAAGAGGTAAATATCGTGCTCTTGAATAAATGTTTGAATTTGCAATTCCAGTTCTTCGTTTGTTGCCGTTACCTGAACTCCCTTTGAACGGGTTCGTTGCGTGACGCGCCCAACTAATTGTTTGCAATCTACAGTTAAGGAGTTACGACTTACAAAATCTTTACATTCGAACCCCTCAAAGCAAGGACTATACTGATTTACTAACGTTATAACCCGTAACGCCCCTAAATAAGAAGCCGCATTTAAGAAGCTGTACCAATAGAGGGAAAAGTAGTATAATGAGGGAATGATACAGAA
>CAJTLI010000189.1 GCA_910577525.1 uncultured Oscillospiraceae bacterium | reverse complement strand
CAGAACGGACAGACACTTCATAGTCTTTGGAAAGACGGCGGGAATTGTTGATCCAGGCCAAAGAACGCTCCACGATCCACCGCTTAGGTAAAACCTGCCATCCAGCTTCCGTGCGTGCAACAATATCAACACCAAGGCCGAGTTCTTGGGAAACATCTTGTTCAAAAGTCTTTCGATATCCTGCATCGGCGCAAAACCGTTGAATGGTTGGATATTTCTCAAAGGCTTTCCTCGCAGCCAAAATACCTGACTTTGTATCATGAATATTGGCAGCATGAACTACCACCGCCAGCAGATTCCCCATGGTGTCTACTACGATGTGCCGTTTACGTCCTTTTGTTTTTTTCCACCATCTATTCCGCGTTCTTCTGCGGCTGAGGTCGTTTTTACGCTTTGCGAGTCGATGATTGCATAGCTGGGGCCGGGCTTCCGCTCTGCGTCTGTCCGCACTCGTTCCACCAACGCTGCGCGGATTTTTTCCCATAGTCCGCTTCGGATTGCAGCATAATAAAAATTTGCTACTGTTGTATACGGTGGAAAATCGTGGGGCAGATTTCGCCATTTGCAGCCGTTATCTACAAAGTATAACACTGCATCCACCAGTTCCCGCTTTTCCCATTTGCTTCTGTTCCCGGCTGGTGGAAATAATGGCGCTATCATCGCCCATTGACTGTCGCTTAAATCGCTCGCATAGCCGCGTCGCTCATTTTTCTGTATCATTCCCTCATTATACTACTTTTCCCTCTATTGGTACAGCTTCT
>CAJTLI010000188.1 GCA_910577525.1 uncultured Oscillospiraceae bacterium | reverse complement strand
GAGTTCAAGAAAACGGTCATAGAAACAATGCTGCAGGAAAAACTAAGCTACAAAGAGACAGCCCGTAGATTTGGGACAGATGATAAACGAATTGCGGCATGGGAGAGAATCTATCTGGAGGAAGGGCCGGAAGGCTTTGCGTTGGAGCGGCGAGGACGTAAGAGCACCGGGCGGCCCCGGAAACTGCCAAAGGCAGTGGAAGAGGACTTATTAGCGGAGGTGCAGCGGCTGCGGGCGGAGAATGACTACCTAAAAAACTTGCAAGCCTTGGTTTTGGAAGACGAGCGACGCCAGCGCAAAAAACGCAGGTAGTTCAAGAACTGAGGCAAAAACACAAACTGGAAATTCTACTTTCAATCGCTCAACTGCCCCGGGCAACATTCTACTATCATTTGAAACAAATGAATGGTCCAGATAAGTATGAAATGGAACAGGCAGAAATTACAGCCATATACCACGAAAACAAGGGACGATACGGCTACCGGCGGATTACAATAGAGCTGGATAGGCGTGGCATCCATTTGAACCACAAAACCGTTCGGCGCTTGATGAAAGATTTGGGGCTGGTTTGTCGTGTTCGGATGAAAAAATATCGCTCTTACAAGGGAGAAACCGGGAAAATTGCGCCGAACCTGCTCAAACGGGACTTCCATGCTGAAAAACCAAACCAGAAGTGGGTCACCGATGTCACAGAGTTCAGCTTGTTTGGAGAGAAACTATACCTGTCTCCCATCCTTGACCTGTACAGCAGCGATCTGGTCAGCTACACAATCTCAGA
>CAJTLI010000187.1:534-810 GCA_910577525.1 uncultured Oscillospiraceae bacterium | reverse complement strand
CAACACCCTGCTCATGTGGTCCGCCGCCATCGAGAAGCCCATTGAGGTGGATACCCCCTGCTCCGCCATCGACATTGTGCCCACCATCTGTAATCTGTTTGGCCTGGAATATGACTCCCGGCTCTACTCGGGCAGAGATATCTTTGCCACCAACTACCAGCCGGACCAGTATTCCAACGGTATGCCTGTGGTGGTGTTTGCCAACAAGGGCCAGGGCAACAGCTGGATCACCTGCGCGGGCACCTACGAGGCCTCCACCAAAACCTTTACCCCCAA
>CAJTLI010000187.1:0-524 GCA_910577525.1 uncultured Oscillospiraceae bacterium | reverse complement strand
TCTGGAGTAGTTCACCTTGACGACTACGTCAGCCGGGTCCACCGGCTGGTGGCCGCCAAGGTGAACTACTCCAGACTCATTGTGCAAAAGGATTATTACCGGACCGTGTTCCAGCACTAGGCGCCGCTTGGGTGTGTTGACAATTTTCAAACAAGCCCCCGGCGAAAAAACTCACGCGGGAAAACTCCGCAATCCCGAAAAAAACTGTTGACAAGCAGCGTATCCTGTGGTAATATCAGACCTGTGCTCAGGAGAGCACAGTGTCGCGCGAGTGGTGGAATTGGTAGACTCGCTGGCTTCAGGTGCCAGTGCTCGCAAGGGCGTGCGGGTTCGACTCCCGCCTCGCGCACCAAACCCATATAATCCGAACCTTTTTCCGATCGGGGATGGGTTCGGATTATTGGTTTTCTTTGAGAAGTTTGAGGATACCCGCTTTAGAAGCGGAGTAGAGCGCAGGCCGACCTCCAAACCAAGAGGTCCGAGAAAAAGAAATGAACCAGAACAGGGCGGACGCATCCGTCTTC
>CAJTLI010000186.1 GCA_910577525.1 uncultured Oscillospiraceae bacterium | reverse complement strand
AGTCGTCCCCCTGCGGGGCAATCTCGAAACTGCGGGCGTACTGCGCCGGGTCTGCCCTGCGGTTGACAAAGGAGAACTGGACGTGGATAGAGGCGTCCACATAGTTGTAGAGGTCGCAGAGATATTCAAAGGTGGCCGTGCGGTCGTCGGGCTGGGCAAGCTGGTAATTGGTATCGGAGAACTCAATGCACTTGGAGAAAGAACGCTGGTTCAGCCTGCAAACGCCGTCCTGATACATGACCTCATAGGGGATGCTGTCTTGGGCGGTATGGGGCTTGCCGTCGCCCTTATACCTGCGGATGATGGCTTGTATCTCCCGCTTTTCGGCGCGGGACAGCTTTACCGGCCTGTCTGCGTTTTGCTTTCTGGACAACCGCTTTCACCTCCATTTCCATTTGACGCTGCCGCTCCAACACGGCGTAAAGGTTATTGGTCTGATAGGGCCGGACTTTCGGCATGGTGAAGCGGTTTCGGACGATCTGCCCGATCACCACCTCCAACGGCTGGCCGTGCTTCTCGTACAGCCCGAACAGCAGGCCGGGGAGCATGGCGAAGATCATCACCAGGGCGGCGGCGCTGGTGGGGACGCTGCCCCGGAGCATAAAAAAGAGCGGCAAGCCCATCAGGAGCGCCGCGCCGAAGCATACGATCTGCCGTTTCGTCAGGCCGAACAGCATCTTGCTTTTTACATGGGTCAAGTCCTTGGGGACGGACACATAGGCCATAGGGTCAATTCCTCCTTTCCAGAGCGTGATAGATGCCCTGCATGATGTAGGCCACGCAGGGGACGGCGATAGAATTTCCCAGCATTTGATAGCGGCTGGTGTCGCTGATAGCCCGTCCA
>CAJTLI010000185.1 GCA_910577525.1 uncultured Oscillospiraceae bacterium | reverse complement strand
TGAGGCCGTAGTACAGCGCCTCGCCGCCCATGAACAGCTCCTGGGTGGTGAAGGGGACAAAAATGGCGGTGCTGGAGGTGGTAAGGCCCCGCTGAATGTCGATCTGGTTCAGTCCCAGGGGGAGGGAGGACATGAGGCCCTGTTCCTGCTGCCAGTCCAGCCGCCGCAGGGCGCAGTTGTACTTCTGGGCCACCCCAGCCGCCTGGAACACGTCGGTTTTCAGCCGCTGCCGCCTGTCCGCCAGATTCAGCACCAGCACCGTCACCAGGAACATCCGCTCGTTCCGGCTTTGCAGGTCCTCCAGCAGCGTCTTGGCCTCGGCCCCGTAGGTATTCAAATCACTGGGGAATGGTGATAGGTAAACCTCTGGTGAAATCACCTCGGGCTTTTCCCCCACCCCACACCGGACGGGCGCCTTTCAACGCATCCGGCGTACCCTCTTACTTTGTATAGAAACACCCCGACCACAGGTGTCTCCTAATCAATGAATCAGAGGCATATTTACCGTAGAAATATTTACAGTGCGCCAATGAGCTTTTTTATCCTTTGTCGCTTTTTAGGATACAGCACATAGAGCTGCTCGGGATTGCTGCTATGCAGCAACTGATGTTCTGTTTCAGAAAGGACACACAGATTGTCAAAGTCATTCGTTCCTCCCTTGCACATTGGCTTTATATGGTGGCAATGGTACTTTTCCACCGGAACAAATTCGCCGGACAGATAACTGATTCCCTTCATCGAACTATATTTGCTGATTCTGAACATCGCAAGGCGGCTATTTTTAACATGCTTTGATGTATTTACAAGATATTCTATTGTCCCTATTGAAACACCGGGCTTGTGCTTATTTTCCCCGTAATTATAGGGATTTC
>CAJTLI010000184.1 GCA_910577525.1 uncultured Oscillospiraceae bacterium | reverse complement strand
CTTAGCTCCCGGCTTACCTTGGGCGGACGAACCTTCCCCAAGAAACCTTAGATTTTCGGCCATTATGATTCCCACATAATTCTCGCTACTCATTCCGGCATTCTCACTCGTATGAAGTCCACCATCGCTTCCGCTATGACTTCGCCCCTCATACGACGCTCCCCTACCCCTGTACCTTTCGGCACAAGCCCAAGCTTCGGTGTATATTTTAGCCCCGTTAAATTTTCCGCGCAGAATCACTCGACCAGTGAGCTATTACGCACTCTTTTAATGAGTGGCTGCTTCTAAGCCAACATCCTGGTTGTTTTCGCAACCCCACATCGTTTTCCACTTAGATATACTTTGGGACCTTAGCTGTGGGTCTGGGCTGTTTCCCTTTTGACAACGAAACTTATCTCACGCTGTCTGACTGCTGAGCATCAATTAGCCGGCATTCAGAGTTTGATAGGGTTCAGTAACTTTATCAGCCCCTAGCCCATTCAGTGCTTTACCTCCGGTAATCTAACATAACGCTAGCCCTAAAGCTATTTCGGGGAGAACCAGCTATCTCCGAGTTCGATTGGAATTTCTCCGCTATCCACAAGTCATCCGCCACCATTGCAACGGGGGTCGGTTCGGTCCTCCATGGGGTTTTACCCCCACTTCAACCTGCCCATGGATAGGTCACCCGGTTTCGGGTCTATGGCAACGAACTTTATACGCCCTATTCAGACTCGCTCTCGCTGCGCCTCCGGTACTGAATACCTTAAGCTTGCTCGTTACTATAACTCGCCGGACCGTTCTACAAAAAGTACCTCATCACACTTTAACGTGCTCTGAGTGCTTGTAAGCACAAGGTTTCAGGTTCTATTTCACTCCCCTCCCGGGGTCCTTTTCACCTTTCCCTAAC
>CAJTLI010000183.1 GCA_910577525.1 uncultured Oscillospiraceae bacterium | reverse complement strand
GGAAACGGCAGGTAAAAAACCGGGCTGTCCAGTCTGACCGGCCACCGCAGGTAAAACCCCAGGACGCCGCCAAAGCGCCCCGGCAGGTGGAAACGGCGGTCAATAACCTGGAAACGCCCGTAAAAACGGCGAAACGGCCCGCCCAGGCTATAGGGCAGACCGCAAAGGCCACCGGCAGGGGTGCAAAGGGCACCATCAAGAACGCACAGCGGACGGTAAAGACGGCACAGCGTACCGCAAAGGGCACCGTGAAAACCGCCCAGCATACGTCTAAAACCGCCATCAAGACCGCAGACCATACAGCAAAGGCCGCACAGAAAACGGCCCAGACCACCGCAAAAGCGGCGAAAATGACCGCCCACGCCGCCCGTGTCACGGCCAAGACCGCCGCCACCACAGCAAAAGCCGCCGCAAAGGGCGTTTCCGCCACGGTAAAGGCCATGATTGCGTCCGTTAAGGCGCTTGTGGCCGCTATTGCCGCTGGGGGCTGGGTTGCCATCCTTGCCGTTGTGATTATCTGCTTGATTGGCCTGATCGTCGGCTCCTGCTTCGGTATCTTCTTCTCCGGGGAGGACAGCGGCACGGGACAGACCATGCCCGCCGTTGTCCGGGAGATCAATCAGGAATATGAGGGCAAGCTGGACGAGATCAAGAACGGCACCGCCCATGACACGCTTGAAATGTCCGGCTCCCGCGCCGTCTGGCCGGAGGTGCTGGCAATATACGCCGTCAAGACCACCACCGACCCGGACAACCCCCAGGAAGTCGCCACGATAGACGACAGCAAAAAGGAGCTGTTGAAAGAGATATTTTGGGCTATGAACGAGATAAGCCACCGTTCGGAAACCGCCACCACCACCCAAATCGTGGAAACGGACGATGGAGCGGGCAATATC
>CAJTLI010000182.1 GCA_910577525.1 uncultured Oscillospiraceae bacterium | reverse complement strand
GTAAGCGTCAAATTTCCCCACACCTTGCCGGAGAGCAGAGGAAATGAGAAAATGCAATAGAGTCTGGTGTAGTGCCGTGTACTATCAGATAGTACACGGCACTACATATAATCGAATATTTTTTTTGGGGGGTAAAGTATGGAGCGAGGGCTTCAAAAAGCAAACCATTACAACCAACTGGCAGAATGGGCGCAGCGAGTGGAGGCCTGCCGAAAAAGCGGGCAGAAGGTCAGTGAGTGGTGTTCAGAACAAGGGATCGCGGTGTCGACCTACTACAGCTGGCAGCGAAAAGTGTATCAGACGGTAACGGCAGAGCCAGAGGTGTGTTTCACAGAAATTTCAGCCAGACCGGCAGGTAGAGGGATGGTGGCAAGCATAGAAAACGGAGCGCTGCGTATTGAAATACATGCAGGAGCGGACGCAGAAACGGTTCGGGCCATCATCCAGGCGCTGAAAGAATGCTGACAGATTTCAAGGGAGCGGATCATGTGTACATCGCCTGCGGTTACACGGATCTGCGGCGAGGAATAGACGGACTGGCCAGCCTGGTACAGCAGCAGTTTCAACTGGACCCATTCAGCAATACGCTGTTTCTGTTCTGCGGCAGAAGGCGGGACCGGATTAAGGGGCTGTACTGGGAGGGAAACGGCTTTATTCTGCTGTACAAGCGTCTGGAGAGTGGGAGCTTCCAGTGGCCGAGAAACGGCACGGAGGCGCGGGAACTGAG
The DNA here is from genome assembly GCA_910577525.1 of uncultured Oscillospiraceae bacterium. GTDB lineage: Bacteria > Bacillota > Clostridia > Oscillospirales > Oscillospiraceae > Enterenecus. Next base: position 172 of record CAJTLI010000182.1, on the reverse strand, counting down.
TACACAGCAGTACCGGTGGCTCATGGAGGGATTGAGTGTGGAACAGCCAAAGGCGCATCGTCCGGTGGAAGGGCTCAGCATGAAATAAGTGGGAGCAAACTGTCCCCCAAAGCTGTACTTTTCTGGTGAAATATGGTATAATAGGGCTATGAGAAATGATAAGGAAAAGGTA
>CAJTLI010000181.1 GCA_910577525.1 uncultured Oscillospiraceae bacterium | reverse complement strand
TTGTACCGGCCCAGGGGCAGGGGCTTGGACACAGCCACGCCGTTCTTGTCGGTGCGGATAGTATCGACAAGGTTCCCGGTGCGGTAGTGGTAGACCTCAAACACGGTGCCGGGGATGGGGGTGCCAGCGGGCCAGCCGTTCATGCTGTTGTAGTCGGCGCTGGTCTTGGTGATCTGAATTTGCCCGGTGACGGCGGTGTTTTTCCAGGTGATGGTGGTACAGCCGCCGTACTCCACATAGATGGTCTTGGGCTGGGTGTCCAGGATATAGCCTTCCGCGCACTCGATCTCCCGGACGGTGTACTTGCCGTCCGCAAGCCCGCCGTCCACATAGACATACCCCTCATTGTCGCTCTCATAGGTGCCCACGGGGTTGCCCTTGGCGTCGGAAAGCAGGAATTTCACGCCGAAAATGCCCTTGCCGGTCACGCTGTCGATCTTGTGGATGATGGCGCTGCCGGTCTGCCGGTTGGTGATCTCCAGGGTGGCGGTGCCGCCGTCCTTCACCTCGATCTGATAGGGCTGGCTGTCCAACTGATAGCCCTTGGCCGCTTTCAGCTCCGTCACCTGATACCAGCCCTTTTCCGCTTCGGGCAGGGAAATGACGCCGGAGCGGTCGGTGGTGTAGGTGCCGATGATCTCCCCGTTGAGCTTGCGGATTTCAAACTGGACGCCGCTGATACGCTCCCCGGTTTCCTCGTCTGTCTTGATGATGGTCAAACCGCCCACCTTTGTGTTGTAGACGGTAATGGTTTGGGTGTCGCTGGCGTTCACCTTGACGGTCTGCGTCTTGGTGGCCTCGTCCATCACATAACCGGGCAGGGGCTTGGTTTCCGTGATGACCAGGGTGCCCACCACGCCGGAAATGCGGATTTCGCCGTTGGCGTCGGTCTTGTAGAGGCCCT
>CAJTLI010000180.1 GCA_910577525.1 uncultured Oscillospiraceae bacterium | reverse complement strand
GTATCCCGGCGTGACTTTGCGCTGAAACGTAGTACGGAAGTAGTAAAAGCGGCCTTTCACTTCCTTTTTTACTACGCAGCCAGCCGTTCCATCTCTGCCTTTACGGAACAGGCGTCAACATGGGTGTAGTAGTCCAGCGTCATGGTGATGTTGGCGTGGCCCATGATGTACTGCAACGCCTTGGGATTCATACCGGCGTTTGCCATACGGGTACAGAACGTGTGCCGGAGGGAGTGCGGGGTGATGTTGGGCAACTGCTCCTTGTGCTGCTTGTTGTACTTCTTCACAAGGCCCCTAATCATGTTGTTATAGTCCATGCCCACTTTCGGCGTCCCGTCCCTTTTGAGAAACAGGAAGTTTGTGTAGCCGTCCACCGTGATGGTGGTTTTCTTGCCCCGGTTCTTCAGTACCCGCTTCAACGCCCGGTAGACCGGCTCACTCATAGGGATTTCCCGGTAGCCGCTCTTGGTCTTGGGCGTTTCAATGTAGTAGCCGTTCTTGCTGTCCCGCAAAAGCTGGTGGTCTACCCGGATTAGCCGGTTCTTAAAGTCAAGGTTCGTAGTCAGCCCGCAGAACTCGGAAATGCGAAGCCCGGTTCCCAGCAGGATGATAAGCTCATCGGCGTACTTCTGATATACCGGGTCATTCTGCGCGAAGTCGATCAGGCTTACCTCCTGTTCCGGCGTCAGCACGGTTTTCTCGCCCCTGTCATCCTCCAGAACTTTGTTCAGGGCAAAGCTGAACGGATTTTTGCGAACACAATCGTCCTCGATGGCGATAAAGAACGCTGCCCGGAGGGAACGTTTGTAGTTGCTGATGGACTGGTAGCTAAAGCCCTTTTCCCTCATGCGGATGGCCCACTCCTTTGCGTCGGAGGGCTTCACCGCGTCGATGCTTTTCGAGCCGAGAGGGTCATCCCGTAGGAGGCCCATCAGGT
>CAJTLI010000179.1 GCA_910577525.1 uncultured Oscillospiraceae bacterium | reverse complement strand
CTTTGAACGTCTGAAAGCGGAACGGTTAAACCCTCTGTGCCGGGAGTACATCATGGACAAAATCAACCTGCGCCGGGTACAAAAAGACTGCCTCATCTCCTATGCCGGAAATCAGTACTCCGTGCCGGCGGAGTACATCGGCAAAGATGTGGCAGTCGTGGCCCTCGACAGTATGCTGGCTGCCTACTATGAGGGAAAGCAGATAGCTCTGCACCGGATATCGTATCAGAAAAAAGATATGGTTGTCAATCCGCAGCACTATAGGCGGCTCACTATGAAACAGACAATGGATGCAGAAAATATACTTTTGGAACAGGACAAGGTCATTGATTTTCCCCTGAAATCTTCTAACCTGTCCAGATATGACGAGGTGCTGTATGAATGAATTGACCATGGACAGGCTGAAAGAGAATCTGGAAAGCCTCAAGATGAAGAACACTCTGGAGATTCTGGACAACTACCTGGAACGGGCGGTGGCGGAGAAATTAAATGTCGTGGATGTTTTGGATCACATTTTTGCTGAAGAAGCGAAATCCAAGCGCAGACGCGCATATGAGAAACAAATTCAGATGTCCGGTTTCCCCATTAAAAAGACTCTGGACGACTTTGATTTTTCTTTCCAGCCCTCTATTGATAAACGCCAGATCGATGAACTGGCAACCATGCGTTTTCTGGAAAACGGGGAAAATGTAGTCTTTCTGGGGCCGCCGGGAGTGGGAAAGACGCATCTTGCCTCAGCCCTTGGGCTTGTAGCTGCAAGACACAGGTTTTCAACCTACTACATCAACTGCCACCAGCTCATTGAGCAGCTCAAGAAGGCCCACTTTGAGAACCGCCTGCCGGACAAGCTCAAGGTTCTCGCCAAGTACAGGATGCTTATCATCGACGAGATCGGCTACCTCCCCATGGACATCCAGGGCGCAAACCTGTTCTTCCAGCTCATTGCCAGACGGTATGAGAAAACGT
>CAJTLI010000178.1 GCA_910577525.1 uncultured Oscillospiraceae bacterium | reverse complement strand
GGCCCAGCAGTCCCAGCGGATACAGGAGAGGGAGCCCTCCAGGGCAACCGCTGCGCCGGAGATTCCGGCCACCAGGGCATGGCTCTCGCTGGTGGGCAGGCCGAACCGCCACGCCGCCGCCGCCCACAGCACAATGGACAGCAGGGCCGCGTTCAGCGCCGCAGCGGCGCAGCGGGGGTCGGAAAAAGTGACCAGCTCCCCGATGGTGTCCGCCACGGCGGGGAAGCAGGAACAGGCCAGCGCCGCACCGGCAAAGTTGCAGGCCGCGGCCATCCATACGCCCCGGCGAAAGCTTAACGCGCCGGAACCTACGGCGGTGGCGATGGCGTTGGGCGCGTCGGTCCAGCCGTTGACAAAGATCACCGCCAGCGCCAGCAGGCGGGCCAGATGGACGGTCATGGTCATGGCGTTGCCTCCCGTCAGGCGGATTCTGAGGGACCGGCCTCTCCGGACAGCGCAGCGATGTTTCGCCGCGGCAGGCCGCTCTGTCCACTATATTGCGGGGGGCAGAAAAATATTCACAATATGTTTCTGGTATGTGGGCCGGTGCCGGGTCTTGAGGCTCTCCTCACTGCCCATCCGCCTGACCGCCTCCTGAACCAGCGCCTCCATCTCCCCGCCGCTGAGGGCCAGCAGACTGTTCGGGTCCTGCCTCACCAACTCCACCAGGCCAGCGTAGAGGATGCGCACCCCCTGGCAGGGGGCGGCAATGTCCTGGTGCTGGTGGGTGCAGGAGAGATACCAGTACTTTTCCCGCTTGCTTTTCAGCATATCCTTGACCTTGCGGGAGCCGTTCCGAAGGTAGACCTCGTTCATGGCGAATAGGAACGGGGCCATGATGTTGTTGTGCTCGGCGTCGAAGTTGTCCGCGATGGCCACATACTGGACGCCGTGCTCCGGGAAAACTGTTCACTAACTATGGTGTCAGCGCCAGTGATAAAATGAAAGAAAACGCCGAGGAAAAAATGTAGTTTTG
>CAJTLI010000177.1 GCA_910577525.1 uncultured Oscillospiraceae bacterium | reverse complement strand
CCAGCTCCACGCACTTGGAGCCGAGGGCGGCGAAACGGGCGGTCAGGTCGGCCCCAATCCGGGTGAAGTAGGCGCGGGCGTCCTCAATGTCCCGCTTATAGATGGTTACGGTGACAAGTTTCTCTTGGATGATGCCGTTGGCCCCGGTCGCTTTGTCAAGGAGCATTTGGTTGTACTCCTGACGGTACTTGTCCAGGCCGTCCCCCCGCATGGACATAAGGACGGACTGCTCAAAGTCCGTTTGGCTCTGACGGCGGTTGCAAATGGTCAGCTTGGTAGTGGCGGCGCTGTCCAGGCTGTTCAGCAGCTCCGAGTAGGCCAGGAACATGGTTTCCTTGTCCTCCCGGCTGGCTACCTTGTAATTGATGTCGGTGAAGCGGTAGGTCTTGGAAAACTTGCTGCCCACCTTGAAAATGCCGTCCGGCCAGACACATTGAATGGGGATCACGTCCTGCACCCTGCGGGGGATATGGTACGGCTCCCGATCCTGCCGCATGATGGTCTTAATGCTCTTAATCATGGCGCTTGTATTCCTCCTATTACAATAAGAATTACGGTGAGAGGCACGGCAGCCAGCCGTGTCTTTTTCCGCATTGTTGCCAAAGCTGTTAGAATGAGAGAGTATTGGCCTGACGTATTCCTCCAAGGACTGACACGTCCGTTGAAAAGTCTGTCAGCCAGCCTCTCATTCGCAGTGTTCGATTTATGCAGGTAGAACCACTTTGTCGGAGCTGCTGCTCCGGCCCGGTGCGTCCGTGTCATCAAATAGATAGAATCGGCAATGATGGAAGGGCTGGTCGCCAAATCATGATCTACGATAGGAGTGTTGAACCATGAACGCAGCGGGGATTGATATTTCCAAGGGGAAGAGCATGGTATCGGTTATGCGGCCTCTGGGCGAGGTGGTGGCAAAACCGTTTACTGTGTGTCACACCGGCAGTGAACTCAAGCAGTTGGCAGACTACTTGAAAAGCCTGGACGGTGAGAC
>CAJTLI010000176.1 GCA_910577525.1 uncultured Oscillospiraceae bacterium | reverse complement strand
TGGAAGACCGGGGATATGCTGGAGGGGATTGAGGGAATCATGAACCTGGCGGCGGAGGCCATGAATTATATGGCTATGGCCGGGTGGAAGACCGGGGATATGCTGGAGGGGATTGAGGGAATCATGAACCTGGCGGCGGCTTCCGGGGAGGACCTGGCGACTACTTCGGATATTGTGACGGACGCTCTGACGGCTTTGGGGCTGTCGGCGGCGGATTCGGGGCATTTTGCGGATATTTTGGCGGCGGCGAGTTCTAATGCGAATACGAATGTTGCCATGATGGGGGAGACGTTTAAGTATTGTGCGCCGGTTGCCGGGGCTTTGGGGTTCACGGCGGAGGATACGGCGGAAGCCATCGGGCTAATGGCCAATGCGGGGATCAAGTCTTCCCAGGCGGGTACGGCTATGCGGACCATGCTGACGAGCCTGACGGGGGAAGTGACTTTTGTTGGGGATGCCTTTGGGGAGCTGACGGTGCAGACGGTCAATGCGGACGGGAGTATGAGAAGCCTGGGGGATATCCTGGGAGACTGCCGGGCGGCGTTTTCGCAGATGTCGGAGGCGGAGAGGGCGGCCAATGCGGAGGCTCTGGTGGGGAAGAATGCCATGAGCGGATTCCTGGCGGTGATGAACGCGGCTCCGGGGGATATTGAGAAGCTGAACAGTGCCATTAATAACTGTGACGGTACGGCGGAGCGGATGGCCGAGACCATGCAGGACAATCTGGCGGGGCAGCTTACGATCTTGAAGAGCCAGTTGGAGGAGCTGGCAATTTCCATAGGGGAGATTTTGATGCCGTCTATCCGGCAGGTTGTCGGGTGGATTCAGGGGCTTGTGGACTGGCTGAACGGTCTGGACGAGGGGACGAAGAAGGTCATTGTGACGGTGGCTCTGGTGGCGGCGGCTCTGGGGCCGGTGCTGATTGTGGTCGGGAAAGTTGTCGGGGCTGTCGGGACGATTCTGACGGTGGTTCCGAAGGTTGCGGGGGCTGTTTCCG
>CAJTLI010000175.1:837-1059 GCA_910577525.1 uncultured Oscillospiraceae bacterium | reverse complement strand
GGTTCTCCCGCAGCCTGTCCGGCTCTAAAATACCCCTTGCCGCTCCGCCCTCCGCTTCGCAGAGGTCTGCGCTGGGCGGGGTATTTTTCGCCTCCGAGCGCAACCCGCTTCGCTGGGCTCGCGCTCGGTTTTACGTGGCATGTCCGCCCCACGATATCTGGTGCAGAGTGATATGCTCCCTTTATAGGAGACAGTGAAATAAGACACTGACTTCTATAAAGG
>CAJTLI010000175.1:0-827 GCA_910577525.1 uncultured Oscillospiraceae bacterium | reverse complement strand
TAACACGTTATCGAGGGCCACGACTGCCTCGTCGGGGCAAACTTCGCTCCACTACCCCTCCTTTCCAAACCGAGACCACTTCGTTGGGTCTCGGTTTGGGTTTTTTAACCCAGCATCATTTGTACCCGCCTCAAATTGATCTTGTCGATGAGGTATTCCCGGGAAAGGGAGCTCAGGCGCTCCTTTTTCAGCCGCTCAAAGGGAATCTCGTTGGTGGTGGCGTGTACGTTTCCGTTGACTTTATTGCACCAGGCCAGGGCCTGTCCGTTCAGATCCACCAGGCTGCTGTACTTGATCCCCACCATGAAATTGTCCCGCACGAACTGCACTGTCCGCTCCACTTTCCCCTTCGTTTGCCCCCGGTACGGCCGGCACAGGATGGGCTTGAAGCCATAGAAGCCCGCGAAGTCCTCAAACTGCCGGTTCAGCGTAGAGTCCTCCTGTTTCAAAAGCCGCTTGATGACTACCTGCTTCATGTTGTCATACAGAATTTCTTCCGGATAGCCGCCAAAGTACCGAAACGCGTTCTGATGGCACCGAATCAGCGTGTTTGTACTCATATCTGTGACAAATTCGATGTACCGCATCCTTGAGTACCCCAGTATCATGAGAAAGCAGTACAGCTTTTTCCACTTCCCATCCTCGTATACCAGGTGATCCTCGAAGAATCCCCAGTCCATCTGCCCCTGTTTCCCGGGCATCGTCTCGAATCGTACCGTCGCTTTCTCATTCAAATCCATCTTCCGGCTGCTCACATACGCCTTGACGATACCAATGCCATTAAGTTAACCAGAAATAACCAAATAGCAGCGATATGGGAGGAAGGT
>CAJTLI010000174.1 GCA_910577525.1 uncultured Oscillospiraceae bacterium | reverse complement strand
AGTCCAGTGGTATGAAGTCAAGGGGTGATTAAAGAAAAATTTTAGGAAAAAGCAAGGGGAAAAGCGCAGCGCGGCGGAAAAAAGGCAACACCAATCAAAGCCCTGCCCATGAATTTTTTGAAAAATCCGAACAGGGCCTGTTCGTCAGAGCGGTGAGCGGTATGCTCAGCCCTCCGGCGGCTTATACAGGCGGTCGTCCTTCAGCAGCCGAAAGACGAGCCGGACCAGTTTTCTGGCAGTTAAAGCGAGTGCGCGTTTATGCTGGTGCTTGTTCACCTCTTTGTGTTTGAGGGTGTAGTAGCGCCGGAACTCGGAGTCGCATCTTCTCACAGAGTTGGCGGCTTCCAGCAGGTAATAGCGGAGGAAACGGTTACCGGATTTGATGAGCTTCCTATCCTGGGCTTCAAATTCCCCGGACTGATGCTGGGTCCAGACAAGGCCGGCGAACTTGGCCACGGATGCCTGAGATTGAAAGCGGTTTACGTCGCCAATCTCGGCGATGATACCAGCGGAATAAACTTTGCCGATTCCAGGGATGGACGTGAGCGTGTTTGGAATGATCTCAAACTGCTGCTCAATGGCCTTGTCCAAAACCTTGACTTGGCTGTCCAGAGCCCGCATAGCGGCAATGGAGACGGACATGGCCTGATTCACGGAGTCGTTCACCGTTTTGGGCAGGCGGTAAGAGCCCCTGGCCGCTGCCTGTACCGCTTTTGCCGTGGCTTCCGGGTCGACGAAGCGTCCCCGGCCAGCCTTGGTGATGAATGCTGTCAGCTCATCCAAGTCGGTGTAGGCCAATTCATCCACAGTTTCAAAGCGTTCCATGAGGGCTAAAGTAGTCGCGCTGGTGTTGGGTATGTCCTTGTCTTGAGCTAAACCAGAGCATTTCAAAAACAAATAATTAGCAAATCGCTGTTTCTCTCGGGTCAAGTCCTGAACAGCGTAGAATCTGGCTCTGGTCAGTGTTTGAAGGGCTTTGTAGCGGTAATCGTCCATGTAGACCTCCTTGCCAATGCGTCCAAATCGGAGCTTATCGGCGATCACAAAGGCGTCCACATCATCGTTCTTGGGCAG
>CAJTLI010000173.1 GCA_910577525.1 uncultured Oscillospiraceae bacterium | reverse complement strand
TCACCCCACTTGTTAGTAGTATACCATACTGTCTAACAAATGGGGTGCAGTTCACTTGCCGGCGGCGTTTTTTATTTTGTCCGCCTCCGGCGGGCCCGCCGGCTGTCCAAATCTGCCGCAGGATATGCCCGCGCGCTGGGAAAAGTCAAGGGGGCAAAAAAGTCCTCCCTTTCGGCCACAGGTCGAAAGGGAGGATCGATTCAGCCTTTTACGCCGCCGGAGGTCAAGCCGCTGACCAGGTGCTTTTCGATGCACAGGAACAGGATGATGACCGGGATGGTGGCGAAGATGGAGGTGGCGAAGAGATGCTGCCACTTGATGAAATTAAAGCCGTAGAACACGTTGATGCCTACGGTGATGGGCTTGAGGGTGTCGCTGGAGATGAGAGTCAAGGCGATGGTGTACTCGTTCCAGGCGTTGATGAACACGAAGATGAGGGTGGTGACGATGCCGGGGGCGGCCACAGGGAGGAGCACCCGGATCAGGGCCCGAACCGTGCCGCAGCCGTCGATTTTGGCGGCCTGCTCCATCTCGGAGGAGATGGAGGTAAAGGTGCCCCGGAGCAGCCAGATGGCGAACGCCTGGTTGAAGGCCGCGTTCAGAAGGATCAGGCCCACCAGGCTGTTGGTCAGGCCCATGTCGGTCATCAGCCGGTAGATGCCCACCAGCAGCACCACGGGGGAGAACATCTGGCTCATGATGACCGCGCCCATGAAGATACCCTTGCCCTTAAAACGCATCCGGGACAGGGCGTAGGCCGCCGGAATGCCGCACAGGATGGCCAGGAAGGTGGCTCCGACGGCCACAATGAGGGAGTTCATCAGATACTGGAACACCGCGGCCTCCTGCCAGATCTCCACAAAGGTGGACCAGTGCCACACGGAGGGCAGCAGAGAGCCGCCCACGGCGTACATCTCGTCGTTGCTCTTGGCGGCGGTGGTGAACATGACAAAGTAGGGGTACAGGATGATGATGCACACCACAAAGACGAACAGGTACAGCGCGACCCTGGTCAGAGGGTTTTTCCTCGTTCTCATGCTCATTCCTCCTCGTATAATAAGTTTCAAGTTAATGGTTTTCGGTATCAGCAGGCTATGA
>CAJTLI010000172.1 GCA_910577525.1 uncultured Oscillospiraceae bacterium | reverse complement strand
GTTCTGGCTGTAACTCTCGGACTGCCCGCGGGACCGGCTGTCGGTCTGCATGGAGATGGTCTGCTTGCCCAGCCACGCCTCGGAGATCTCCTTGACGGTGGAGTGCTCCCGCCCGCCCAGGAAAACCACGCTGTCCATGTTGCCCATGATCGTCTCCGCGTTGTCCTTGTAAATGGCCTTGCATTGGGACTGGGCCTGATAGAACAGGGTCAAACTGACCTCGCGGGAGCGGATCACCGCCACCAGCTTCTCCAGGTTCGGGACCTGCCCCGTGTTGGCGGCCTCGTCCCACAGCACCCGGACGTGGTGGGGCAGACGGCCCCCATGCACATTGTCCGCCCTCTCGCACAGGAGGTTGAACATCTGGGAGAACGCCAGGGCCACAATGAAATTGTAGGTGGTGTCCGTGTCGCTGATGATGAAGAAAGCCGCCGTCCGCTTGTCCCCCAGGCGGTCCAGCTCCATTTCGTCATAGCTCATGATCTCCCGGAGCTGGGGAATGTCAAAGGGGGCCAGCCGCGCCCCGCAGCTAATAAGTATGGAGCGGGCAGTCTTGCCGCTGGCTAATTTGTACTTCTTGTACTGCTTCACGGCGAAGCAGTCCGGCTTGCGCTTCTCCAGGCCCTTGAACATATAGTCGATGGCGTTCATAAAATCCGGGTCGTCCTCTTTCACTTCCATTCCCGAAATCATGTCTACCAGCGTGTTCATGTTCCGGTCCTCCTCCGGCCCCTCGAAGATGATATAGGCAATCAGGGCGCAGTATAAAAGCGTCTCCGATTTGGTCCAGAACGGGTCCCCCTCCTTGCCCTCCCCCTTGGTGTTGGCAATCAGGGTGTTCACGAATTTCAGAATATCCGCCTCGTTCTTGATATAGGCCAGGGGTTCCGATAGGTAAGCCTTTGATGTTATCTCCGGCTTTTCCCCCGGCTAGCACCGGACATGCGACTTTCACCGCATCCGGCGCCCCATCAAGCATAGTTTCAGCAGTGATACACACTCACTCTTTCACATTAGCTAAATCAGTTTGTTACGATTTGCATTGACATTTCTGCCAATCCTGCGGCAACACGCAGTTTGTTTACTTTAGTAATTTGTGCCTTATTCAAATCATACTTCTT
>CAJTLI010000171.1:579-1163 GCA_910577525.1 uncultured Oscillospiraceae bacterium | reverse complement strand
TGCCCAACGTGGACGTGAGCAAGAACGCGGCCCTGATCCCGCCCACGTTCGGAAGTCCCACCGCCTACACCCTGAACACCGGCAACCCCCTGACCCCCAATCTGGCCCCCGGCTATATGCTGGGCGAGGGGGCCGTCATCAACGGCAATACCGGCGTCACCGTGGCCCCGCCCGACTTCAACACCATCCCCAGCGGTATCGTGTCCGGCAACACCAACACCGGGGGCACAGCCACCCCCACTCCCTCCACCGGCTTCACGGAGGTCACGTCCGACCTCTACTACAAGGGCGGCTATCTCGCCACCCTGAAAATCCCCAGCCTGAACGTGAACGTCAAGGTCTACGAGGGCACGGGCAGCTCCATTCTGGCGAAAGGGGCGGGCCACTTCGAGGACACCAGCATTTGGGACGGCAACTGCGCCATCGCCGGTCACAACCGGGGAACCAACTGCTACTTTGGCGACATCCACAAGCTGAATGTGGGCGACACCATCACCCTGACCACCCGGCTGGGCACCCGCACCTACTCCGTCACCAGCGTGAACAAGATCAGCGAAACGGACAACTCCCTGCTGGCCCCCACC
>CAJTLI010000171.1:0-569 GCA_910577525.1 uncultured Oscillospiraceae bacterium | reverse complement strand
GCCGAGAACTGCATCACCCTGTTTACCTGCGTCCGCAATCAGAGCGCCTACCGCTGGGCTGTCCGGGCCGTGGAGGTCTAATACCTGCTGAAAAGGTATTCGCACGTTGGACTGTTTGCCCCCCTTGTGGTACTGTTGGGACAGCAAAGCCCCCCAACATATCACACATAGGAGGTCGTTCATAATGAAAAACAGTCTGAACCGCTTTATCGCCGGGATCGCCTGCACCGTCCTTGTTGCCGGTTTGAGCGTTCCGGCCCACGCCGCAGAAGCCCAGCCGGAACCCTACACCATCCAGACCGCCCAATGGAGCCGGGAGGACTTCTCCCAGGACGCCAACCCGGACGTGTTCACCGCCACCTATGACCGGGCGCTCTACAACGCCATCCGGCAGACGTTGGTGGACGGCACCAGCAACACCGCCCCCGCCTACACGATGGTGGGCGACAGCGAGTACAGCGCCGTCAAGAACCTGCTGGCCCGGATGGAGGGCATTGTGCGGTACGAGCATCACGTCCCGGAGAACTTCACCAACTACTGGCAATACCTGGACTACTTCGCCGTGTCCG
>CAJTLI010000170.1 GCA_910577525.1 uncultured Oscillospiraceae bacterium | reverse complement strand
ATTGAAAAGCTGATGGCGGAGCGCCGGGCGGCGGAACGTGCGGAGGTGGAGAAGAACGAGCCGCCCGAACCGGAACAGCCGCCCACCCCGGCCCCGGAGGAAAAGACCGCCGGGGAAAAGGCCCCCGCCAAAAAGGGAAAGGCCGCCGAGGAAAAAACGCCCACCCCGGAGGATAAGCCCAAGGGCAGGCGGGGCCGCAAGCCCAAGGAAGAAAAGGCGGGGCCCGGTGAACCGGGAGGGACGGGGGCCCGCCGTGGCCGCCCGGCCAAGGCTGATAAGGCGGCCCCGGACAGGCCCCCGTCCCAACCTCGAGACAAAATGTCCCAAGGCAAGGGCGGAAAGGCCGCCACGGTAAAGGGCAAGGAAGAGGCCCCCGCCGCTCCCCCGCCTGCGCCGGAAGCGCCGCCCCAGCCCCGTGACGCGACCCGCGCCGAAAAGGAAGAGATTGTTTATCTCAACCTCTCGGAGCTGTTCCCGTTCAAAGACCATCCCTTTGGGGTGCGGGACGATGCGGAAATGAAAGGGCTTGTGGAGTCCGTCAAGGACAACGGCGTACACCAGCCCGCGCTGGTGCGTCCCCGCGAGGGCGGCGGCTATGAAATCATCGCGGGCCACCGCCGCCAGAGGGCCAGTGAGCTGGCCGGGTTTGCAAATATGCCGTGTATCGTCCGCAACATGACGGACGATGAGGCCATCCTTGCGATGACGGACGACAACCTGCGCCACCGGGAAAAGATTCTGCCGATGGAAAAGGCCCAGTCGCTGAAAATGCAGGTGGAGGCCATCAGCCATCAAGGGACGAAGATGGAGGGCGTGGCCGCCGGGGACGTTGGAAAACGCTCCACGGAAATCGTGGGGGAGCGGAACGGCATGAACTACAAGCAGGTACAGCGGTATATCCGGCTGACCGAGCTTGTGCCGGAGCTCCAGTCTATGGTGAACGAGAAAAAGCTGTCTTTCACCCCCGCCGTGGAAATCTCGTTCATCAAGCCCAAAAACCAGAGGTTTATCGCCGTTTCCATTGAGGGCGAGCAGGCATCCCCCTCGCTCTCCCAGGCCCAGGAGCTCCGCAAGCTGGATAAGGACGGGAAACTGAACGGCGATGTGATTGACGGCATTTTGAGCCGTGAAAAAAAGGAGGTAGACAAAGTGATTATTTCCGCCG
>CAJTLI010000169.1 GCA_910577525.1 uncultured Oscillospiraceae bacterium | reverse complement strand
GGACACCGTGTCCAGAGGCTTCCCTGTCTGCGGCCCCGTCGCTAACGCTCCTGGGCCTTATTCTCCCGCCCGCCGGGCAGGTCGAGGAGGTGATCGACGTTGGCCTTGACCGCCACCGCCTCCCGCATTTCCTGCTGCGCCGCCCGGTATTGAGCGTAGAGTTTTTTCTTCCGCTCCGCCAGCTCCCGGCGCTCCTTTTTCAGCGCGTCCATCCTGGGGAGCTTGGCCCCGTCCAGAATGTCATGAATCACCGCCTTTGCCGCCCGATAGGAGGCCAGGGCCTCCTCATGCTCCGCCAGATACTTCTTGCTGTACCGGGCGGCCTTGTAGCCGTCGAACACGGGCCGGGTCTTGGCGTAGTCCACCACGGCCCCCATGAGTTTCGTGGTGGAGGCCAGCCGCTCCTCCACTCCCCGCAGCTCCCCGGCCAGGGCGTGGGCCCGGTCCACCGCCTCCGTCGTCCGCTCCGCCAGGGCGTCATAGTCGGTCAGCCCGTTCTCCTGGAGAAACTGGAGGGCGGCGGCCATCTGTTTGAGATTGTATATTTTTGCCCACCGCTCATAGCCTGGGCCCTTGCCCTGGGCCATACGCTGCTGAATGCTAATAATCAGATTGACGCGCCGGGGAGCCGCCGAACGGGGCCGCCCCTGGGCGGGTTTGCGGACGGGGGCCCGCCCGCAGATCACCGCCTCCACGTCCTCCGGGCCGTAGCCGTCCCCCAGGGTGGAGGCCCGGAACCGGGTGGCCCGGTCCTGGCCTGGAAGCCGGAACGAGAGCACCCCGCCCCGGCCCCACTTCACCTGGACCCCCGCCGCCTCCATCCGTTTGAGGAAGTCGGCAAGGTCGGCGGGCCGGTCCGCCAGGGCCCCGTCGATGATCCCTCGTATCTGCTCCTTGTAGGAGGGAGGCCGGGCCGCGCCCAGCCATTGGCCGTAGTGCTGGAATTTCCCCTTGCTGTGGAGCTTGGGGTTTTTGATCACGGACAGGTCATGCTCCAGGCATATCCGGTCGGACAGCCGCCGCAGGGCGCGGGCGGAGCCTAAAAAATCCCGGTATTTCCGGGTGCAGTCAAGGGTGGTGGAATTGTAGTAAATGTGAACATGAGGGTGGGGCCGGTCCGCGTGGGACACCACGAAGAAAGCGTGTTTTCCCTTGGTCCAGCGCATCGCCAGC
>CAJTLI010000168.1 GCA_910577525.1 uncultured Oscillospiraceae bacterium | reverse complement strand
TGCTCCGCCACCATCCCATAGATACCATGATTATACTGCTCATAGGAGCAGCGGGTTTCGGTTCCATCCTCAAATTTCAGGCTGACTTCCTGAATGGGAAGCGCCTGCTGTCCCAGCTTGGCGGCGTGCTGGCGGTAATCCAGCTCATAGAGATCACCCATCACCTTGCCGTCCCGCAGGCCGGTGATCTCCACGGCGTAGGCCAAAATGCTGTCCCCCGTGGTGGCATGGAACGTCCAGGTATGACTTGCCTGGCTCTCTTTCAGATAAACGTCACGCTCCCGGAAGCACTCGGTTCCACAGCGGCGGGACAGCCACAGCAAATGGGTGTTTTCCTCGGTGGGATGCCGCGCCGCCTCCATGAACATTTCCATATCATAGCGGAAATCGCTCTTGTAATGCTCGGTGTTCAGCTCCATCACCGCCCCCAGGGAGGCGATGATGTCCACATCCTCATATTTTCGCAATCGTCACACCTCCAAATCCTGCGATTTATCCTTGGTGGGGGCTTTCGGCTGCTGGCCCTCCTTGGCCGCTTTCAACTGCGCCCGGATGGAGGGCTTTTCCTGCGCTTGCCGGGCTTTGATCTGCAATTCGCTGGGCTTCTCCCCGGAGAGAGGCCGCAGGAACGAAATGCGGTCAACCACCCAAAAGGTGTTGTCGTTCAACTGCCGCTGCCACGCCCCGGCCTTGGGCGACCAACGGAAGCTGTTTTCTTTCAGGATGCTCCGGGTGGCTTCGTCGGGCTTGCCCTCAAAGAAAACTTGCAGGCGGTTGGCCTCCCGGTTGATCTCCACCGTGCCGCCGTCGAACTCCCAGCCCACAAAGACATTTTCCCGCTGGCGGGTCAACTGCTCGATGCGGCTGCGCACCTGCCGGATAGTGGCGTTATTGTTGGACAACTGCCAGGGCAAAAAGGGAGGTTCCCCGCCGCCTCCGGCCATGCCGGACTGGAACGCCTCAATGCTCTTTTGGGAAAGGTGGGGACAGCCCTCTAAAGTCTTGTGCTTGCGGTAGTAGGCGTTCACCGCTTTCATCATTTCCTGCGTGGCTTCCAGCTTTTCCAGCTTGGCTTGCAGCTTCTCAATGGCGTTGGGGTCGTCGGCGCTGATGCCGCCCATGCCCGTACTGCGGATTTTATCAAGCAAGCCCTGTATCTCCCGGTATTCCTCCATGTTCTTATCTGCGGCGGCGCTCTGCTTCTCCTTTTTGCGTACA
>CAJTLI010000167.1 GCA_910577525.1 uncultured Oscillospiraceae bacterium | reverse complement strand
ATACCATCACCATCCGCCAGACCTCTAACTATCTGCCCGGCAAGGGGGTCTATGTCGGTACACCGAAGACCACCACTTCGGCCCGGCCTCTGCCCATCTCCACCGCGGCTATCATGCTGCTGCTGGAGTATAGAGCCTGGCAGGATACCAGGCGGGAGCAGCTGGGGGACGCCTGGGAGGATCAGGACGGGCGGGTGTTCACCACCGACACCGGGGCGCCCATGTTCCCCGACAGCCTGACGCAGTGGTTCAGCGGCTTTATTGCCCGGTCTGGTATGCCGAAGGTGACAGTCCACAGCCTGCGGCACACATACGCCTCCCTGATGATTGCCGACGGCGTGCCTCTGGTGGTGGTATCCCGGCAGCTGGGCCACGCCCAGGCCAGCACCACGGCCAACATCTACGCCCACGCCATAGCCTCCGCCCAGGCTAAAGCCATGCAGACCTTTGACCGTTTCAATGATATTGTGGGAGCTGAAAAGCCGCCCGAAAAGGGCATGAAAAAAGCGGCCGGGAATTGACTTCCCGGCCGCTCAACTGTGTAATTCGTGGTAGACCTTTGCCAGATTGGACGCTAAATGGACGCTAAGCCCGAAAATCCGGGGCCGCTGGAGAAATAAGAAAAGCCTCGTAACCGTTGCGGCACAAGGCTTTTACTGGAGCTGCTACCCAGATTTGAACTGGGGACCTCATCCTTACCAAGGATGCGCTCTACCGACTGAGCTATAGCAGCAAATGGCGACGCGGATGGGACTTGAACCCACGACCTCCGGCGTGACAGGCCGGCGTTCTAACCAACTGAACTACCGCGCCATCTGGTCTATATTTCAACAGCAGAAACTGTAATTTTAAATGGCAGGGGCAGAAGGATTCGAACCCTCGGCACTCGGTTTTGGAGACCGATGCTCTACCAGCTGAGCTATACCCCTTTATGGTGGGCCTTCAGGGACTCGAACCCGGGACCGACCGGTTATGAGCCGGCTGCTCTAACCAACTGAGCTAAAGGCCCACGCCGGACACTCTCTGATTCACGTATGCCGCCACTTTACCAGGTGGCGGCATACGTGTTCAGAATGGCTCCCCCTGTTGGACTCGAACCAACGACCCTGCGGTTAACAGCCGCATGCTCTACCAACTGAGCTAAGGAGGAATACAGAGAGGTCTGGCCCGGTCATGGACCAGACCTCTTATGTCGGCACTACCTATTTTTCCGGGCCGTCGCCAGCCAAGTATCTTCGGCGCAGG
>CAJTLI010000166.1 GCA_910577525.1 uncultured Oscillospiraceae bacterium | reverse complement strand
ATCTGCACACGTTGATTTAATCAGTGCTTCCTTAACCTGAGAGTAAATTTCCCTGAGAATACCGAACAGCTCGTCATCCGCTATGACGCAGGAGAGCATATCGTATTGATTCATCATAGACACCACGTTGATCGCCGCATAAAGCGGCGCCCGCTGAAAAGCAATAGCTTGTCAGCGGGTGTTGGCTTCCTTATGAGAGCCGTCCAAAGGGGGACCGTTAAGGAAGCACTGATTTAATCCCCGCGCACATCTTTACGCCATAAATTTCCGCTGATCTGCGTCAGAAAATCTTGAAATCCGCCAGGATTCCTGCAATTTTCTTCCTTGCCAGCGAAAATTTCTGGCGCAAATCTGCACGCGTTGATTAAATCAGTGCTTCCTTAATAAACTTGAAAAGCATCCAAGATGCTTTTCAACGGCGGAACCGCTGCGGACGCTGAAAGCGGCCAGTTTATTGGGCTTCATCGTTCAGTAAACGTGCGCCTTGCGCACTGGCGGGCCGCCGGCCCGCCAGTTGAAAAATGGCATTTTGCCATTTTTCAGCGTTACTGACGATACTCTCCGTACTCTTCCCGCCAGGAGGCCATTTCCGCCTCGTCCTTGTCCTCCAGGGCGTGCAGGCCGCTCCGGCCCTCCATATGATGGGTCAGCTCGTGGGAGAGGGTCTGCCGGAGCTCCTCTTCCCAGTCCGCCTCCGTCCAGTCCTCGTTTTCCGCCATGGCGGCGAAGGAGCCGTAATAGAGGTTGATATACCGCCCCAGCAGGTCATTGCAATACTCCCCCAGGACGTAGACTCTCGCCTCGGGAAATTCCTGGTCCGGCACGGCCTCCTCCAGCAGGTTCACCCCGCCGTTGAGCTCGTCGAAAAGGGCCTCCGGGAAGGACTCCGCCAGCTTGTCCAGCAGATCCCCCGCCTGTTCAAAGCTCAGGACCATGGGCCCTCCAGGATGGCGGCCTCCAGCTCCTCCATGGTGTCCGCCAGGAAGTCCGCGTCCTCCAGGGAAGCCCGGGGCCGGAAGCCCCAGGTGACGCCGCAGGCCTTGAGGCCGGCGTTATGGCCGGTCCGCACGTCCACGCTGCTGTCGCCCACAAACAGGGTCTCCGCCGGGTCGGCGTTGAGCTCCCGCAGGATGCTGCGGATGCCGGCGGGGTCCGGCTTCACGGGCACGCCGTCCACCTTTCCCCGGACCAGGGTGAAGAAGCCCGGCAGATAGTGGTCAATCATCTCCCGGCTGAAGCTGTCGGCC
>CAJTLI010000165.1 GCA_910577525.1 uncultured Oscillospiraceae bacterium | reverse complement strand
CGGATGCGCTTTTTCGCATACCGCGTACCATGCCGGAGGGCGGCCTCGCCCACAAGCTCGGAGCGGTGGGCCCCCTCGGTTCCCACGTTTTCATGCTCCACCTCGTAGACCTTGCCATGCACAAAGCCGTGGACGTTCCACCCGGCGGCCCCCAGCACCCGGCGCACCGGGCCCCGGGGTTTGGGGGGCTTTTTCCCCTCCAGCTTCTTCCGGGCCCGGTTCAGCTTGTCCTCCCGCGTCTCCATGCGGAGCTTGGACTTGCTGATTTTCTCTTGTTCGCTTTCCATGCGGAATTTCGATTTTTTGGTTTTGGGGCCCTTGGGGGACTTTGGGACATTTTGTCCCGAAGTGCCTTTGTCCCCGGCGGGCCCGGCGTTATTCGTTCCTCTGGTCATTGGCTATGTCCTCCGGGCGGGTGGTGAGCAGGTTGTAAATCTCACCCTTGGGGAAACGGTCAACAAAGGGGATGGTCACATTCCCATAGAACAGCAGGCCCTCGCCGGAATTGCTGTGGGTGATATAGGAAAGCTGGTGCTCGGAAATGCCGAGCTGTTTTGCGATGATGGCCCGGTCGCTCTGGGCCTGGGAGAGCAGAACAAGAAAATCGGTGTTATCCAGTATGTTCTCGATTTCCCGGCTGGCCAAAAGGTCTTTCACGTTCTGCGTGAGGGCCGAGGGCACACAGCCCTTTTTGCGGAGCATCTTCCACACCGCCACAAAGTAGCTGGCGGTCAGCGGGTCGCGCAGGAGGATGTGGAACTCGTCAAAGTAGCACCACGTCGCCGCGCCGTTTTGATAGTTGGTATTCACCGCCGAGGTGACAAACTCGTTGGTGACGTGCATCGCAATCTTGCGGAGGTTCTCCCCCAGCCCTTTCAGCACGATGCACACCACCCGGGAGCTCAAGTCCACGTTGGTCGGGTGGTTGAAAAGATTAAGGGAGCCCGTACAGTAGAGCTCCAGCGCAGTCGCCACACGTTTCGCCTCCGGCTCCGGCTGTTTGAGTAATTCCTCGTACAAGCTCTGGAGCAAAGGCATCTTTGCGCCCTCCAGCCCCAGCGCAAGCTCCCGGTACACCAGCCGCACACAGCGGTCAATCACGGTCTTTTCAATAGGTTGCAGGCCGTCCTTGCCGCCTACCACCAGCTCGCACAGGGAGAGGATGAAATCGCTTTTGAGGGACAGGGGGTCCTCGTCGTCGGCGTAGTTGGGGTTGATGTCCATGGGGTTGATGAACGTCCCCGCCGTGGCCGACGGGGA
>CAJTLI010000164.1 GCA_910577525.1 uncultured Oscillospiraceae bacterium | reverse complement strand
AGGAGGACAAGGCCCCCGCCGCTCCCGGCGAGAAGCCCAAAGAGGACAATACCCCCGCTGCCCCCGGCGATACGCCCAAGGAGGACAAGGCTCCTGCCGCCCCCGGCGATACGCCCAAGGAGGACAAGACTCCTGCCGCCCCCGGTGAAAAGGATACACCTACCGTTGCCGAGCTGGAAGCCCAAGCGAAGTCCGGCCAACCCATTTCCCTGACTGACCTCGCCAATGCTGACAAAGCGGAGCGAGAGGCCCAAAAAGGCGGTACGGCAGAGACAGACCCTCCCGGTCAGGATAAGGGCGAAGCCCTGACCGCCGCCAAGGAGGGACCTGCCGGGACTGCTATCACGCAGATTTTTGAGAAGCGCCTCACGGCCCCTGACGAGGCGGCGCGGAAAACTCTGCCCACCCCGAAAGAGGGCGAGTCCTATTTTATCACCCTCCACCCGGCCTATCTGGAGAAATCCAGCTACAACAATTTTTCCGTGGATGTTGAAAGCGAGAACTTCAAGGAGCTTTTGAAATCCATTGAATTGGTGGGCATCAAAGACCCGGTGCTGGCCCGGTTCAACGAAAAGGGCGGGCTGGAAATCCTGTCCGGCCAGCGCCGCCATATTGCCGCCACCATGCTCAACCAGGCCGTTCCCACTATTATCCAGAAAATTGGCGACGCGGACGCCAAGATCATCGTGGCGGACGGCAACCTGCACCGGGACAAAATTTCCAGCTATGACCTGTCCCGCGCCCTGCGGATGAAGATGGAGGGCATGAAGCAGAAGGCGGGCCGCAGAAAGAAAGGCTTTTCCGCAAATGAGCTGCAAAGCGACGCGAAGCTGGCGCAGGAAATGGGCATGACCGTCTCCAAGCTCAACCGCCTGATCCGTATGTCGGAGGCAATCAAGGGCGTGTGCGACCTGGTTGACGAGGGCAAGCTCTCCATTTCCACCGCAGCCGAAATGTCCGCGCTGAAGCCCAAAACTCAGGAATCCGTTCTGCACCTGCTTGACCTGGGCTATAAGACCACCACTGACCGCATTATCCGCATGAAGAAAGCCGAGGGCGAGGGCAAGAAGCTGGACGAAATGGAATTGCGGAAGATTTTGGACGATAAGGACATCGCGCCCAAGCAGCCGGAGCCGGTACAGCAGCCGGAGGCCCCCACCACCGGCGCGGCCCCGGAACCCGCTGGCGAACCGGCCCCCCAGCCGCCCATTCCCGCCTCTCCCGATGTTCCCCAGACCCCGGACACGCCCCCCGCCGCAGATAT
>CAJTLI010000163.1 GCA_910577525.1 uncultured Oscillospiraceae bacterium | reverse complement strand
GGAGCGAGTACCAGCGGCCATGAAATACCGGGCGGCTCCCGGTACGGCCACGACCGGCAATAGGGCCAACGATACTCCTGTTCAGTCACAGTCCGAGCGTGAAAGTGTTTCCAGCACTATGCCGTCGCAGGCAATGAGAGCAGCCGCATGAGAACCATGCGGGGGTGAAATTCCCGTGGAGCTGGTCGCCGCCAGCCGCTTGATGACTTCCCATAGCGGGCCGGGGTGTCGCGGACAAATAGGCTTGCTTTGATATAAGCCGGACAGCGGGACAGGTTTATGGAAACGGGAGCGTTTATGCTCCACCAACCTTGATATGTCATGCTGTCCGGCCCCTACATAGGCGGCGCAGGCCGCCTAATTTTTATAGGAGGTCAAACACCATGAGCAGGACATATTTACGCGGCGACCTGTATTACGCCGACCTGGGCCACGGGATCGGTTCGGAGCAGAAGGGCACCCGGCCCGTCGTTATCATCCAGAACAACGTGGGCAACAAGTATAGCCCCACCGTTATCATCGCCGCCATCACCAGCAAGGCCAACATCAAGGCCAAACTGCCCACCCACTACTACCTGGACGCTGGGAACGGGCTGACCCAGCCCTCTCTTGTCCTGTTGGAGCAAATTCGCACCGTGGACAAGCGGCGGCTGTCCGGCTACATCGGCAGGCTGGACGAGAAACATATCCGGGGCATCAACCACGCCCTGGCGGTCAGCATCGGCCTGATCGAACCCGTACCCCCGAAACTGACCCTTTGCTTATGCGGCGCTTGTGCTGACGCTTTTCGCGGCACAGGCGCTTTTGCTTTGCGGGAGGCCACGCCGGGACAGGCTGAAAAGGAGGTCTGCGTCTACTGCGGTCAGCGCCCCGGCGTGGAGTATGTGGTCACGCCGAAAGGAGGGGCGGGTGTATGAGTTATCCTGACGTGCCCATTTGGGAGAAGTACACCCTGACCATCGAGGAAGCGGCCAAGTATTTCCGCATCGGGGAAAAGAAGCTGCGGAAACTGGCGGAGGAAAACCCGGACGCCAACTGGCTGATAATGAACGGCAACCGCATCCAGATCAAGCGAAGGCAGTTTGAAAAAGTCATTGACTCCCTGGATGTGATCTGATCGCAGATTTGTATTGAGCCGGAAATATGATAGAATATAGTCAAGTCGTATCAAGGCTCGTTCCAGTTTTGGAAAGGAGTTTTACCAATGGCGGAGAAACGACGTGACAGCAAAGGCCGCATTTTAAGAACTGGAGAGAGCCAGCGAAAAGACGGGAGATACGCATATAAGTACAC
>CAJTLI010000162.1 GCA_910577525.1 uncultured Oscillospiraceae bacterium | reverse complement strand
TTGCGTATCGGGCGGCGGCATACAAATACGGCCTCTGGAGCGCCGCCTCTGTCATGTTGGACGGCTGCACCGATGACGGTTTCACCGACTTCCGGGGCTGGCTGATCGCCCAGGGCCGGGATGTGTACATGGCCGCGCTGAAGGACCCGGACTCATTGGCGGATGTACCTGTCTATGGGGACTGCTGTTTTGAAACGATCTGCTATGTAGGTAATTACGCTTATGAGGAACTCACTGGACGGAACACTTACGAAGATTTTGACCCCGCCGTATCCCGTGCATGGTCGGAGAAGATCGAGCCGGATATTGTGTATGGCGAAGGGATCGGGTATCCCTATACCTGGAGCGAGACTGCCGCCTACCTGCCAAAACTATGCGCTAAATATTTGACGCCGGAGGAATTGGCGCAGAGAATCAGGCAGCGTGACGATACTTGGAACCTCACTAACCCGGAAATCAAAATGGTTCGTGCCACAGAAAAAAAGAGCAAAAAAATCAAAAAGGATCGGGGTGATTCCAGATGAGCGACACCATCACCATCGGGGTGGATCACGGCTACGCCGCCATGAAAACCACCCACTGCGCTTTCCCCACCGGGCTGGTGGGGTACGACAATGAACCCTATACCCAGAAGGATGTGCTGGAATACGGCGGCAGGTTCTATGTGGTGGGCAGCGGACGCCAGCCGCTCCAGAAGGACAAAACGGTCACGGAGGACTACTACCTGCTGACCCTCGCCGCCATCGCCAAAGAGCTGGCCCACCGGGGCGCGGAACCCACCGCCGCTGTCCATCTTGCGGCGGGCCTGCCCCTCACCAGCTTCGGGCGGGACAAGAAGAAGTTCCGGGCCTACCTGCTCCGGGACGGCCAGCCGGTGTCCTTCCGCTACGAGGGTATCGCCTACACCGTCACCATCGCGGAGGTGTCCCTGTTCCCCCAGGGCTACGCCGCCGTGCTGGCCCAGCAGGAATTGCTGGACGAACCCTCCGTCATCGTGGCGGACATCGGGGGCTGGACGGTAGACCTGATGCGGCTGGACAACCGCATCCCCAACGCCGCCACCTGCCGGAGCCTGGAGCTGGGCATGATCCGCTGTTTGGATGAGATCGCGGAGCAGGTGCGCCGCGCCCTGGGCCTGTCCATGACGGCGGCACAGATCGAGAGCGTCCTGCGGGGCGAGGCAGGCAGCATGGGCGAACAGGCCAGGGAGATCATCCACCGGGAGGCCGGGGCCTATACCCGCCGCCTGCTGTCCGCCATTACCGAGAGCGGCCTGGATACCCGTGCCATGCCCGCCGTCTTCCCGG
>CAJTLI010000161.1 GCA_910577525.1 uncultured Oscillospiraceae bacterium | reverse complement strand
CCAGTGGCTCCATGTGGACGTGTCCCTGAACGACCTGACAAGCAGCCATTCCATGCTGCTTCGGGAAACCTACCCCAACCATCCAGACCGAGCGCCGGAACAGACGGCTTTTTTGAAAGAGCTGTTCGTCCCCGGTTCGACTAAGTAAGACAACCGAACACCGCATCGGATAGGCAGACTGTGAGAGCAGCCTGCCTTTTCTTATGCCCGGAAAGAAAGGAGAAACCATGAAACACAAGCATTTCAACCGCCTGCTGTCCATGCTGCTGGTGGTGGCTACGCTGTTCGGCCTGATGGCTGTCCCCGCCAGCGCTGCCTCGCTGGAGAACAGCGGCACCGTTACCATCCAACAGGCCGGATACGGCAACTATCTGAGCAAGAAGAACGGCGGCACCATCGGCGGCGGCTACTGGAAGTACACCAGCAACAACGGTCTGACCGGCACCGCCTACTGCGTCAACCACGGGCTGAAAGGGGTATCCCCCTCCAAGGCCCTGACGGTGCAGGAGTACAACCGGGAACCTAAGACGATGGGAGCCTTTGCGAATGGCTATCCGAACCGCACCTTGGAGCAGTTCAAGGAGCTTCACGCCAATGATGTGCGGGGCATCGCCAGTCTGACGGAGGACGAGTACAAATACGCCACCCAGATGGCGGTTTGGGCCACCTGCGGCCAGCTCTCCGTCCCCGGCACCTCCTTTACCGCTGGCCGGGATGTTCTGACGGAACCCACCTCGGACGCTCAGAAAATCCGCGTTTTTGACAGCATCAAGGCCATCCTGCGCCTTGCCAACGGCTGGACGCAGTACCTCCACACCGGCCTGTCCCTCCGGGCCGAGGAAAACCGGGACGTGCGCGGCGTGGAAGTGGTGAACGAGTTCGGCCTGGAAGGGGCCGCAGAGGACGGCACCGACGGCATCAAGCTGGAGCGCATCAACGGCAGGGAGTATTACACCCGCGTGGTGTATGTGTCCTCCGCCACCTCCACCTGGATCGACGATTACAAGACCAAGGTGTACTCCACCGACGCCCCCCAGGGCACCATCTTTGTGGCGGAGAACAATTCGCCCCTGGAAACAGTGCAGGAGAATGGGGCCACCTGCTACAAGGTGGACACCAGCAAGAACCGCACCACCACCCTCAACTCCAACGGCGGCGAGTATTACGGCGCGTTCAAGGTCTGCATCCCCGTGGACACCGCCGCCGCCGAGGGCAGCTTCACCATCAAGGCGGCGGGCGGCGTGGCGCAGTTCAACTTGTATCTGGCCTACAACCCCTCCGCGTCGGAGCAGTCCTATATCATTTCCGACCCCGGCTATACCAATCTGGACGCCCAAATCCCCTTTA
>CAJTLI010000160.1 GCA_910577525.1 uncultured Oscillospiraceae bacterium | reverse complement strand
TTTGAAGTCTTGCAGAAAGTAGGTGAAGCCGCCCACAACATTCAAACATATCAGCTCTAAAAATGCCGATTACGGAGCTGCCGAGCAGTACCTAACTTTTGAGCATGACGAGTTTACCATGAAGCCCACACTGGACGGAAACGGGCGGCTTGTTCTCCGTGACGATTACCGCATTTCCTCTCTGAATTGCGGTGATGAAGATTTTGCAATCGCCTGTATGCGTTCCAATCTCCGATACCGCAAGAACCAAAAACGGGAGGACGTAAAGAGCCACCACTATATTATCAGTTTTGACCCCCGTGACGCACCAGACAACGGCTTGACCGTAGACCGGTCGCAAGCGTTGGGCGAGGAATTTTGCAAGACACATTTCCCCGGACACCAAGCCCTTGTATGCACCCACCCGGACGGGCATAACCACAGCGGAAATATCCATGTACATTGTCAGCGCCATTTGAAAATGTCGATTTTCGCCGGAATGGAGTGTCGTTTTTAACAGGACAGCATACAGGTGTTATACAGCCTTAACCACTATCCGACTTGCCGGTTTGAAGTCCGTCAAGCCCTGATTTATCAGCTTGTTTCAGGCTTGACGGACGAAAACGGCAAGTATAATTATGCAAAGGCTGTACACCATTACCCGCCATTTTTCGACATATCCTGTTCGGCGAAAAACTACAAAATCGCATCGGCGCTGACATACATATCGTAATCAATTCTTTGCGGATTGCCGAAGTGCCGCTATTGCCCTACATGGAAAGACCAGCCGACACAAGGGAGGGCTGCAAGCACCGCTGTACAGACGCAGCTATGGAGTATTTCAAAGCGGAAGTCATGGAGATGTGCCACCGGGAAAACCTCTATCAGATTGACTTGCTGAACGGGAGCAAGAACCGAGTTACCGAGCGTGAGTATTGGGCAAAGCGGAAAGGACAAGCCGCACTGGATAAAGAGAACGCTTCCCAAGCCGCCACAGGAGAGCCGCCCAAACAGACCAAGTTTGAAACCGACAAGGAGAAGCTACGATGCACAATCCGAGCCGCCCTGTCCTCTGCCGTTTCCTTTGAGGACTTTTCCGGGAAGCTGCTACAACAGGGCGTGACCGTAAAGGAGAGCCGGGGGAGATTAAGCTACCTCACGCCGGACAGGACGAAGCCCATCACCGCCCGGAAACTGGGTGATGATTTTGACCGTGCCGCCGTACTGGAAACACTCACCCAAAACGCACAGAACGCCGCCAGAGCTGCCGAAACGTCCGCACCCAAACAGGAATACCCCCGCAGCATAAAAGACCGTTTACAGCGTGTCAGCGCCGATGCGATTTTGTAGTTTTTCGCCGAACAGGATATGTCGAAAAA
>CAJTLI010000159.1 GCA_910577525.1 uncultured Oscillospiraceae bacterium | reverse complement strand
GACATTCCCGACGAACACCGGGTATTCTCCATGCCTAAAGTGCCCATCCGGGAGCAAATGGCCGCCTATCAGGAAATGGCGAAACAGGCTCACCCGCCCGCCGAGCGCCCCGCGCCCAAGGCGGACCGGGAGGAGCGGTAGCCCTCTGGACACCGTGTCCAGAGGCGGCCCAGGCAGTAACAGGAGGTGTTCTGTATTGTAGATGAAGATATTTCCCGGCGGACGATAGCCCTTTCCATCCGAACGGGCAAGCTGACAGCGCGGACGCTGGCCTGGGCGCTGCGGGCGGCGGGCCGGAAGATCCAAAAGGAGCGGCAGGCCCACCAAACGCCCCACGGCAGGCAGACCGTCCGGCAGCTCATGAAGCAGGGGGAGGCGACCAACAGCCTCCCCGTGGAGGCCCCAAGGGAGTTTGACCGGGTGGCCCGGCGCTGGAATGTGGACTACGCCTTTTACAAGAACGGGGAGGGAAAATATCTGCTGTTCTTCAAATCCAAGCAGGCCGACGCCATCACCGCCTGTTTCGGGGAATACTCCCACCGTATCATGGACCGGCCCAGGGCGCGGCGCGTCCCCATCCTGGAGCGGATGAAGCGGGCCGGGGAGCTGCTGCGGGGCCAGGAGCGGACCCAGGAGCGGAAAAAGGAGGCGGCCCGTGAAGAAAGGTAGCTTGAAAAAGTACATTCTCCCCAATTTTCCCTATGTGTTCATGGCCTGGGCCTGTTTGAAGCTGGGGACGGCCTACCGTCTGGCGGCTGGGGCCAACGCCGGGGAGAAGCTGGTGGGCATGATGAATACCATCAACACGGCCTTTGCCTCCCCCCGCCCCTGGGCTGGTCCCGGCGGACTGGCTGGTAGGGATCACGGGGGCGGCGGCCATCCGGCTTTTCGTCTACGTCAAGGCCAAGAACGCGAAAAAATACCGCCGTGACGAGGAGTACGGATCGGCGCGTTGGGGCGGCCCTAAAGATATAGCCCCTTTCGTCGATCCCAAGTTTGAGAAAAACGTCATTCTCTCCGGGACAGAATTTCTCACCACCAACACCCGGCCCAAAAACCCGGCCAACGCCCGGAACCTCAACGCCTGCGTGATCGGCTCCTCCGGCTCCGGCAAGACCCGGTTCTGGCTCACCCCTCAGCTCCTCCAGGCCCATTCCTCCTATGTGGTGGTGGACCCCAAGGGCGGGGTGCTGGAGCAGGCGGGGTATTTCCTGCAAAAGAAAAAGGGATATAAAATCAAGGTTTTTAACAGCATTGATTTTTCCCGCTCCATGCACTACAACCCGCTGGCGTATATCCGCAACGAGGCCGACATTTTGAAATTCGTCAATACCTTAATAGCCAACACCAAAGGCGAGGGCAAGGAGGGCGACCCG
>CAJTLI010000158.1 GCA_910577525.1 uncultured Oscillospiraceae bacterium | reverse complement strand
GCAGCGATCCCCGGTGCAGCTTTCACTACACCGGGACCAGCGACCGCCTCTATGTCTTTGAGGCGCCCATTGACCTGATGTCCTTCCTCTCCCGCTACCCCCGAGGCTGGCAGGAACACAGCTTCGTGGCCCTGTGTGGGACCGCGGAACACGCCATGCTCTGGATGCTGGAGCGGAACCCCTGCCTTCGCACCGTCTGTCTCTGCCTGGATCACGACGAGGCGGGCATCGAGGCCAGCGGACGGCTGGCGGAGCTCCTCCATGAACACGGCTATGACGATGTGGGGATGCTCCAGTCCGAACACAAGGACTGGAACGAGGATCTCAAGGCCCGGCGTGGTCTCCCTGCTCAGGAGGCGGAGGAGCATCCCCAGCTTATTGCCGCTTCGGAGGTCTGCGGCAGGATCGGAGTCTACATGGAGGAGTGTGTCATTCCAGAACGGGTAGGCCGTGAGCTGACAAATGCGCTCTGCGGATATGAGATGAATCTCCGCAGGGACTACCCAGAGGGAGCCATGACCTGCATCGAGCTGGCCTCCGCGCTGGCCCTGTACGCCTATGGCCGGGGGCTGCGACAGCTGGGTGAACCACATAGCAGTGAGGAACTGTTGGAGCAACTGCGGAGCTGTATCCATCCCCACCAGAATCGGAGCAGCCTGAACAGCCGCACCGCTGTGTTGGCGGAACAGGCTCATGCTGTTTTGAAGCTGGCCTCAAAGCCTGGCATCCGCAGTGAGGCGGAAAAACGACAGCTGACGGAAGGCTGGCTGGAGCTGGCGCTGTCCTGCGCAAAGATATCCGTCAAGTATGAGGCGGACGTTTTGAAACAGCAGCAGAAACAGGAACAAGCGGCATTACAACAAGAGATGGGGTGAATTTATGACGCCGCAGACGATCATGTTAATTTTACTGGCGGGCGGGATGCTTCTGCTCATCGCCGCCGCCACGCACTTCTCCGGAAGTGGGAATCTGGACAACATCAAGTCCAAGACGGTTGGCGACGGCCAGCATGGAACCGCCCGCTGGGCCAACAGGAAGGAGATCCAGCAGACCTACCGGCACATCCCCTTCCATGTGAGCGAGTGGCGCTCCGGCAAGAATCTGCCTAAAGCACAGGGGCTGGTGCTGGGCTGTGTCGGGAAGAAGAACGCCGTCACCGCCCTGGTGGACACGGATGACATCCACTGCCTGATGATCGGCGCGTCCGGCGTGGGCAAGACGGCGTTCTTTCTCTACCCCAACATGGAGTACGCCTGCGCCAGCGGGATGAGCTTCCTGGCCCTTGATACAAAAGGGGATTTGGCCCGGAACTATGGCGCTGTGGCCTTGCAGCACTACGGCTACAAGGTGGCGGTGATCGATCTGCGGAACCCCACACGCTCCGATGGATATAACCTCCTGGCGCTCATCAACCACTACA
>CAJTLI010000157.1 GCA_910577525.1 uncultured Oscillospiraceae bacterium | reverse complement strand
GTGCTGTCCCGGTCGCGGTACAAGTACGCGCAGGAGCAGAGCCGGCCCTTTACCAGCGTAGACCTGGTGCGGATCTGCCATGACTGCTTCCAGTACATGGGCGGGATGCCGGAGGAGCTGGTATTCGACCAGGACAGCATCGTATGCGTAAGTGAAAACGCCGGGGACATCATCTACACCTACGAGTTTGAGAAGTTCCGGCAGGAATGCGGGCTGTCCATCCGAATGTGCCGTGGGGCGGACCCGGAGAGCAAAGGAAAAATTGAGAATGTGGTGAAGTACATCAAGGGGAATTTCCTCAGCCACCGGCTGTATGTGGACGACGGCATCCTCAACGGGAGCTGCCTGGGGTGGCTGGAGCGGACCGCCAACGCCAAGGTGCATGGGACCACCAAGCTGGTTCCGGCGGAGGTGTTCCAGGAGGAGCGCGAGTATCTTCGGCCCCTGCCGGTCTGTGACCAGGTGAAGCGCCCGGTGATCCGCCGGACGGTGCGCAAGGACAACACAATTATCTACGACAGCAACCGCTACTCCGTCCCTCTGGGCACCCACACCACTCATCCGGAGGTACGCATTGAGACGATGGACGGAACGCTCTATATCCAGACCTTGTTTGGGGAGCCCATCTGCGAGCACCGCATCTCCTCTGGGCGGGGACTGCTGATCCAGAGCCAGTCCCACCGGCGGGACCGCACCTCAAAGCTGGACAAGCTGCTGGAGGAACTGGACGCTGAGCTGGACGGCAGGGCCACAGAGTTTTTGACGGCCATCCGCGTGGACAAATCCCGCTATGCCAGGGACCAGTTCCGCTTGATCCACTCCCTGCTGGACCAGTACGGCAAAGAGGCGGCGCTCCAGGCCATTGGCTTCTGCCAGCGCAGCAGGCTCTACAGCGCCAACACTATGCGGGACTACCTGGAGCACCAGGCCGCCCTCTCCTGCGAAACGCGGCCCACGCCAGCCATCCCCGCCATCCCGGTGGATGACCCCAAGTACCATGTGACCACACAGAAGCGGCCCCTCTCGGCCTATGCGAAGGTGGGTGATCCCCGATGCTGACCCCCTTGGAACGGGTGAATAACCTGATAGCCGATCTGCGTTATGCCCAGGTGGACTTCGACGCCCTCTTTGCCGGGAAGAACAGCCTTACCCCGCTGGAATCCGTGGAGCTGTTCCTGGCCGAGCAGCAGCGTCTGCGCGTCCTCAAGCAGAACCTCCTGCGCAGAAAGCGGGCCAACCTCCCCGCCGAAAAGACGCTGGATTCCTTTGACTTCGGCTTCCAGCGCAGCGTCTCCAAAAAGCAGATGCTCCGCCTGTCCGATATGACCTGGGTGGAGCAGGCCTTTAATATCTGCTTCCTCGGTCCGCCCGGTGTGGGCAAGACCCACCTCGCTCTTTCCTTGGCCGTCCAGGGCCTTGAC
>CAJTLI010000156.1 GCA_910577525.1 uncultured Oscillospiraceae bacterium | reverse complement strand
CCATCACCGAGCGCTACCCCTGGCTGGTGGGCGGCGGCGTGCTTTGGCCGTAAACCGCTGTGAAAGGAGGACTTCTGATGAAAAACGAGAATAGAATCAAAAGCGTCAGCTACGCCAAATGGGGATATATTTTTATCCTCCCCTTCTTTTTAAGCTATGCCATTTTCTCTCTCATCCCGCTGGCGGACACCATCCGCAACAGCTTCTATGAGTACTACGCCTTCGGCCTGAAGACCGTGGGCCCCAACTGGACCGGGCTGTCCAACTACACCTCCCTGCTCTCCTCCGACCTGCCCAAGTACGCCTGGAACACCTTTGTCATGTGGATTCTGGGCTTTGTGCCCCAGATTATCGTGGCGCTGGTGCTGGCCTCCTGGTTTACTGACGCCCGGCTGAAAATCCGGGGCAAGCAGTTCTTCAAGGTGGTCATCTACCTGCCCAACCTGATTATGGCCTCCGCCTTCGCCATGCTGTTCTTCGCCCTGTTCTCCAACGCCGGACCTGTCAACAGCATCCTGCTGCGCATGGGCGTGGTGGGAGAGGCCATCCGGTTTATGGAGTCCACCCTGGGCGCCCGTACCCTGGTAGGACTGATGAACTTCCTCATGTGGTTCGGCAACACCACCATTATGCTGATGGCGGCGATTATGGGCATCAATCCCTCCATCTTTGAGGCGGCGGAGCTGGACGGCTGCACCCATATCCAGAAATTTTTCAAGATTACCCTGCCCCAGATCAAGCCCCTGCTGACCTACACCCTGATTACCTCCCTCATCGGCGGCCTGCAGATGTTCGACGTGCCCCAGATCCTCACCGGCGGCAAGGGCGCCCCTGACCGCACCACCATGACGCTGATTATGTACCTGAATAAACACCTCCAGGCCAAAAACTACGGCATTGCCGGCGCGCTGTCCGTCTTCCTGTTTATCATCAGCGCCATTCTCTGCTGGTTCGTCTTTAAGATGAACACCGACTCCGACCCGGACGGCTCCAAGTCCGCGGCCAAGCGCGCCAAGAAAGGGGGCAAAGCGTAATGGAGAACAAAAAATCCAGTGGACGAACCATTCTGGCCCATGTGGTGCTGATTATCCTGGCGTTTCTGTGTCTGTTCTTCTTCTACATCCTGATTGTCAACGCCACCCGCTCCCATGCGCAGCTTCAGCTGGGCTTCTCCGCCCTGCCTGGCTCCAGCCTGCTCACCAACTTCAAAAGCGTCATCAACGACCCGGCTATCCCCATCCTGAAGGGCATCCAGAACAGTTTGATTGTCTCCGGCTGCTGCGCCGCCATCGTGACCTACTTCTCCGCCCTGACGGCCTACGGCATCTACGCCTACGACTTCAAGCTGAAGCGCGCCGCCTTCACCTTTATCATGGCCATCCTGGTCATGCCCACCCAGGTGACCGCCCCTTCTCGCAGGGTTCACGGGAGGCTTGGCGTCAGCCCCTCTCCTCCA
>CAJTLI010000155.1 GCA_910577525.1 uncultured Oscillospiraceae bacterium | reverse complement strand
CAGAAAAGGCGGGGTCTTTGTCTGCCGCCCGCTGTGCCTGCCGCAGTTTCCGGCGCACGTTGCCGGAGAGGTATTCATCCGCCGTCTGCCAGCCCCTTGCCCAATTTTCGCCGCCCTCTGCCAAGTCGAAGGGGCCGGTGTCGGGGTCCTTGAAAATGATGCCCTTCAAATCCTCCACGATCTGCGGAATCTTATCGGGTCCACCCATCAGACCTGCCATATACTCCAGGTCCACGCGGGCCTTCTCGCCAATGGACACCGCCAGGGCCTCCACCGCCGTGTCCACGCTGGTGACGGCCTGCCGGTTCTGGATGGTGCGCTTGGTGAACATATCCGCCTTGCGCTCCAAATTTCCTTCATCGTCCAGCACTTCCAGGGAACACAGAAGCGGGTAGGAGGAATCCTGTTCAAAGGCCCTCCTGTTGCCCAGGCTGCTCAACAGGCCGTGTTTTTTCGTGAAAGCGTCATAAAGGCGGTTGAGCTTGGCCTGCTCCGCCTTGATTTCATCGTCCCCGGCGTTTCCTAACTGCAAATCAATGAGCTTCCGGGCACAGTCCCGAATGGCGATCATGCCCATGGCCCGTTCCGTGGGGGTCTTGCCCAAGTCCACGGGCTTCATGCGAGAATTTTCGCGGAAATACAGCTTGCCATTGAACAGTGCGTAGCTGAAATTGCGTACAGAAGGGTCGGCAGGGATAGATTCAACCTCTTTGCCGTCCTCCTGCTCCGGCTCGATCTCCAGCAGTTCCCGGTCAGGCGGGGCAAGGTTCTGAATGGCCCCGGCAAGCTGCCGGGAGAGGTCCGCCCCGGCAATGGGCGCAACGGTGTAATCCTGCCTGCCGTACTGCGTATTCTCCGAGGTGGCCGTGCCCAGCACCATATCCGGGTGTTCCAGAAAATAGCTGTTGATCTTGAATCCATCTTCATTTTCACCCACCTGCACCCATCCCGGCTGCTCAATGGCGGGGCGGTCCCGCTTTTGCAGGAAAATAATATCGGACACCACTTCGGTCCCGGCGTTGGCCTTGAAAGCGTTGTTGGGCAGACGGATCGCGCCCAGCAGGTCAGCCCGCTCCGCCAGATACTTCCGCACGGTGGAATCCTTTGCGTCCATGGTGTAGCGGCTGGTGACAAAGGCCACGATGCCGCCCGGACGTACCTGGTCCAGCGCCTTGGCAAAGAAATAGTTGTGAATGTTGAAGCCCAGCTTGTTATAGGCGGGGTCATTGACGGGGTACTGGCCGAAAGGCACGTTGCCCACCGCCAGATCATAGAAGTCCTTCCGGTCTGTCTGTTCAAAACCGGCAAGGGTAATATCGGCGTTCTGATAAAGCTGTCGGGCAATGCGCCCGGTCAGATCGTCCAGCTCTACGCCGTACAGCTTCGCCGACGCCAGAGAATCCGGCAGGAGGCCGAAAAAGTTGCCGATGCCCATGGACGGTTCCAGCACGGTCCC
>CAJTLI010000154.1 GCA_910577525.1 uncultured Oscillospiraceae bacterium | reverse complement strand
GTCTATCGTTCTCTATTCAGCGGTAGCCGCGCCCTTTACAATATAACCAAGGCGAAAGCCCCTGCACCTTGAAAATTTCATACCAGCAGTACGGATCACCACACGGACAGACGCACAGTGCGCGCCATGACCCGGAGGGAGCGTTGCTTCCTCCGGGCCGCGATAAAGCCTGTGCGGGGCAGCCAAGGCAAGGCTGCCCGTCATCCCAATGGGTTGAAAGCAGTAGAGACCCCTGGAATGTGTCCGTGAAGGTCCGCCAAGCCTTATCCGTTACTGTTCCCTATATCTCATCGGGGGTCGAGCTGAGAATACGATGAGTACCTACGAAAAAATGAACCACTAAGGGGAATTTTACGGATGAATTACGACAATAACAGGCAAAACGCCCATAACGAGATCGACCACATATTCAAAGACCTTCTCCCCACCCGGAACATGGCGGAGCGTCCCGCCCAAGTGGCCCTTTGCCACCAAATGCTCAACGCCATGCTGGAGGGTGGCATCGCCCTGTGCGACGCCGGGACGGGGATCGGCAAGACCTACGCCTATCTGGCGGCGGGGACGGTGTACCACCGCTTCCGCGCCGCCAGTGGGCTCCCTGTCCGACCTATTTTGATCTCCACCTCCAGCATTGCCCTCCAAACCGCGGCACGGGACGAATATCTCCCCCTGCTGTCCAGCCTGCTGGCGGAGGACGGCATGATTACACAGCCCCTCCAGGCGGTGATCCGCAAGGGAAGTCCCACTATGTCTGCGATGACCGTCTGGAACGGCGGCTGGGCCAGTTGGATCTCCGAAAGAAAAACTGGAGGGCCGGGAATGCCCTGCTTGCGCTGCGGAATGAGCTGGACATGGACGAGATCGCCCATCTCAGCCACTATGACCGGGAACGTGTCTGCGTCCCCCAGATCTGCAACTGTTCGCAGGAGACCTGCCGGTATCGTTTCTTTTTGGAGAACTGTAACTCCGGGCGGTATCTTTTCCAGATCTGCAACCACAACCTGCTGCTGGCGGACGCCATCCACCGGGGCAGCGGGCGAAAGCCCATCCTGCCGGACACCTGCGCCCTCATCGTGGACGAGGCCCACAAGCTGCCGGAGACTGCCCGTCAGATGTTCAGGGTGACCCTGGCGGCGGAGGATATCCGCGCCCTCACCCACAGCCTGCGGGGAGAACGCTTCCTGCTGGCGGCGGAAGTGCTGACCGATAGCGCCAAATCCCTGCTGCGGAAGCTGGATCGTCCGCCGGAGGGCAAGCCCTTCGACCACTACGCCAAATCGCTGGCCGCGCCGGAGCGAAGCCTGACGGTAATTAACCGGCAGCTCCACGGCCTGCTCACCATGCCAATCCGCAGAAAACTGGACCGGCTGTCCACCACAGTGACCCTGTTCCACCAGGGCCACCCGGATATGGTTTTCTACACGGAGGAGGACGCCCACGGCGGCACCATGCTGTGCGCCACCATTGCCGACCTGACCGCCCAGCTCCGCCAG
>CAJTLI010000153.1 GCA_910577525.1 uncultured Oscillospiraceae bacterium | reverse complement strand
GTATTTTGCGCTCTCGCCGCCTATTTTTACTTGAAAGCCTATTTTCAAAATGCTTATCCTGTGTTATGATGAAAAAGTTATTTGGAATTGATGTTTTTGGGATATAATTTTCCTGATTAGATTCAGCGGAAAATATTACATCAAAAAGGAGCAGTTATCATGGATGAGCAAAACACGAAGCGTACCCGCCGCACCCCCCAGCAGATGGCCGAGGCCGTTGACAGCAAGATTGAAAAGCTGAATCAAGAGCTGGAATCTCTTGCCGCTAAAAGAGACGCCGCCAATGAGGACTTCGATAAGAAGGAGACGGCTGTTAAGGAGCGGATCGCGGCTTTAGAGCAGAAGAAAAAGGACATTCTCGCTCCCAAACCGCCGCGCAAGCCCCGTAAGACCAAAAAGCAGAAAATCCAGGATTTGATTAAGAGCGCCAGCAAAGCCGGATTAAAGCCGGAAGAAATCGCCCAGCGGCTTGGCCTGGACCAGCCGGAGGATTGAGTGTTCCGGTAATCGCCGGGTATGACAAAATTGAATACCAGCTTTTAACGTGAGGGACGACCCAAGTGTCGTCCCTCTATTTTTTTGCAAGAAAGGGTGAATGAATGCCAGGAGTAACCAAAGAACAGATCGCAAAAGCAAAGGAATGGGATTTATTATCCTATTTGCAAACCTACGAACCCCATGAGCTGAAACGCTGCGGCCCTCACGAATACTGTACCCGGACCCATGACAGCTTGAAAATCTCCCATGGGAAATGGTGCTGGAACAGCCGGGGCATCGGGGGCCGGACGGCGCTGGACTATCTCATCAAGGTCCGGGGAATGGACTTTGTGGGGGCGGTGGAGGCCCTGTGCGGCTACCGCGCCCCGCCGCCCCAGGAACAGCCCAAGCCGAAACCTCCGAAGCCCTTTCAACTCCCGGAGGCCAGCCGGTTCCCCTCCATGATGCTGGCCTATCTGCAAGGCCGTGGCATCCACCCGGAGCTGCTGCAAACGTGTATCCAGGCTGGTAATCTTTATGAGAGCCAGAAGTATCAGAACTGCGTCTTTGTCGGCAGGGACCCTACGGGCCGCGCCCGGTTCGCCTGCCTGCGGGGAACGCGGGACAATTTTCGGATAGATGTGGAGAGCAGCGATAAACGGTACAATTTTTCCCTGCTGTCCGCTGATCCCAAGTGTCCCAGGCTGGCCGTGGCAGAAAGCCCTATTGATGCACTCTCTCTGGCTACGCTGGTGAAGCTGTCCGGGGGTGAGTGGCGGGACAGTCATTACCTGTCCCTGGGCGGGACCGCGCCTCGCGCCATGGTTCAATTCCTTCACGATCACCCGCACGTTACCCAGGTCAGCCTATGCTTGGATAACGATAAGGCGGGGATTATGGGCATGGAGCGGCTGGAAAACGCCATCCAGGACAACCCGGAACTGTCCCAGCGGGTGAAGCTGATTTACCGCAATCCGCCACCTGCGGAACACGGGAAAGACTACAATGAATTTCTCTGCG
>CAJTLI010000152.1 GCA_910577525.1 uncultured Oscillospiraceae bacterium | reverse complement strand
GTCAGCCGGAGCCAGCTCTACCAGATGGCCCACACACCAGCTCACCAGCCAGCCGCCGCCCTCCATGTACCCGTCCTTCCGGCTCGTTGCCCCCAGCACCTTCGACAAAGACATTGCAACGCTGGGTTTTTCTGAAATCACTAACCGCGTTCGTATCACTCCTTTTCCTGTCTGTCCAGATATTCAAATTCCAACTGATTTTCGCATATCCCGCTGCAAAGATAGCCGCTCTGAAAGGGTACGCCCTGGCGCGGCTGTCTCCCTTCGGTCATGTACGCCACCCTCGGACTGAGCCAGAGCATTTCCACCCGGCGCTCCTTGAACATCTGGAACCGCTTCTGGCTGTCAAAAATGCCCTGGAAGTTGATAAGCATGGCAAAGGGCTTTCCAATGGCATAAAGCCGTTCCAGCACTTCATTTTTCAAGCTGTACGGCGGGTTGCTGATGATATAGTCGCAGTCCGGCGTGTCTGTCTGAAAGAAGTCCTGCCCGGTCTGGATATGCCCGTAGATCACCCGGAACCCATTGCGGGAGAATACCTTCACATACGCGCTGTCCGCCGTATCAAAGGGGCACCATATCACGGCTCCCGGTCTGAGACGCTTCATAATGGGATAGACCGCATAGGAGGGCGTGAAATATTCGTCCCGTTTGCGGAACTGATATTGTATTTGCGCCATCACTTCTTCCGCAGCAGGTCCCGGTAGCACACCCCCAGGCAGGGCGCGTCCCGGCGGTAGGGACAGCCGTGGCAGGGGTGAGTGGGCGGAAGGGCGGGAGGCCCGTGGACCTCCCGCCGCTCCGTGGGAACCTGCTGCATCATTTTCTCATAGGGGCTGTCGGTGAAACGGGTCATTCATCGTCCTCCGGTTCCTCGTAGCCGTAGCCCTCCGGGTAGTCCGGTTCCTCCGGTTCGTCA
Organism: uncultured Oscillospiraceae bacterium; assembly: GCA_910577525.1. GTDB lineage: Bacteria > Bacillota > Clostridia > Oscillospirales > Oscillospiraceae > Enterenecus. The sequence goes on along the minus strand of CAJTLI010000152.1, from coordinate 607 downwards.
CGGGGGACACGCCGGGGGGTGGGGTCCAGATCGTCCTCGTTGACGGTTTCCTCGTCCCCGCCTGTCAGCTCATCAAAGTCCTCCGCATCGTCCAGGTCGTGCTTGGGCTTGTAGATTTTCAGATAGTACCCAGCGCCGCCCACAGCCAGGGCCGCGATCACCACCAGAATCATGGTGGAGGAACCGCCCTTCTCCGGCTTTTCCGGTTCCGGGTCAGCGTCCGGGTCCACAGCGGGGGCCTTGCCGGTGCAGTCCCTCATGGTCAGGACGCAGACAGGGCAGTCGGTGTTGACCTCGCCGGGGGCGCACTTGTCCTTGCAGACGCAGACCGGCTCCGGTTCAGGAATGGCGGACACATTGCTGTCCTCCGGTTCCTTGTCCTTCTCCGCCAGAGCCAGAAGGTCGGATTCCGTGACGGCGTTGAGGAAGTAGACGTTCTCACTCTCCCGCTGCTTGTCGATCACCAGATAAAAGGTGTTCTCATTGGGGGTAGTGAAGGTGAAAAACTCCTTGCGGTCCTGGTCGGTCACATTGTCCACCACCGTGCCCTGGCCGTCCGGGGTCAGGGGCTTGGCCGTCTGCTCCGTGCCCGTGGTCACGCTGGCCG
>CAJTLI010000151.1 GCA_910577525.1 uncultured Oscillospiraceae bacterium | reverse complement strand
TTCATCTCTCGTCCCGTCCGGCCTGTTTCTGGGGCGGCCTGCGCTCCGGCGGTTCCGCGCCGGAAAGGGCTTTCAGCGCGTCCAGGACGGAGTGCCGCTCCGTTTCAGGCTCATCCTTTCTTCCGTTGTTGATGATCCCATCAATGGAGTTGTAATCGTCCTCCACCGCCATCTCAGCGTTCTTCAGATAGTTCTCCCGCAGGGCGAAGTCCTCCAGCTCCTTAAAGCCGATGGAATCCACATAGTGGCAGGATACCACGCCGCCCACCTTCAAGGCCACGATGTCGCTGACCGACAGGCTGTGTCCCCGGAAGTCCTCCGGGCGGGCGGTGTTGAACTGCACATAGAACGCCTCCAGCTGCGCCATCACCGCCTCCGGCGTATCGGGCGCCCTGGGCAGCTCCCCGTGGTAGACCACCTCGTAGTGGTCGATGTCCGGCTCCTTGCCCTGCCTCTGCAAGCTGGCGTAGGATTCAAACCGCTCATAGAGGGTGTCGTCCGTCCGCCGCAGCTGTAAGATGGCGTAGGCGTCGGTGGCGCTCTCCAGAAACGCCGTCAGGTGGCCGGGGGACTCGTCCACGCCGTTCACCTCGTCCCATTTTTTGATGTCAGACATCCTGCTCCTCCTTCCTCAAAAATGGCAGGCCGTTCTCCTTTGCGTCCTGCCTCTGCTGCTGTCTGCGCTCCTCGCTGTACGGCGGGCGGATGCCCACGCACCGTTTGGGGATGCGGTAGGTCACGGACCTGCCCTGCCCGGTCTCTTTCAGGACAAAGGCGTCCGGGAACCGCTGGGACAGCTCCCGCAGCTTATTGATGAGCCTTGTGTCGTGGGTGTAGACCTCCGCCGTGTCCAGCTCGTTGTCCCACAGGATGATGGTCTCCTGCTCGGCAAGGGTCAGCTTCTGGCGGCTCATCGGCTTTCCTCGCGGTGCTTTTTCTCCGGCGCGGGAGAGGGCTTGTCTTTCTGGCCGCTTTTCAGGGCGGAAAGCTGGCCCAGGACAGACTCCCGCTTTTCGGCCTGCGTCTCCTGTTCCCGCATGGCCGCCTTGTCCATGAGCATCCCGTAGTCGGTGGGCGTCATGGAGCGGCTCCCCAGCTTGTTCTCCGCAAGGACCATATCCCGGACTTCGTTGATGGAACAGCCCACGACCTCCAGTTCGCCGCCCCTGGTCTCGTTGAACTTCTCGTCATACAGGTGGTAGTCCCAATGCCCCGCGCCGCACTCCACGGCGAGATAGGCGTTCCAGCCGATCTTCCACGCCGCCTGCTCCGCATCCAGCACCGGCTCCGGGCGGCAGACGCCCCCGCCGCGCTCCAGCACCTCGGCAAACTGGCAGATGTGGTAGACCTCGCTCCCGACATAGGTGTGGTAGTCGTCGATATACTCACACCTGGCGGAAAAGGTGCGGTCAGGATACTCTACCTCAATCTTCCCGCCGTTGGGGAGGCGGAACTGTTCGTCATAACTGCTGTTGATGAAGCGGATGTCATCCTTGGGCAGTGTCTCCGGCTCCCAGATGGAGCGGC
>CAJTLI010000150.1 GCA_910577525.1 uncultured Oscillospiraceae bacterium | reverse complement strand
ATGGTTTCCTCCAAAGTGATATATTTGTCGCTTAACAAGATAAATATATCACTTTGCAAGCTGGCTGTCAATAGAAAAGATACAAATACATCACTTTTACAAAATACTAAGAATGACAAAAGCTGATATAGTAAAATCTCTACATCAGCTTTTCGTATTAGTCTGTGTTTCGGAAATAGTGGCTGCCGTCTATCAAATTCTTGAGTGTTACTTTACCGCACATGAGCATTGGCTCCGGGGTTGTCGTTGCCGTAGCCCTCCAGAAGGTTGATCGCGCCCCACACGCCGAGGCCGGCGCCCAGCGCCACAACGAGGGTCTGCAAAACACCGATCGCACTGTTGAAAAATGCCATAACTTTGTCCTCCTTCAAGACAGTGGGCGGAGCCTTTGCCCCGCCCGGTTCGTGGAATGGTTTTGATGGTGCAAAAGGGCGCCCGCCGCCCCGCACAGTCAGCCCGCCTGTTGGATGCCTGCCGTAAGGTGAGTGGGGGCAGCTTCATTACAGGCGGGCGCTGTTCCGTACAGGGAGGGAACGCCCGGACATGGAAAAAGCCCCCGCAGAGGGGGCTTTACGGCGTGACGCTCATCCGTCCGCGTCGATCACTTCAAATTCGTCCTTCGCCCGCAGCTTCAGCCGGTGGTCCAGGAACTTCTCGATGTCGAAGCGGTTCTTCTCGTCACAGTCCGCCGTGTACTGGAAATTGGGGTGCTTCGTCAGGTCGTACTTGTCCGACAGGAACGGCCTCACACCCCGGAGCTGGAGGATGCACTTGCCGCCGTCCAGCACCGCCAGCTCATCCACCGAGGCAAGCTCATGGCCCGTCCGCTGGTAGTTCACGCTGTGGGACTCCTGGCTGCCCTTGCTCACCCCGGTGTTGAACATATCTATGGTCTCCTTGCCCAGGGCGGCGGAAAGCTCCTTCAAGGTGGTCGGCTCACTGCCGCCGAGGAAGATGCGGGTGTCCATGTTGCCGATGATGGTGTCGGCGTTGTCCTTGTAGATCGCCTTTAGCTGGCTCTGCGCCTGCAAGACCAGGCAGGCCGATATTTCCCGGCTTCGGATGGTCGCTACCAGCTTCTCCAGGTTCGGTATCTGTCCGATGTTGGCGCACTCGTCAATGAGGCAGCGCACATGGACCGGGAGCCGCCCGTGGTACACATCATCGGCTTTCTCGCACAGCAGATTGAAAAGCTGGCTGTATATCATGCTGATGAGGAAGTTGAAGGTGCTGTCCGTGTCGCTCATGATGAGGAACAGGGCGGTCTTGCGGTCCCCCAGGGTGTCCAGCTCCAGCTCGTCATACCGGGTGATCTCCCGCAGTTCGGCGATGTCAAAGGGAGCCAGCCGAGCGCCGCAGGAGATGAGGATGCTCTTTGCCGTCTTGCCGGCCGCCAGCTTATAGAGCCGGTATTGGCGGACAGCGAAGTGGTCCGGCTCTTTCTTTTCCAGCGCCTCAAACATCTGGTCGATAGGGTTCTGGAACGTCTCATCGTCCTCCCGGACTTCCATAGCGTTCAGGAAAGTGATGAGCGTCCCGAAGTTCTGCTCCTCCACGGGCGCGATATAGTGGATATAGG
>CAJTLI010000149.1:1174-1592 GCA_910577525.1 uncultured Oscillospiraceae bacterium | reverse complement strand
GTGAGGGAGATGGATAAAATCATGGGCAGATCCTTCGTGTTGAAGGAGTAGCTTCCAAAGTCCATGGGAGCGACCAGGCGGGAATCGTTAAATGTAACAGCGTACCAGACTGAGAGCAGCACAGCCGCGATGCAGAAGATCCCGCAGCCAACCCAGATTTTTACCTGATTCTTTTTCATGTAGTGCCTCCAATTAACGAGATATATTTATCTCTTGTTGAGGCAAATATATCACTTTCCGTTCTTCGTGTCAATAGGAAAATGAGAAATATTTGTCTCTTTCTGTTTCGGGCGCTTGGGAATGACCATTGCAAAACATTTCGTGACATTCAGAGAGCATTTCATAACAAACAGGCGGATGGCGGCTTGCCAGTGCAGGACAGCCGTAGTATAATATTCCGTCATAATAATATGGGAGG
>CAJTLI010000149.1:0-1164 GCA_910577525.1 uncultured Oscillospiraceae bacterium | reverse complement strand
ATTGCCATCTGCGACGATGACAGCGCCACCGTCCAATCCAATCGAAGCATTGCTGAGGACTGCCTGAAGCAATGCGGGAGTGCCAGCGAGATTGCCGCCTATACGCACAGCGACAACCTCCTCTACGACATCACCGAGGATGGCTTTTTCTTTGACCTGATCCTGCTGGACATCGAGATGCCCGGCAGCACCGGGATGGAGCTGGCCGGGAAAATCAGGCCCCTTCTGCCCAATGTGAAGATTATCTTCATTACCTCCCATGTGGAGTACGCCATCGATGCCTTTGAGCTGTCCATCTTCCGGTACGTTCCCAAGGACGATATTGCCCGGCGGCTCCCTGGGGCGATCTGTGACGCCATCCGCCTGATTGAGCTGGAGGAGGGGAAGTTCTACACCATCCAGACCAACAGCCGCCTGGAAAAAATCCCGTATAAGGAGATCCTTTTCCTTTCCCGGGACGGCAAGAACACCAGCATCACCACCGCAGGCGGGGCGGCCAAGGTGCGAAAGAGCTTACAGCAGGTCTATGAGGAACTGGCCGCAGAGGAATTTATCTTCATCGACCGGGGCTGCATCGTCAACATAATCCACGTCATGCAGGTCAAGGAGGGTACGGTTGTACTGAAAAACGGTACTGCTCTCCCCATCAGCCGCTCCCATCTGCAAGAGGTAAAGGCGCAGATCAACGCCTACTGGGGGGCGCACATATGACGGATATGTTTTTGCTGCTCTCCGGCGTATTGACCGGGGCGGTGCGTGTTCTTGTAGGGTTGTTCCTCGTTCACCGGCTGCTGCCCCTAAAAAAGCCAGATCGAAAAAGCGTCGCGGTGGGGCTGACCGGGGCGCTGGCCCTCACGGTTTCGCTGTCCCTGCTCCATGCACCGGATTTCTACCGGATGGCTCTGGAGGCGGTGCTGATTGCCGCCTGCGCCCACCGGCTGCAAGGGGCCGAGCTGAGAATGGGCCTGTTTGTCAGCATCTTTTACGAGATTGGCGTCTCCTTCTGGTCGTTTCTCCTGTCGGCATGGATGGGCGTGCTGTTCCGCTCCCAGGACTTTCTGAGCGCCAGAACGCTGGCCGGACAGTCCGCCCTCTGGCTGCTCCACGGACTGCTGGCCGTTTTAGCGGCCTGGCTCTCCAGAGGCCGGGAGATCAACCGCAAAT
>CAJTLI010000148.1 GCA_910577525.1 uncultured Oscillospiraceae bacterium | reverse complement strand
CTGAAATCCCCCGCTTTTGATACGGAACTGCGGGATATGGTTGAAACGCTGCGGCAGGATGGGCCGCTGAAGGATTTTCAATCTATGCGGCAATTCTGCCTGGAGCATCCCCAGGCGCGGATGTGCGGCAGGCAGACCTTCTACGCCTTCCGTATCGACACCCAGCGGCATCGCTATCATTTGCGTTTTTTCCCGCAAAAGAGGAAATTCCACATCTTCTGCTATCAGGTTGACCGGATGAGGGAGGATCTGCCCAAGCCGGATTTTAACTATACCTATCGAAAGAAGATAAAAAAGAAGAAAAATCGAGGTGAACGAACATGAAAATTTTAGTAGTGGAGCCGATGAAGCCTTGCGAGGTGCGGGAAATCCCCGATACGCTGGAGGCTATGCAGGCGCTCGTGGGCGGACACATCCAGGCCGTCTATCCTTTCCGGGATGACGTGGCCCTGGTGTGCGATGAGGAGGGGCGGAATCTGGGCCTGCCTTATAACCGCCCCCTGACCAACGACCGGGGCGTCCCCTACGATATGATCTGCGGGACATTTTTTCTGGCTGGCGTTGGCCCGGAGGACTTCATCTCTCTTACGGATGATCAGATCCAGCGATACAAGGCCCTTTATGACAACGTCATGGTCGTAACAGCGGAGCGCCCTGCCGCCCAGGCAGAGATCGTGCCTGATTCCGTCATGCTGAACTTTGCCGTAGACTGTCAGCTGTCGTTCCGATTTGCTCGTGACGGGCAGGAAGCCGCTGAATCGAAAGATGCGTTCATCAGCCACATCACAGAAGTGTTTAACGAGGACACACCTCTGGCGGAGCGGACAGTCGGGGGGCTGGATTTTGACTTCCGGGATGGTTGTGCCGAAGTTCGTTATACGTTTGCCAGTCAGGAGAAAGACAAGGCAAGCGCCGAGGTATTCTCGGAACAGTGTGTGCGGGATGTGCAGGACCGGCTGGAGGGATTTGGCTGCAAAGTAGAAAAGATCGAGTGCTTTGCGGAGGAACTGGAGCCGGACCCCGTAAGAGAGCCGGTCAAGGACCATGAGAATCAGGAAAAAAAGAAGAAGGGACACTGTCATGACCGATAACGCCGTGAAATGGGAGGGGCCATATGCCTGACTACAACCTGTCCAGCATCGCGGCAGTCTCAGCATCCGCAGAACTGGCCCATATCCGCGCCAACCAGGAGCCGAACCAGGACAGCTACAATGCCGCATGGCTCCACGGCTACGCCGATGCGCTGACCAAGGCGGCGGAATCCCTGGAACCCCAGCGGGAACTGATGGAGGCCATCATCGGCTATATGGGAGAGCGGTATGACAGCGCCGAGCTGTACGGCATCCTCCATGACACCCTGGAAATGTCCGATCAAGAGATCCGCTCTCTGGGCTTCGATCTGCCCCAATGCCGGGAGCCTGATGTGGGGACGCCTACCAAAAAACAAAAAGGAAGGAAAAATATCTTTTATGAGAGATAACTACATTCTGACCGCCGAGTCGGTCACCGAGGGCCACCCGGACAAGCTGTGCGACGCCATTGCCGACAGCGTCCTGGACGCCTGCCTGAAGCACGATCCCGCCGCCCGTGTGGCCTGCGAGGTCATGGCCACCGCCGGGAAGATTATCGTGG
>CAJTLI010000147.1 GCA_910577525.1 uncultured Oscillospiraceae bacterium | reverse complement strand
GAACGATCTCCGGGTTATACCGCACCAGAACAGCGTTGACACACTCGCTTTGCACCTTGACCGTCTTGGCTTTCGGAGTACGGTAATTGCCGATAGCCAGGGAAGCGCCGTTGTCAAAGCGGATGGAAATATCGCTTGTCCCCCGCCACTTGCCCCGGCAGGGGGAGGTTTCGATCTTGCCCGTGGTACAGCCGAATGTCCGGGCGATCACATCTATCCTCTCCTGCAAGGGCAGCTTTTCATATCCCTTGGCGATCTCGACGGCCTTTTTCTCCAACTCCGTCAGAACCGGGCCGGGCGGCTCCGGCGTGTCCACCTTTTCAGGGACAGAACTTTCCGGCTGGGGCGTGTCGGTGGTCTGCGCCGCTTCCGGCTGGGCGGCTGGCTCGTAGCCGTTGGCGGCGTATTCCTCCACGGTCATACCGGCTGCGGCGGCTTCCCACTGAATTTCATCCATGACGTGGGCCTTGTACTCCTGCAAATCCACGTCGAAGTCGGCCAGGCGGGGCGGCTCCGGCAGCTGATACTGTCCCTGATTGAGAAACGGGCGGCACTCTTTCACATAGTCCAACACGGCGTTGAAATAGGCGACCTGCTCCGGGGGCAGCGTTTCCCCGGACTGTAAGGGCCGCTGGGCCTCCCGTTCCATAGCTGAAAGGTTACAGTGCAGTTTCAGATAGGGAATGAACTCGCCCAAAATCATGCCCCGTTCGGCCTTGTCCGCCTCCCATGCCTCCGGCCCCTCATGGTGCAGCACATGGTTTTTCCAGCTTTCGTCCTGTGCGTAATACTCATGGTAGCCCTGGATATGCTCGATTAGGGAACCGTCCCCGTCGCCAAAGTCCTGCCGTCCCTCGTAGTTGTCCGCCTTGCCGTTCATGGTGAAGTCGATGCGGAACTTGGTCTTGTCATAGCCCGGTTCGTCCCGCATGGCGTCGTCCAGGGCCTTGAAAACGACATCCGCTTGGGAAAGGGGCAACTGCTCCCCATCCCGCAGGTCGGCGCTCTCGCTCCAAATGACCGTTACCAGCGGCTCGGCGTCCGGATCAAGGAGAAGCGGGGGCGCGTCCGCGATCTCACGCTCCACCCGCATTTTTACCGCAATATCCACGCCGCCGTGTTGTAACTCGTAGCCATCTTCGCACAGCTCATTGATAAGGTCGGCAACCTTGTGATAGTCCCGGATCACATTGGCATAGTCCACGATCAGACGGCGTTCCTCGTTCCCCAACCGCTGGCCGTCGCGCTCGGCAAAGTCCATCAGGGCGTTGGCCTGCTGCTCCGGGGTGGCCCCCGGCATGAAAGGCTTGTCGTTGATAAGCCCGTCCAGCCCGTTCCAGATGGCCGGGGCCTCCACCTGCTGGGCCTCCCGCTCCTGCTGAAGCTGGGCAAGGTGGCCGTCGATTTTGGTAATCAGGTCATTGGCGGTGGCCCGGATGGTTTCAAGGGAGGCTTTCAGCTCGGACAGCTCCTTGCCGGAACTCCAACCGGCCACATAGCCGAACGAGTAGTCGGAGGTGTCCAGCCCGTAGTGCTGGCAGACGGTGTAGGCCACGCTCTCGGCCTGCACCTCGCGGGCACGGCGGTCGGGGCGGTCGGCCAATTCCTCCGGCGTGGCGTCCTTGTCAATGGCGTGGAGGGTGGCGTGGGCGATCTCATGGATAGCCGTTTTCAAGGTCTGCAATTCGCTC
>CAJTLI010000146.1 GCA_910577525.1 uncultured Oscillospiraceae bacterium | reverse complement strand
TTAGCAGTCTCGTTATCCTGCTCCCTAAGTCGGACTTCAAGTTCATCATTCAATTCTTTCTTTGACTTTTTGTTGGAGCGATATGTAAGATATGCCGTTATAATAGGCACCGTAATAAGCACAATGTCCTTTATAGCTTGAAAGTCGATAGTCATACTTTGGCTCCTTTCAACTGTTTATAAATGCAATAATACCACATTCAGTCCATTAAGACTACTATCATTTTGTTAGAATTTAGAAAGGGGGCGATAATATAGCCACGACCTACATCCGGCCCTACAAGCAGGCGGCGGGACTGAGCGCCGTCCAGACGATGGAGGAGCGGTTTGCCTACGGGCTCAACCCCCAAAAGCTGGGGGCCGTGTCCTCCCACCTTTGCGACCCGGCAACAGCCGCCGCCGAGTTTCTGCTGGTGAAAAGCGAATACCAGGCGGCCACCGCCCGGCCCGTGGAGCGCGGGGCGCTGTTCTTCCAAATCCGGCAGGCGTTCCCGCCCAGCGAGGTGACGGCGGAGGAGGCAAACAAGCTGGGCTTTGAAACGGCGATGCGCTGGACGAAAGGCAAATACCAGTTTTTCGTCTGCACCCATACCGACAAGGGCCACATTCACAATCACATCTATTTCAATTCCACGGCCTTTGACTGCTCCCGGAAATTCCATAATTTCCTCGGCTCCAGCTTTGCCCTCCGGCGGCTGTCTGACCGGGTATGTCTGGAGCATGATTTGTCCGTGATACAAAATCCCAAACAGCACAGCAAGGGCCGTTTCCTCCACTATGGCCAGTGGGTAGGGGAAAAACCGCCCTCCGCGCAGCAGCGGGTGCGGCTGGCAATCATCGCGGCCCTTGAAAAAAAGCCCGCCGACTTTGCCGCGTTCCTCCGGCTGATGGAGGAGTCCGGCTTTGCCGTCAAGCGCGGGCGGGGCGGCGTGGTGTCGTTCCTCGCGCCGGGGCAGGACAAGTACACCCGGCTCCGGGCATCCACCCTCGGCGCGGGCTTTGACCCCGAGGACATCCGGGCTGTTATCGCCGGGGAGCGGCCCCTCCCGGAGCTCCCCAAAGACGCGCCGCCCCCGATCCGGCAGGTGGGGCTTATCATTGACATTCAAAAGCGCATGGCCGAGGGCAAGGGCCCGGCTTATGAACGGTGGGCGAAAGTCTACAACCTAAAGCAGATGGCCGCCGCCCTCCAGTTTTTGCAGGAGAACAATCTCACCGACTATGACGCGCTGGCGGCAAAGACCACGGCGGCGGTTGACCGGGCCCACGCGCTGGCCGGGGAGCTCCAGACCACCGAGGCCGCCCTCTCCAAAGTCTCCGGGCTGATGGGGGCCGTGGTGGACTATGCCAAGGCCCGGCCTGTGTTTGACGGCTACAAGGCGGCCCGGTACTCGAAAAAGTATCTGGCCGAGCACGAGGCGGAGCTTGCCACCTACCGGGCGGCCCGGGCCGCTATGAATGAATTGCTGGGCGGTGAAAAGCTCCCCAAAATGGACGCGCTGAAAAAACAGCGGCGGGAGCTGGCGGATAAGAAAAAGGCCCTCTATGCCGAGTATCGGCAGGCCCAGCGGGATATGCGGGAGGCCGTGGCGGTCAAGGCCAACATCGACCATCTGCTCGGCCTGACGGACGGGCGGGACAATAAGGAACAGACGCGATAGCGGCGGTGACGCAGCCAACCTCTTTGGGACATTTTGTC
>CAJTLI010000145.1 GCA_910577525.1 uncultured Oscillospiraceae bacterium | reverse complement strand
TCGTGCGGGGCATGAGCATTTCCCTTGAGGAGCTCCCGCTGGTGCTCCAGCGCATCAAGGCCGGGGACGCTTTGGGACAAAATGTCCCGAAGTCCGCCGGGCCGGAAAAGGAGGACGCGGAATGAAAAGAAAGAAATATCGTGTGATGGCGGCGGCTCTGTGCGCCGCTTTTTTGCTGTGCGGCATCACCACCACGGCCTACGCCGGGGGCGGCGAGGAATGGGAGGACGGTACGGGCGGCCCGGAGTGGGAGGGGCTTGACCCCGTGGAGCCCGCGCCGGAGCCGGAACCCGAGCCCAACCCGTTCACCCCGGACGGCCAGGGGACGATGGTGGATAACGCCACCGACCAGGACGGCAAGGAATTTTTCACCATCATGGCGGCGGACGAGTCCGTGTTCTATCTGGTGATTGACCGCCAGCGGGAGACGGAAAATGTGTACTTTCTGAACGCCGTCACCGTGGCCGATTTAATGGCCCTTGCGGAGCCCTCCCCGGAGCCCGTCCCCGAACCGCTCCCGGAGCCGGAGCCCGAACCTGCTACCGAGCCGGAGCCCGAACCAAAACCGGAAAAATCCGGCGGGGCGGGGACACTCCTGCTGGTGCTGGCGGTGCTGGCCCTCGGCGGCGGGGCTGGGTGGTACTTCAAGATTTACCGCCCCAAACAGCAGGCCGCCGCTCCCGGCGAGGATTTTGACGAGGCCGAGGAATACGGCGAGGACTATGGCGGCGGTGAGTATGACGACCTCCCCCCGTGGGATGAGGAAGAAGAAAAGGAGGACGGAGAATGAATTTCACATCGAACCCTTTGGAACGGGAAATGAAACGCCGCCCACGGCCCCGGGCTCCCCGCCCGGAACAGCCCCGGGAGGGCTCCCGGTGCTGTGGCTGTCCCTACTGGCGCGGCATCCCCTGCGGCTCCTGCTTTCAGAGCCTTTTGAAAAAACCGGGCGGGAGGTGATATTTTGCGCGAGCTGACCCGTGAGGAAAAGGCCGCTATCCGCTCCCTTGTAGTAAAATGGTGCGCCAACTATGACCGGGAAATGGGATGCTTGCCTTTGGACTGTGAGTGCTATATGCTGGGGAAGTGCTGGACGGGGGCCTATTGCAGATACTTCCGGGAGGCCGTCCTGCCGCTGAACCCGGTGCTGGAGGCCGCCCTCAATACCGAGGGGCCCGCCCCGGAAACGCGGCCCTGTCCTGTCTGCGGGCGGCCCTTTCTCCCGGACGGGCGACGGCGCTATTGCTCCGAGGCTTGCTCCAAGGCCGCAAGGCAGAAGAAACAGCGGGGATATATGCGGAAATACCGGGGGTGAGGCGTGAGCATTTGGGGGTATAGAACCCCGCTGTTTTCAAGGCTTTCCGGGGCCACTTTTGGGGCGGGGCGTACTTTTACACGTCCTGCCCCGATTTCCCAAAATAGTGCTAACATTTCGAGAGGAGGTTCCTATGGACAAAAATCAAGGTTATACAATCTTAAAGGCCGTCATGCTGGAGAATGGCCGGGGCTTTGCGCTGGGGGAGCATCCCCGGGCCCCCTCCCCCTTTGTGACGTGGGCCTGCTATGATGACGAACACGGCGCAAGGCAGTATGAATGGGGGCATTATGGCAGTGACCGGGCCGCGCTGGAGCAGGACTTGCTGGAGCGTGTGGAAAACTACCAGCAGCAGTTCTCCGTCAAGGTGGCGCAGATTGAGGCCCCCGGCCTTTAC
>CAJTLI010000144.1 GCA_910577525.1 uncultured Oscillospiraceae bacterium | reverse complement strand
ACAACAGAACGAAAATTCTGTTGTGGTCTTTTTTTACCCTCGACAACAGAACGAAAACTATGTTGTTAAGATCAGGTCCAGCCGCTCCACCTGTTGGGCGTGGACGAGGCCGCTCTCGGCGGTGTAAATGCGGGTGGTGCTGACGTTGGAGTGGCCCAAAATATCCGCCAGCCGGGACAGGTCTTTCTCCAGCGAGTAGTAGGTCCGGGCAAACAGGTGCCGGAGGTTGTGGGGGAACACCTTTCCCGGCTCCACCCCGGCGCTCTCGCAGAGGGCTTTCATATCCCGCCAGATGTTGGAGCGGTCCACGGGCTTGCCCGTCCGGGTGACGAACACCGCCCCGGCGGTGACTTTCTGTTTCTGGAGATATTTTTTCAAAAGCCGCCGCAGCTTGTCCGGGAGGAACAGGGGGCGGCGCTTGCCCTTGTTGACGATCTCCGCCCTGCCTGTTCGGACGGCCTCGGCGGTGATGAATTTCAATTCGGACACCCGGATGCCCGTGGCGCAGATGGTTTGCAGAATCAGGGCCAGCCGCTCATTCTCGGACCGCTCCGCCGCGTGGACAAGGCGGGCGTACTCGGCGCGGGACAGCTCCCGGCCCTCGTCCCGGAACAGGGCCTTTTGGATTTTCAGCAGCCGGACGGACAGCTCCCGCCAGCCCATAAAGGCCAGGAAGCCGTTGACCGCCGCCAGCATGGAGTTGACTGTGGACGGGGCGTGGGCCTCAATGAGCTGGGTTTTCCAGCCGATCAGCGCCGTCTTGGTCAGCTCGCCGCCGTCCAGAAAGTCCCGCAGGGCGTGGAGGTCGTGGGCATATTTTTGCAGGGTGGCGGGGCTTCGCTCCTGCTCCCGCAGATGTTCTATGTACCGCCGTATCAATTCCGGGGTGAGCGTTGGATGGTTCTGTTTCCGCATGGGAGGGTCCTCCTTGTTTTCGATACGCATATTGTACCGGATTGGAGGCGCTTCTTGCGGAAAAAATGGCCCTTTTGGGTTGGGGCGCGGGGACGGAGGACGGAAAAACGGGGGCGGAGACGCAGGCAGCCGGAAAGTTCCGATAACATGGGCGAGCAATGTATTGGAATATCCTTTTCGGATTTTCCAATACGCCCGTTGGGGTCCCCCCAAGCCCCGGACTGGCCGCTCTGCGTCCAGTCGAACACGCCTGACGGCGTGGCTTTTCGCTCCCTTCGGTCGCTCATTCCTGCACATCCGCGCAGGAAGGGAAACGCCCTTTCAGGGCGTTTCCTCATACCGTATTGGGCAGTAAAAAATTAAAATATCCATCTGGCGAGAATCGCCGTTCTTGCGTTCTGCCAGATTGCAGTCGATATAAAAATCTTCCAGGCCAAACCCGGCAAGGTTTTCTTCAAACAACTGGATTTCCTTTGTAGCAAGGTTGATAGCGCCAACACCAAAACACTGGCTGGCCTTCTGCGGCAAAATCTCATTCAAGCAGTCAGCACACAAGAAAGAAGCGGCCTTGTCCACGTCCAGGGTTTCGTCGGCAAGAAAGTCCACAGAGCCAGTAGCGTACCCCCGGTCATAATCTAACATCAAACTGGCAGAGAATCCGCCGTCCGTGCTGCCACCGCCACCGAAAGACACAACGCCAGCATATTCTTCAATCAACTGCCCGTTCAGTCTGTCATAGCGGTTGATTTCAAGCGGCTTGATCTCAAAGGTATTTAAGCTGATGAGCGCAATATTGT
>CAJTLI010000143.1 GCA_910577525.1 uncultured Oscillospiraceae bacterium | reverse complement strand
ATCCGGCTTCACCGCTCCATCCCCCTCTCCCTGATTTTCTCTTTTGCCCGCTGGACATTCCGGCCAGCCGCTTCCCGCAGGACGGACAGCGCCTTGCGGATGGAGGGCTTGGCCTCCCGCGACAGCTTCTTGGCGGTGAACTCCTTGAAAGCCTGTTCCAGATTGTCCGCGTCCCGGCTCTTGAAAATGACGATGTAGTGGGGCGGCTGGGTGGTCTTGTCTTTCCGCAAGGCGAAGTCCACGCCGTATTTCTTGGCGCAGGGCTTGAATGCGGCGATATTGGCGTCGGTAATCTCAATGTTGGACAGCGCCGCCCCGTGCTGCTTCAACTGCTTTAGGCTCTGCTGGCCCTGATGGAGCTTGGGGCCGTGCTTCTGGGCCTCCAAAAACTTTTTCAGGGCCATTTGCAGCACTTGGGCCGTCAGCTTCCCGGTTTTCATGGATAATGCGATGGTCTTTTGAGTGACTTCCTCCTGCAAGCGTCATACCTCCTTTGCCAGAAGTCGGGGATAAAAACTAAGGCGGCACTACCAGCCGCCGCAGGTAAATCCGCATCAGATACGCACCCGCAGACCGTTCAGATCGTCGGCCCGGATGCCCACCAGATACCAGTCGGCGGCGTACTCAATGCGGGTGGGCTTCCAGCGCCCGCCCACCATCACGTCGAAGCACTGTCCACAGTGCAGACCGCCGTAGTAGTCGGCCAGGTCAAAGCGGATGTCGTAGCGGTCTGTCCGCTCGTCGAAGATCAATGCGCCCTGTTTCATAGTCGGGCCTCCTTTGTCAGATTTTGCCCTCCGCCATATCGTGGGCGACGAGGGCGGTGTAGTAGCTTCCCATCGTGCTGGGGGCGTTGAACAGCACCGCCAGCAGGTATTTCTTGATGTTGCGGTTTTTTCATGGCGCTCTGCGTGGCCGCTTCCGTTCTTTTCCTTTCCGGCGGCGAAGCCGCAACAGCGGGAGGGGGTGAAAGGGAGGGAAAGGAATGGGTAATTGATCGGTCGGTAATAGCTTGGTCTTTAGTTACTCTATCTTTATTTAATTGCGTTGGATTTTCCGACGTCGGTTTTCCCGTTGTCGGGTTTTCCGACGACGGTTTATCCAACGACGGCGGCAAAGAAACAGGCTGCTCGTGGATGATGTACTCGTTGCTGCTGAACTTGCCGCTTTCGTCCGTGGTCTGGTGGCGCTCGATGTACCCGGCCCGCTCCAACTCATTGACGGCGGAACGAATAGCGTCCTTGCTCTCCCGGTTGATAACAGCCAGGCCGGAAAGGGTGTAGTCCCAATCCTCCGGCAGCGAGAGCATCTGGGACAGCAGGCCCTTTGCTTTCAGGCTCAGGCTCTTGTCCCGCAGATGATAGTTGCTCATGACGGTGTATCCCTGTGTGCGTTCTACGCGAAAAACGGCCATTTTCTGCACTCCTTTCGTTTCCCAGAAAAAAGCCACAATCCCGTAAAAAGAATTGCGGCGTTCATTTGCTGGCTGACTTCTGCCTGTACCGGTGAAAAAACGGCGGCATGGGCGGTTTGTCAAACAGGCTCTCTAACTGCGGAAACGTCAGGGTTTGAAAAATCCGGTCGATCTCAATGGTTTCCATGTTTCGCTGGGAGCGGCAGTCCTCCCGGATGGCTTCTCTGATTTCCTTAACGGTACACATATTCATTCCTTCCTCTCAATTTGTCGGGTTTACGGGTGGCGTTTCTTTTTGGGCTTGAA
>CAJTLI010000142.1 GCA_910577525.1 uncultured Oscillospiraceae bacterium | reverse complement strand
GTTCGTCCATCAGCAGCACCTTCGGCTCCACGGCCAGGGCGCGGGCGATGCAAAGCCGCTGCTGCTGGCCCCCGGACAGGCCCAGGGCGTTCTTTTTCAGCCGGTCTTTCACCTCGTCCCAAATGGCCGCCCCCCGGAGGGACTGCTCCACAAGTTCATCCAGCTTGGCTTTGTTTTTGACGCCGTGCGTGCGGGGGCCGTAGGCGATGTTATCATAGATGCTCATGGGGAAGGGGTTGGGCTTCTGGAACACCATGCCGATTTCCTTACGCAGAGCGTTCACATCCAGGCCGGGAGCGAAAATGTCCGTATCCAGATACCGCACCTCTCCGGTGATCTTCACGCCGGGGATCAGGTCATTCATGCGGTTCAGCGTTTTCAGAAAAGTGGACTTTCCGCAGCCGGAAGGGCCGATCAGAGCGGTGATGTTGTTCTCGAGAATTTGCATATTGATATTTTTCAATGCCTGGGCGCTGCCATACCACAGGCATAAATTTTTTGCGGTGATCGCGTTGCTCATAGCGCCCTCCTTTTCCTGAAATACCAGCCTACCAGGGCGGCGGTCAGGTTGACCGCCAGCGTCAGCAGCATAAGGATCGCGGCGATGGCAAAGGCCACGCCAAACTCCCCCTGCTCCTTTGCATAGACATACAGCGCCACGGTGAGAGTGGCCCCCGGACTGGCGAGGCCGGTAAAAAAGCCGTTCAGCGCATGGGCAAAGCCCGCTGTGAACAGCAGCGCCGCCGATTCCCCCAAAATGCGCCCCACCGACAGGATACAGCCGGTGATGATGCCGTCCGCGCACCCAGGTAGTACCACGGTGCGGATGACCCGCCACTTTCCGGCCCCCAGGCCAAAGGCCCCCTCGCGGTAGCTCTGGGGCACAGTTCTCAGGCTCTCCTGGGTCGTTCGCATGATGGTGGGCAGGTTCATGATAACCAGCGTCAGCGCACCCGCCAGCAGAGAGGTTCCCAACACGCCGGTAAACACCAGCATCCCCACAAGGCCGTAGATGATGGACGGGATGCCGGAGAGGGTTTCCGCCGCGTACTCGATGACAGACACCAGACGCTTATTTGCGGCGTACTCGGTCAGATAGACCGCCGCCCCTGCCCCCAAAGGCAGGACGATCAGCAGGGCGGCAAGGATGATGTAGATGGTGTTCAAAATGTCCGGCAGGATACCGATGGTGTCCGACAGGTAGCTGGGTTTGGTGGTCAGCAGCTCCCAGGACAGGTTGGGGAGGCCCGCAGCCAGCACATAGCCTATGAGGAACAACGCCAGAGCGCACACCAGCAGCACCGACAGGGCGCACAGCAGCCCCATTACACCGATATAGGCCCTCCGGGATGGGGAGATTGGTCTGTCCAGCATAATCAGCCCTCCTTTTGCCCCTTGAGGAAGAAATTCAACACGGCGTTGATCAGCATGATGAACAGAAACAGCACCAGGGCGATGGAGAACAGCGCCTGCCTCTGTAGGCCGCTGGAATAGGACATTTCGCTGGATACCGCCGTGGTAAGAAATCGGACGCTTTCAAACAGTGAGGGCATATTTGCCGCGTTGCCGGATACCATCATCACCGCCATAGCCTCCCCGATGGCCCGGCCTACTCCCAGCACCACCGCCGCCGCGATGCCGCTTCGCGCCGCAGGGACGGATACCCGAAAATAGGTTTCTATCGAGGTCGCGCCGAGGGCCAGGGATGCGTCCTCGTACTC
>CAJTLI010000141.1 GCA_910577525.1 uncultured Oscillospiraceae bacterium | reverse complement strand
CCTAAAAGGCAGACAGGGAAATAGTAAGAAGGAGAGGGAGGAAAGATGGGAAAACGGATCGAAATGGATTTATCGGAAAAGGAAAAACTCATCCAGGAGTGCCTTGCGGGGCGGATGAGGATGCGGGAAGCAGCACGGCGTGCGGGGGTAGGCCATTCCACCATGCACACCTGGATCAGCCGGTATCGGGCGGAGGGTGTTTCGGCGCTCTCTGAGAATGGAAACGCCCAGAGGCGGAGATACAATGAGGATATCCGGCAAAAGGCAGTGGAGGAATACCTGTCCGGCCAGGGCAGCGCCATGGCCATCGCGGAAAAGTACAAGCTGCGCTCCGGGAACCTTGTGTTGGACTGGGCAAAGGAGTATCATCGTCATAGAAATTCTGTTGAAGAGGCAGGAGGGGTATCTATGACGAAGCGGAAGCACACCTTGGAGGAGCGAGTCCAGGCGGTCAGAGAGCACCTGGAGGACGAAAAGAGCTATTCTGAACTCTCAGCGCGGTATGGCACAACGGCCCAGGTGGTACGAAACTGGGTAAAGCGATACCAGGAAATGGGCGTGGCTGGCCTGGAGGACCGGCGAGGGAAACGTCTTGCAAACCAGATCCCCCGGACACCGGAAGAGGCGCTGCGGATCGAGAACGCCCGCCTGGAACGTGAAAACTATCTATTGAAGATGGAGCTGGACCTGTTAAAAAAAGTGAAAGAGCTAGAGAGGGGGGATCACTGAGACAGTTTCGTCAGGAGCGTCAGTATGAGGCGGTGCGTCGTGCGGCGGAGGAACAGAAGTATTCCGTGACAGAGGCGTGCCGTGCGCTGCATATCTCCCGTGCCGGCTATTACCAGTGGCGTTCCGGCAGAGCCAGCGCCCGCACGGTGGAAAACAGGCGGCTGGCCGGACTGGTGAAGAAGATCCACGCTAAGGACCCGGATAAGGGATACCGGCGTATCCGAGACGATCTGGCGCGTTATTACGGTGCGCCAATAAGCGACAAGCGGGCGCTGCGCATCTGCCGCAGTCTGGGTGTCCGTTCCACCATCAAATATGCCCGGCACGGCTGTACCCGGCTGGCCTCAGACCCACAGTGTCTGGCGGAAAATGTGCTGGACCGCCAGTTCTACGCAGAAAAGCCCAACGAAAAGTGGCTGACGGATGTGACGGAGTTCAAATATTATGTGGGTCCAAGCGTGCATAAGCTCTACCTCAGCGCCATCCTGGACCTTTATGACCGGCGGATCGTCTCCTTTGTCCTCCGGGACGCCAACGACAGCGCCCTGGTCCACGAGACACTGGATCAGGCTCTGGCCGCCAACCCGGACGCCCATCCCTTGTTCCACAGCGACAGAGGCTTTCAATATACGACCAGGGTGTTCCACGACAAGCTGGCCGCAGCCGGGATGACACAGAGCATGTCCCGGGTGGGCAAGTGTATTGACAACGGGCCTATGGAGGGCTTCTGGGGCATCCTCAAGCGGGAGCGGTATTATGGAAGGAAATTCACCAGCCGGGAGCAGCTATGCCGGATGGTCCGGGAGTATATTGCCTACTACAATTTCAGCCGCCTCCAGCGCCGCCTGGGCGTCCATACACCGATGGAGGTCTTCAGCCAATACAGAGCAGCCTGACAAAATTTTGCACCTTATTTCACTGTCTACTTGACGGGGCGCAGTTCACCGTGTCCAGAGGGGACGGGGGCCGGAAAGGAGTGATCGACCATACCCTA
>CAJTLI010000140.1 GCA_910577525.1 uncultured Oscillospiraceae bacterium | reverse complement strand
AGCGGCGCAGCCGCTTCTTTGGGATGCGGGAGCCATATTATCATGAATGAAAGGGAGGCCTTCCATGGTAAGCGTCAGCCTGTGCATGATTGTAAAAAATGAGGAGGAGGTGCTGGGGCGGTGTCTGGACAGCGTGGCGGAGCTGGTAGACGAGATCATACTCGTGGACACTGGCTCCACCGACCACACCAGGGAGATTGCGGCCCGGTATACCGACAAAATTTTCGACTTTCCCTGGCGGGACGATTTTGCCGCTGCCCGGAACGAGTCCTTTGCCCGCGCGTCCATGGACTACTGCATGTGGCTGGACGCGGATGACGTGCTTCTGGAAAAGGATCAGGCCGCGTTTTTGAGGCTGAAAGAGACCCTGGACCCCGCTGTCTCGGTGGTCATGGCCCCCTATCACACCGGCTTTGACGAGAGCGGACGGGTCACTTTCTCCTACTACCGGGAGCGGCTGATTAAAAACCGGGCCGGGATGCGCTGGGAGGGAGCCGTCCATGAGGCTATCGCCCCGGTGGGCCGGGTCCACTACGCAGACTTTGCCGTCACCCACCGCAAGACCCGCCCCTCCGACCCGGACCGCAACCTGCGGATCTATCAGGCCCAGCTGGACGCGGGAAAAACGCTGGAGCCCCGCCAGCAGTTCTACTATGGGCGGGAGCTGTATTACCATCAGCGCTGGGAGGAGGCTCTGGCGGTCTTTGAGACATTCCTGGCGGAGGGCCGGGGCTGGGTGGAAAACTGCATTGACGCCTGCTGCCACTGCGCCTACTGCCGGGAAAAGCTGGGACAACCCGAGAGGGCGCTGGCGGCGCTGCTGCGTACCTTTACCTATGACCGCCCCCGGGCGGAGGTGTGCTGTGAGCTGGGGCGCTGGTTTTTTGAGCGGGAGCGGTACTCCCAGGCGGCCTATTGGTACGCTCTGGCCCTGACCTGCCCACGGGACGACCGCCGGGGCGGGTTTGTCTCGCCGGACTGCTACGGCTACCTGCCCTGCATCCAGCTGTGCGTCTGCTATGACCGCCTGGGCGACCGGGAGCGGGCAAATGAGTTCAACGAGCTGGCGGCGGCCTGCAAGCCGGACGATCCGGCGGTGGCCCACAATCGGGCTTATTTTCAGACATCTTGAAAAATGATATAATCGGGCACATCTTGAGTTCCATATTCTGCTGTTGACACAGCTGGAATTCAACTATATAATGCGGATTTATCCAGGGACGCTCATAAAAAGTATTGTCAAAAGGGGTAAATTAGTATATAATCCCTCTGTGAATTGGAGACAGGAGAAGCGGTTATTGCAGGGGGAAGTGATTACGCTGGATGACACCAAGACCCGGATCATCATTGCGGCAATCCAGGCCGTGCGCCAGTACGGCCTGGAAGGGGTGCGCATCCAGAACGTCAGCGAGCTGGCGGGGATTTCATCAGGAGCGATCTACCGCCACTTCGATGGAAAGGACCAGCTGCTGGTAGAGTGCTTCACCTATGTGGACAAGCGGGCGGCGGCGATTTTTGAACGCTTAAAGTTTAATCCATTGGATATGCTCACAGACCCTATGGGGGCGATAAAGGAACTGTGGCTGCCCTATTTTCGGTTTTGGACATCTCACCCGGACGAAACCGTTTTTTACCACCGCTTTCGGGACAGTACGTTTTTCCCCAAATATGACAAGAGCCGGGATGTGACTTATTTCGGGCAATGCCATTAAGTTAACCAGAAATAACCAAATAGCAGCGATATGGGAGGAAG
>CAJTLI010000139.1 GCA_910577525.1 uncultured Oscillospiraceae bacterium | reverse complement strand
GACCGGGCAGGCGGTATTGACCGCCCCGGCGTGGCATTTGTCGGTGCAGATGCAGGCGGCGGGTTCGCCCTGCTCCACCAGCGCCGCCAGATCAGCTTCATCCACTTTGTTTAGAAAATACGTCTTGTACTGTTCCTCATCCTCGTTCACCGGGGCGTCATAGTCGATCAGAATGTAAAAAATATTCCCGTCCCGGCCCTCCACGGTGATAAACTGCTTATGAGTGTCTTTGCTGTAAAGCAGATCGCGGGTGAAAAACTCGCTGTCCACGGACAGCGGTTCCCCCTGCTGGGACTGTTGGCCGGTGGCAGGCTGGCCTGTCTGCTGATCCGTCTGCGGGGTGTCCTGGGGCGACGTGGAATCCTGGCTCCAGTATTCCAGCACCTTGTCGCTGCCGTCCTCCGGCCCGCCGCCAGCAAAGGCGGTGACAGGGAGGACGGAGAAGCACAGCATCAGCGCCAGCACCATAGACAGGATGCGCCGCTTAGACGTTCTCATGGCTGCTGTCCCCCTCTCCCACCGGCGCACCGGGCTGGGCGTTGTGAATGAGCGCGGCAAGCTGGTCGGGGTCCAGGCCCATGCTCCGCACAAGGCCGATGATGTCCAGGTTTTCCAGCTCGGTGCGCTGCTTTGCCAATTCCTCCTGCCGCGCTTGCAGCTCGGTAATCTTGGCGGCGTTTTTCTCATATTCCGTGTTGATTTTCTTGATTTTCGGGTTCATAAAATTCCCTCCTTGTTATGGTTCTGGAAGTCTGCCGTAGCAGTAAAAGTGAGCTTGCCAGTAGGATGTATTGAGGTTGGCGTAGGAGATCGGGGACCCACAGTGAATCATCATTCCGTTCCCCACATAGATGCCGCAGTGGGTCACGCCGTCCGGGTTGGGCGCGTCATAGGTGTACTTGAAAAACACCAGATCGCCAGGGCGGGCGTTGGCAGGGGAAACCGGGGTGCAGATGTTGCAAAGGCCCTGCGCCCCCAGCCGTCCATAGTTCCAGCCGGAGTGATTGATAACCCAGGACACGAAGCCGGAGCAGTCGAAAGAGGTGGACGGGCTGCTGCCGCCCCAAACATAGGGATAGCCAAGATATTTCTCGGCTTCGGCCAGCATTGCCGCGAAAACCTCATCCTCCAAAGCCTCCGGGGGAACATCGTAGTCCAGATAGTCCTGCCGCTGGGATGCGTTGGGATATTCGCTGGCGGGGAACAGGTCAGGCCGGTTGCCCAGGGTGGCAATATACACGGCATAAATACTCATCCCTTCCTCGTCCAGCAGATAGACGGGCAGATGGGACAGGTCAAAGTTGTCCAGCGTCACCGTACAGATGGAGTATTCATATGGTTCATCATCCTCGTCATAGCGGGTCTCCACCGTTACCGTTTCCGTGAGGGTGTACTGACGCTCAAAGAGCATTTCCAGGGTCCCCTGCACCTGTTCCAGCGTCCAGCCGCCTTGATGGTAAGCGTTGAGCAGCGCCATCAGCACATAGGGGTCATGGCCGATCTCATCCAGGTCATAGCTGTACTCGTCATAATCGTGGGTACTCTCATAGCTATCCAGGTAGCTTTGCAGCTCGTTTTCCATCCCGGCGTAAGCCGCCTCCGCTCCCAGCATGGCATCATCACTGGAGGGGTGGGTGGAGCCGCCCAGCACAGACATGACGCCCTCCGCCAGCATGGAGCAGGAGGACATCCCATTGAGAAATATGGACACGATCAGAAACAGGGCGATCACAATAAGAAAGCCCTTTTTGTGCCGCCAGATAAAGCCTGCGGTCT
>CAJTLI010000138.1 GCA_910577525.1 uncultured Oscillospiraceae bacterium | reverse complement strand
GGCTTGTTCTTCATAAACTTGAAGTAGTAGAGCGCGCCCCCGCCGCCTAACAGGGCCACAACCAAAAGCAGGACAGCCGGATTCATGCCGGACTTTTTCTCCGGTTCCGGCTCCGTTGCAGGCGGCTCCTCCGGTTCCGCCGCCTTGCCGGTGCAGCTTGTCATGGTAAAGGCGCAGACCGGGCAGTTCCGGTTGATTGCGCCTGCCTGACATTTCTCGGTGCAGCTGCAAACAGCGGGGGGTTCCTCGCTGTTTTCGTCCTCCATCAGCGCCATCAGGTCGGCCTCGTCCACCTGGTTCAGAAAATGGACGGTGTTTTCCCCCTCGTCATCCCGGTCCACCAGGATGTAAAAGTAGTTGCCGTTTTTGGTGGTAACGGTAATCAGCTGCTTGTTCCCGCCGTAATCGTCCACCAGGGTGGCGTTGCCATCCGGGGTGAGGGGCGGCGTTTCCTCCGGCTGCTCCACCTGTACGTTGGAATCGTTGGTTTCATCAGCCGGTTCCTCTCCGCCGCCTGCGTAGGCAGGGACAGAAAAACCGCCCATGAGGACCAGGGCGGTGCAAAATGCGGCCAGTGTCCGCAATAACTGTTTAGATTTCATCGTGATTTTCCTCCTTTTCCTGGATATCGGGTGCAGGCGTTCCCACGCCGGGAATCCCGCCGCCGGACAGCAGCGCGTTCAGCTCCTGCGGGGTCATGCGGACCGCCCGCACCAGCTGGACGATTTGCAGGTTCTCCGCCTCGGTTTTCTGCGCCTCCAATTCCCGCAGCCTGTTCTGGTATTCCGCCAGCTTTTCGCGGGTCTTTGCGATCTCCCGGTCAATCCGGTCGATTTTGTTCGTTGCCATCTGTAAACACTCCTTCCCATATGGTTTAGTTCCAGTTCATCAGGCCGTAGCCCTTGATGCACTGGTAATTCAGGTCATAGCTTT
Organism: uncultured Oscillospiraceae bacterium; assembly: GCA_910577525.1. Lineage (GTDB taxonomy): Bacteria > Bacillota > Clostridia > Oscillospirales > Oscillospiraceae > Enterenecus. The sequence goes on along the minus strand of CAJTLI010000138.1, from coordinate 865 downwards.
TGATTTTGCAGGCGTCGCCGGAATTGCCCTCCACCGTATAGACCCGGCTCCCGTCTGTGCCGATCACAATGCCGACATGGTCGGCGGAACCGTCCAAATCCCAGTCAAAGAAAATGGCGTCGCCGGGGGCGATGTTGGCATATCCGCGTCCGCCCCATTGCCCATGCGACTGGAACCAGGGTACGCCCTGGGACTGACAGCCAGCAAAGCGCGGTTCGCTTTTCCCGGCCTGGTTATAGCACCAGCTCACGAAGCAGGCGCACCATTCCACCCGGCTGTTAAAGCCGTACCAGCTCCAATACGGATAGCCGCCCACGTTTCCCACCTGACGCTTCGCCAGATCCACCAGTCCCGGATTGCCGGGGCGGGTCCCGTTTATAAACTCCACGCCGCTCAAATCCTCGGAATTTCCCATATCCGGGGAACCGCCGCCAAACAGCAGCGGCTTGTTGCCCCTGGTGGCGATGTAGACCTGGTACATCTCATATTCATCCGGGGTGAGAAGCTCCGGCGCAAGGGCGGAAATCTGGGTGTTCACAAGCTCCACATGGAGGATGTAGTATTCATAGGGGACTTCCTCGCTGGTCGTTTCCCCGGTTTCCGGGTCGGTGCTGGTTTCGGTGCGGTAGCGGATTTCCACCTCCTCGGTCAGTGTCAGGACATATTGGAGGTCAAAGACCCGCTGTAACTGTGCCGCCGCGCTCTGGGGCGTGTATTCATGGAGCAGGGCGCTTAAATAAGCCGCCAGCTCATGGGGATTGTGGCCGATAGGGTCCAGATTGTACCGGTACTCGTCATAGCCGGGGTGCAAGCTGGCATAGTTGTCCAGCTCGTTCTGGAGCGCCGCCTCCATCCCGGCGTATGC
>CAJTLI010000137.1 GCA_910577525.1 uncultured Oscillospiraceae bacterium | reverse complement strand
CGACCGGGCTTTGGGCGTGATGTATATGCTGGGCGCCTGGGACATGATGGATAAGCTGGACGGGAAAGCATAACCCTTGTAGGGGCGGCTATCAGCCGCCCGCACGATGCGGAAGCGGCAAAAGCAGGCGGATGGTATCCGCCCCTATACACAAATGAATAAACGGAGGAAAAAATGATGATGGATTTACCTTTGAATGTTGATTTCAGCGGGAAAGTAGTGGTGGTGACCGGCGCGGGCGGCGTGCTGTGCGGCACCATGGCCAAGGCATTCGCCCAGGCGGGGGCCAAGGTGGCGGCGTTGGACCTGAACGAGGAGGCCGTGAAGAAGCTGGCCGACGAGTGCAAGGCCGAGGGCTTTATCTGCGAGGGCTACAAGGCCAACGTGCTGGAGCCGGAGGCGCTGGAGGCTGTCCACCAGCAGGTGCTGGCCGGCCTGGGTCCCTGCGACATCCTGGTGAACGGCGCGGGCGGGAACAATCCCCGGGCCACTACCGACAATGAGTACCAGCACGAGCACCAGGAGGGCCAGAAGGGCTTCTTCGACCTGGACGCCGGCGGCGTGGACTTCGTGTTCAAGCTGAACTTCCAGGGCACCCTGCTGCCCACCCAGGCCTTTGCCAAGGACATGGTGGAGCGGAAATCCGGCTGCATCCTGAACATCTCCTCCATGAACGCCTATATCCCGCTGACCAAAATTCCCGCCTACTCCGGGGCGAAAGCGGCCATCAGCAACTTTACCCAGTGGCTGGCGACGCATTTCGCCAAGTCCGGTATCCGCTGCAACGCCATCGCCCCCGGCTTCCTGGTGTCCAACCAGAACCGCAAGCTGCTGTTCAACGAAGACGGCACCCCCACGGCCCGCTCCGCGAAAATTCTGAACGGCACCCCCATGGGCCGCTATGTGGAGAGCGAGGAACTGCTGGGTGGTGTGTTCTTCCTGTGCGACGACAAGGCCGCCTCCGCCATCACCGGGGTCGTCCTGCCCATCGACGCAGGCTTCGCCGCCTATTCCGGGGTTTGAGTAAGCTTCTCATAAACACAATAATGTATTGCGCTGGAGAATAATTCTATAATCGGTGCGCTCGTGTGTTTTAGGACGCCAAGCTCTATATGCGTCTGAGGCACTTTGTGGCAATTTTGGCATGGATATGATGGACGGGAGTTTCTGAATAAAATGGCCTTATCTTCGTTTATAGCATAGCAAATTATGAGAAGGGTTTGCGTCGCGAGCAGGTGCTCCTGTATCCAGAATCTCCAGGGTGTTCTTCATCTTGAGGCTTTTCAGGTTCTCCCGCAGCCTGTCCGCCCCACGATATCTGGTGCAGAGCGATCTGCTTCCCCTCATAATACGCTGCTAACACGTTATCGAGGGCCATGACTGCCTCGTCGGGGCAAACTTCGCTCCACTCGCCACGCCTTTTCGGGCATGACTCGCACCGCTCCGCTGCCCCTCCTCTCCAAACCGAGACCACTTCGTTGGGTCTCGGTTTGGTTTTGTGGTGCGCACAAAAACAAAATCGCAGCCCAGCGAAGCGGGTGCGGTTTTGGAAGGAGGCGCAAGGGAGCGAACTTCGTTTTCGCCGCAGGCGGAAACGAAGTTCAGCACACTTTGCGCCGACGCGGTGGCGTGTACGTTCCCGTTCACCTTGTTACACCAGGCCAGGGCCTGTCCGTTCAGATCCGCCAGGCTGCTGTACTTGATGCCCACCATGAAATTGTCCCGCACGAACTGCACCGTCCGCTCCACCTTCCCCTTCGTCTGTCCCCGGTACGGCCGGCACAGGATGGGCTTGAACCCGTAGAAGCCCGCAAAATCCTCGAACTGTCGGTTCAGCGTGGAGTCCTCCTGCTTCAACAGCCGCTTGATCACCACCTGCTTCATGTTATCGTACAAAATCTCCTCC
>CAJTLI010000136.1 GCA_910577525.1 uncultured Oscillospiraceae bacterium | reverse complement strand
AATGGACTGGACAGGATCTTTTGACAACGATACCGTTTTTATATCATACTGCCCTTGTCCTAACATGGTTATTGCAGATGATATATATGCAACTTCCCAATCTGCATACTGCTGTAAGATCACAAATAAAATTGTTTTTTTCATGCTGTCTTCTCCTTCACAGATTTCTCCATACCATTATACAGGACAACCCGCCAAAAAGCACCCGTTATTTTCTAAAATTCTTTCAGCGTAAACGACACCTTCCAAAGCCCCTTAAAAGACGTATCCTTCACCAGCACCGCCTTATACCCCTCAACAAACATCTCCGCCTCCTTCATCTCCAAAGTCTCCGTATTAAAATACCCCACAGAAATCTTCTCCCTCTGCTTAAACCCCGTCAGCACTTTCAGCCACTTCGGAGAAACCGAAAAACTCACCGCAATAGACACCACCCCCAGCCTTACCACATCCCTCTGGGTAGTCCCCGCCTCCGTCTCCCCGCCGGAATCCGCCTCCACGTCAACCATCTGCACCTCATAAGAATCCGGCAGAGGAAGCAAAACACCGTCAAACACCAGATACTGTACAAACGCCATCCCTATCTCCCTCCCGACCTAAGATTCTGCCTCGCCTGCGCGTCCACTACCACCTCATCCAGCAGCGTGCCGCCCACATACACTGGAATACAGATCGTCCCAAAATTCTCCCCGCTCTGCATCCCCGCAAACATCTCCCGCAGCCCCGAAACCATCTGCCGCACAGCCTCCAGAGAAGCCCCCTGCGCCTGGACCGCCTGCATATCCGCCAGCTTCGGGCTCACCACCATATCCCCGGCCACGCCCTCCACAGCTTTCCGCACCAGCCCCCGGCTCCTCTCAATCCCTCTCGCCAGACCGCCCATAAAATCCGGCATCCAGCTCTCATAATCCGTCAAAGGCCCCTCGTCCGGCACAGAAAAATGCAGGAAAGAACGTATCTTATCCGCCACGTCAGACACCGCGCTCACCACATTCCCTATGGCACTGCGGATACCCTCCGCAATCCCGTTGATAAAATCCATCCCCCACTGCAAAGCCCGCCCCGGCAAAGACGTAATAAACCCAATGGCCGACTGGAACCCATTCTGCACCACACTCCCCAGAGAAGCCAGCGCCGAACCAATCCCCGACACCATCCCCCGGAAAGCCTCCACCGCCGACTGCCTCAAATTCCCCGCCACGGAAACCACCAGATTTTTCAACCCGTTCCAGGCAACAACCGCCGCCGAAGACACCACAGACCACAAATTCCCCATAAAATCCCGAAGCCCCGACAGCAGAATAGACACATGGTTCACCAGCCCCTGCACCGCAGAGCCAACCATCTGCCCAATCCCCGTCCAGATAGCAGAAGCCGCCTGCTGGATATTCGTCCAGATATGCAGCGCATCCTCTTTCAGCTTCGTAAAATTCCCCGTCACCAAGTCAATCAGCAGCAGAACCGGCCCCAGCACCACATTCTTAATCAACTCCCAGGCCCCCGAAGCCGCAGCCTGAATCCCAGACCAGATCCCCTGCAGCGTAACAGAAAGATTCTCCCACAAAGAGCGGATCATATCCACAATCCCGGCCAGCACCGGATTCTCCATCATGCCCGTCCAGACACTCCCGAAGAAATCCCCCACCGACTGCCAAAGCCCCGACCACCAGGCCGGAATCCCCTCAAAAAACGAAACCAGCGCCTCCCAGGCCGCCGGTATAGTCTCCGTAAAAAACGAACAGATAACCTCCCAGGCAGAAACAAAAAAGTCCCTCACCTGCGCCCAGACCGCATCCACCGCATCCCGGAACCACTCACACTTATTATAAAGCAGCACCACAGCCCCGATCACCGCAGCAATAGCAATGGGAACCCACCCGATAGCCGCCACCACTGCCGACAGCGCCGG
>CAJTLI010000135.1 GCA_910577525.1 uncultured Oscillospiraceae bacterium | reverse complement strand
CAAGGCCGAGGACAAGGCCAAATTCCAGAAGCTGGCCAAGGAGTTTGGAGTCCTCTACTTTTTCGCTCAGAAAAAGGGGAATGACAACGGGATGCTTAATGTGGTTTCCAATGAGAACTACGCCGCCCTGCTCAACGCCATCATGCAGCAGTTGGGCTACCCCATTCCCCAAAAGGAACAGGAGGAGGACACGCAAAAAAAAGCGAAGTCCCGCGCTCCACAAAAGAAATCCTCGCCAGAGCGCGGGAGTGGCTTGAAACCGTCTCAGACGACTGCGGCGGCTGTTGAACCGGACTCCCCCACCAAGAAGAAGCTGGATCAGTTACAGCGGCTGGCGGCACAGTCCCGCCCTGGGCCGGAAAAAACGAACAGAAAGGTAAGGTGAATCTATGCCAAGTTTAAGTGAAATCCTTAACTCCAAGGCTGAGAGCAAGCAGCAGCGCACCGAGAACCGCAGGGCCGAACGTAATCAGTTGTCCCAAACACGGGACGGGGCGCTGATGGCCATTACAGCCAACCCCGATCTCTACACACGCTTCCTTATTTTGCAGGCGGACAACATCGGCCTGAGCGCCGGGAATATCGCCCTGACCCTATCGCAGATGGCAGACCCCACCAAGATCGGCACCACCGATTTTTGGCATAAACAGGGCCGGTATGTGATGGACGAGGAAATGAGCAAGGGCGCGGCGGTTTTCGTCCCGTCCCGCAACCCCAATTTCCGGGGCTACCTTATGGGCAGCTACTACGATGTAAGCCAGACCACCGGCAAGCCCATGAGAGAACCTGAGCCGCTGACCGAGGGCAGCGAGAGACTGAACGCGGCGTTTGCCGCCCTGCTGGATACCGCCCCCGTGGGCTTCATTGAGAACACAGGGCTGAATGTGCCCGTGCGCTACAATGAGCGTGAATGTATTCTGGAAATCAATACGGAGTACAGCACCGGGCAGGTGTTCGCCGCCCTCGCCACCGAGATCAGCTTTGCCCGCCTCCATGACCGGGGCATGAACCGGGACTATGACCGGGGCGCGTTCCAGTTGAACGCCGAGAGCGTCGGCTTCATGGTGTGCCGCCGTTTCGGGGTGGACTGCCCCCTGCCGGACGCGGCGGGTGTTCAGCAGTTTTACAACTACTACGCGCCCGACGAGCGCGGCAAGTCCCTGGACTTCATGCGGCAGACCGCCCGAAACATGGGTGACACCGTGGAGCGTGGCATCCAGCCCCGCCAGCAGGAGCATACCGCCAGCCGGGGCAGCAATAACCGGCAATACGGCAGGCGGTAATCAGGCGGCACGATCCGGGGTATGCCCCCAGCCCCGCGGATTTTACACCACCGGCCTTTGTCCGTCAAGGCCAAGACAAGCCGCGCCGGGCGCAAGCGTCCGGCGCGTGCCTTGACAGCCAAAGTCCGCCGGTGCTTTTAGTAATCAAGGGGGGGCATACCCCAAAAACCGGCTTGCGCCGGTTTTTGCTACTATGGGGAGACGGGTGCGTTTCCCGGAAAGTCCGGCGGTTATCGCTGGCGGGGGCGGCGGGCGCGTTCGCGCCCTGGAACCGGCAAAAATGCGTTTCACGGTGAGACGCATTTTTTATTTCACCGAGAAAGGAGGGGACCAGCCGCATTAACATAGCGTATCACATGGACTGTACAGATATTTTGTGGGAGCTGCCGGAAAACGCCTTTGACCTCGCTGTTGTTGATCCCCCATACGGCCTCAACATCCGGGGCGATATGGGGCGGCGCAAGGGCAAGCCCCGCAAATACAAACCCGTATTCTGGGACGCCAAGCCGCCTCCCCCGGAGTATTTCCGGGAGCTGCGGCGCGTGTCCAGGCACCAAGTCATCTGGGGGGCCAACCACTTCATCAGTATGCTCCCCGCCGCCGACAGCCACTGCTGGCTGTGCTGGGACAAGAAGTATTCCCCGGACATTTCCTTTGCCTCTT
>CAJTLI010000134.1 GCA_910577525.1 uncultured Oscillospiraceae bacterium | reverse complement strand
GGCCAAGACCGCCACGCGGGGCAAGGCCTCTGGAAAATCCGCCCCGGCCAAGGAGGAGGCCCCGCCGCCTCCCGCGCCCGCGCCGGAGGAGCCGCCCCAGCCCAAGGACGCCTCCCGTGGGGAAAAAGAGGAGATCGTCTATCTGGACCTCGACCAGCTCCACCCGTTCCAGGATCACCCGTTCGGCGTCCGGGACGACAATGAAATGAAAGGGCTGGTGTCGTCTGTGCGGGCAGGCGGCGTCCACCAGCCCGCCCTGGTGCGTCCCCGTGAGGGCGGGGGCTATGAGATCATAGCGGGCCACCGGCGGCAGCGGGCAAGCGAACTGGCGGGGTACAAAAATATGCCCTGTATCGTCCGCAACATGACGGATGATGAAGCCGTCCTCGCTATGACGGACGACAACCTGCGCCACCGGGAAACGATCCTGCCCAGCGAAAAGGCGGCGGCCTTGAAGCAGCAGTATGAGGCCATCAAGCACCAGGGGACGCGGGGCGACGGCGCGGACCTGGGCAAGCTGTCTCTGGACAAAGTGGGCGAGCGCAACGGCATGAGCGGAAAGACGGTGCAGCGGTACATTTATCTGAATGACCTTGTGCCGGAGCTGAAACAGTTCATGGACGGCGGCAAGCTGTCGTTTACCCCCGCCGTGGAGATTTCCCGTATCAGGCCGGACCATCAGAAGTATATCGCCGTTTCCATTGAGGGGCAGCAGTCGTCCCCCTCCAAGGCCCAGGCGAAGAAGCTGCGGGAAATGGACGAGAAAAACCAGCTCAACCCGGACGTGATCGACGCGGTGTTGAGCCAGGAGAAGAAAAAGGAGGATTTCGACGTGATCATCAGCTCTGCGGAATTGGCCCAGTATTTCGGCAAGGACAAGACGCCTCGTGAAATGAAGGATCAGATCATGGCCCTGTTGGGGGAGTGGAAAGAGAAGCAGCCCCCGGAGCTGGGCAAGGGCGAGAAAAAGACGGATAGGGAGAAGTAAGCGGAGGCTCTGGACACCGTGTCCAGAGCTTTTCCCGTCCCCCGTGAAAACGGCTCTTGTGGAATATCCCCCGTCGCCGCGCCACCCATAGCACAGCCGGGGCAGCCTGTCAAGGGCAAAGCCGCCGCTACGCGGCGGTGCTCCGCACCCTTGACAGGCAGTCCCGGCTGTGCTACTCCCAAGGCGCGACGGGGGATATATCCTCCAGAGCCGCCCCCCTTTCCCCAAGAATGGGGAAAGGGGCGGGGGGAAAAGGGGCTGACCGCTTCCTCTCCAAACAATTCTATCTACATCTGAACGGAGGTTTTGAACATGAAAATGCCCCTGGCGTATGTCACCGCCGCCTGGAGCGCGGACCCTGTGGAGGCCACGGAGCAGGCCGTCCGCTACTGCCGGGCCGTCTACGAGGCGGGGTTCTCCCCCATCTGCCCCACGCTGTACCTCCCCCTGTTTCTGAACGACGCTGTACCGGAGGAGCACAAGAGCAGTATTGATATGAGCCGGGACCTGCTGCGCCGCTCCCGTGTGCTGGTGGTGTGCGGCCACGCTGTCACCGAGGCGGTGAAAAATGACATCGCCGTGGCCCAGCGGCTCAAGATCACGGCCACCACCCTGGAGGGTATTCTGACGGTAAAGGGGCAGGGCCGCTGCTGACCCTGGCGAGCCTCTTTGACGGGATCGGCGTGTTCCCCCTGGCCGCCCGGCGTCAGGGGATCGTCCCCCTGTGGGCCAGCGAGATCGAAAAGGCCCCCGTCTCCATCACGAAACGCCACTTCCCGGATATGGAGCACCTGGGGGACATTACCCGGCTCCACGGCGGCGAGGTCCCGCCCGTGGACATCATCACATTCGGGTCCCCCTGTCAAAATCTCTCCAGCGCGGGCCGCCGTGAGGGGCTGGGCGGGGCAAAGTCCAGCCTGTTCTTCCAGGCGGTGCGTATCATAGAGGAAATGAGGGATGCCACTGGAGGTCAATTTCCAACAATCGTTA
>CAJTLI010000133.1 GCA_910577525.1 uncultured Oscillospiraceae bacterium | reverse complement strand
AAGGGCATCTCTGTGGAGGTACAGTGCCCTGACGACCTGCGGGTGTCCCACGACAGCAAGTGGACGGCGGAGGCCCTGTTCAATCTGCTGGACAACGCGGTGAAGTACACCCCGACGGGCGGGAAGATCAGCGTATCGGTGGAGCAGTGGGAGATGTACGTCAAGCTGGATGTGACCGACACCGGCAGGGGCATCCCGGAGAGCCGTCAAGCCGCCATCTTCCGGCGCTTTTACCGGGAGGAGGAGGTCCACGACCAGCCGGGGGTGGGCATCGGCCTGTATCTGGCCCGGGAGATAATTTCCCGGCAGGGCGGCTATATCAAGGTGACCTCGGAGGTTGGCCGGGGGTCTACGTTTTCGGTGTTCCTGCCCCGGCGGTAAACTGTTCACAAAAAATTCACATTCAAAGCTCCAATTCGGACATTTCTGAGACATTTGGATTTTACAATCGCTCTGCAACAGGCGAAGAGCCGTGAAAGGAGCAGACAAAAATGAACGTATTACAGACCATCGACCTGAAAAAGCAGTATGGTACCGAGCCGAACATCACCCGCGCCCTGGATGGCGTGAACCTCTCGGTGGAGCAGGGGGAGTTTGTGGCGGTGGTGGGGACCTCCGGCAGCGGCAAGTCCACCCTGCTGAATATGATGGGCGGCCTCGATACCCCCACCTCCGGCAGTGTCATCGTCCGGGGGGACGAGCTGGCGAAGAAGAATGACGAGGAGCTGACCATCTTCCGCCGCCGCAACATCGGCTTCATCTTTCAGAACTACAACCTGGTCCCCATTCTGAACGTTTATGAGAACATTGTCCTGCCGGTGGAGCTGGACGGCGACACGGTGGACCAGACCTTCATGGACGAGATCGTCCACATGCTGGCCCTGGAGGACAAGCTGCAAAATATGCCCAACAACCTCTCCGGCGGACAGCAGCAGCGGGTGGCTATCGCTCGGGCCCTGATCACCAAACCGGCCATCGTTCTGGCCGACGAACCCACCGGCAACTTGGACAGCAAGACCAGCGCCGACGTGCTGGGCCTGCTCAAGCGCACCAGCACGCAGTTCAACCAGACCATCGTGATGATCACCCACAACAACGAGATCGCCCAGCTGGCCGACCGCATCGTGCGGATCGAGGACGGCAAAATCGTGGGCTGAGGGGAGGGACAGAGCATGACTTGGCCGTTTGAAAACGATACCAGCGCGGTAGAGAAGAAGCTGGCGAGCCGCAGCATCAACGCCGACAAGCGCCGGAGCGTGTTTGTCATCCTGACCATCGCCCTGGCCGTCTGCCTGATGGGGACCCTCTGCTTTCTCTACTCCGCCCAGCAGCTGAAAACTCTGGACGGTATCCTGGGGCAGTATCAGGCCGGGTGCGGCGGGCTGACCCGGGAGGAGGTCACCCGGCTGGTGGACGCCGGAAAATTTGAGAAATGGGGCTGCACCGTGGAGGCGGGGACCGCCCGCCATGAGGACGGCGTTTTGCAGGTCAGCTATGTCAGCCCGGAGATGATCGACCTGATGGGCTACGGCGAGATCACCGGGACCTATCCCCAGGCGGAGAACGAGCTGTGTGTGGAACGCACCTTTTTCCGTTATTTTGGCCTCTCAGGGGAGGTCGGTCAGACGGTGGCCCTGGACCTGGGGGACGGCGAGAAGTGCTATACCGTCACGGGCATCCTGGAGGCGGAGAACGACAGCCGTATCTTCACGGTTTGGATTCCGGAGACCGCTGTGGGCGCAGACGGCCATGATGCCCCCTATGAGCTGCGGTTCCGCTTTGCCGGGAGTCAGGGCATGGAGCCGGACCAGCTTCGGGCAGACATTGAGCGGTTCTTCGCGGAAATGGGCATCCCGGAGGACCGCACCTTTTATAGTTCCAGCTACTTCGGCATGGTGGATCTGTACCTTGGAAACGGGATGGAGGTCTATGCTGCGGCGCTCTTGATCGCCGTGGTCTGCGCCATCGTGATCTACAACATTTTTTACATCTCCGTCATGG
>CAJTLI010000132.1 GCA_910577525.1 uncultured Oscillospiraceae bacterium | reverse complement strand
GCTGGGCATCGTCCCCGGCTTTCTCCTCATCAGCGGCAGTAACATACGCCCGCCAGCCGGGGTCCGTGACCGTTTTCCCCTTGGACTTGAACTGGTGTCCGGCGCACTCCAGCGTGACGGCGGTCTCCGAGTAGCGGCAGGGGTCGCCCACGGCGCAGACGAGGCGCAGTGCGATCAGGTCCAGCACCGCCAGCTCCCCGGAGGGCAGGGCGGCGAGGTCGGCGGCCTCCAGCGTTTTCGTGGGGATGATGGCATGGTGGTCGGTGACCTTCTTCCCGTTGATGACCTGAGCGGCGTTCACGGCGGCGGGGGCGTCCGGGGAGATATTACGCTTTTTCTGCACCATTTCCACCAGCCCCGGCAGCATCCCCGCCATGTCCTCCGTGAGGTAGCGGCTGTCCGTCCGGGGGTAGGTGACGAGTTTCTTCTCATAGAGGCTCTGGGTGTAGTCCAGGGTCTGCTGCGCCGTATATCCCAACTGGCGGTTGGCGTCCCGCTGAAGGGAGGTCAGGTCATAAAGCGCCGGGGGCTTCTCCGTCCTGTCCTTGCGCTCCACATTCTTCACCGTTGCCGTCCCCGCCGAACGGCAGTCCTCCGCGATCTTCTCCGCCTCAGTCTTTTCCTTCATACGCTCTCCGTTTGCCGCAAAGCCTTCCGGCACAAGCTGGACCGTGTAGAACGGCTCGGACTGAAAGCCGCTGATCGCCGCCTCCCGTCCGCAGACCATCGCCAGCGTGGGCGTCATCACCCGGCCCACATTGAGGGTGGGGCCGTACTTGCATGAAAAGAGCCGGGTGGCGTTGATGCCGACGATCCAGTCGGCGCGCTCCCGGCACAGGGCAGCCTCATACAAGGCGTCGTATTCCGTTCCCGGTCTCAGGCGGGCGAAGCCCTCCCGGATGGCGGCGTCCTCCATAGAGGAGATCCAGAGCCGCTCAAAGGGCTTTTTGCACTTGCACTGGTGGTAGACCAGCCGGAAGATCAGCTCGCCCTCCCGTCCGGCGTCGGTGGCCTCCACGATGGAGGTGACATCCTCCCGGCCCATCAGCCCCTTCAACACCTGGAACTGCCACTTCTCCGGCAGGATGGGCAGGTCCTCCAGCCGCCACTTGGCGTAGGTCTCGCCGTAAGCCTCCGGCTGGGCCAGCTCCACCAGATGGCCCACGCACCAGCTCACGATATACCCGCCGCCCTCCAGGTAGCCGTCGCACCGCTTCGAGGCGCCCAGCACCTTGCCGATGCTCCGCGCCACCGAGGGCTTCTCGCAGATCACTAACTTGCTCATAGGCAGTCGCTCCTTTCTGAAAAAATCAACTGTTTTCGCCCGATTTTGGGCATGAAAAAAGCGGACAAAGATGTGTGATCCTTGTCCGCTTTACGGTTTTTATAAAGTTTTGCCCGCCGCCTGTCTCAGGAAAGGTTCTCCCGGAGGAATTTGTGCGACAGGAGGGAGAGGTAGGCTTCGCCCAGCTCCATGATGAAGTCCGGGGTGATGGACCAGAACGGGGAGCGGTGCAGATTGTCAAAGGCCATCTTGAGGACGGCGTACAATGCCGGGTCCTCCAGCCCAAGACGCTGTTTCAGCCCCGCCTCCGCATCGGCCCACTCCGTCACGCCGCCGACCTCCCTTGTAGCCATGACATACACGAGGATCAGCGACATACATTTCTTCGAGTCCGGGTCTGCCGGGGACAGCATACGGTAGAGCCGCCCCACCTCCTCCCGGACATCCGCCAGCGTCAGGGACGTGTACTCGCTCAGGATGGAATCGGCCATGATGTCAGCCACAGCCTCCCGCCAGACCGCGTACCCGGCGTTCATCATGCCGTCCTCCGCCCCGCTGCCCATGCAGTAGCGGTCAAAGAAGCCGCCGCCCTCGATCTCGTTCTCACAGCAGAACAGGTGTGATATTTCATGGAGGAAAACACGGCGCAGCTCCGGCAGGGGGAAGTCGATGTCTGCGCGTACCATCACGCCGTACCGTCCCCTGCCCACAAAAGCCTGTGCCGCAAAGGACTGGAAATA
>CAJTLI010000131.1 GCA_910577525.1 uncultured Oscillospiraceae bacterium | reverse complement strand
AAGCACAGCATTGAGCGTATTGTAGCATTTTTCCAGAAGGGTCCCACCGGCTCCGATGCTGCCTCTTTTATGAAAAAGGAGTTTGGGGAGGGCGGCAAGGGCGTTACCATTGGCGGGCAGGAATATTCTCTGTGGTTTAACAGCGAGGGCTTCCGCATCGCGCCGGGGCGGTCCGCATTTGGCCCTGGCAGCACGCTCATATCCTGGGTGAACGCCGCCGCTATGACCTCCAACCTCCTGCGGGATGGAATGTTCGCCACGCAGGATAAAATTGACGCCGCTCCTGATAACGAAGTGCGGGAACTGGCGGAAAAGCTGTGGTATCTCCGCCAGGATTTCAGCGACAGTGCAAAGAAACTGAACCTTATGCCCATCATTTCTCAGCACTTCTTGGGTAAAGGTTTCCCGGACGATACAAAGGAGATTGCTGAACTGCTGAAGCTCCCGGTTCACCGGCAGCAAATTTGGCGGGAAGTGGACGCATTTCTGGATAAGTACAGATTTAACTCGAACCTCCTGCGCTTTCATAAAATTCATGACCCGGTTTACCTGCTCACAAGTATCGACCGTTTATCTGCGGTAAAAGAGCAATATAAGGCGGTAGAGGGGTTCGCCCCGGCAAAGGCCAGTTTCATCACGGAGGACGAGATCACCCGCCTGCTGACCGGAGGCCTCAGCATTGCCGAGAGCAAGCTGCAAATATACTCCTATTTTGTCCAGGGCCACAACGCCAAAGAGTGCGCTGATTTTCTGAAAAGCAGCTATGGCGAAGGTGGACGCTGCTATACCGGCTATGACGAGAACTATGGCACCAAGGGAATCCGTTTCACCCGTTCGGATGAGGAATCCGGCTATAAGGGCTATGATACGGTCACGCTGAACTGGAACCAGGTGCAAAAGCGTGTCCGAGCCTTGATTGACAGCGGGCAGTACCTCAACGATCAGGAAAAGGCGTACCTTCCGGCCTATGAGAAAGTAACCCTTGCCCGGAGGATTTATCATTTTTACAGTATGGACCCCAACCGAACCAATCCCCCCAGCAATGATATGGACGCCGCCGTGAAGAAAATCCGGGCCATTCTGGAATCTGATGATTCCAAAAAACACTCTAAACTGTACGGCGAAATGTTCACCATTATGGCTGCTGTTTCCCCGGACAGCCCGGAGTACCGGCGGATGATCCCCGCCCTGCGGGATATGGAGACGTTCACGCGGGGTGAATATTCTCTGTATGAACCTCTGCCGGAAGCTGTTTTGCAGGCGGAGCGCCAGAAGAAGCAGGTGGCAAAAGAGGTCAAGCGAAAAGCCCCCGCGCCCCAACGCACAACTTCCGAGGCCCCGCCTGCTTCCGGGGACCGGCTGGCGGCTGCGGCCCGTGCCCTGGCGAACAAGCGGCGCACCCCGGCCCAGGAGGACCAGAGCGGCCAATTCAGCTTGTTCTCCCCGGCAGCGCCCGCCCCGCTGGAACCGGAACCCTCTGCCCCTCCCCAGGCGGCAGAGCATGAGGAAACCTCCCGCTCTCCGTGGTGGGATGGCTACAAGGAGATCAAAGAGGCGAATCCCCACAATATCGTGCTGTTTCAAGTGGGGGATTTCTTTGAGATGTTCGGTGAGGATGCCAAAACCGCCGCTGCCCTGCTGGACCTCAGCCTGACTACCCGGCCCATCGCCGGTGTCGGGCGTGTGGAGATGTGCGGCATCCCCGCCCATGCGGTGGAGCAGTATGTTGAAAAGCTGCGGGAATTTCATTCTGTGACCCTTGCGCCCGTTGAGGCGCAGACCGGGGAGCGTCGGCCCAGCACCTTGCTCTCCCGGCAGGAACAGGCGATTCAAGACAGCGGTGAACAGGGCTGGAAAACTACCGTTGCCGAGCGCAACTATCAGACCACGGTAACTGCGGAAGAAGCGCCGCTTCTGGCAAGGCTCATGCAGGCCAATGAAATCGGTGCCGCGCAGTTTAACCATGAGAGCGGCGAAGTTACATTCAGCTTTTCGGCGGCTGACCGGGACGCGGTTGAAAATCTG
>CAJTLI010000130.1 GCA_910577525.1 uncultured Oscillospiraceae bacterium | reverse complement strand
GAACGCAGAGCGGCTTCTATTTTTTTGCGCTTTTTCGGAAATTTCCAGCCGTTGGCGCACAGTTTGGGTGTTCCAATTCGCTTTATTAGTACGGAGGACAGAGGAAGCGGAACGGGGGGAGGGGTAACGTAGCAAGCATAGGGAGTGTAGCCACACTCCCGGAAAACGGCCAAATCCGGCCCCTGCCGGGCCGTGTCCGTTTTCGCTTGTTGGGATAATCCCAAACCCTTATGCAGAACGGAGGTGACGCATGGCGAACAGGAAGCGAAAGATCGTGCTGCGTGTCCCGGTGACGGCGGAGGAACAGGCGTTGATACAGCAGAAAATGGCCTTGCTCCATACGGCCAATTTTTCGGCCTATGCCCGGAAGATGCTGATTGATGGCTACATCGTCAACGTGGACACCAGCGACATCCGGGCGCAGACGGCAGAGATACAGAAGATCGGCGTCAATGTCAATCAGATCGCCCGCAGGGTGAACAGCACCGGCACAGTGTACGCGCAGGACATAGAGGACATCAAGGGGGCGCTGGCGGAGATATGGCAGTTACAAAGATACATCCTATCAAGTCAACGCTGAAACAGGCCCTTGACTACATCGAGAACCCGGACAAGACAGACGGGAAAATGCTGGTGTCCTCTTTTGGCTGTTCCTATGAAACGGCAGACATCGAATTTGAAATGCTGCTGGCCCAGGCGATGCAGAAAGGAAACAATCTGGCCCATCACCTGATACAGTCCTTTGCCCCCGGCGAGGCCACACCGGAGCAGGCCCATGAGATCGGGCGGCGGCTGGCCGACGAGGTTTTGCAGGGGAAATATCCCTATGTGCTGACAACGCACGTTGACAAGGGCCATGTCCATAATCACATCATTTTCTGCGCTGTGGATATGGTGAACTGCCGGAAATATGTTTCCAACAAGCAAAGCTATTCTTTCATCCGGCGCACCAGCGACCGGCTGTGCCGGGAACAAGGGCTATCCGTGGTGAAGCCGGGTCGGGACAGGGGCCAGTCCTATGCCGAGTGGGATGCCCAGCGGCGGGGCCAGAGCTGGAAAGCGAAGCTGAAAATCGCCATTGACGCCGCCATCCCCCAGGCCAAGGATTTTGACGACTTCCTGCGGCTCATGGAGGGGCAGGGCTATGAAATCAAGCGGGGGAAATTCGTGTCGTTCCGCGCCCCCGGCCAGGAGCGGTTTACCAGGTGCAAGACGCTGGGCGAAGCCTACACCGAGGAAGCAATCACCGAGCGCATCCAGGGCCGGGCCATCGCTACCCGGAAGCCGAAAGCCCGCAAGGGTATTTCCCTGCGTATCGACATTGAGAACAGCATCAAAGCCCAGCAGTCGGCGGGCTATGCGCGATGGGCGAAGATACACAACTTGCAGCAGGCGGCAAAGACTATGAACTTCCTGACCGAGCATGGCATCGACGCTTATCCTGATCTGGAAAGCCGGGTGGCGGAGATCAGCGCCGCCAGCGAGGAAGCCGCCGCCGCACTGAAAACGGCGGAGCGGCGTTTGGGAGAAATGGCCGTGCTGATAAAGAACGTCACCACCTACAAGCAGACCCGGCCCGTGGCGGTGGAGTATCGCCGGGCGGCGGACAAGGCCCGGTTCCGGCAGGAGCATGAAAGCGCCCTGATATTGTACAAGGCGGCGGGCCGTGCCTTGCGGGAGAGCGGCGTGAAGAAGCTGCCCGATCTGGCCGTGCTGAAAGCGGAATATGCCCGGCTGACGGAGGAAAAGGAACGGCTGTACGCGAAGTATGGCGAAGTGAAAAAGGAGCTGAAAGAGTACGGCATCATCAAGCAGAATGTGGACGGCATTTTGCGGGTGACGCCCCGGCAACAGGAAAGGAAGCAAGAGCTGTGAGCATACCGAAGATGAACTATCCGCAGTACCGCAAGGCCCGGAGGCTGACGCGGGAGTGCTGCAACAACGTGGGCGGCAACTGCCTCCTGCTGGACGACGGGGAGGAATGTATCTGTGTGCAGAGCATTTCCTACTCCCTGCTGTGCCGCTGGTTCCGGGCGGCTGTCCTCCCGCTGGACGCTGTTCTGTGCGCCGAAATTCTAAAGGAACATGACACGGTG
>CAJTLI010000129.1 GCA_910577525.1 uncultured Oscillospiraceae bacterium | reverse complement strand
AATGGCCTCCTTCAAGGAAGGATGTAAGAAGTCACATTGTCCCGTAGAAGCGGGCGGTATCTCCCATCCCTCCGTCTGTATTTGGAACGGACGTGTTCAAGACCGGCTGGGTCAGGTACACAACATTTGCGCCCGCAAAAAGATACCGCCATGCTTTGTTCGCTCCCGCTCTCAAAACATAGCGGTATCTGGCGATAGTTGTGCCACTCGCCCCGGCTCGCAGCACAACCGCCGCCGCAGGCGCAAGTGTTGTGTAACCCACTACACCTTGCAAGCAAGGTGGTGGGCCAGAGGGCTTCCCTCTGGACTCCCTTCCGCACGACTTCATAGACCGTCCCCATCCGGCATCGACCATAGCCACACAGCCCCGGCCTTGACAGAGCGGACGCCCAAAAGCTGCTTCGCCTTTTTCGCCGTACTCTCCCCAACGCCCGCCGCCCTCAGCTTCTCCATGACCTCCCGCTGGGGCTTCGGCCCGTCCGAGAGAAGCTGACTTATTACCTCCTTGGCCTGCCGCATTTGGGTGTCAGGCCGGCCCAGGTTGGCGAACACGTTGCCCAGCACTTCATCCGCTGTCCTGGCGGTTTCCTCAAGCCACTGGACAGCGCCGCCACCTACTGAAAAGACGATGGCGCTGCCGGTAGGCCCCACGTTACACTTCACCTGGGCCATGATACGCTCGTCCGGGTGTTCCCGGTCTGTCCGGGCCACCAGCAGGACGCTCCGGGCAGCGCCCACAATGTCCACGGAGCCGACGGCCCGGTTGATGGCCTTTTGCCCGATGGCCTTGTTCATGTGGTGGACGATGAGGACGGCGCACCGCTGTTCCCTGGCGATCTCGATGAGAGGGCGGAACTGCCGCCGCACCTCGTTGGCGGCGTTGATACCTGTTTCCTCCCCGATGTAAGCGGAGAGGGGGTCGAGGACGACAAGCCTTGCGCCCGTCTGCCTGACGGCTTGTATCAGCCGTTCATCGGAAAAGGAGAGATACCGCTCCTTCTCGCTGATGAACAGCAGGCGCTCCGGGTCGCCCCCGGCGCTGATGAACCGGGGGACGATGGTATCATCGGCGTCGTCCTCGCTGGATTGGTAGATGATGTTGATGGGGGGCTGGCCTGTGCCGTCCGTGAAGGGCATGGGCTGGCCCTGGCTCAGCATGGCGGCGAGGTTGAGGACAAAGGTGCTTTTGCCGTCCCCGGCGTCCCCCTGCACCACCGTGATCTTGCCAAAGGGGATGTAGGGATACCACAGCCATTCGATCTCCCGTACCTTGACCTCGCTGGCCTTTGTGATTTCGATTTCTGTCATGTGACCGCTCCTTCCATTGGTTTGATTATGGCATAAAAATAGGGCTGGGAGTTACCCGGCCCTATGTACGCAGCGATATAATGTGACTTCTTACATCCTTCCCTTGTCGCCATAAGTATGTTGAGTTTTTTGGTGGACACTGGTATAATGACGATGGTAAAACTAACCGATAAATCGCAATTTATTTTATGGAGGTATCTATCTAAATGAACCTACTTTATGAAAAATATAAAAACTTGAAGATAGATGGTAGCTGGATTGGTTTAGAGGCTGGAGCGCAAACACCGTATTTTTGTACTCCCATTGGAGCGGAAATCATTGGCTGGGATAATGGCATACACTACTGCTTTATTAAGGACTTTGGAGATATGGTGTTCTGCGTCAACCCAGAAACTTGCTGCGATTACAATGTCTATCCGATTGCCCGTAATTTTTGCGATTTCTTGGGACTGATACTCGCCACTGGTAACACAAACATTTTGCAACAGATTATTTGGTGGGATAAAAAAAGGTTTGAGGATTTTGTTAATAGTCCAGAAGAACAGGAATGGAGAGTTCGGCCCGAAGTGCAAGGTGCCTTGAGTACAATTCGCAAAAAGATAGATGTGGCACCGATAGATCCTCCGTTTGAATATGTCAAGGCAATTCAAAAAGATTTTGATTACAGTAAAATACAGTACAGCGATGAATATTATGAAGTGACTGGCATAGAGAACCCTAACGGAACAAACACGTCGGATAAACCTTTACTTGAATTCGAGCCTGTCATTATTAAAGTTATTAAAGCTTACAGAAAAAATGATAAAGATTAACAACTTC
>CAJTLI010000128.1 GCA_910577525.1 uncultured Oscillospiraceae bacterium | reverse complement strand
GGTGCGCCCTCAAAACCCGACCCCACCAGCAGGACGGGCTACCGGGCCACGGTGCGTATCAATGACCGGGCCACCCAGGAGCGGCTGAACGCGGCGGGGGTGGAGGCGTACCATTCGGCGGTTGAGAAACTTATCGCCCGGGCCGAGGCGGTGCGCCCCGCGCCCATCCGGGAGCAGATGGATAAGGCGGGAAAGGAGGCCGCGCAGAAAAATGCCGCCCGCTCCGCCCCGGCAAAGGGAAAGGAGGGACGGGATGCCAGATAGCCCGGCTTTGGGACAAAATGTCCCAAACCTTAACCCGGAACCCTCCGGGCTCTACCTTATGGACGGCATCGCGGGCCTGCGCTCCCTCCCGGAGCACTCGGTTGATATGCTTCTGACCGACCCGCCCTACGGCACGACCCGCAACTACTGGGACGTGCCTTTGCCCCTCCCGGAGCTGTGGGAGGCGGTGCGCTGGGCCGTCAAGCCCTCCGGGGCGGTGCTGTTCTTCGCACAGTGCCCCTATGACAAAATCCTCGGCGCGTCCAACCTCTCCATGCTCCGCTATGAGTGGGTGTGGTATAAGAGCCGCTGTACGGGATTTCTCAACGCCCGCCGCGCCCCGCTGAAAAAGACGGAGAATATTTTGGTGTTCTATCAAAGGCTCCCCCTCTACAACCCGCAGTTTGAGCAGGGCAAGCCCTATAAGAAAATCGCGTCCCACCGCGACCAGAGCCCCAACTATGGGAAGTTTGTCCGCTCCGGCAGCGGCTCGGAGGACGGGCGGCGGTTCCCGGGGAACCTGCTTTCATTCCAGACCGTGGCCCATACCGTCCACCCCACCCAAAAGCCCGTGGAGCTGTGCGAGTATCTGATAAAGACCTATACCGCCCCCGGCGAGGTGGTGGCGGACATCTGCGCGGGCTCCGGCACAACGGCCATCGCCGCGCTGAACACGGGCCGGGAGTTTATCTGCTTTGAGACGGCCCCGGCCTTTTACGGCCCGGCCACGGAGCGCATCACGCAGGCGCGGGCGGCTGTGGCCGCTGGCGGAAAGGGGGTGTGACTATCGGTAAATATAACGTGATATACGCCGACCCGCCGTGGCGGTACGCCCAAAAGGGCCTGCAAGGTGCGGCGGAGCGGCACTACCCCACAATGGGGATTGAGGAATTATGCGCGTTGCCCGTGGCGGATTTGGCGGCCCCGGACAGCGTTCTTTTTCTGTGGGCCACGTTCCCCCAGCTCCCGGAGGCCCTGCGGCTTATCAAGGCGTGGGGCTTCCAGTATAAGTCCGTGGGCTTTGTCTGGCTGAAAAAGAACAAAAAGGCGGACAGTTGGTTTTACGGGCTGGGCTTTTGGACGCGGGCCAATGCGGAGGTGTGCCTGCTGGCGACCCGTGGGCATCCCCGGCGAAAGGCCCCCAACGTCCACCAGTTCATCATCTCCCCTATCGAGGGCCACAGCAAAAAGCCGGACGAGGCCCGTGAAAAAATCGTGGCCCTTATGGGGGACGTGCCCCGGGTGGAGCTGTTCGCCCGCCAGACGGCCCCCGGCTGGGACGTGTGGGGGAATGAGGTGGAACCTACGGCGGGACTTCGGGACATTTTGTCCCAAAGAAAGGAGGCTTGAAAATGCCCTATGTGAATGTACCTAACGACTTATCCAAAGTCAAGACGAAAATCGCTTTCAATCTGACGAAACGCCAGCTTGTGTGCTTTGGCGGCGCGGCCCTTGTGGGAGTCCCCTCCTACCTGCTGGCCCGGAATACCTTTGGGAACACGGCGGCGCTTTTTTTGATGCTGGGCATCATGCTCCCGGCGTTCCTGCTGGCGATGTACGAGAAAGACGGCCTGCCGCTGGAAAAGGTGGTAAAGAACATCATCCGGGCCAAGTACCTGCGGCCCGGCGTGAGGCCCTACAAGACCGGGAATATCTACGCGCCCTTTACCGGGCAGGCGGGAAAGGAGGCAGTGAATGGAAAACCGAAAAAGCAAAAGAAAGAATAAGGCGGCCTTATCCGCCCAGCAGTCCATCCCCTATGTGGCGATGCACCCGGACGGGGTGTGCCAGCTCCCCGGCGGGCTCTACACAAAGACCGTGGAATATGAGGACATCAACTATTCCGTGGCATCCACCGAGGATCAGTCC
>CAJTLI010000127.1 GCA_910577525.1 uncultured Oscillospiraceae bacterium | reverse complement strand
ATCTGACGCAGGTTCCAGTATATCAATCACTTCCGCGCCCCATCGGTGCAAAGGCGGTTGACCTCCAGCGTATAGCCGTCATCCAGGAAGCGGCTCACCGGGCGGCCGCAGATGGCAACACCGGCGAGCCGCCCGTCCTCCCGGACGCCGATGGAGAACTTGTGTCCCACCGTGGGCTTGTGGTGGCGGTGGTGCTGGCGCACGAACTCGTTCGCCTCCCGCAGGGAGACGGGGACCAGCGACAGCATATCACTCACCGCCCACGGCGTCACGGATGCCCTGCATGATATACGCCACACAGGGTACGGCCACGCTGTTGCCGAGCATCTGGTAACGCTTCGTGTCGCTGATGACCCTGCCGTCTGCGCCGGCCTCCGTCCAGCCGTCCGGGTAGCCCTGCAAACGCTCCGCCTCGGTGGGGGTGAGCCTCCTCACGCAAAGCCCGGTGCGGACGGGGTTCTGGTAGTTCAGCGAGTAGCCACCTGATGCCGCCTTTGCCAGCAGTGTGCCGCTGACCTCATCCGTCTCCCGGAGGTTGCGGCAATCCACGGCGGCGGCCTCCGGCCCGTCAGCGCCCTCCACCACGGCCATGCCGCCCTGATTGCAGCAGGGGTTCCCGCCGTTCAGGTCCAACGTCCGGGAGGTATCTGCCTCATAGAAGCCACTTTGGGGATTGTCCGAGAGCATCCCGCCAGAGTGGTAGGCGCCGATGACATAGGCTTTCATCACGGCGCTCTGCTGGCCCGCCAGAAGGGTGGGGGCGGTCTCCTCCTGGAAACCGATGCTCCCGGACTGGCTGCCGGCCTTGTGCTTGAAGCCCGCGCTCACCACGCAGAAGTCCAGCTCGTTCCCCTGTCCGGCAGGGCGGGAAAGCCCCGCGCCGGAGGCACAGAGCGTCCCGGCGATCTGGGGGTGGGTCACAATGGGCTGTTCATGCCCTGCCACCAGCGTGGGCGACTTCTCCTCCATAATCTCGGCGTTAGACTGCCCGGTCGCCATGCACAGCGGAGCCGTGACAACATGGGGGCTGCCCGCCCCGCAGAGGGTGGGCTGGACGGGCTTCAGGGTGGAGCGGTTCGTCTTGCTGGTGATCTGCTGGAGGTCGAAGCCAGCGGCCACAGTGGGCGGCTGCCCCTCCTGCCCGGTCACCATGCAGACGGCGTGGCGGTCGATGGTGTTGAGGGTGAAGGACACATTCTCGTTGATGCCATCCCCCTGCGGCCCGTTCCCGTCCGCCCTGCCGATCATGGAGCCCTGGATGGCGTATGCGGTGATGGGCAGGTTGCCGTGGGTCTGGCTGCGGAGGGTGGGCGATACGCCGCCCTTCTCCACATTGAGGGAGTCGCCGCCCTGGTCGTTCAGTATCTCGACCTTCGGGGCAAAGAGGTACTGGTCGTTCCCGGTCGCCAGTGTGCCGCTCTTTTCCACCTGGAGCAGAGGCCCCTTGCCCCCGCCCTCACAGCCGCAGCGGATACGCATGGAGATGGCGGGGACCGCCGCCCCCACGCCGTCCGGCATCTCGATCACGCCGTTGCGCCCGGTGGACATCCCGCAGTTCGTCCCCAGCGTGGCCGCCACATGGCCGGTCATCTGGGCATTGTAGCCGTCTATCCCCGCGCCTGCTGTTCCAGCGCCGCTTTGAGCATAGGCGGCAGTTCCTTGCCGCGGCGTTCCGCCCGCCGCAAAATACCCTGACAGGCTTTTGGGGACAAAGAGTATCTCGCCGGCGCGTGTTCCTCTAAAATCTGCGACAAGAAAGATACGCCGGCGCCGCTGTGCTGTTCCGAAATATTGGGCGTCGTACACGCACCAAGCGAGGTCAACTCCTCGGCCTCGTACCATCCCGGCGTTTGCCCACCGTCCAGAACCAGGCATTGGAACTTCGGCCTCTGTGAACGCTTCCAGCACAGCCTTAAAGTCACGCCTGGAAGAACTTGACAAGGCTCCGGGGACATTTTCCCAGAGCGCGAATTTCGGGTATTCTCCATTTGTTGCCTCCTGCATCTCTCTGATGATCCTGATGGCCTCCAGAAAGAGGCCGCTCCGCTCCCCGGCAAGGCCGAGCCGCTTGCCTGATGCCACGCTCAGGTCCTGGCAGGGGGAGCCAAAGGTGATGATGTCCACAGGCGGCAGCTTGCCGCCGTGGAGCTTTGTGATGTCGCCAAAGTGTTCCATGTCCGGGAAGTGCTTCTTCGTCA
>CAJTLI010000126.1 GCA_910577525.1 uncultured Oscillospiraceae bacterium | reverse complement strand
GGGCGAACAGGCCAGGGAGATCATCCACCGGGAAGCCGGGGCCTACGTTCGCCGCCTGCTGTCCGCCATCACGGAGAGCGGGCTGGACGCCCGCGCCATGCCCGCCGTCTTCCTGGGCGGCGGGGCCGCGCTGCTGAAACGCCATGTGTCGGCCACAGACGGCCTGTGCCGCCCGCTTATCCTGGATGACGTATGCCTGAACGCCAAAGGCTACGAGCGCCTTGTGGGCCAGTTGTCGCGGGGTGTGAAGGTTGGCTGACAAACGGCGGTTGAACCTCTCGTTCTCCATGGCCTCGCCCTTCCAGCGGGAGGCGTGGAAACGGCTGTGCGCCATCCCCTCCGGGCAGCGGACGGACGCTGTGTGCCGCGCCGTCTGCCGGATGTATGAGCAGGACACTCTGCTGGAGGCTGTCCGCCAGATCATCCGGGAGGAGCTGCGCGGCGTGGAACTTATCTCAGCAAAAGAAAAAGCAGAGCAGCCGCAGGCCGGGGACGTGGATGACAACGTCCTCGGCTTTCTGCTTGCGCTGCAAAACGATGGAGGTGACGAATGATCTGATCCGCTATTTTGATATGTTCGCGGGAATCGGCGGCTTCCGGGCCGGACTGACCCGCGCGGGCGGTTTCCAGTGTGTTGGCCACTGCGAGATCGACAAGTACGCCGACGCCAGCTACCGCGCCATCCATGACATTGGAGAGGAGGAAAAATACTATCCAGACGCAAGAGAGATCGACCCCAACGATCTGCCCCCCTTTGACCTCCTGTGCGGAGGTTTTCCCTGCCAGGCGTTTTCTAACGCTGGCAAAAGAAAAGGATTCGATGACGCCAGAGGCACTCTCTTCTTTGAAATTGCCCGGCTGGCTGAAGCCCGGAGACCTGCGTACCTGCTGCTTGAAAATGTTCCCGGCCTTCTCACGCATGACCAGGGGAGGACGTTTGCTGTCATCCTCTCCGCGCTGGATGAGCTGGGGTATCATGTCGAGTGGTCAGTGCTTAACAGCGCCAATTTCCACGTCCCCCAATCGCGGAAGCGGGTGTTCCTTATCTGCTATCTTGATCCCCGATGCGCCGGCCAAATACTTCCTGTCTTCGGAGATGACGCAAAAGCTCTTATACAGCTCATCGGCGGGCCACAGGGATCGAGAGTCTACGACCCGGAAGGGTTAGCCTGCACCCAGACCTCCGGCGCAGGCGGCATGGGCGGCAAGACAGGTCTGTACCTGGTGGACCTGAGCAAAGGTGCGCCGGAACAGACGGAGATCGCCCGGTGTCTCACCGCCCGGTACGGGCAGACGAGCCTGTCCACCCACCCCAGGGAGCGCTCCGGGGTGCTGCTGATCAAGGAGGCCACCAAGCGGGGCTACAAGGAGGCAGGCCCCGGCGACACCGTGGATCTGGGCTACGCCGGGAGCAACACCCGCCGCGGCCGTGTGGGCCGCGACATCGCCCACACCCTGGAGACCAGCAGCATCCAGGGCATCGTGGAGCGCGGCGGGCGTATCCGCCGCCTGATGCCCAGGGAGTGCCTCCGCCTCCAGGGCTTCGCGGAGGACCAGATCGACCGGCTGCTGGCCATCACCTCGGACGCCCAGGCGTACAAACAGGCCGGAAACTCTGTCACCGTCAATGTGATCGAAGCCATTGGCCGCCGCATCCGGGCGGTGGATGAGCAGCTCCGAAAGGAGGCAGCGGCATGAGCGAGATCGGCATCAAGGATCAATGCTTCGGTGTAGAGGTGGAGATGACGGGTATCACCCGCAGACAGGCCGCCGAAGCACTGGCCGCCTATTTTGGAACATCGCCCCAATATCTGGGGACCTATTACGACACCTGGGGCGTGACCGACCCGGAGGGCAAGGTGTGGAAGCTGATGAGCGACAGCAGCATCAAGCCAGAGAAGAAAACTGCGGGCGGGTACATATCCGCTTCCGGTACGGACAGCAGAGAGTATCAGGTGGAGATGGTCACGCCCAAGCTGACCTACGCTGAACTGCCCAAGTTCCAGGAATGTGTGCGCCGGGTGCGAAAGGCCGGGGCCAAGGTCAACGGCTCCTGCGGCATCCACGTCCATGTGGACGCCGCCAACCACAACCGCCAGAGCCTGAAGAACCTGATCGGCATCATGTATTCCAAGGAAGATATTTTATTTAAGGCTTTGCAGGTGAGCGAATCCAGAGCGGAGCGCTGGTGCAAAAAGGTACGGGAACCCATGCTGCGGCAGGCCCGGACGCT
>CAJTLI010000125.1 GCA_910577525.1 uncultured Oscillospiraceae bacterium | reverse complement strand
TGGCAGTTTTAGAGGTTTTCACGGTGCCCTTTGCGGTGCGCTGTGCCGTCTTTACTGTCCGCTGGGCGCTCTTGATGGTGCCCTTTGCGCCCCTTTCGGTGGCCTTTGCGGTCTGCCCCATAGCCTGGGCGGGCCGTTTCGCCATTTTTACGGGCGTTTCCACGGTGTTGACCGCCTTTTCCACCTGCCGGGGCGCTTTGGCGGCGTCCTGGGGCTTTACCTGGAGTGGCCGGTCGGCCTGGACAGCCCGGTTTTTCACCTGCCGTTTCCGTTCCGCCCATTTTGCGGCCTGCTTTTTGGCAAAAGTCCGCCCTCGTTCTACAATAGAGTTTGCGGTATCAACAGGACGCTCAATGTCAGCACGGGCCGGGGGCCGCTCCGCTGTGCGCTCATACCGTGGGAGGGGCTGACGCTCCGGGGCTGTCCCGGTTCGCTGGCGTGGGAGCCGTCTGTCCTGGGCGGAGCCGGTGCCCTGCCGGGGGCGCTGCCCATCCCTGGGCGGGTCGGTGCGCTGACGGGACAATCGTCCCTCCGGGGCCGTACCCTGGGACGGTTTGTGGGCGGGGGCCTGTTCGGTGGGGGCGGTGTTCTCCCGGCGCTTCTCCGCCGCCCGCTTCTCCCGCTGGCGCTGGAACAGCTTTCGCCCCTGTCGTACCGCCGATTTTGTCCCGGACACCGCCACATTCGCCGTATCATGGGCCAGATCATCGGCAGCAAACTCCACCTTATCCTCGGCGTATTCGCTGGGAGTAGCCTGCCGGTCATCCATCAGCGCCGCCGCGTTCCGCTTGGAGCGGATAAAGGCGTTTTTCATGCGCTGGCCCACGACAGCGGATTTATCCAACACCTTAATGTCCTTACCCTTTTCACGGGTCTTGATCTTGCTCATGGCCGCTCACCTGCCCGTCTTTTCATCCAGCGGTGTTTCAGTTCGGCGGGGGCCACATAGTAGCCCCTGCGGCGCTGGCCTGTCCACTCCCGGCCCCCGGCCTCGCCGTCAAAGGCAAAGCCAGCGGCCCGCAAAGATGCTCCGTTCTCGGATGCCAGCGTATAGGTGACGATTCGCTCATAGCCCATCTCAAACCCAATGCGGCAGCAGGCCCCGTAGAGCTTGGAACAGGCGTTGTCCGTCCCATCCGTACAGCAGCGCAGGATTTCCAGGGTCAGCCCATCGTCCAGATACCGGGCGACGGGACGGCCACAAATGGCGACGCCGCACAGGTTGTCCCCATCATAACAGGCCACGGCGAACTTGCCGCCCACGGGCGGGATGCTGTGCCGGTGATACCGGCCCACATACTCCCTCGCCGCCCGCAGGTGGCAGGGCTTGATTTTCAATGGCATTTTCATCCCTCCATTCAAAGAGGGGGACAGGCTTCAAGCCCATCCCCCTCCGGGTCTTATCCTGTTCACGGTCTGGCGCTCTTTTTGTTGGGATTGGGGATATAGTCGGCAAAATTCGGGACAACACGGAATATCCGCTTGTTGTTCACCCACCGGGCAAGCTGGCGGGTGACGGGCGGAGCGCTGGGCCGTTCGTAGATCATTACAAAGGGGTCATAGCCCATATCCCGCAGGGTGTTCACCCGGTAAAGGTCTTGTTCATGGGTGCTGCCATAGTTGGTCAGGACATACACCCTCCGCCTCCGAAAGTCCCGGATGGAGGTCAGCTCCGAAAACCGCCTGAAACAGTCCGTCAAGTCCGTGTTGGGGTCGTCCCACGCGAAATGGAGCATTTTGGTCTTTACCCGGTTCAGCAGGAAAACATTGTCCGGGGTAATCAGGCGCACATCCAGCCCTTGGGTGAAGTCCACCCACGCCCCGCTCTCCGCAAGCTGCAAGATCAGTTTTTCATGGTCAGAACAGGCCAGGAGGTTTGCGTCCAGCAGCTTGATCTCCTTTTGCCCATCCCAAAACTCGGACAGGTCAGCGACGTGGGTACTGCGCCGCCCCTCTTTCTTGGACACAATGCAAAATCCGCAGTTCCGGGGACAGCCACGGGTCATAAAGCCGTAGGCCGTGCCGGAAAACTGCGGATATAAGGCGTAGTCCGGGTAGGTGTGTTCCACCTCGTCGGGCAGGTTGGGGCCGGGGCCATAGCCGGTGCCGCCCTTAATGACTTCACCGGCGTTGTCAACCGTGATCGTGTCCTTGGAATATGTGTCCGTAAACACCCGGCTCTTATAAACCCGGTCATAGCGTCCCGACCGCGTCCACCACTCAACATCATCCCCATGCGCTTTGTGGCAGGCGGACAGTTT
>CAJTLI010000124.1 GCA_910577525.1 uncultured Oscillospiraceae bacterium | reverse complement strand
CCTCCGTCACCATATTTTCCTCCGTGACCGTCTCCACCTCCCCCGTGGCCCCATCCGTCAGTTCCAGAACCATTGTCCCTTTCAGTTTCATACACGCCCACTCCTTCCTAACCAATCTCAAAAGGCTTCCCAAAAGCCCCGATCAATACCTTCCCCATACTGTCCCCATAACTCCTTTGCACCAGCTCCATGGTCTCAATCCCCATATCCCCGGCAAACACCTTCATCCCCAGGCCGCCGCCCAAAGCAAACCGCCTCATAGGTTCCTCTACCGTAACCGTACCGTCCCAGGCAGCCGCCGCGGCCATCCCCTGCCCGCTGATAGAAGCAATACACCCGCCCGTCTCAATCTTCCCCGTGCCGCCCTCCATCCGCAGATACACATTGAACGTATTGGTAATGTTCGGCACAAGGCTATCAATCGGATAATACAAAGACAAAATATGCTTCCCGCTCCCCCAGGTCTCCACCGGCCGGTGGGCCAGAATCTCCAAATCATTCAGCTCATAAGTAACATAAACAGCCGCCTCCCCGTCCTCCGTCCAGATAACCGGAAGCTCCACCTCCACCGTGACATCCTCCGTACTTCCCCCGGTTCCGCCGTCATCCCCGGCACTCTTACCAGACATTTCAACGGCTCCAACACTTTCTCCATTTTCCAAAACCACACCAACAGCCTTTCCGACGCTGATCCCCGTCTTCTCTCCAATCCTACCACTGCCTTCCTCACCGCTTCCGCCAGAATCAGCTTCCACACCATATCCGCCGTCCCCGGCTCCAGCAGCCCCTCCGCTGTCCTCACTTCCGCCAGTCCCCGCCACAGGAACCGGAACCACGATACTCCCGGACGCACTGGCACTCCGCTCCACCTGCGCCGCCCTCACGTCCACAACTGCCTGCCCAAAAAACTGCACATGGGTCTCTTCCTTCGCCGCAAACTCAATACTGATCACCCGCACCCTGTCCTCCGCCACCACATAAGCAGAAGCATTGGTAAACGTATGAATCCCCACCTTCCCGGCCTCAATCTGGTTCAAAAGCCCGGAAATATTCTTGTCATTCTTAGACTTCGCCTGGGCCAGCCTGGGATTCTTACCCACACATTTCAGGCTCTGCCTCCCGCCAATCCTGCACTGGAAAGACGTGATACAAGTCATCTGCTCCCCGTCCGCCTGCCCGCCCGTAAACGTCAGCACATCCCCCAGATCCAGCGCCGGATTCCCTATGGTACTGGAATCAAAAGGCACATAATTCACCGCCGCCAGGTCAGCCAATATATTCCCGCACAACTGCCTCCTGGTCTCCTCCAGCCCAAACTGCAAAAGCGGGTTCACCCCCAGATTCATGGTCAGCCCGTCGTCCACCTCCAGCCCATAATACTCCGCCGTCTGCGTCCGCAGGTTCGTAGAACTCACCGCCGTATACCTGGTAATAAAATCAGAAAAACTGCTGGAAAACCGGTGCCTCCCCTGCACCTCCAGCACCGGCTCCGCCCCGTACTTCCGAAGCTCCAGCCTCCCCCGCCGGTTGATACAGAAAAACCCGCCCAGCACCTGCCCCACAAAAAACAGCACGTCCCGGTACGTCCCAATATCATTCTCCGGGTAGATCGAAAGCAGCTCCCTCCCGTTGGGCATCCCCTCAATCTCCCCCTGCGTGTTCTCCATCTCCACACCGCAGGCCTTACAGCACAGCTCCAGAAAAGCCCAGGCATTCCCCACAGACTCAAACCCGTTAAAACTCTTCTCAAACCGCAGCATATAATCATAGGCTTTCAGTTCCAGGCAGTGTGCCGTCCGGTTCGCCTCGCTCACCTCAAAAATCCCCATCGGCACTTCCTCAAACCCGCCGTCCTCCACCCGCAGATGATAGAAAAGCTCCACCTTCGCCCCGTCCAGCGTATACCGGTCCACCTGGGAAAACAGCGTAACACCCATCTCCGCCGCATACACCGTCCCCAGCTCAATCTCCGCGCTCCCGCAGCACTGGGCCGAAATATACCCGCTCCCCTTCACAATATCCTCATACCCGAACGGATAGACCGCCCCGCCCTTCGTAGTGATCCGCCCCGTCCAATAATACCTCCGGGTATTCTCCTGCACCGCCCGCAGGAACGCCTCGCTCACCGGATACATGAAAACACCCCCTTCCACGCAAAAAGCACCAGCCCTTCCAGACTGATGCCTTCCCTAAAAACAATCATAATCTCCTTAAAAAATAAGAATCTTTCAAAACACATTCTATCAATAAGCACATGTACCGACTACATAGGTTTTAGATTTTTATTAAGTCTATCCACCATCCACGCAATCCGCTTTTCCCGTCCGGCATCCGTCTTTGCGTCAAAAAACGCCCGTGTATAAGTCTTCTTCACAGATAAAGACATCG
>CAJTLI010000123.1 GCA_910577525.1 uncultured Oscillospiraceae bacterium | reverse complement strand
TGGTTCTGACGGCCCCCGGCGCGGGGGACGGCTCCGGCGGGGCCCTGTGCGCCGCGGCGGTGGCCGGGGCCATCGCCGGGGGAAGCGACCCGGCCCTGCCCCTGGGCGGCGCTCAGCTGTATGGGCTGGACGGGCTGGAGGCCAACTATGACGACGGCGACATCGACCTGCTGGTTCAGGGGGGTGTGACCCCTCTGGAGACCCTGGCCGGGGCCTGCTACGTGGTGCGGGGCGTCACCACCCGGACCAAAACCGGCGGCGTTGTGGACGGCACCTGGCGGGAGCTGACCACCATCCTGGTGGTGGACGAGGTGATCCCCGGCATCCGCAACGCCCTGCGGGCCAAGTTCAGCCGGGCCAAAAATACCGCCCAGAGCCGGGGGGCCATCCGCTCCCAGACCATGATGGAGCTGGAAAAGCGGGTGAGCCGGGAGATCATCGACAGCTATGAGGACGTCACCGTCTCCGCCCTGGACACCGACCCCAACGTCTGCCTGGTGGAGTTTGCCTTCACCGTGGCCCACGGCCTCAACCAGATCTGGCTGAGCGCGCATATCACGGTATAGCGCGGAGCAGGCGGCTGTGAGGGAGCTTGGAGCGGAGCGAGGCCGAGCGGAGGGGTGCGCGGCACCCCGCAGACCAGGCCGAGTCGAAGGGAAAGCGCCCGAGCGGTCAGGCGGCTGCGGAGCGTGAATGGGAAATAGCGTCCGAGCCGTCGTGAGCAGACGGAACGCGAATACGAGGAGGAACTGAAATGAGCACAAATTTTAATTCGGGGCTGAGCGCGGCGGGGTTCCCCACCAGCTCCGACATCTGGCTGGAGCTGGACGGAAAAAAGGTGGCCGTGGTGCAGAGCTACAACTGCAAAACCACCCGAAGCTCCTACTCGGTGGAGGCCTTCGGAGAGGAGGAGCCGGTGGCCACCGTCCAGGGACCCCAGAACTATGTCATTCAGCTCACCAGGCTGTACGCCACCGACCAGGCGATTGCCGACGGGCTGGATTTCTACCGGATGAAAAACTTCTCCCTGGTGATCTGCAAGCCCGACCGGCGGGTGATTTACTCCGACTGCCAGTGGAGCGACATCCAGGAGGACGGCCAGCTGGGCAGGATGGTGGTGGAGAAGCTCACCCTGGTGGCCCGAAACCGGATGGAGACGGCGGTGTAAATGGGAGCTGGAATGCTGGCCGGACCGGACCGGTTAAAGGTGAACGGGGGCGAGCTGCGGCTGCTGTCCGCCCGGGAGGTGCTGGAGGCCCGCCGGGAGGGAGACGCCCTGGCCCGGGACGGACGGGAACGGGCGCTGTGCCGCAACGCCTGCCTGGTGGCCCGGGCCCTGGAGCGGCGGGGTAGGCCCGCCTTCGCGGACGGGGCGGCCGTTCTGGACGCCCTGCGGGTGGAGGACATCGCCCGGCTGTCCGGCGCCTGGGCGGAATTTAACCGGGCCTGCAACCCCTCGCCCCTGGACGGGGAACAGGAGATCTCCCGGCGAAAAAAAGCCTGGAGCACGCGCGTTATGAGCGCCTTCAATGGCGCGTGCTCCGTCTGTTCGGCGCTCTGCCCACCGAGGCGCGGGCGAAAAACATGACCGACCGGGATTTCCTGTGGTGCGCCCTCAACCTGGCCCTGGACCAGGAGGAGGAGCTGGCCCGGCTGTGCCCCGGCTGCCGGGAGCGGGCGGAACGGGAGCCCTGCCCCGCCTGCGGCACGCCCAGGGAGAGCTGGTCAGTGAATCCCGGGTTCGACTGGGAACGGTATCAGGAGCTGAAGGGGGGCGGGGGCGCTGGTTGACAGGCTGGAGGAGCTGCTGGCTCTGATGGAGGCGGAGGAAGAGGACGAGGAGCGGGAGGATACGCCGGGGCTGCCGCCGGTCTCCGCCGCCCCCGTCCGGCAGAACGCCGGGGACGGGCCGGAGCTGACCGCAGAGGGAGAAAAACCGGCGCTGGCTCAGGCGGAGAAATGGGAATGGGCGCGGGAGCTGGAGCGCTCCCTGGCCGAAACCCCGGCGGAGACGGAGACGAAAACGGAGGCCCCCGCCCCGGACGGCGGCAGGCAATCGGCTTTGGAGGCGCTGGGCTGGGACGGCCCGGCGATCCCGGTGCGGCGGCAGAACGGAAGCACGGTGCTGCGGATTCCGGGGGCCGGGGACCTGGAGGCGGCGGAGCTGAGGGGGGCGAACCGGGACCCGCTCCCCACGGCAGGGCCGGAAGGGGACCGGGAGGGCGGGGCGGTGAGCCGGGCGTCGATGCTCCAATACTCCTTGGGCACAAAGGCGCGGATCTCCTCCTCCCGGTCCACAATCATCCGCACGGCCACAGACTGCACCCGGCCCGCGGAGAGCCCCTTGCGGATGGTCTTGACCAGAAAGGGGCTGAGGGTGTAGCCCACCAGCCGGTCCAGAATGCGCCGGGCCTGCTGGGCGTTTACCAGGTCCATGTCAATGGTGCGG
>CAJTLI010000122.1 GCA_910577525.1 uncultured Oscillospiraceae bacterium | reverse complement strand
CCACCACGGGATTCTCTGTACGGTTAGGAATCCGCAGTTCGGTGGAATCGCTGGCAAACTTGTCCTCGGTCGCTGCCTCCCGAACGAGGATGGTCTGGCCGGTCAGGTTGGAAACATCCATATCCGGGTCGCACTTGGTCCAGGTCTTGCCGCCGTCCGTGCTGTACTCCATGCCAGCGGTGGTGTTGACCGTCTGCTTGTCCCGGTCAATGGTGAGATCAGGCTTGTCACCCTTCTGCGGAACCTTGACCAGCACGGGCAGGCTGGCAAAATGGTCAGAATCGTACTTCTCCCGGACAGCCAGTTCCGCGCCGTAGAAGCTGGACACATCCAGACCAGCAGCGGGAACGGCGGTCCAGCCGTTTTCCGTCCGGTATTCCGGCGCGGTGCCGGAGACAGTCAGCAGCTCCGCCACACGGTCAAGGTCAGCGGTGGGGGCGGCGTTCCGGCTGGGGACGGTCACGGTGGCGTGATTGCTGGCGGGCTTGGTGCTGTCACAGGCATAGCGCACCAGCAGGGTGGCGTTGGTCAGCTCGGACAGGTCCATGTTGTCCAGGCAGGGAATCCAGCTTGCGCCGTTGTCTTTGGAATACTCCATAGCGGCGGTGCTGTCCATACGCTCAGTGGCATTGTCAATAGTCAGCACGGGAGCCGCGCCCCGGACGGGGACGGTCACGGTGGTGGGGTCGCTCTTAAAGGAATCGTCCGTGGCAGCGATGCGAACCAGCAGCGTCTCGCCCTGCCGGTCCTCCACGTTCTGCCGGTCCTCGCAGGGTTTCCAGGTTTCGCCGCCGTCATCGGAATACTCCATGCCGGTGGTGGTATTCATGGTGAAATCGAAGGGATTCACTTTCACATCCGGAGTGGCGGGGCGCTCCGGCAGAACCTCCATGACCACGGGGCCGGGATTGCCGGTGCCATCGTCCACCAGACGGACGTAGAGGGTGGTGCCGGGGGTGATCGTGCCGCCGCTGGGCAGATTATCGGTCAGGGTGTAGTCCTTCCCGGCCTCCACCACATCGGGGTCGAAGGTGATGATCTCCTTCCGGTAGTCAATCTCATAGTCCAGCCCCGTGTCGGCCACGGTCCGGCCCTCCACGCTCTGACTGTCAGAGGCGGTGAGATTATCCGTCTCCTTCATCCGCTGGGTGAAGGTGTAGGCGGTATCCGGGGTCAGGCCGGTAAACTTGGGACTGTCCTGCCACGTCTCGCCGCCATCCATGCTGTACTCCGCGCCGGGGACAGGGTTCAGTGCAATGGTGGTCGTTGTGCGGCGGGCAATGGTGGGAGGGTTGGTCATGGTCTGCGGGGCCTTGGAGATGGTCATATCCGCATAGACCTGCTCGGCGCTCAGATCGTAGCCGTCCTCGGCAACCAGGTAGAAGCGGACCTTATAAGTACCAGCGTCCACGGGGGCCTCGGAAGTCTCATAGGGCCTGCCGCTGGCGAGAGTGCCGACATACATGATGCTCACACTCCTGATACCCTCCATGCTGGTCAGCAGATCAGTATAGGGGTAGGGCTGGCGGTTGCTGTTATAGACGGTACTGTAAGCGGGCATATCCGTGTCCAGAATATTTACCGGCGTGTCGGTGGTCCTGCCGGAGACGGGCCGGGAGCCGGAGGCGGTGTGATTTTCGTCCTCAGCCATACGGACCAGGATGGTGTAGCTCTTGTCAGGTTCCAGTCCTCCAAAGGTGTTACCGGTCTGCCAAGTGGTCCCGCCGTCAATGCTGTACTCCGCACCAGGAATGGCGGAGACAGTCAGAGAATGAGAAGAACTGCTTTCCAGGACAGCCATAGGGGTGTCCTGCCCCGCCTTGCGGATGGTCAGGGTAGCGGTGTAGTCACCAGCCGCCAGGGAGAAAATGGCGGTCACATGGTAAACTCCGGCGTTGGTGGGAGCGGTGGTACTCTCCACGCCGTCCGCGCCGGTGTAGGTCAGGGCAACGGAGGAAATGCCCTCAATGCCGTCCGCCCCGTGGTAACGCTGGGGGTCGCCGGTGTAGGTGACAGTCTCATCCTTCAGCACGGGCCGGATCGTCCCGGCCTCGCCGGAGGCGCGGGTGATATGCAGCACCGGGGCGGGCAGGGTTTCGGGCAGCTTATACCCCTCTGCCGCCACAAAGTCGATGTTGACCACATAATCGCCCACGGTGACGGGCGGAGTAGCGATGCCGTCATAGCCGGTGATGGTCATGGAGGCGATGCCGGGTACAGACTTCGGCAGCGTATAGGTCTGCGCGTGGCCGGTGTACTCCACCGTCTGATCCGCGAACCGCTCAAAGGTGACGGTGGTTTTCTCCGTGGCCTGCATGGTGGAGGGACCTTCCATCTCCTTATAACAGGCCGTCTCCACCGCCTTGACCTTGATCTCATAGGTGGTGTCCCGGTTCAGGCCGGTGAAGGTGCCGGTGGTCTGCCACGTCACGCCGCCGTCAATGGAGTAGGCCATGCCGTCCACCACTTCAATGGTGATGGAGGAATCGGTCACGCCAGTGA
>CAJTLI010000121.1 GCA_910577525.1 uncultured Oscillospiraceae bacterium | reverse complement strand
CAGCTTGCTGGTGCTTATCATCAGGTTCACTGTCCTGTTTTCAACTTCCTCCTGCAAATCTCATTCCCCCTTTCTGCGGAAACGGCGCCGGAGGCATGACGCCGGGGCCTCAGATGTGGAACGCCGGGAAGTCCTTCCCATCGGCGTAGAGGGTCACGGTATGGTCGGCAAAGTAGACCACGGCGGCGATCACATCCTCCGCAGAGAGGGAAACGCCGTCCCCGTCCTCATCGTACTTGTAGACGATCACGGGGCCGAGCAGATACCGTTCCCTGCCCAAGTTCAAGACGCGACGCCCGTCAAAGACGATCGCCAGCCCCGCCACATCCAGGCTGTCATCCGACACGACCTCCAGACAGTCGTACTTGCCCCTGCTCTCGATCTCCTCCCAGCACTGGGTCTCCTGCATGACCTCCGGGGTCTTGTCCGGGCGCATCACCATCACGATGGAGTCCGCCTCGGCCTCCGTGACAGCGGCCTCCTCCGCCGCGTCGTGCAGATAGTCCTCCAGGGAGTCCACCAGCTTTTTGTAGCCGGGCCTGTCCGCGCTGTCAGGCAGGGACAGGTTGATGTTCACATCACCGTTGAAGTGAAAGTGGATACTGTTCATAGGCGTTAAGCCCTCCTTTTTTTCATAAATGCGCCCGCAGATGGGGCGTGTCACCGCTGCTGGTCCCGCTGCCGCCGCCTCTGCCACTGCTCCAGCAGGCGGAGGATGGTATCGCTCATCTGCCTGGGCGTGTAGGACTTGGGGAAGAACTTCTGGAGGTCGCTGGTCTTGAACGCGATCTGCCCCAGGTCGTCCTTCTTCACCTCGTCCATGATGCTGCACATATCGTCCAGGGTGCAGCCGCTCTCCTGGCTCTTTTTCTTCATGCGCTGGGCCTGGGACAGGGACGGGGCGGCCTGGGCATAGTCCATAGCCTCCAGAAAGTTCCGCTGTTCCTCCGGCTTCAGGTAGGACAGCTCCACGGCGGGCGTCATGGAGATTTTCTTCTCATCCACCATATCCAGGATTTCGGGGATCAGCTCTGTCAGGCGGACAAATCGCCGAACGGACTCCCTGCTTATACCAGCATCATCACCAACCTGTTCTGCGGCCAACTTCTCCACAACTTGTGTAGATGTTAGGTCGTGTCTTTGGCCTTGGTGCTTCAAAGCCTCCAGTTTCATCTTGTAGGCTTTGGCTCTCTCGCTGGGCAGGATGTTCTCCCGCTGGAGGTTGGAGTCCACCATCATGATAACGGCGGCGTCATCGTCCAGTTCCCGGACAATGACGGGGATCGTGTCCAGCCCCGCCAGTTCCGCAGCGTGGCGGCGGCGGTGGCCGGAGATGATCTCATATCCGCCGTCCGGGTCCGGGCGCACGATGAGGGGATTGGCTACACCCATCTGCCGGATGCTCTCCACCGTCTCCGTCATGGAGTCATCGTCCAGCACTTTGAAAGGATGCCCCTCAAAGGGGTGCAGTTTGGAGAGGGGCATCCGCTGGACGGTCTCCGTTACGGCCCCGGCCGGTGCCTCAGTCTCTTTTTTCTTTGCTCTGGGCATTTGTGTTCACCTCGCTTTCTCAATGTGGGTTTATGGGAAAAAGAAAAAAGGCGTGTACCCAGCCCCCAAGATGGGGCAGGATACACGCCTATGTAACCGTCTGCGGACACAAAAAAAGAGCGGATACCGACCGCTGGATTTCTCCAACAGCGATACCCGCTCTATGAAGTCTTGCTTTGTCTGATGGGCGTCCTACCCTCCTTGCGCCGCCCTGCGCTCTTGTTATCCTCTGTTTTGGGTCAAAAAACAGAACCAACATCACAAAAGCCGCATTTTTAGGGGCTTTCTGTGTTTAGTTCTAAAATAACACAATCATCCTTGACGATGATCGCCTCCACATTCCCGGCCTCCACTTCCTCCATCATGGCGGTGAAGCCAGGGCGGTCGAAGCGGGTTCCTGAGATACCATCGTCCGTGAAGTGGGTAGGATTCGGAAAACCATTCCGGCGGGCATAGTCCTCTAGATAGTGTCTACATGAGTTAAGCGCGAATAGCAGCCCAAATAGCGATACAACGGACGTGAACCGCAGCGATAAAGGCATCAGAGGTTTTGGCATAACGAGTGGCAATACCTCTCCAGCGTTTCAGGGCCAGGAAGCAGTTTTCGACCAAATGACGCAATTTATAGAGATATTTATCATAGTCACGCTGTTCTTTACGATTCTTCTTCGGCGGAATCACAGGCTCCATCCCTGCCGAAACCGCATAGGCCAGGATATCATTTGTGTCATAGCCCCGGTCTGCCAGTAGGATTTCCGCAGAAATACCCTCTATCAGGTGGACAGCTTCTTTACAATCCGCTCGGGTACCTTCTGTAACAAGGATTCGGACTGGCATACCATTCGCATCCACGGCCAAGTGTATTTTGGTGTTGAGCCCCCTTTTGTTCTGGACATGTCCTGATTGCCGCCCTTCGCTCCCGCCGCCTGGGGATGCACTTTGATATGACTGGCA
>CAJTLI010000120.1 GCA_910577525.1 uncultured Oscillospiraceae bacterium | reverse complement strand
CTGCAAAAGCTGGGGCGTGAGCCAGAACCGGGTCTTGCCGGAGCCGGAGGAACCGACAACACAGCAATTCAGGTTCCGGGCGTTGGCGGGGACGGCGGGCCGGGTGTTGGTGGTGAGAAATTCCGTCCCGGTCAGAATGATGTTGTTCTCAAACCTGGGGTCGGTGAACGGCTTGATGTCTTTTTCCGTTCCCCAGCGGGCCGAACCATATTCTTCATCCCGGCGGTATTTTTGGGCTTTTTTGCTTTTCTGGTAGATAATCAGCCGGATCGCCACGGCCCCCGCGATGCCAGTGAGCCAGTCAAAAGGATTGAGCCCCGGCGCGAAGTCGGCAAAGGCCGGGCCGAGGGCCGCCACCATCCCCACCAGCTTGTGG
Organism: uncultured Oscillospiraceae bacterium; assembly: GCA_910577525.1. Lineage (GTDB taxonomy): Bacteria > Bacillota > Clostridia > Oscillospirales > Oscillospiraceae > Enterenecus. The sequence continues at coordinate 2,207 of CAJTLI010000120.1, read as the reverse complement.
GCCAAATCCGCCCCCGCCGCCAGACGGTAGGCCGTCCCCACCTTTAGGCAGGCCCAGCCGATGAACAGATAGGGGAGGTTGGGCAAAAGGTACTTTTTCAGCTTATCTGTCCTCATGGGCGGCCTCCTTTACGCGGTCTTTCCTTTGGGGCGCGGGCTGGCGCAGTATCTCGGCGGCGGCCCGTCTGAGCTGTTCCCGGATGGGTACGCGGTCAGTCTTTGCCTTATCCAGCACCCGGCGGGAATACTCCCCAAAACAAGCTGTGATTGCATCCGCCTGCCCGGACTTGAAGAACAGCAGATATTTGTCCGGCCCGGCCTTGTAAAAGGCATAATCCACGTTCCACTTCCGGGCCACCCGGTCAAATTCTTTTGGGGCCCCGGTGAGCTCGATACTGTTCGTGGCCGCGCCGTGGGCCATGAGCTTTTTCACGGACTGCCTGCCGTGGGGCGTCTGGTGGGCCCGGTGCTCCTTTTGTATCTTCCGGCCAGCCGCCCGGAGCGCATAGGCCAGCACCCGGGCCGAAAGTTTTCCCGTTCTGATAGAAAGTGCTATCGTGCGCCGGGAAACATCCTCGTCAATCAATCAAAACCGCCTCCTTTCATGGGGGATAGGCCCTCCGGCCTTTGGGACATTTTGTCTCGAAGTCACCGCTCGTCCCGGTTTGTTTCCGGGTGCTTGCGTTCAGCCGCCAGAGAGGAACGGTCAATCACTTCCTTGTAGGCGGCCATCTGCTCCCGGATGGAGAGCCGGGGGAGGGCAAAAACCTTGTGCTCCTTGGGAATATCCTCTATCCCGTGGTAGACTTCCTTAATATCGCCCGTCTGGACGATATAGCCGCCGGGGGCAAGGTGGCCGTCCTCGTTGATGGATATGTCCCGCCCGTATGCCTCATAGTCAAAGTAGCCTTTCAGCTCGGCGGGGATCGGCAAATCCTCCGCAAAATAGCGGCCCAAATCCTCCTCGCTTTCAATCTCCGGGTAAAATTCAAAGCAGTCCAGATTTTCCGCAAGGTTGATGATGTCCGCCACGCTGGAGGTATGCGCCCCCATATGGAGCGCGGCCTCGAATTTTTCAATCTCGCTTTGGGGGAGCTCCGAAAGCAGGCAGGCCAGATGGTTCAGCTCGTCCAGATTTTCATACTCGCCCAGATAGTCATAGAGCCCCAGCACATCGCCGTCAAAGCTGGTGATGAAAAATTCCTCGTAGCGTATGCCGTCCACGCCGATATTCTTTAACAGCGCCTCCACCGCCTGGGGGCTGGTGGGGAATTTCAGCGTTTCCCCCACCAGCTCGCCCTCGTTGTATTTCCCCAGATTGGTGATGTACGCCTCGAACAGCGCGGCCACGTCAGCGGCGGCCCTGTCCCTTGACGGTCAAAATGCCCTCAAGGGTGGTGGCGGTGATGCCCAGCCGCTGGGCCACGGCGATGTCGTTCTTCATGGACTCGGTGACGGTATGCCCGCACACCACCAGCACCCGGGAGCGGCGGAGCAGGTCGCGGCCAATGTCGATGCTGCTCTTGTGCTCCTCGGGAACCGCGTCATTGAGGAAAAGGGGCAGGAACAAGGCCGGGCAGATAGGGGCAAAGCCCGCATCGTAGACCGCCCGGCAGTACTGCGCGGCCAGCTCCGCATTTTCCGTATCGCCGCCATACCAAGCGGCGGTGATGTAAGCAAGGGGTCGTTTCATAGTCGTTTACCTCCGATATTTTAATAGTTGTCGTTCAACCCTATCCCCCCGCCCTTTCCCATTCATGGGAAAGGGGGCGGCTCTGGAGGATATATCCCCCGCCGCGCCGGGAGGGGTGGCACAGCCGGGGCGGGCCGTCAAGGGCAAGCCGCCGCAGGCGGCGGGCGTTCCGCCCCTTGACCGCCCACTCCCGGCTGTGCTCAGTAGCAGGCGGCGACGGGGGATATACCACCAGAGCCCCTCTCTAAAAAGAACGCCATGAAAGGCGCGGGGGAGGGACGTGGGAAAGAGAAAAGCCTTGGGACAAAATGTCTCAAGGCTTACTTTTCCCGGTCGGTCTTTTTCTCCGGGGCGGTGCGCTCCGGGGGCTGTTTCTCTTTCCATTCGGCCAGCAGGGACATAATCTGGTCTTTCATTTCCCGGGGCGTAGTGTCCTTGCCGAAATACTTGTTCAGTTCAGCGGCGGAAATAATCACTTTGTCTACCTCCTTTTTTTCACGGCTCAAAATGCCGTC
>CAJTLI010000119.1:400-2654 GCA_910577525.1 uncultured Oscillospiraceae bacterium | reverse complement strand
GTCTCGCCCCTGGATCTGCTCTTCCAGGCCATTGAGCGGGAGAAGCCGGACAGTGTGGCGGTGAGGCAGTACAAAGTCTTCAAAATGGCTGCCGGCAAGACCTCAAAGTCCATACTCGTGTCCACCGCCGTCCGGCTGGCCCCCTTCAACCTGCCCCAGATCAAGGCCATCACCGACAGGGACGATATGGACCTCTACACCCTGGGGGAGCGGAAGTGCGCGCTGTACGCGGTGATCCCGGACAACGACAACAGCCTGAATTTTTTGGTGAGCCTGCTCTACGCCCAGGCGTTCCAGGCCCTCTACTACAGCGCGGACCAGATCCACCACGGAACCCTGCCCTGCCACGTCCACTTTATATTGGATGAGTTCGCCGCCATGCCCCTCCCAGGCTTCACCCGTGAGCTGGCCACCATGCGCTCCCGCAACATTTCGGCCAGCACCATTATTCAGAATATGGCGCAAATCAAGGAACTTTTTAAGGACAGTTGGGAGACAATTCCGGGCAATAGTGACACAATTCTGTACTTGGGCGGCAACGAATCGTCCACCCACAAGTACATCTCAGAGGCCCTTGGGAAAGCCACGATTGACACCCGAACTCACGGTCAGACCAAGGGCAAATCCGGATCGTACTCCACCAATTTTCAAATGAGCGGCCGCGAACTTTTAACCCCAGATGAGGTGCGTGGGCTGGACAACCGCTACGCCATCCTGTTCATCCGGGGTGCCAAGCCGGTGATGGATTTGAAGTACGAGCTGACCGATCACCCTGCCATCCGTTACACCGTTGACGGCGGTGGGCCGCCTTACATCCACCATCAGGAAAAGCCTGAGCTGAAGTTCCAGGGGGAACCGCTGTTCACCCCAGAAACCGACACATCTGATGAAGAAAAGGAGACCATTGACTATGAAGATCATGAAGAAAACCCAGAAGCCCCTGAACACCCTGGAGCGCCAGAAGAAGATTGAGCGCCGCGCCAAGCGGGCCTACGCCCTCTTCGCCTGTCTGGTGCTGTCCATGGCCGTCATGATCGTCCCCGCCTTCGCCGCGGACGATCCCTTGCAGATCGTGGAGAACCTGAGCGAGTTCATCTTTTCCCTGATCCGGGCCATCGGCCTGATCCTGCTGGGCTTCGGCATCCTCCAGCTGGGCCTGTCCCTCAAGAGCCACGACCCCTCCCAGCGCGCCAACGGTATGCTCACCATCGCCGGCGGTATCGTGATCACCTTTACCCGTGAGATCCTCACCCTCATCACTGGCGGATGAGGAAAATAGCAGCAGGAGGGCGCATCCGCGCCCTCCGCCTTTTAGGGGAGGTGATCGACCATATTTGAACGATTGATCAGCGGCGACGCCGTGGAACAGCTCCGAACACTGGATGCGGAGAGTGTCCATACCTGTGTTACTTCGCCGCCCTATTTTGGACTGCGGGACTATGGGATAAAGGGGCAGATCGGATTAGAGCCAACGCCCCAGGAGTATCTGGAACGGCTCGTCCAGGTGTTTCGGGAGGTGCGGCGGGTACTGCGGAAGGACGGGACCCTGTGGCTTGTCATAGGCGACAGCTACTGCCGGAAAAACTGTAGAAGCCTCAAAAACAAGGACTTGCTGGGCATTCCCTGGGCGCTGGCCATCGCCCTGCGGACGGACGGCTGGTATCTGCGGCAGGACATTATCTGGCACAAGCCCAACGCCATGCCGGAGGGGGTGCGGGACCGCTGTACCCGGAGCCACGAATATATCTTCCTGTTGTCCAAATCAGAGCGATACTATTTTGACGCCGATGCCATCCGGGAATCCTTCATCACACCCACCCGTTCGGGAGAACGCCGGAGTTATCCGTCAGGCTGTGCCTCCAGCTTTGATCTGGATGCCGGACACCTTCCGCAAAGGGGGAACTTTGCCGGACTTCCCCTCAACCCGCTGGGCCGGAACAAGCGGGATGTCTGGACAGTCCCCAGCAGCAGCTTCCAGGGGGCGCACTTCGCGGTGTTCCCGGAGAAGCTGGCGGAACCCTGCATCCTGGCGGGAAGCCCCCTTGGCGGCACGGTGCTGGACCCCTTCATGGGCAGCGGTACAACCGGCGCTGTGGCGAAACGCCTGGGCCGGAGTTTTATCGGGATCGACCTTTCCCCGGACTACTGCGCCATGGCCGCGAAACGAATTTCGGACGCAAAGGAGGTGGTGTGAGTGGGAAGCGGAAACTGGATCGTGGACAACCTCAACTCCGCCCTGGGAACCTGGAATGGG
>CAJTLI010000119.1:0-390 GCA_910577525.1 uncultured Oscillospiraceae bacterium | reverse complement strand
GAAATCTCATTAGCATTATTGCGCAAATCTGAAATAGGACGAATACTTGGCATCAACGCCACCTCCTTCTGCCAACAGTATAGCAGAATTCGGTGTAAATATCAACACAAATTCAGAGTGAATCGAGGTGATAGAAATAGGAAGCGGAAACTGGATCGTGGACAACCTGAACTCCGCCCTGGGGACCTGGAATGGGAAGCTGGCGGAGATCTGGCAGCTCCTCAGTACCACCCCGGAGGAGTTCAAAGGCGGCGGAGTCTGGACGGTCATCCAAGGTATCAACGGCGCGCTCCAAGCCATCGGCTGCGCCCTGCTGGTGCTGTTCTTCGTGATGGGCATTGTAAAGACGTGTTCGAGTTTTACAGAATTGAAGAAGCCGGAAATGGTATT
>CAJTLI010000118.1 GCA_910577525.1 uncultured Oscillospiraceae bacterium | reverse complement strand
CTTTGAGCCGGAGGACTTCATGGATGTGTTCGACTTCAATACCCAGGCGGCATCCAATGTGCTGGGTACGGCGGTCAGCGAGGTATCCTCCCAGGTGTTCCGTGAGGTCGAGCGGGCGATCCGCACCTACGAGAGGGCAAAACAGGTCGAACAGGCCGAGGAAAGGAGACAGGACAATGGCAGAGCTGACTTACAGACAGGCAGGGGATTACCTGATCCCGGACATCCAGTTGGAGGAAATGGAGGACCGTCCGCTGGGCAAGTACGGCAGGATGCGGAGGGCGTATCTGGAGGAGAACAACAAACTCCTCTACAACCACCTGACCCTGATCGGGAAACTGTTCCCGCACCTGTGGGAGGTGCAGGAGACGGCCACCGCCCGGATGAAGCAGTTGATGGAGGAACTGCTGGCGGCGGACCCGGCGCCGGACAAAAAGACCCGGCAGATGGACTGGGTGCGGCACATGAACGCACTGAAAGCGCAGGCGGAGGAGATCGTGATGGCGGAACTTATCAACAACTGACGCTGGAGGGGCTGTTCCCCTCCGAGATGGAACAGATCTCAATGATAGACCGACAGGCGGAGAGCGAAAAGCCCTCCGCCTTTGCTATGCCCAAAAAAGAGGAACAGGCCCCGGCAGAGGCTCCCGCCCCCGCTTTTTCTATTCCTGACGCGGAGATCGAGCGCATCCTCCGCCACGGTTCCCCCTATGACGGCGGCAAACTGCGTATCGCTGCCCTTTATTCGCAGGAGAACACGCCAGATGAGCGTGTGGAGTATCTGAAAGGCGAGTATGGGACCAACAGTGGGCAGAGCTGGCAATTTTCCGATGGCAGCCGGGGCGGTGTGCAGACCCGCCCTCAGGGACTGGTGATCCGTGACGCCAGCCACAACGCAGAGGTGCGCCTGCGCTGGTCCGAGGTCGAGAAGCGGCTCGGCGCGCTCATCCAGAACGGCCAGTATCTGAGCGGCCCGGACAAACAGCGGTATGCCGCCCTTGAGAAGAATTACGCCGAGTTCGGCGCCGTCCCTCTCCCTGCTCCCGGACACGGTTTTCCCCCTACCCCGGCAGACATCTATGAGCGGTATTACCCTGTCATCCGGGACGCCCTCCTGCGGGACACGGCGTATCGGAACGCTTGTGACAACAACGACAAAGAGACCGCCTATGTGGAGGGCGGCAAGGCCATCGAACAGGCGGCGCTCACCATCCAGGACACGGGCTTCATGCGGCTGTATTTCGATGTGCCGGAGTACCGCAGCCGTCTCCACCAGTCCCTGCTGGACGAGACCTATGAGGCCATGACCGCCGCCCCGGAACTGCCGGACCCGCCCGACCGCACAAGCGAGATGCTGGCACAGGTGGCGCGGATGGCGGACGGCAGCAACTATGCCGCCCCGGAGCGGTTCTTCCTGATCGAGACCGAGGGCGGCTATGCCGTCTGGGATGACATCCGGGATGAGATATATGTAGACCCGGAGGGCGTTTCCGAGGAGTTCACCAGCGAGTGGCAGGCTGAGGACTATCTGCTCCAGGTCAAGGAGGATGTCGCAAGGCAGGAGGCCGCCGACTGGCTCAAAACGGAAAAGGCAAAACTGCCGCCGCTGAAATATGCCATCGGGGACCCGTTCACCATCTATTCCGAGGCCGGTACAAAAGAGATCGTCCTGACGGGCGTCACAGACCACGATGTTTTCTATGTCTATCCTGACGAGCCGGGGCGGGACCAGGTGTTCATGGACCGGGAGATGTTCGAGCATAGCCTGCGGACCGGACACATCCGGGATGCCCAGCCGAAAGAAGCGGTGCAGACTGCCGCCAGCTACCGCAGCGGTGATGAGGCCATCGTCATCCAGCAGTACCCCAACGGGCAGTTCTACAACCACTACGGCTACGATGAACAGCGCCGTTTTGCTATAGCTACGGCTGGCGGTTTCGCTACCTTTGAGGAGGCGGAGACGGCGCTCCGCTCACACCGCCCCAAGGCCGAGAGGGTCATGGAGGAGCCTATTCCCGGCACAGAAGCGGGGCAAACGCCGGAGGGCATGGCCCATGAAGGAGCCGGGAAGGATATTACCCCTGCCGCACCTGGGACCGATGCAAAAAGCACTGCCGCACCGCAGGAGCCGACCTATCAGGTGGGCGATACCGTCTATCTGGAGGACACGGCTTATATCGTGGAGGAGATCGGCCTGTTCGATGTCCAGCTCCGTGACCCTACGCTGGCCTATCCCGTCCTCCGCGCTGAGAGCAAGGAGAGGCTGGAGCGGATGCTCTGGGCGGATGTCAGGAACAACGCATTCCTGCCCGGTGCGAAGATCGAGGTCACGACCCCCAATTACCGGGTGAAGGTCACGGCGGAGGAGGCCCCCGTCCTGGAGGAGCAGATGGGCGAGGCCGGCATCTCCACGGCGCGGTTCGTCCATGAGAACGGCGATGTCACATTCAGCTTTGCGGAGGCCGACCGGGATGCGGTCGATCATATCCTTTCCGCACAGAGGGAAGAAAATCCTTTTGCGGATGTTGAAAAATGGGCGGCGGACTACCAGCGTCAGACACAAACGGCCATTGCCGCATTGGAGCCTGGACAGCGGCGTATCGTGGATGCCATGCAGACGGCAGGATTTTTCTATGACCCGCTTTCCACTACTGCGCTGGACCCCCTCATCTTCCGGGCGGGCGACCTGATGGGCGGGTATCCCACCTCCTTCAAGACATGGGCCGAGGCGTATGCGTTCAT
>CAJTLI010000117.1:1935-2746 GCA_910577525.1 uncultured Oscillospiraceae bacterium | reverse complement strand
AGGCGCGGGAGCAGCCGGAGGAACAGCGGGACGAAGCCGCCGCCCTGGCGGTGGAGCTGGAAAAGGCGAAAAAGGAGATCCGGCAGTGTGACGCGGAGGCCGACCGAAGGGGCAGAATCGCTGATCTGTTCTGCAAAGCCTTTGAAAAGGCCGTGCTGCTGACCCCCACAGAGGAAAACGTCCGCATCTGGGCGGAGTGTACCCGCATGACGCGGGAGGAGATCGAGGACAGCGTGAAGGACGCCCGTGAGCTGGCGGAGGTGTTCTCCACCATCGCCGGCATTTTGGAATCGTTGCTGCCGGGAGGTGACGGCGATGCCGGATGAACTGTCTGTCCGCCAGTGGCAGGAGCAGTTTCGGGCCGGGGCTTTTAACCTCCAGGACAGATACACCCAGTGCAGGGCTGGCTGGTATGACTGGTTCTGCCAGAACCACGCCCTGGCCGGACGGCTGAAGAAGATAGGCAGGGTGGTCATGGGCATCACCGATCCCTTTATCCTGGACAACTACTACGTTTGGTTCAAAAATAACTGCCCCTTGAACGGGCCGCTATATGACGATGTCCGCTTCGAGCCGCTGTCCGGGAATCGGGATGGGAAATATTTTGTGATCTCCTTGGACAGTCCCCATGAGCGCATGAAGTGGGCGCTGGTCACGGAGCGGTACGGCTTTGACGCGCCGGAGTTCGACTGCCGGGATATCCGGGAGATGATCCGCTACGTCAACAGTATCGGCCCGGAGCTGCAGAAGGGCGTCATTCCCACGTTTATTGCGGAGAAAGACGCTGTAACCGCCTACGCCAGACAGCGTG
>CAJTLI010000117.1:0-1927 GCA_910577525.1 uncultured Oscillospiraceae bacterium | reverse complement strand
TCTACCGGGACGGGGAGCATCACTACAGCTACACCTCTCGGCAGGACCGGCGCAGGCGGACGGTCATGGCCGTGGCCAGCCTGGAGGATGCGCCTGCCGGTTTTGTTTCGGAGCAGGCCCATGCCGTCAAGGGGATGTATCTCTATTGCCCAGAGGATGCGGGGATTCCGCTGCCCCCGCCCCAGAAGGAAGCGGACAAGGTTCCGAAAAGAAAAGAGGCGGAGCGATGACGGAGGGGAACATCCCTGTTCGCAAATGGCAGGAACTGTTTCGGGCCGGAGCTTTTCACAAGGACGGTTATCGTGCCCCCTATCAGGCCGGATGGGACGACTTCTACGACCCGCTGAACAATAAGGGGCTGCAAAACCTCTCTAAGCTTGTTATGAGCATTACCCACCCATTTGTCCTGGACAACTACCATGTATACTTCCTGCACCATACCCCCGCCATCGGGCCAATGTTCGGCTGTGTATATTTTGATCTGCTTGCGGATGAGCGGAGCAAAAAGTCCTTTCGCGTTTCACTGGACAGCCCTCACGAGCGGAAGAAGTGGGTGCTGGAGACAAGACGGTACGGGGATGACGGACCGGAATTCGAGTGCGGCGATATCCGAAGGATGTCCCGTTACATCAACAATATGGCCCATGAACTGGAACAGGACATCCAGCCGGCGTTTATCGCGGAAAAGGAGGCTGTCTCACTGTATGCCGGGATTTGCGGAGAACCCAGGGGCCTCTATATCTATCGGGAAGGAGACCATCGCTACAGCTATACTTCATTTCTGGATGGGCGGCAGCGGATGGTCATAGCGGCGGTCAGCCTGGAGAACGCCCCGCCCGGTTTTGTTCCGGAGCAGGCCCGTTCCGTCAGGGGGATATATGTCTACTGCCCGGAGGATGCCGGGATTCCGCTGCCTGGGCTGGCGCCGCAGTCAGCCGACAAACCTCAGAAAAGAAAGGAGCATCAACGATGAGCAAGCAGCAGCCCGCGCGGGCGGCGGGGCCTCCCAAGCCCCTCCTGCCCCCCGCGGCGGAGGACGAGATCATGGACGTGCTGTCCGCCAATATGCGGATCAGCTCCGGGGAGATCGCCGCCATTTTGAAAAAACACGGTGTGTCCGGGGACGCGGAAGCCCTCCAGAACAGCTACCGAAAGCGGCTGGGCCAGCGGCTGATGTCCAGCATCCGGGATGAGAACGGCAGACGGGAGGTGCTGGCCCGCGGCAGCGAGTACATCGTGATAGAGTGCTGCAGCGACCGGCAGGACCTCAAAGCCATCCGTTACCGCATCCGGCGCCAGATGAAGGGGCTGGACGTATCCTCCGGGAAGGTGCGGGGCCGCATCCGTGTGCTGGATCAACTGCTCTCCCGGTTCCGAAAGGCGGGGTGAGGATGGGACTGAAAGACATCATCCGGGCCATCCGGGAGTACCCCGCCGCCCGCGCCGAGCTGGAGACCGCCCGGTCTGAGCTGCGGCAGGCCCAACAGGAGCTGGAACAGAGCAGGGAAACGTGCGAATCGCTGTGGTTCACATTGGATGAGCAAAAGGACCACACGAAGTTTCTGTCCAGCAAGGCAGAGGCGCTCCAGGCCACCCTGGAGGAGTTCTGCCCCCGGCTGTCCACGCCGGAGGAGCTGAAACGGTTTTACGATGCCATCTCCCCCGACATGGACCCCAGCGGCTTCACGCTGTACCGCATGGCGAAGGAGCTGACGGGGATCGATGTGCCGTCCTGTTTCCCTTATGAGGACAACCGGGGACTGTTTGAGGAGATGAGCGGCCACAGCCTCTTGGACTGGCTGACCGCCGTTCACTTCCAGGCGGTGGATTGGGACATTATCCCCGGCAGCACCTACGAGTCCGCCACGCTGCGGGAGGTGGATACCTCCACCCCCGAATACTGTGCGTTTGAAAAGCAGCTCTATGG
>CAJTLI010000116.1:2100-2911 GCA_910577525.1 uncultured Oscillospiraceae bacterium | reverse complement strand
GGATAGGTTGCCAGCCGCTTCTCATAGAGGGATTGGAGATAGTCAAGGGCCTGCTGTGCGGTGTAGTCAAAGAGGCGGTTGGCCTCCCGTTGGAGAGTGGTCAGATCGTAGAGTTTCGGGGGCCGCTCGGTCTTGTCCTTCTTTGCGATGGACTGGACCACGGCGGTCTTGCCCAGGCAGGCGGAGCGCAGCTTTTCCGCGTCCGTCTTGGAATTAAACTTGCCGCTTGCCGCCCGGAGGCCCTGTGCGTCCAGCTCCACGGTGTAGAACTTCTCCTTTTTGAAATGCTCAATCGCCGCCTCCCGCTCTGCCAGCAGCGTCAGCGTGGGGGTCAGCACCCGGCCCACGTTCAGCGTCTTACCTTTGTATAACGTAGTAAACAGCCGGGTGCCGTTGATGCCAATGAGCCAGTCCGCCTTGGCGCGGCAGAGAGCAGCGGCGTAGAGGTTGTCGTACTTCCGGCCGTCTGCCAGATTGTCAAAGCCCTTGCGGATAGCGGATTCCTCCATAGAGGAAATCCAAAGCCGTTTGACAGGTTTTGTGCATTGGCAGAGGTTATAGGTCAGTCGGAAAATCAGCTCACCCTCCCGCCCCGCGTCCGTGGCGCAGACCACAGTGTCCACATCATCCCGGCACATAAGCTGGCGCAGGATGTTGAACTGCTTCCTGGTATCCGGCAGCACTTGGAATTGCCACGGCTGGGGGACGATAGGGAGATCGTCATAGGCCCACTTGGAGTAGCGGGGGTCGTAAGCGTCAGCCGGGGCCAGCTCTACCAGATGGCCCACACACCAGCTCACCAGCCAGCCGT
>CAJTLI010000116.1:0-686 GCA_910577525.1 uncultured Oscillospiraceae bacterium | reverse complement strand
CCCGTCCGGGGTCAGGGGCTTGGCCGTCTGCTCCGTGCCCGTGGTCACGCTGGCCGAACCAGAGGGCGGCGTAGTCGTGGAGGGTTCCGTCTTGGACGGCGTGGTGGTATTGGTGGCCGGGGGCTTCACCGGCGTAGTAGCTGCCGGAGGTGTAACCGTGGGCTTCTGGTCCTGGTTGGGCTGGCTGGTGGCCGGGGCTTTGTAGTTGGGGTTCTTCACCTGATATGTCCGCGAATAGTTCCCAGCCTTGTCCGCCGCCTGGACAGTGATCTGCTCAGAAGTCCCCAGGTCTTTCAGGGGCACATCCACCGCATTGCCGGTCAGGTTGGGATAGCACGTCCCATTTACGGTGATATGCGCCACGCCGGAGAGATCATCCGCAGCCTCCACCCGCAGCACATCTCCGCTGACACTGGCCCGCAGGGTGGGCGGGGTGGTGTCAAAGCACTCCATGTAGCGGGAGTTTTCGTAGACCTCCCCATCGTGGCCGGTGACGCGGACATAGATGGTGCAGTTGGCAGTAATGTCCACCGTGCCATAGTAGCGGCTGTCCCGCCGCTCCATGTTGGCCGTGATGTCCCTCCAACCGCCGCTCCGGTCAATACGGACCTCCGCCGAAGCAAAGCCGCCGCCCGTCTCGTCCGTGACGCAGACCTTGGCGGCGGCGCTGGTGCTGGCCCAATCAG
>CAJTLI010000115.1 GCA_910577525.1 uncultured Oscillospiraceae bacterium | reverse complement strand
CCTTCCTCCCATATCGCTGCTATTTGGTTATTTCTGGTTAACTTAATGGCATTGCCGACTTGAAGCTGTATGTCAAGCCGGAGGAGCGCACGGCCTACTATGTGGTGAATGGAAAGTTCAATAGAAGTGTGGCCTACTGACCGCAACTAAGAAACAAAGGGGTACTGCCGGCAATGCCGCAGTACCCCTCGTTGCGTTTTATTAAGTAATCAGCCGCCGCAGCCGGAGCCTATGCTTATTCCAAGGGCGGTATCTTGCGAAGCGGGCAGTCCGGGTGCCGCCTGGATAAGAAACGCTTCTTGATGGTAGGCGTGTGCACCCTGGCCTTCAAAGGCAGCCCGCACTGATCCATCATGCAATCCCGGCAGTTGGTGGGCAGTTCGGACATTCCAGTAATATAAACGATCATAATATAATTACTCCAATATCAATTTTTTAGACCCGTTTAGTAATCATCTCCCGCACGATCTCATCCCCCAGCAGCTCGCTGGTGCGGTAGATGTTCTGGCAGAAGGGCTCCAGGCTGAACGCCATCCCCGGATCGCCCTTGTCCAGCAGCACCCCGGTGACGGTGAACTGCCAGGCGGCCTGCTCCGCCTGAAGCTGTTCCAAATACTTGTCCGGCAGCTCGCACTCGCCGTCCGTGATGAACACGATGTCAGCGTTCTCGAAACCACCCAGCTCCATCAGCAGCAGGGCCTGCTCCATGGGCGTCTGGAAATCGGTGCCGCCGTTCAGAAAAGTCTCGGCGGCCCGCAGTTTGTCCTCCATGGAGTACTCCCCGGGCTGGAACACGTCGACCTTGAAGATCCCCGGTCCGGAAAAGTGGATGAGGGCAAAGCCGCGGCCGCTGTCCGCCGCGATCTCCAGCAGGGTGAGCGCCACGGCCTTCCCCCAGGCGGCGAGGTCACCCTCGGTGGAGTCGGACTCATCCAGACAGCAAATGATATCGCCCATCCCTTTATAAATGGGCTCCCGGCGCTGGTACTGCTTGATCTGCCCCCGCTGGTATTTCCGCAGGAACAGCGGCACCGTCTGGGGCGAGGCCAGCATGGCCAGCTCGGAGGTGAGGGCCCGGGATAAGTCCCGCCCCAGCTCCAGGGAGTATTTCTCCCCCCGGCTATAGGCGTAGCCATTGCGCTTGCCCTGGGCGAAGATCTCCCGGAAACGGCCCAGGTATCTGGAAATGTCCCGCAGCACCGGACTCTGCCGCACCAGGGCCAGCAGCCCGGCGTTGGCCTCGCTCTTTTCCAGATTACCGGGGGCATCGCCCCAGGCCCCGATGATGCTCTGAACCTCCTCCGCCTTTTCGGCGGCGGCGCTCACCGCCGTGGCCACCGCGGCGGCCACGGCGGCCACGGCCTCTTTTCCCTTCGCGGTGCCGGCGTCCACCAGCTTGCCCACGGCCTCCACCTGGCGGCGCTTGCTCTCGGCTTTATTGGCGGCGTCAACCACAGATTGCTCCAACTGCTGGTTCCGCTCCTTCATAGCCCGCATCCGCTCCAGCAGCCCCGCCAGATCGTTTTGGGCCTTTCTTTCGGCATTCTCCAGCTTTTCCAACGTGTCCAGCGCGTTTTTCTCCCCGCCGATGTTGGAAAGCAGGCTGTCCAGCTCCCCGGCGGTGCGGGTGATGAACTCGGACGCCGCCTCGTAGGCGGGCAGCTCCCGGCCCTCGCACACCGCCTTCAGCGTGGGGTAGTCCCCGCTCTGGGTGATATGCTCCAAAATGGGGGCGTTGAACTTCCGGGTGGCAGTGGAAAGCATATCCTCCCCGTTCTTCCGGAGCATCAGGGAGTAGAAGGACTGGAACACGTCCCGGGACAGCGCCGGGAAGGAGGGCAGCTTTTTCACCGCCGCCCCCTCGGCCTGCTCCAGCCCATCGTCGCCCTCCCGCAGGTCGGCGTAGATGCCGTCCTCCAGCCGGGTGGAGCGCAGCACCCGGTCTGTGGCGGGCCCCTCCCCGGGCCCCTCCCCGGGCCGCTCTGTGGCGGCCCAGGGGGAGCGCAGGACATCTTCAATGGTTCGGTAGGGCTTACGCATCACGAATCCCCGCCTTCCTGCCGGTGGCTGTAGATCCACTCCCGCAGGACATAGACGGCCTGGGCGTGGTTAAAGCCCAATTCCGGGAACGCCCGCTGGAGATAGGGAACCGCGCCGTACATATTGGTAACGCCGGACTCCCGCAGACGGTCTACGTAGTCAAAATATTTCTTCATTTGATTTTTTCTCCAAAAAAGCGAGACGAAGCGGAACAGTTCTGTTTCCGCTTCGTCTCTAAAATTCGATATCTTTTGTGTTCAGCAAAAGAATGTTATCTCATCGACACAGAAATGCTCCTTCCATTTCCGGCAGATCAAGAAAAACTGGGCCGAGATAACATCCAGCAGTTCGTTCAGATCGCTTTGAGGAATCCTGCTCCGATTGTTGGCCACAATGCACTGTCCAGAACGGGTCAGCCAAATCTTTGTCGCGTTCGGTGAGGGTTTGCCCTTAATGATATGCACATGGATCGGCTCCCCGTTTTCATTGGACCAGAAAAACACCAGGTAGCCGCCTACACGGAACAGATTAGGCACAGTGAATCCCTCCCCGCGCCGCATAACGGTACAGCAAATGGGCATTATGGCGCAGAAACTCATCAAACAGCGCCAACTCATCGGGCTGGAACCCCTCGTTGAATTTCCACTCATAAGTCGGGAGAACACATCGCGCCGAAATAAAACCATCCTCCGTAGGCCGCTCAAAATGCACCTCTACCGACTGAGTGCCTTCACGCTCAATGAGGTGGGAGTGGGTGATTTCGGTATCATCGGCCAATGTAATATATGGATACATCATGGATACATCCCGCCCTTCACTTTAATTCAGAATATCTATAGTTTATCAGCTTATGGGAAAAATAGCAACCTGTAAAACCGCTTTTTATGGATGGCGGAAGGGTGTCAACGCCAATCTGAAATTGTAAGAAAACGCCGAAGAAATTTTGTAGTTT
>CAJTLI010000114.1 GCA_910577525.1 uncultured Oscillospiraceae bacterium | reverse complement strand
CCGGTCGATGATGATGTAAAAATAATTGCCGGTCTTGGAAACGACGGTGATAAACTGCTTATCCTCGGACGCCTCACCGTCGATGTCGTCCACCAACGACATATTGCCCTCCGGGGTCAGGGGCTTGGGGTCAGGCGTGGACACCACTTCCCCGGTCGGCTCGGTGGGTATGACCTCCCCTTCCTCGTCGCCGCCCCCGGCAAAGGCCGTCGTGGTGAACATGGCAGCGGACAGGCCCACAGCCAGAATGACAGAGATAAAACGGGAAATGATCTTATTCCTCATGGCCGGTGTCCTCCTTTTCGTGATAGGGCGTCAGGGTGGGGGCAGTCTGCAAGGCCCCGCCCCGCAGAAACACCGCAAATTCCTCCCTCGTCATGTTCATGCCCCGGACAAGCTGGATGATCTGCAAATTCTCCTGCTCGGTTTTCTGCCCCTCCAGCTCCCGAAGCTGCTTGTTGTACTCCGCGATCTTGGACTTCACTTTCTGGATGTCCTTTTCGATACGGTCAAGTTTGTTCGCCATAGTCAAAACTCCTTTCCGATTTTTTCATAGCGGTATTTCATCTGCGCCGGGTATAAGTCCTCCTTGGGGCGGCGGCTCCCCGTCCAGCGTTTGCCGTCCGCCAGCCCAGCGCAGGCCCAGCCAGCGGCCCGCAGACTGGCCCCGCTCTCCGTGTCCAGAATGTAGGTGACGATTTTCCGATAGCCCATCGCCCGCGCCGCTCTCCACGCCGCGGCATAGAGGAAACTGCAAGCGTTTTTCGTGCCGTCCGTGCAAAGCCGGTTGACTTCCAGAGTATGGCCGTCGTCCAGATACCGGCTGACGGGTCGGCCCACAATAGCCACACCAGCCAGCCGCCCGGCCTCGGTGCAGGCGATGGAAAACTTGTGGCCGGTGACAGGGCGGTGGTGGCGGTGATGCTGGGCAACAAAGACGTTGGCGTCTTTCAGGGATATGGGCGTCAGCGTCAGCACGGCCCCGGCCCTCCCTCCGCCGCCCCGAACCGCTCCCGCCAGGCGTAATTGCGGCCCAGCCCCTTGATGCTGGTAAGATGTGGCATGGCCCTGTCCTCCATAGCGACGGCCCGCCGGTAGAGGTCGGGGTAATGCTCTTTCAACGCCAAAATCTCCGGCTGTTTCATGCTGGGGCAGAAAAAGCAGGAGGACTTGCCCGGAAGCGGCAGGCCAGCCGCTAATATCTCCCGGACACAATCACTCCTGTCCCAACCCCAATCTTCGATCAGGGGATAACGGTTGATGTACTTCTTGTCGGTGTCGTTGAATTTCTTGGAATGCTCGTACCGCCGCATTTCCCCGGCGTCGTAGCCCAGGAAGCGGGTGATCTTCTCCCCCCGCGCCCATACCGCCCGGCAGGGCGGATAGTGATTGCAGAATTTTTCCTGCGGCCCGATCTTGTGCTTTTGGGAACATCGCTTGTGGCCGTAGGCGATGGACGGCAGGGTGCAGGAACGCAAACACTCCATTTCCAGGGTCAGCCGGTGGCCGCTGCGGTCGTACTTCTCCACCACTGTGATCTGCGGCATACTGTGAGCGGCCAGCCAATCATTCATCGTGCGGATGAATTGATAGGTGTGGGGCTGTTCGCCGCCTGTGTCGGCAAACAAGATCAGGTCAACGGGGATGCTGTGCTTGTGAAGCCCAACAAGAACGGCGGCGCTGTTCGTGCCGCCGCCAAAGGATACGATATTGATAGATTTACCTCCAATTTTCCATAGATTTTTTAATCCCAATTCATCAATCCGTAACCTCGGATAACGCTGCTGTTCAGGGGATAACTCTTGATCTTGCAGGCGTTTCCGCTGTTGCCCTCCACGGTGTAGACGTTCGTGCCGTCTGTGCCGATCACGATGCCCACATGGTCGGCGTTGCCGCTGTTGTCCCAATCGAAGAAAATCGCGTCGCCGGGGGCGATGTCGCTGTACCCCCGGTTGGCCCACTGGCCCCGTGACTGGAACCAGGCCATGCCCCCGGAGGTGCAGCCAGCAAATTTCGGCTCGGTCAGGCCCATTTGGTTGTAGCACCAAGACACGAAGCAGGCGCACCACTCCACACGGCTGTCAAAGCCGTACCAGCTCCAATAGGGCTGGCCGTTCACATTCCCCACCTGTGATTTCGCGATGTCCACCACAGCGGTATTGCCGGGCCGTGCGCCGTCCACAAAATGAACGCCGCTGATGTCCTCGGACGCGCTGATGTCGGGGGAACCGCCGCCGAACACCAGCGGATTGTTGCCGCTCGTTTCCAGATAGACGTTGAACATCTCCAACTGCTCCGGGGTCAACAGCTCCGGGGCGACGGAAACGATAGACCGTGCTGTGAGCTTTACATTGAGGATGTAGTAATTGTAAGGCACTTCCACATCGTAGTCGTTGCCCTCGCTGTCCGTCCGGGTTTCTGTGCGGTAGCGGACTTCAACCGTCGTGGTGGTGGTAAGGGTGTACTGCTTGCTGAATACCCGCTGTAACTCCGCCTGAACCTCCGCCAGCGTGTAGCGCGGGAGGATGGAAGTCAGGAAAGAGGCCAATTCGTGTGGGTTGTGCATGATCTCGTCCAGATCGTAGCGGTATTCGTCGTAGCCGGGGTAGGTGCTGGGGATGCTGTCGATCTGCCGCTGCAAGTCGTTCTCCATGCCCACATAGGCATTTTCCACGGCGATCAGGTCTGCGTCGTCGGAGAGGTAGGAGGTGGCCGTGAAGCCGGAACCGAAGCCGCCGATGATGGAGGAACAGGACTGTAAGCCGCCCATCAGGAACGCCGTCATAATCAGCAGGGCCAGGGCCACAAGACAGCCTTTCCAGTGCCGGACGGCAAAGGAGGCCAGCCGTTCGCTTTCCTTGGCCGCTTCCTTTGCGGCTTTACTGCCGGACTTGGCCGCTTTCGCTGTCCTCTGCGCGGCCCCAGCCCCATGCGCCGCCGTCTGGCCCGCCGCCCTCGCCGCCTTGACATACTGCTGCTTGATCTGCCGCTTCTGCCAGAACCGGGAAATGGGGTTGCTGGCCGCTTGTGCAAGCTGGGGGTTGTCATGGAGGGCCTTTTGATAGAAATATTCAAT
>CAJTLI010000113.1 GCA_910577525.1 uncultured Oscillospiraceae bacterium | reverse complement strand
TTTTCGTTCTGTTGTAGTCATACCGTTCTAAGGCATCATATACTCCCTAAATTATACATACCGGGGGCAAAAAAATCAAGTGCCAATCGGTATTTGGGCATGACAAACAGGCGGGACAAATACATTTTTTTGCCGCGCCAGCTTTGCTATGCAAATTTAAGAAAATAGGGCTGTCATTTTCCACCGAAACAAGGTATAATGAAGATGATTCAATTTGCGGATATTTCCAGACCACAACAGAACGAAAACTATGTTGTCAACAACCGGGCAGCGCCCGGAATGGAGGGAACGATCTATGAAGCGAATACTATCCGTTTGTCTGACTTGCGCCCTGTTGTTGGGGATGCTTCCGCTTCCGGCTCTGGCACTGGAGCCGGACAGCGAGGGCCTTTGCCCGCACCACACCGAACACAGCTACGAAGTCTGCGGTTACATGGAAGCCGTGGAGGGCCAGCCCTGCGGCCACGTCCATGACGGGGACTGCGGCTTTGCGGAGGCGGTGGCGGAAATTCCCTGCGATATGGGCTGCGCCGAAGCGGGGGAGGACGGACAGACCGTCCACGCCGGAGACTGTGCCTATACCCCGGCGGCGGAGGAAATCCCCTGCGACATGGGCTGCGCCGAAGCGGGGGAGGACGGACAGACCGTCCACGCCGGAGGCTGTGCCTATACCCCGGCGGCGGAGGAAATCCCCTGCGACATGGGCTGTGCCGAAGCGGGGGAGGATGGACAGACCGTCCATGACGAGGGCTGCGCCTATACCCCGGCGGCGGAGGGCGCTCCCTGCCTGCATGAGCATGACGGCGAGTGCGGCTATGTCCCCGCCGGCCCCGGCCAGCCCTGCGGCTATGACTGCCGTATCTGCCCGGTGCAGAAGTTGCTCGACGCGCTCCCGGACGCGGAGGACGTTACCGCCGATAACCGCGCCGGGGCGGAGGCCCAGCTTGCCGCCATTGACGGGGCGCGGGCGGAGCTGACGGACGAGGAGGCCGGAGAGCTGGATACTTCCCGCTATCAGGCCGTTGTGTCCGCGCTGGCGGCGCTGGATGAACAGGGCGGGGCCGAGGTTCCTATGCCAGCGGCAACGGAGCAGTTCCCAACCCTCACCCCCGGTGAAACCTACTGGTTCGACCTGTCCGGGGCGGATATTCCGGGGAGGGTGAATACAGGGACCATCTACAACACGGTCGCCGTCCCCGACACAACCCTCCATTGGGTGCCCTTTACCTATGTGGGGACCATCAACGCCTACAAGTTGACAAGCGCACAAGCCACGACCGACGAATATGCCGACACAAATAAATACGACCACAGCCTGTTTGTTGCGGACTATGATGTGCAGGTGGTATCATGGAGCGCGTTGGATACGAAGGACCTGATTTTCGGCAAGGATTACACCAGCGGCGGCGTGAGCTACACCATGCGCGCGCCATCGGCGGGGAGTGCTTCTACAGGTTCTGTCCGCGCAACCCCACAAAGCAACGAGTGGGACATGATTCTGAATAAGTCAGACGGGTATATCAAAAACAGGAATGGATATTCCTGGGGGCAGGATATCAGCTCATCTGACACGTTGAAGCGTGCGCTTCGGGGGGGTTACTTGTGGAACACTTGGGACAGCAACTATGCTACGTACGGCTACAGTTTTCGCCCCGTCCTTGAACTCCCGGCCCCTGACCAACTGTCCCCTGACAGCTTGAAAGTTGTCACGTTGGATTTGAACGGCGGCAAAGCCGGAACGACCAACACGGCGCAGAGCGGCCCCGCCAAGATTGTAGTCAAGTCCGGGGATAGCTTCACCGCCCCCAGCGGCGAGGGATTAACCGCTCCCCAAGAGACGGGGAAACTGTTCAAATTCAGCAGTTGGGAGGACAGCGACGGTATGACCTACCGGCCGGGCGAGGACATCCCATCTACAGTGACTAAGTTGACGGCCCAGTGGGTCGCGG
The DNA here is from genome assembly GCA_910577525.1 of uncultured Oscillospiraceae bacterium. Lineage (GTDB taxonomy): Bacteria > Bacillota > Clostridia > Oscillospirales > Oscillospiraceae > Enterenecus. Next base: position 1,162 of record CAJTLI010000113.1, on the reverse strand, counting down.
TGGAGGAGCAACTCCCTGCCCTCACCCCCGGCGAAACCTATTGGTTCGACCTGTCCGGGGCGGGTATTCCGGGGACAGTAAACAGCAAGGTCCCCGACACGACCCTCCATTGGGTGCCCTTTACCTATGCGGGGACGATCTACGCCTACAAGCTGACAAGCGCACAAGCCACGACCGACGAATATGCCAACCAAAATAAATACGACCACAGCCTGTTTATTGCGGACTACAATGTGACAAATAAGGTATCGTGGAACGATTTGAACGGGGAGGACCTGATTTTCGGCGAAGCTTACACCAGCGGCAGCGTAAGCTACACCATGCGTGCGCCATCGGTGGGGAGTGATTATACAGGTTCTGACGATAATATACGTGGACTCCCACAAAGCAACGAGTGGGACATGATTCTGAATAAGTCAGACGGGTATATTAAAAACTGGGGTAGATATTCCTGGGGGCAGGATACCTACTCATTTAACCCATCGAATCGTGCGGTTCGGGGGGATGACTCGGCCCGCCACGGGGGCAACTACTCTGCAACGGGTCGGGACGTGAACGTCGGTTTTCGCCCTGTCCTTGAACTCCCGGCCCCTGACACGCTGACCTCTGGCCTGCAAGTTGTCACGCTGGATTTGAACGGCGGCGAGATCGGCTCCAAAACAGGACCTGTCAACATCGTGGTCAAGTCCGGGGATAGCTTCACCGCTCCCAGCAGCGATGGCTTTTCCGCTCCGGAATGGAAGTACGCTGCCTGGACAGACAGTTCTGGAACGGTCTATGAGCCGGGAGACATAGTTCCCGCCGGGGTGACGGAGCTGACCGCGCAGTGGAAGTCCTGGCCTCCATGTACTGTAACCGTGGAAAGCAGCGAAGGCGGTACAGCCTTCGCAATCCCAACCCTCGCGACACCGGGAGACACGGTCACGCTGACCGCCGAGGCAGCGAGCGGCTTTCACTTTCTGAAGTGGGAGGTTTTATCCGGGGACGTGACAATCTCCAACAATAGCTTCATCATGCCCAATGAAGATGTGACCGTCAGAGCGGTTTTTGAAATCGGACAATTCCCCAATCTCGCCCCCGGCGAAATCTACTGGTTCGACCTGTCCAGGGCGGGTATTCCGGGGACAGTAAACAGCAAGGTCCCCGACACGACCCTCCATTG
>CAJTLI010000112.1 GCA_910577525.1 uncultured Oscillospiraceae bacterium | reverse complement strand
TATCAGATTAGCAAAAGAGGACCAGGGATACAACCCCCGATGTCATGAAATGTCGCGGATGTGTCATGAAATGCTCTTGACCCCAAAAATTTGCTCAATACCCGTACCGCTTCCGGTATTTCAGCAGCAATGCTGCCGCCATGACCGTCCCCAGCAGCTCGGCCACAGGCGTCGCCAGCCACACGCCGGTGACGCCCCCCAGCAGGACAGGCATGATCTGAATGCTGGCAACGGTGAACAGGAAGGACCGGGAAAAGGCCAGCACGGCGGATACCACCCCATTGGACAGAGCGGTAAACATACCGCTGGCAAAGACATTCAGCCCCACGAACAGCAGAGCGATGGAGCACAGACGATTGCCCGTCACCGCCAGCTTATACACTGGGCTGTCCAGCCGGGTGAAGATGCCCACCAGTGGAATGGTCGCCAGAATGGAAATAACCGTACAGAGGACGGATGCCCCGACGATGAATTTGACGCTGAATCCCACCAGCTTCTTCAGTTTTTCGTGGTTCTGCTCCCCGTGGTAGTAGGAAATCATGGGGGCCACGCCGTAGGAGTAGCCGATAAACAGGGCGCTGACGAACATAAGTACATACATGATGATGGTGATAGCCGCCACGCCGTCCTCTCCTATGTACTTCAGCATCGCCAGGTTGAACAGCAGGGTGGTAATGCCAGACACCAAGGAGGTCGCCAACTCCGACATACCGTTGGTGGAGGCGTGGAACAGCACCCCACCCCGGAACACCGGCTTTGCTAAGTGGAGCAGGCTGTCCTTTTTCCGGAACACCAGGAAGCCCACCACGGCGGTGATGGAGTAGCCCAGTCCGGTGGCGATGGCCGCCCCCTGGATGCCCAGGTCGAACAGAGAAATCAGAGCATAATCCAGAATGATATTGGTCACGCCCCCCGCCACGGTACAGATCAGGGATAGGGTGGACTTGTCGGCGGCAATCAGGTAGAGGGAAAAGTTATACATGAGCAAGATAGGAATGGTGAACAGCAGATAGTTGCTCAAATAGGTGTGGCAGTAGCCGAACACCGCCGGAGAGAGGCCCATAGTCCCCAGCAGGGTATCCATCAGGGTATAGCCCAGCAGCATCATCACCGCGCCCACTACTGCGTTGGTGAGAATGAGGAGGGTGAAGTCCTGCCGGGCCTCCTGTTCCTTGTGCTCCCCCATTTTCTTCATGACTACGGCGCTGCCGCCGGTAGCCAGCATTCCGGAGATGGCCGTGATCAGGGCAATGGCCGGGGCGGTGAGGTTGATGGCGGACAGGGCCTCCATGCCAATCAGGTTAGAGACAAACAGCCCATCCACCATGGTGTAGAAGGTGTTGAACACCGTCATGACGATGGTTGGAAATGCGAATTTAAGGATGTTCCGGCCCGTGACCGGCAGGTGATAAGAGTCCAGTTTGTCCATAATGTCCTAATTCCTCCAGTCAATGTCCTGTCCGTCTCCCAGGTCGAAATACTGCATTTCCGTCCCTGCCTCCGGGAGCCGGACGGCGGAAATGCGCCGGTTCTGGGCAGGGGCAAAGTAGTACACGCCGCTCTCGGCACACATGACACTGGTACACAGGGTCTGCTCGTACACGTCGTAATTTGGATCGGCTTTTGCCAGTCCCTCGGGGATGTCCACCGGGGCAAAGGCCCGGAACATCCGGGATACCCCGTCCAGCTCGTCCTTCCCGGGAACGGCAAGCTCCTTCATAAAAGCCAAGCGGACAAAGCGGGAAGGAGAGGAATAGTCCCCCGGCAGGCCGGAACCGCCGCCCAGGCGCTCCCCGAACTCCCGGATCTCATGCCCGGCGATAGTCTGGGGGGCCTTGGGTAGATTGGTAACCCCCACGAAGTTGCGGAGGTTGGTTCGCTGCCAGCGGTAGTCCGGGCTGTTGGTCAGCACGCCGATGGTCTCCCGGTGGATGGACAGGCCACCCTCCTCCGGCTCGATGATGACGGCCTCGCCGGTTTTATCGCTGAGGATATAGTGGGCGGGCAGGGGTTTTCCCTGGATGGGCTCGTCCACCAAAGCAGTTCCCTTCAAAGCCTCCACGGTCTCCTCCACGCTGGCGCACCGACTGAACAGCCAGGCCAGCAGACGGCCCGGATGGACGGCTGTTCTGCTCGGGCCGGCACTTTCCTCATAGACCGCATACTCCGGGAAATGGAGCAAGGCCCCCATCAAGCCAGCGGAGTTGACCCCGTCCACCAGAATAGGCTCCCCGAAGCCAAGCACCGCCATACCGGTGTAACTGTATTCGCCGGAGGCCGCCCCCTCCCCGTGAAGTCCAGGGACACAGGGCATCCCCTGTGGAACACTGATGACCCGGTTGGCCGTCAGGTCTCCGAATTGGTCGTAGGTCCGTCCCAAAAGGTGCCGTCCGTCCTCTGTCCTCCAGGTAAAGCTGCTGCATCCAAAATCCATATCAAAAACCTCCTGTTTTCTCATATTGTTGTCCAGTGGACTTGCAATTATTTCTGACAGGGGGTATCATAAACCGTGTGGCCGCCACGCAGTCAAGGGGTATTTTTAATTCTTGGAGGAAATTTTTATGGAGCGAAAAAAAGGATGGCTGACCTCCGGGGCTTTCGCCGCCCTGTGCGGTACAACCAAGGAAACTCTGCGCCACTACAAAGACGTGGGACTGCTCCTCCCAGCCCATCAGGGGGACAACGGCTATTTTTACTACGACGTGGAGCAGTTCTACGATTTTTACGCCATCTCCATCTTCCGCCAGACGGGCACACCCCTGGAGGAGATCCGCCGCTGTCTCCAGGGACAGAACACCGCCAAAACGCTGGAGCTGCTGCGGGAACAGCGGGTCCGCCTGGAAGCGGAGCGGCAGAAGCTGGAGCACATGGACTTTGTGCTGTTCGGCGCCCTGCACAGCCTGGAGTTTGAGTCGAGGCCGGACATGATCCCCCGGACCGCCTGGTTTGAGCGGGAGCACCTGCTGGCCCTCCCCGTTAGGGAATTGGAGGGGCTGATGACCCCGGAGGCCAGCGAGGATGAAGCATTGATCGTTGTGCTGGAGCGGTGTCGGGCGCTGTGCAGCCAATACGGGATACAGACCGACTTCCAGCTGGGGGCCATCCACCAGCCGGGGGAGCAGGG
>CAJTLI010000111.1 GCA_910577525.1 uncultured Oscillospiraceae bacterium | reverse complement strand
GCCGGGTGCTGTTCCTGAAGGACTACGCCAACTATATCCAGGACGAGATCGTGGCCGACTTGACCGACCTGAACCGCAATATGATGTTGTCCATTGACATCCTCTCCGTGCCCACCGACGAGGCCGTGCGGGAGGTGGAGAACCGTCTGCTGGGGGTAGAAACCAATATCACAAACTGGCAGCGCCGCCAGAATCAGAACAACAACTTCTCTGCCATCGTTCCCTACGACATGGAGTTGCAGCGCAAGGAGAGCAAGGAGTTCCTGGCCGACCTCACCACCCGCGACCAGCGGATGATGCAGGCTGTCCTCACCCTTGTCATCACCGCCGACAGCAAACAGCAGCTTGACAGCGACACGGAAAAGGTGCGCTCCCTGTCCGGGCGGTGCCAGTTGGCGGTGCTGAAATACCAGCAGCTCGACGGCCTGAACACCGTCCTGCCCATCGGCACCCGGAAGATCGACGCTTTCCGCACCCTGACCACCGAGAGCCTTGCCGTGTTCATGCCCTTTAAGGTGCAGGAGATCATGGACAGGGGCGGCATCTACTTCGGGGAAAACGCCATTTCCCACAACCTTATCATGTGCAACAAGGCCAATCTGCTCAATCAGTCCTCCTTCCGGCTGGGCGTCCCCGGCTCCGGCAAATCGTTCAGCGTGAAAGAGGAAATCGCGTTCCTGATCCTCAACACGGACGACGATATTCTCATAGCAGACCCGGAGGGGGAGTACGCCCCCCTCATTGAAGCGATGGACGGCCTGGGCAGCGTTGTCCGGGTGTCCGCTGGCGGCAAAGACCGCTTGAACGCCATGTATATGGTGGACGGCTACGGCGAGAACAACCCCATCGTGGTGAAATCGCAGTTTATCATGTCCCTGGTGGAGCGTATCGACCCCAACGGCGTGGGGGCCAAGCAGAAGTCCATCATTGACCGCTGCACGGCGGCGGTGTACGAGGAAGCGGAACAGAACGGCACAGTCCCCACCCTGGCGACCCTCCGGGAGAAGCTGATGGAACAGCCGGAGAACATGGCAAAGGAGATCGCCCTGGCCCTGGAGCTGTTTACCACCGGCTCCCTTGATATTTTCGGCCACGAAAGCACCGTTGACCTGGACAAGCGGGTGGTGGTGTTCGACATCCACGGCCTGGGCGAACAGTTGAAGCCCATCGGCCACCTTGTTATCACCGACACCATGCTCAACCGCGTCACCCTGAACTGGAAAAAGGGTAAGCGCACCCACGTCTTTATCGACGAGTTCCACGTCATGTTTGAGAACGAGTTTTCCGCCGCCTTTTTCAACTCCGCGTGGCGGCAGTTCCGCAAGCGCAACGCCTACCCCACCGCCATCACGCAGAACGTGGAGTATCTTCTGGACTCCGTGCAGGCCAGCACCATGCTCAGTAACTCCGAGTTTATTGTCATGCTGAACCAGGCGGCAAGCGACCGGGAGAAGCTGGCCCGCCTGCTGAATATCTCCGAGGAACAGATGGGCCACATCACCAACGCCCCCGCCGGGTGCGGGCTTATCAAGTACGGCTCGGCCCTGGTGCCTTTTGTCAACCGCTTCCCCTCCAATACCGAACTGTACCGCTTGATGACCACCCGGCCCGGTGAGGGCCGCTTTTCCGGGGGACGGGCTTAATGCCTGTCCCCCTTTTGATTGGAGGGATGAAAATGCCATTGAAAATCAAGCCCTGCCACCTGCGGGCCGCGAGGGAGTATGTAAGCCAGTATCACCGGCACAGCATCCCGCCCGTGGGCGGTAAGTTCGCCGTGGCCTGTTATGACGGAGAAAATCTGTGCGGCGTCGCCATTTGTGGCCGTCCCGTCGCCCGGTATCTGGATGATGGGCTGACCCTGGAAATCCTGCGCTGCTGTACGGACGGGACGGACAACGCCTGTTCCAAGCTCTATGGGGCCTGTTGCCGCATTGGGTTTGATATGGGCTATGAGCGCATCGTCACCTATACGCTGGCATCCGAGAACGGAGCATCTTTGCGGGCCGCTGGCTTTGCCTTTGACGGTATGGCCGGGGGCCGGGAGTGGACAGGCCAGCGGCGCAGGGACTATTATGTGGCCCCCGCCGAACTGAAACACCGCTGGATGAAAAGACGGGCAGGTGAGCGGCCATGAGCAAGATCAAGACCCGTGAAACGGGCAAGGACATTAAAGTGCTGGACAAGTCCGCCATTGTAGGCCAACGCATGAAAAGCGCCTTTATTCGTTCCAAGCGGAACGCTGCGGCACTGATGGATGACCGGCAGACCACCCCCAATGAGTACGCCGAGGATAAGGTGGAATTTGCTGCCGATGATCTTGTCCACGATACGGCGAATGTGGCGGTGTCTGGCACAAAATCGGCTGTGCGGCAGGGACGAAAGCTGTTCCAACGCCAGCGGGAGAAGCGGACGGCGGAGAAACGCTGGGAGAACACCGCCCCCACTGAACAGGCCCCCGCCCCCGAACCGTCCCAGGGTACGGCCCCGGAGGGCCAGACCCCACAGCGGCACAGCGGGACGGCCCCGGAGGGACGGCTGCCCCGTCAGCGAACCGACCCGCCCAGGGATGGGCAGCGCCCCCGGCAGGGCACCGGCCCCGCCCAGGACAGACGGCTCCCACGCCAGCGAACCGGGACGGCCCCGGAGCGTCAGCCAACCCCAGCGCAAGCCCAGCGAAGCGGGTTGCGCTGGGAAAGGAGGAGCAGCGGAATGAGCGAGCTTTGCCCGACAGGGCGAAGCGAGGGATATGGAGCTTGCGACGACGCGCGTGGGCGGACTTTTGCCAGGAAGCAGGCCGCAAAGTGGGCCGAGCGGAAACGGCAGGTGAAAAACCGGGCTGTCCAGTCTGACCGGCCACCGCAGGTAAAGCCCCAGGACGCCGCCAAAGCGCCCCGGCAGGTGGAAACGGCGGTCAATACCCTGGAAACGTCCGTAAAAACGGCGAAACGGCCCGCCCAGGCTATGGGGCAGACCGCAAAGGCCAGCGTCAGGGGCGCAAAGGGCACCATCAAGAGCGCACAGCGGACGGTAAAGACGGCACAGCGCACCGCAAAGGGCACCGTGAAAACCTCTAAAACTGCCATCAAGACCGCAGACCATACGGCAAAGGCGGCGCAGAAAACGGCCCAGGCCACCGCAAAGGCGGCGAAAATGACCGCCCACGCCGCCCGTGCCGCGGCCAAGACCGCCGCCGCC
>CAJTLI010000110.1 GCA_910577525.1 uncultured Oscillospiraceae bacterium | reverse complement strand
CAGATCACGTTGGTGTCCCGGCTGGAAAAGTTCAACCTGGAATCTCTGGCCAGTATGACGCAGACGGACGAGATGGAGCTATGGAGTTTGGGCGAGAGAAAGACGGCCATTTTTGCCGTTATCCCTGACAATGACTCCAGTTTTAACTTCATTGTGGGGCTTCTCTACACCCAGCTTTTTCAACAGCTCTACTATCAGGCGGACGTGGTACACGGCGGGCGTCTGCCCGTCCACGTCCACTTCGTCATGGACGAGTTTGCGAATGTGGCTTTGCCCGATGAATTTGACAAGCTGCTGGCTACCATGCGGAGCCGGGAGATCTCCGTGAGCATCATCATCCAGAACCTCGCCCAGCTAAAGGCCCTCTTTGAGAAACAGTGGGAGAGCATCGTGGGCAACTGCGACGAGTTTATCTATTTGGGTGGGAATGAGCAGGCGACGCACGAGTACGTTTCCAAACTGCTGGGAAAGGAAACCCTTGACACCAACACCTACGGACAGACCAGGGGACGGAACGGCAATTACTCCACCAACTGGCAATTAGCGGGCCGCGAACTGCTTATGCCGGATGAAGTGCGTATGCTGGACAACCGGGTTGCGCTTCTCTTTATTCGCGGGGAGCGGCCCATCCAGGACTTCAAGTACGACATTTTGAAACACCCCAACGTAAAACTGACCACAGACGGCGGGGCCAAACCGTACCGGCACGGCGAGGACACCCACAGCATTGCGTCCATCCGCTTTGACGAGGAACTGCTGAAGCAGGCGGCGAAATCGGATGAACAGGACGCCGGAGAACACCGCTTCATTCTTCTCACCGAGGAAGAATTGGAGGAATATATCAAAAATCATGGAGGTAACACACAATGAACATTTTCAAGAAGAACGGGAACCGACTGCCCACGCCCGACAAGGTGAAGAAGGGCTACCGCTGGTACTGCTCCCTGGTGGCGACCGTGGCCCTGATGGGCTGCTGCACCATGACGGCCTTTGCCGCCCCCGCCGCTGGCGGCGACCCCCTCACCGTTATCAACAACCTGTCCACGTTCATCTTCGGCCTGATCCGGGCCGTGGGCCTCATTCTGCTGGGCTGGGGCATCGTTCAGGTGGGCCTCTCCCTCCAGAGCCACGACCCTTCCCAGCGTTCCAACGGCTTCCTGACCCTGGCGGGCGGCGTAATTATTACTTTCGCCAAGGAGATTTTGACCCTTATCACTGGCGCGTAAGCACTCATTATCCATTGACACGGGGGCAGACCTGTATAGACAGGTCTGCCCCCCAAAAGGAGGTGCTTTTTGTGTCGGATAATTGGGTAGTCCAGAATTTAGAGAACGCTTTGGAGGTCTGGAACGGCAAGTTGAGCGAGATATGGCAGCTCATTATGCAGTCCCCCCAGGACTTCAAGGGCGGCGCGATCTGGAACGTGATGGCGGACATCCACGGCGCGTTGCAGGCCATCGGCTACGCCCTGCTGGTGCTGTTCTTTGTGGTGGGCGTGGTAAAAACCTGTTCGGGATTTTCGGAAATGAAAAGGCCGGAGTTGGCGGTAAAAATGTTCGTCCGCTTTGCGCTGGCAAAAGCCCTTATCACCTATGGTATGGAGTTGATGCTGGCCCTGTTGAGCATCATCCAGGGCGTGGTGTCGTCCATTATGAACGCGGCGGGTTTCGGAGCGCCGCAATCCACCGTCCTGCCCGCCGAGATCGTGACGGCCATTGAGGACTGCGGCTTTTTTGAGAGCATACCCCTTTGGGCGGTGACGCTGATCGGCGGGCTGTTCATTTGGGTGCTGTCCTTCGTCATGATTTTGAGTGTCTACGGGCGCTTTTTTAAGATGTTTATGTACGCTGCGCTGGCCCCCATCCCCCTGTCCAGCTTTGCCGGGGAACCCAGCCAGAACGTGGGCAAGAGCTTTTTGAAAAGCTACGCCGCCGTCTGTCTGGAGGGGGCCGTCATCGTGCTGGCCTGCATCATCTTCTCCGTGTTTGCCAGCTCCCCGCCCGCTGTTGACCCGGACGCGGCGGCGGCTTCTATGGTGTGGAGCTATATCGGGGAATTGGTGTTTCATATGCTTATCTTGGTGGGCAGCGTCAAAATGTCCGACCATGTTGTGCGTGAAATGATGGGCTTATAGGAGGTGCTTTGATTGGAAGTCAAAATCAACCGAGAAATCCGCAACTACACGGAAAGTATGTTTTTCGGGCTGTCCCTGCGGCAGCTCGTTTTTTCTGCCCTGGCGGTAGTCGTGGCCGTGGGGCTGTACTTTCTGCTGAAACCCTACGTCGGCACGGAAACCGTGTCCTGGATGTGCATTGTGGGCGCGGCCCCCTTTGCCGCCCTGGGCTTCTTCACCTACCACGGCATGACGGCGGAGCAGTTTATTTGGGCGTGGCTGCGCTCGGAGGTGCTGGAACCGCGAGAACTGCGCTTTGAATCGTCCACGCTGTACTACGACATTTTGAAGTCCAGCATGGAAAAGCGGGAAAAGGAGGAATACAAGCGCCATGATTAAGAGCATCAAGACCATCATGCGGCAGGATCGGGAGCCGTACCGTATCCCCCGCAGGGTGCAGGACGTGATACCCATTCAATGCGTCTGGCCGGACGGCATTTTTAAGGTGGGCATCAAATTCTCCAAGACCTACCGCTTCACCGACATCAATTACAAGGTGGCAAGCCGGGAGGACAAGGAAACCATGTTCCTGGCCTACTCGGAGCTGTTGAACGGCCTGGACAGCGCCGCCACCACCAAGCTGACCATTTGCAACCGCCGCCAGAGCCAAGCGGACTTTGAACAGTCTGTCCTTATGTCCATGCGGAGGGACGGCCTGGACAAGTACCGCAAGGAGTACAACCAAATGCTCATTGACAAGGCGACCGGGGCCAACGGCATCATCCAGGAGAAACTTGTCACCGTGACCGTCTACAAGCGGGACATTGAGGACGCTCGCGCCTACTTCACCCGGATTGGGGCCGACCTGACCGCCCGTTTCGCCGCCCTCGGCTCCAAGTGCGTGGAGCTGGACGCCGCTGACCGGCTGCGTATCCTCCATGATTTCTACCGGGCCGGGGACGAGGGCAGTTTTCATTTTGACATGGCGGACATGGCCCGGAAGGGCCACGACTTCAAGGACTATATCTGCCCAGACGGGATCGAAAAGCACGGCGACTATTTGAAGCTGGGCGACCGCTATTGCCGGGTGCTGTTCCTGAAGGACTACGCCAACTA
>CAJTLI010000109.1 GCA_910577525.1 uncultured Oscillospiraceae bacterium | reverse complement strand
AGGATTATATACCCTGGTAGTCCACGCTGTAAACGATGGATACTAGGTGTGCGGGGACTGACCCCCTGCGTGCCGCAGTTAACACAATAAGTATTCCACCTGGGGAGTACGATCGCAAGGTTGAAACTCAAAGGAATTGACGGGGACCCGCACAAGCGGTGGAGCATGTGGTTTAATTCGAAGCAACGCGAAGAACCTTACCTGGCCTTGACATCCCTTTGGATGCGCGGTAACGCGCGCAGCCCTTCGGGGCGGAGGAGACAGGTGGTGCATGGTTGTCGTCAGCTCGTGTCGTGAGATGTTGGGTTAAGTCCCGCAACGAGCGCAACCCTTACCCTTAGTAGCCAGCAGGAGAGCTGGGCACTCTAGGGGGACTGCCGGGGATAACCCGGAGGAAGGCGGGGATGACGTCAAATCATCATGCCCCTTATGGCCAGGGCTACACACGTGCTACAATGGCGTAAACAAAGGGAGGCGAACCGGCGACGGCAAGCAAACCCCAGAAATAACGTCCCAGTTCGGATTGTAGTCTGCAACCCGACTACATGAAGCTGGAATCGCTAGTAATCGCAGATCAGAACGCTGCGGTGAATACGTTCCCGGGTCTTGTACACACCGCCCGTCACACCATGGGAGCCGGGAATGCCCGAAGTCGGCAGCCTAACCGCGAGGAGGGAGCCGCCGAAGGCAGGCCTGGTGACTGGGGTGAAGTCGTAACAAGGTAGCCGTATCGGAAGGTGCGGCTGGATCACCTCCTTTCTAAGGAAGAAGTAGGGTCTGCGTTGCTGTTTAGTCGTCAAGGGCCGCGCGGGGAGTGCGGAAGAGATGGCATGCCATGATGGCAGAAAAAGGAAAGCATCCGGTGGCGATGCGCCCGGGGGGAACACCCGTACCCATCCCGAACACGATGGTTAAGACCCGGGCGGCCGATGATACTATGCTGGGGACGGCATGGGAAAGCAGGCGGCTGCCGGAGCAAAAAAAGAATAAAGACAATGACGGCACGGGAAACTTTCCGTGTGGAAGGGGGCTTAGCTCAGCTGGGAGAGCACCTGCCTTGCAAGCAGGGGGTCGAGAGTTCGAATCTCTTAGTCTCCACTGCGGCGTTTTATGCCGCGGCCGTACCTTGAAAACCGAATACCAAGCAAAAAATAGTACCAAACGCAAAAAAGAGAGAAAAGAAACAAGCCGGCCGCGCCACGCTAGGCGCGGCCGGAAGGGTCAAGCGAAGAAGGGCACAGGGCGGATGCCTTGGCACTGGCGGCCGAAGAAAGACGCGGTAAGCTGCGAAAAGCTGCGGGGAGTGGCAAACACACGACGATCCGCAGGTGTCTGAATGGGGGAACCCACATAAGGAGCACCTTATGTACCGCGCGGTGAACACATAGCCGCGCGGGGGGAACCCGGCGAACTGAAACATCTAAGTAGCCGGAGGAAAAGAAAGAAAGATCGATTCCCAGAGTAGCGGCGAGCGGAATGGGAAGAGCCCAAACCGCCACGCGTGCGTGGCGGGGTAAGGGCATGCCGCAGGAGCGGGAAGGAAGGCAGCGGAAAGGCCTGGGAAGGCCTGCCGGAGAGGGTGAGAGCCCCGTAAGCGAAGCCGTTCCCTGCCGCTGGCATGGCCCGGAGTACCATGGGGCACGAGGAACCCTGTGGGAAGGAGCGGGGACCACCCCGCAAGGCTAAATACCGACCAGTGACCGATAGAGCACAGTACTGTGAAGGAAAGGTGAAAAGGACCCCGGGAGGGGAGTGAAAGAGAACCTGAAACCCTGTGTCCACAAACTGTGGGAGCGCCGTGAGGGCGCGACCGCGTACTTTTTGTAGAACGGTCCGGCGAGCTGCGCTGCCGGGCAAGGTTAAGCCGTGAAGCGGCGGAGCCGCAGTGAGAGCGAGCGTGAAGAGCGCGCGCGCCCCGGAAGGGGCGCTGAGTCAGGCAGCGCAGGCCCGAAACCGGGTGACCTACCCGTGTCCAGGCTGAAGCCGCCGTAAAAGGCGGTGGAGGGCCGAACCCACATCCGTTGAAAAGGGTGGGGATGAGATGCGGGTAGCGGAGAAATTCCAATCGAACCCGGAGATAGCTGGTTCTCCTCGAAATAGCTTTAGGGCTAGCCCCGCGCGATCCTGCCGGAGGTAGAGCACTGGATTCCCTAGGGGGCGTCAAAGCTTACCGAAGGATACCAAACTCCGAATGCCGGCGAGGAGATGAGCGGGAGTCAGACCGCACGAGATAAGTTGGGCGGTCAAGAGGGAAAGAGCCCAGACCCGCGGCTAAGGCCCCAAAGTGCGTGTTAAGTGGGAAAGGATGTGGGGTTTCCAGGACAGCTAGGATGTTGGCTCAGAAGCAGCCACGCATTCAAAGAGTGCGTAATAGCTCACTAGCCGAGAGGCCCTGCGCCGAAAATGTCCGGGGCTTAAACACGCCGCCGAAGCCCGGGAGCCGCGCCGTGAGCGCGGCTGGTAGGGGAGCGTCGTTAAGGCGGTGAAGCGCGGCCGTAAGGGCGCGTGGAGCGTTAAGGAGAGAGAATGCCGGAATGAGTAGCGAGATGGGGGTGGGAATCCCCCAGGCCGGATGTCCAAGGTTTCCGGGGTAAAGCTGATCTGCCCCGGGTAAGTCGGGGCCTAAGGCGAGGCGGGGACGCGTAGCCGATGGATGACAGGTGGAGATTCCTGTACTGCCACATGGCAGAAGATGCGGGGACGCATGCGGGGTGCGGGGCCGGGAAAGGGAAGACCGGCACAAGCGCAGCAGGCGCGCGGCAGGGAAGTCCGCCGCGCGGAAAGCCGAGGGCGCGAAGTGGGGCGAAAGAAAGTAGCGAAGCCCGCGTACCGCGTGCCAAGAAAAGCCGCTATGGCCCATGTGGCACCCGTACCGCAGACCGACACAGGTGGACAGGGGGAGAACCCCAAGGCCGGCGGGAGAAGCATTGCCAAGGAACTCGGCAAAATGGCCCCGTAACTTCGGGAGAAGGGGCGCCTGCGCGAGCAGGCCGCAGAGAAAAGGCCCAAGCAACTGTTTAGCAAAAACACAGGTCTATGCGAAACCGGAAGGTGAGGTATATGGGCTGACGCCTGCCCGGTGCTGGAAGGTCAAGAGGAGAGGTCAGGGGAGACCCGAAGCCTTGAATTTAAGCCCCAGTAAACGGCGGCCGTAACTATAACGGTCCTAAGGTAGCGAAATTCCTTGTCGGGTAAGTTCCGACCCGCACGAAAGGCGTAATGATTTGGGCGCTGTCTCGACAATGCACCCGGTGAAATTGAAGTGCCAGTGAAGATGCTGGCTACC
>CAJTLI010000108.1 GCA_910577525.1 uncultured Oscillospiraceae bacterium | reverse complement strand
GTCGCGCCGGTGGCACCCGTCGCGCCCGTGGCCCCGGTGGGACCGCCCGCAGGGCCGGCCGCGCCGGTGGGACCAGTGGGGCCGGTAGGGCCCTGCATGGGAGAGGCGGTGAGCGCGCCCTGCATCTTGGCCTTCAAAAAGAGCTGGTTCTGCACAGCGGTCTCCAGCAAACCCCGGACGCTCTCGTTGGCGGACAGCACGTCGCTCACGGTGGCGGCAGGGCCGCTGAGGCCCGGGATGGTGCCCAGAATATATTGCAGCTTTTCGCCCTCGGCGTTGAGGATGTGGCTCAGCCCCAGCTCCTCCATGGCAATGGAGGAGAGGATTTGATTGACCGCGTCCTCCCGCTGAATGGGCGGATCAATGTTGGGAAAACTTGGCATAGACATAAATTACGTGTCTCCTTTCAAGCCTGAGGCGCAGGCCGGGACACGCCAGAACAGCGGCACGGGGCAGGTGTTCCCCCGGCAAAGCGCCCATGGCATCCTATGCTGCCGCCGGAGAATGAGTGACCACGGAACAGGACGATTTCCGGGGCATAGGATGAAGCGGCGGCGGGGAACCTCTGCCGCACAACCCACCCAGCTCCAAGCCGGGCGGTGTTATGGAGTATTTTATATGTCTATGCCTTCTTTTCCCCCAAACGGGGCCGATTTGACGCGGGAGGAAGCCCTGACCATGATCATTGCCTCCATTGCCATGGAGGAGCTGGCCTTGAGTCACATCATCAATGCCGAGGGCGAAAAACTTCAGTACATCCTGGGCACTCTGCCGGGGACAAAACCCTGCGCCTGTCCTCAGGACGTGCTGGCGGTGAACAAAAGCGTGGCCTCCCTGCTGGACGTGGTGGCCCAGAATCAGATGCTGCTGAAGAACAAGCTGGAGAAGGTGCTGGAGGCTTGCCCTCCGCCTTGTCCCACACCAGGCCCCCCGCCCCATAGGCCGTGTCCGCCGCCTTGTCCCCCCTGCTGTTCCCCGGCGTACCCCCCACCCTGTCCATCCCCCTGCCGTCAGGAAAGCTGCCCGCCGCCCTACCGGCCGGGAAGCGAAGCCAAATGCACCCTCCGCCTTGTGGAGGGGCAGACGGGTTTTCTGTGGTGCCCCGGGTGCCGTATGCCCTGGCGGCGGCAGACTATGCAGGGGGGGCGCATCTGCTGGAATGAGTGTAATCCCACCCAGATCCGGCTGGAGCGGCATAGAACTTATGCCATTCGGTGTACGCTGACCGTCCGCGCCATGCCCCCTGCAACGGGGGACGGCGTGATCCAAATCAGGCAGACCCCCTGCGGGACGTTTACGGAGGCGCAGCCTCTGCGGTTCTCCTTGGAACGCATGGCGGGTGACTGCCAGACGCTGCAATATACCGCCATGCTCTATCCCCGCACGGACGGGGCTGGAACGGCGGAGCTGTCCCTGGTGCTTGACACCCGAAACGCCTTGTGCGTGGAGCGGGCAACCATGGATGTGATGGAGCTTTGAAGTCTAAGGAAGCGCTGATTCAACGCGTCTGCGGCGCTTCGCTGATCTTTTCTGCCACAACTTCGTTGCGATTTTTTGAAAGAAACACAATGATT
The DNA here is from genome assembly GCA_910577525.1 of uncultured Oscillospiraceae bacterium. Taxonomy (GTDB): domain Bacteria; phylum Bacillota; class Clostridia; order Oscillospirales; family Oscillospiraceae; genus Enterenecus. The sequence continues at coordinate 1,721 of CAJTLI010000108.1, read as the reverse complement.
CCCGCGAAATCCCACCTCGCTGCGGCAAAAAATCTCGCGTGAATCGCTCTTGCCGATTGAATCAGTCCTTTCCTAACAGCAGCAAAGCGAAATAAAAAGCGGGAGTATCTTGGACAGACCGGAAGGCTGTCCAAGATACTCCCGCCAATTTATTTCAATCAGCCATTGTTGCGATTCCCATGATCGTTGGCAATGATGGCGTTTCCCGCCTGAGCCCTTTGTGTATCCTCCGCAGCGCTTTTATCGGCTCCTGAAAAATCTTCTCTATATTATTCATGCCGTTCCTCAATCTGCAGCGCCTCGTCCAGCTGATCGTAAATCAGCAGCTGTGCCAGAAATACGATATACCACGCCCCAGTAACCGGCAGCAAAAACAGCGACCAGGGCGCGAACAGCACCAGGACGGCGGCATAGGCCAGCTGGAGCAGCCCCACGCCCATAACCCGCCAGAAATGCTTGACACAGAACAGCAGGCAGTTGCGCAGACGGATGGCGGGGGACTGGTCGAACAGCACCAGCTGAGGCCAGTACAGGGCGCACAGCACCAGCACAAGCAGCAGCGAAAACAGGTACAGCGCCACCGTCCCCAAGGTGGGCGGCGTTTCCGCCCACCAGAACAGCATGGCCATGAAGGCGTACAGCCCGGCCATCAGACCCAAAACCGCCCCGGGGACCAGGCTCCCCCGCCAGTTCTGCCGCCAGGCGCGCACCCAGGCATCCCTCCACGGCGTGGGATCGTCCCGCAGTCCCCGGAGGATCGCGTCGTACAGCCCCGCCAGGAACGGCCCCGCCATCATCCCGCCTAGGATGGAGCAGGGAAAGAGCACCAGCACGCTGGATACACCGATGGCATAGACGATCCCGGCTGCCAGAGGCGCGAAGCCCGCCAGCGTCAGCAGATTCACCTTCCACCACTGGCCGAACCGGATGTTCAAAAGCTGTTTATATCGGTCAAACCCCACCTGCCGGACGGTTTCGTCATAACCGGGATCTTCTCGGATAAACATTCCCATAATGTGCCCTCCTCACGGCATGGCGTAATGGCAGTTGTCCAAAAACCGGGCCAACAGCTCTCCGGCGTCGCCCCCGAACTCCTCCCGGCAGGCGAGCTCTGCGCTGACGGCGTAATTTTGGTACGTCCCAAAGGCGGACGCCCCGTTGGCGTAAGGGTTTTCAGCGGAATCAAAGGTATACGTCATGATGTGGAAGTCCCGGCCGTTATATGTTTCCTCCGATGTTTCATCCACAACATACTGTGCTTCGGCCATCTCCTGCCACTGGGCCAGGGTGTCTCGGGCCTCCTCCTCCGATTGGAACCCGCCCAGCAGCAGATAGATCTGGGCGTCGTACAGGGTGGCCTCGTCCCCGTCCGCGTTGGTGTAGGGCTCGCCCTCCCCCATAGACCAGGTGGCGTAATACATCCCGCCGGCTGTCAGCGCCTCGTTGTTCTCCCGGGCGGTCATGCCCTCCGGCGTGTCCACGCCCATGACGCCGCCCACCGTGACCCAGTCCCCGCTCCAATCCGCTCCGTCCTCCGCCCGTTCCGGGGCGGGGGGAGCGCCGCAGCCCGCCAGCCCTAGGCACAGGGCCGCGGCCAGCGCGCATAACAGCATCCGTCTCATAAAACCGCCCCTTCCGTCAATTTTTCCCACAGCGCCGCGCACCCTTCTGAAGTGCGCCCAAAAAGTTAGACAAAAATAAGGCGGTAAAATTGTTCAAGC
>CAJTLI010000107.1 GCA_910577525.1 uncultured Oscillospiraceae bacterium | reverse complement strand
TTCTCCGCTATTCAATTTTCGTAAATCTACGTGTTCCATGCTGTCTATTTTACCATTTTCTGCATCTTTTTTCTAGATTGTTTTTCAGAAGTAATACCTGGACGACTCCCCCATCGAGGAGCAGTGGGAGCGCACCCGGGCCCTGCTGGACTGGTGGCAGGGAAGCCTGGACGAGCTGCACCGCGCCTTTCTCCAATTCCGCTAATTCAGCGAGGTGGAGCTGCGCTCCTATGCCGATACGCTGGAGGCCCTGTCCGCCTACATCCGGCTGGAGGGCATGATCCAGTCCGCCGAGCACAGCGATTTGGAGCGCCTGGAGCTGTACCTGGACCAGCATTATATGGAAAAGCTGTCCCTGGCCTCCGTCAGCCGGCAGCTCCACATCGGCCGCACCAAGCTGTGCGCCCTGGCCAAGGAGCTGTCCGGCGGGCGCACCCTGTCCTGGCTCATCGCCCAGCGCCGCATCGAGGCCGCCAAGCGGCTGCTGCTGCAAAGCAGTCTGCCCATCTCCGCCGTGGCGGAGGAGGTGGGCATCGGCGACTACAACTATTTTTCCAAGGTGTTCCGCTCCCTCACCGGCGTGACCCCCAGCCTCTTCCGCAAAAACGCCCGCCGCGCCCTGGAGAGCCCGGAGGACGCGGATGAAACCCACAACAAAATTTCCAGATAAATCGTACGAATTTTCATGTTCGTACGATTTTTCTATAAATTGGACGCTGCCCCCTATTTATTCACAGAATGTCCAAGTACAATGAAAATCAGCAGGACGTGTTTGTGAGATTTGTCAACGCTCCTGTTCCCCTTTCCCAGGCTCTTCCAGCCCGGCGGGGAATCAAATTATGAGAAGGAGAATGAAAATGAAGAAAATTCTTGCACTGCTGCTGGCAGCCGCCATGGCCTTCTCCCTGGTTGCCTGCGGCAACTCCGACAATCCCTCCACCAGCAGCAAGCCCAGCACCGCCCCCACCGAGACCAATAAGCCCGACGAGCCCCAGGGCGGCGGCGAAAAGACCACCATCAACGTCATCATCTCCCAGTACGGCAACTACACCCAGGAGTGGTGGACCCAGTTCGAGAAGGACTTCGAGGCCGCCAACGACACGGTGGACCTGAACATTGAGATCGTGTCCTGGAACGACATCTACTCCGTGGTGTCCACCCGCATCCAGTCCAAGCAGCAGCCCGACATCCTGAACATCAGCGGCTTTGCCGACTATGTGGCCGACGACCTGCTGATGAAGGCCGAGGACTACATCTCCGAGGAGGTTAAGAACAACTTCATCCCAGCTTCTGGGAGTCCAACGCCATCGACGGCACCGTGTGGGCACTGCCCATCCTGGCCTCCTGCCGCTCCCTGTTCTGCAACATGGACCTGCTGAACGAGGCCGGCGTCACCGAGGCCCCCAAGACCTGGGACGACGTGCTCACCGCCTGCCAGAAGCTGAAGGACAAGTTCGGCGACACCATCGTGCCCTGGGGTCTGGATATCTCCCAGGATGAGGGCCAGGCCGCCTTTGCCTACTACAGCTGGAACTTCGGCGGCGGCTTTATGGACGGCAGCGGCAGCTGGACCCTGAACAGCGCCGAGAACGTGCAGGCCGTGGAGTACATGAAGAAGCTCATCGACTCCGGCTACTGCAACTCCGCCCCCTTCACCGACACCCGCTATCCCCTCCAGGACGCCTTCAGCGCCGGCACCCTGGCCATGATGATCGGCCCCATGAACATGGTGAAGGCCGACTCCACCGTGAATTATCAGTCCTTCAACATCCCCGGCAAGGGCATCGGCCTGGGCGTGTGCGACCAGCTGATGGCGTTCAAGAATGACGCCGCCCCCGATCAGGACGCCCGCACCGCCGCCATCAAGGCCTTCTTCGACTTCTTCTATGACTGCGAACGGTACTCCGACTACATGGTGTACGAGGGCTTCCTCCCCGCCACCCTGGACTCCTCCGACTATCTGGCCTCCAACGCGGAGAAGCACAAGGTGGGCGGCTCCGACGCCACCGGCAACAGCGAGTACTTCAAGACCTTCTGCGCCCAGCTGCCCGACTGCCAGTTCTACCCGCTGAGCGAGAGCAAGTGGATCGATGTGAAAAACGGCGTCATCAACGTGGAGCAAAACGTATGCTCCGGCTCCATCTCCGCCCAGGACGCCCTGGACAATCTCCAGAGCGAGATCGCCGGGTAAGTACAGCTCCCCGGACAACTCCAGAGGGGCCGGGTCACCGGCCCCTCTGACCATTATCAGCCGGACCGCCGCTGCCCGCAGCCAAGGCGGCCCAGTGAGGAGGCGCGTACATGAAAGAAAGCACGAAACTCCGCACCGACCCGAAGCAGGCTGCGGAGCTCAGCCCGAAAGCAGCAAAACAGCCGGCGCCAAAGCACCACACGCCTTTAAAGCGGCGGGTGGAGCCCTACATCTGGCTGCTGCCCAGCATCGTGATGATGGGCGTATTGATCCTCATCCCCATCATCACCGTATTCCAAACCTCCTTCTCCGAAATCAGCAAAGCCGGCGTCTTCAAAGGCTTTAACGGCGTGGACAACTACCTCTGGATCTTCAAGCAGCCGGCGTTCCGGACCACTCTGAAAAACACCGTGGTGTGGACGGTGGTGGTGGTGGGCCTGTCCACCATCCTAGGCATCGTGCTGGGCCTGGTGCTCAACGAGAAGTTCCACGGCCGGAAAATCGTCCGGGCCATCGTGGTGTTCCCCTGGGCCACCGCCCTCATCATCCAGTCCGTAGTGTGGAAGTACATCATCAACGCCGACTACGGCGCGCTGAACAACCTGCTCTACAATCTGGGCATCATCAAAAGCTACGTCAACTGGACGGCCACGCCCCAGGCCTTTTTTGCCTGGGAGTGCTTCGTGGGCATATTGGTCACGGTGCCCTTCATCACCTTCTGTGTGCTGTCCGGCCTCCAGAGCATCGACACCTCCCTGTATGAGGCCGCCGACGTGGACGGCGCCTCCTTCTGGGACCGGCTGTTCCGGGTGACCCTTCCCCTGCTCATGCCCAGCCTGACGGTGTCCACCGTGCTGAACATCATCTACGTGTTCAACTCCTTCCCCATTGTGTGGACCATCTCCAAGGGCGATCCGGCGGACCAGACCCACACCCTTGTGACCTATCTGTAAAAGCTGTCCTTCACCAACCAACGGGTGGGTGAGGCCGCGGCGGTGTCCGTGGTGGGCTTTGTGATTCTGGCCATCTGCGCCAGCATCTACATGGTCATGACCCTGCGGGCGGAAAAGTCCAGTGGTATGAAGTCAAGGGGTGATTAAAGAAAAATTTTAGGAAAAAG
>CAJTLI010000106.1 GCA_910577525.1 uncultured Oscillospiraceae bacterium | reverse complement strand
GGTGTTGGAGTTCTCCGCCCGGAAAGTGGGGCCGAAGGTGTACACGCTGCCAAAGGCCATGGCAAAGTTCTCCGCGTTGAGCTGGCCGGACACGGTGAGATTGGCCCGCTTGCCGAAGAAGTCCTTGGACCAGTCCACACAGCCGTCCTCCAGCCGGGGCGGGTTTTCCATATCCAGGGTGGTCACCTGGAACATCTCCCCCGCGCCCTCGCAGTCGGAGGCGGTGATGATGGGAGTGTGGATATAGACGAAACCCCGGTCCTGGAAGAAGCAGTGGATGGCGTGGGCGGCGACGCTCCGCACCCGGAAGGCGGCGGAGAACAGGTTGGTCCGGGGCCGCAGGTGCTGAATGGTGCGCAGGTACTCCACGCTGTGGCGCTTTTTTTGCAGGGGGTAGTCCGGGGAGGACGCGCCCTCCACCGCGATGGAGGCGGCCTTCACCTCCAAAGGCTGTTTGGCCTCCGGGGTGAGCACCAGGGCGCCGGTGACGATGAGGGCTGCGCCCACATTCTGCCCGGCAATCTCCTTATAATTGTCCAGCGCGTTGGCGTCCATGACCACCTGGAGGTTCTTGAAGCAGGAGCCGTCGTTCAGTTCGACAAAGCCGAAGGTCTTCATATCCCGGATGGTCCGGGCCCAGCCCATGACGGTGACGGTCTGGCCGTTGAGGCGCTCCCCGTCGGCGAAAACGGAGGCGATGGTGATGCGTTCCATATGCGTTTCCCTCTATTCCTATTTGTTTCTGATTATCCCCGCCCCGCAAGGGGGGACAAAAGCTTTGCATTAGTATACCATTTTTTCAAGGTTTTGCAAGGGGTTGAGGTCAGGTTTTCCGTCAGTAGTTGTCCGGCTGGCGCATTTCCTCGGGAAACGCAGCCAGTTCCTGCTCCAGGTGCAGTTTTTTGATGGCCTCCGAGGGCAGGTTGGGGTAATAGGTCCGCCAAGAGTACTGCATGGCCTTCTGCCCCCAGAGACTCTCAGTCGTGTCCAGATAGGTATACGGGTCCTCGTCGTAGTAAGTGTGCCAGGTCAGCTCCTTGATGACCCGCAGGCTCAAAATCTGCTGTGCCGTCAGGGGGCCGCGGCTGAGTACGGCGTCATATTCCGTGTCCAGCAGCAGCGCGGCCAGCTCGGGGGCGCAGGCCTGACAGTAGATGTCTATACACTGGTCCAGGAAGGAGCGGGCAGGCTCGCCTGTCAACGGATTGTCCAGCGGCAGGTTGAGGATGCCGCTTTTTTCCCGGTTCAGGATAGTGCGCATGAAATAGCACACGATTTCATCTAATTCCGGGTTATCCCGGCCCAGACTGCGGATACTCATTGTATTTCCTCCTTGTTTTGCGAAGTCAGCTCCAGTGCCGCCACGCCGCCCACCAGGATGACCGCCGGGGGCTGGACGTTGGCGGCGCGGGTCTTTTTCGCGATATCCCCCAGCGTTCCCCGCACAGCGGCAGGGTGGGGGGCGTTGCCTCCGGATAGGACGGCGGTGGGGGTGTCCACTGGTTTTCCAGCCTCCATCAGCCGCCGGACGATGATCTCCAGGCGGGACAGCCCCATGAGAAATACCAGCGTCCCAGGCAAATGGGCCAGATCGTCAAAGTAAGCAGGGAGGCCGTCTTCTGTATCCGCGGTGTGGGCAGTGACCACGTGAAAGCTCTGGCTTACCCCCCGGTGAGTGACAGGGATCCCCGCCAGCGCGGGGACGGCGATGGGAGAGGTGATCCCCGGCACCACCTCGAAGGGCACCCCCGCCGCCTGGAGGGCCAGCGCCTCCTCACCGCCCCGGCCAAAGACAAAGGGGTCCCCGCCTTTGAGGCGCACCACGGTTTTGCCCTTCTTGGCCAGCTCCACCAGCTGAGCGCTTATTTCCGCTTGGGCGGCGCTGTGTTTTTTCTTCCGCTTGCCCATGTAAAGGCGTTTGGCTTGCACCGGGACGGCGTCCAGCAGCTCCGGAGCAATCAGGTCGTCGTATACAACGATATCACAACCTTGCAGCAGCCTCAAGCCCCGCACGGTTATCAGGTCTGCCCGGCCACAGCCCGCCCCCACCAGGTAGACGGTTCCGGGAGCCGCGCTCATGTCAGTTCCTCCTTCAGCCCGCCCAACAGGCCGTCCACCCACTCATCGCTCAGCGGCCAGCCGTTCTCCAGGCAGGTGCGGAACAGGATGGAGAACGCCGCCGCCCGCGCCATCCCATCGGGAACAGCCTCCTTGACCGTCCCCCGCAGGCCGTCCAGGTAGTCCAGCAGGTCCCCGGCGTCCTGGGGGATGAGCCGTTCGATTTCCTGTTTCCAATGCACCGCCCCGCTGGGGCTGGCCCCGCCGGTGGAGATCCCAATGGACAGCGGCCCCCGCTTGACCAACGCTGGGAACAGAAAGGTGCAGGCATCCCGGTCGTCCACCACATTGACGGGGACGCGCCTTTCCCGGCACAGCGCGGAGATCTGACAGTTCAGAGCGTTATCATCGGTGGCCGCGATAACAAACAGTTTTCCCTCCACCATGGAGGGTTCAAAGGCCCCGCGCAGGAGAACAAGCCCGGGAATGGCCTCAATCCCGGGCAGGAACTCCAGGGCGCACACCGTCAGCCGCGGCTCATAGGGAAGCAGCTTCTCGATTTTCCGCAGGGCGACCGTTCCCCCGCCTACGATCAGGCCGTCGCCGCCGGAGATATCCATGAAAAAGGGAAAATAGGCCACAAGGGTCCCTCCTAACCGTAATAATACTGCCAGCCGATGTCCGTCTCCACCCGGCGCAGGGCCACGCCGAACACCCGGTCCAGCTCGCCGGAGGAATAGACCTCCTCCGCCGTCCCGTGGATCACCAGCCGCCCGCCGGACAGCAGGGCGATCTCATCCGACCCCCGCATGGCCAGGGGCAGGTCGTGGAGCACCATCACCACCGCCCTGCCCTCATCGGCCAGACGGCGGGCCACCGCCATCACCTCCAGCTGGTGCCCCACATCCAGGAAGGTGGTGGGCTCATCCATGAGGACGGTGGGGGCCTCCTGCGCCAAAGCCATCGCCAGATAGATTTTCTGCCGCTGGCCCCCGCTCAGCTCCTCCATGTGGAGGTCCGCCACATCCCGGGCATCTGCCCAGTCCAGAGCCCGCTCCACCGCGGTGTAATCCTCCTTGCGGTAGTGCCGGGGGTAGGACAGGTGAGGGAACCGCCCGTGGAGCACCATCCTTCGCGCAATGATGTTGGGCGTAGGCCGGGACTGGGACAGATAGGCGGCCTTCAGCGCCCGCTCCCTGGGGGAGAGGGCGTCCAGCGGCGTACCGTCCATCAACACCTCCCCGCCGCTTTTGGGGTTGAGGCCCAGGGCGGTGCGTAAAAGGGTGCTTTTCCCGCAGCCGTTGGGCCCCAGCAGGGCGAGAATCCTGCCCGGTGTAAAGGGCAAAGAGATGTCGTGCACCACATCCTGTCCGCCATACCCGGCAGACAGATTTTTCAGCTCAATCATGG
>CAJTLI010000105.1 GCA_910577525.1 uncultured Oscillospiraceae bacterium | reverse complement strand
AATTTTGGAATGAAACAGCTCATGGCGGGCGGCGGCATTATCCTGCTGGGCACGACCCTGATCCCCCTGCTGTCCGGCCTGTTCTAAGGGCGGCGCTTCATGGGATTTCTCACCGACTGGATCACGAACTGGCTGAAGGAGCTGCTGATTGGCGGGATCATGGACAACCTGTCGGGGCTCTTTGATACAGTAAACGCCCGTGTCGGGGAGATCGCGGTACAAGTGGGGACAGCCCCGGCGCAATGGAACGCCGGGGTTTTCTCCCTGATCCGGCGGCTTTCCGAAACGGTGATACTGCCAATCGCCGGACTGGTCCTGACCTTTGTCGCCACCTACGAACTCATTCAACTGCTGGTGGAGCGGAATAATCTTCACGACCTGGACTATTGGATTTTCTTCAAGTGGATATTCAAAACGGCCTGCGCCATCCTCATTCTGTCCAACACGTTCAATATCGTTATGGCGGTGTTCGACGTGGCCCAGCGGGTGGTGGCGCAGTCGGCGGGGCTGATCCAGGGCTCCACGGACGTTTCCCCGGATATGCTGGCGGACCTGGAGGCCGCGCTGGAGGGGATGGACCTGGGCCCACTGCTGGGCCTGTGGCTCCAGTCCTTTGTGGTGCAGCTCACCATGACCGCGCTGAATATTGTGATTTTCGTGATAATCTACGGCAGGATGATTGAAATATTTATGCTCACCAGCCTTGCGCCCCTCCCCGTGGCGACCCTGGCGAACCGGGAGCTGGGCGGGGCCGGGCAGAACTATCTCCGCTCCCTGTTCGCCGTGGGCTTCCAGGGGATGCTGATTTTGGTATGCGTGGGGATCTACGCGGTACTCATTCAAGGTATCGCCTCCGGGGGCGACCCCATAGGGGCGATATGGGGGACCATTGGCTACACGGTGCTGCTGTGCTACTGCCTGTTCAAAACGGGAAGTATCGCCCGGAGCGTCCTGGGGGCACATTAGGCCCCCGGCCTCTGGACACGGTGTCCAGAGCGGAGCGGAAAGGAGGGATTTTATCGGGAAATACGCTGTGATCTACGCCGACCCGCCCTGGCGGTACGCCCAAAAGAATTTGCGGGGGACGGCGGAGAGGCACTACCCCACCATGAGCATGGACGAGCTGTGCGCCCTCCCCGTGGCGGAGCTGGCCGCCCCGGACTGCGCCCTGTTCCTGTGGGCCACGTTCCCCCAGCTCCCGGAGGCTCTGCGGCTGATCAAGGCGTGGGGCTTTCAGTATAAGTCTGTGGCGTTCGTCTGGCTGAAAAAGAACCGCAAGGCGGATAGCTGGTTTTACGGCCTGGGCTTCTGGACCAGGGCCAACGCGGAGGTGTGCCTGCTGGCGACGCGGGGCCGTCCCCGGCGGCAGGCCGCCAACGTCCATCAATTCATCATTTCCCCCATTGAAGCCCATAGCAAAAAGCCGGAGGAGGCGCGGGAGAAAATTGTGGCCCTCCTGGGCGATGTGCCACGGGTGGAGCTGTTCGCCCGGCGGCCCTCCCCCGGCTGGGACGTGTGGGGGAACGAGGTGGAATGTACCCCCGGCCTCTGGAATATGGGGCCCCCGCAAAATCAAGGATTTTGTGGGGAGAGGAGGAGCAGCGAAACGAGCGAACTTTCGCCAGAGGCGGAAGCGAGGGATGTGGAGCTTGCGACGACGAGTCCAGAGCCGGGAGGCGGAAAGGAGTGATTTACCATACCCTATGTGAATGTCCCCAATGACCTTTCCAGGGTCAAAACCAAGCTGGCGTTCAACCTCACCAAGCGGCAGCTCATTTGTTTCGGAGGCGGCGGGCTGGTGGGGGTCCCCGCCTATCTGCTGGCCCGTGGGCCTATCGGCAGGACCGGGGCCATGTTCCTCATGCTGGGAATCATGCTCCCGGCGTTCCTCATGGCGATGTACGAAAAGGACGGCCTGCCCTTTGAGAAAGTGGTGCGGAACATCATCCGCGCCCGCTTCCTCCGGCCCGGCCCCAGGCCCTACCGAACCCAAAATATCTACGCGCCCTTTGCGGGAAAGGAGGTATCGGCTTCTGAACATACGGATCAAAAGCGCCGGACCCGCAAGGGCCGGTAAGCGTTCCCTCTCCGCACAACAGACCATCCCCTATGTGGAAATGCTGAAAGACGGCATTTGCCGGGTGCGAGAGGGCTTCTACACAAAAGCCATCGCCTACGAGGACATCAACTACTCCGTGGCCTCCAGCGAGGACCAGTCCGCCATCTTCGACGGCTGGTGCGGCTTCCTCAACTACTTTGACAGCGCCCTCCCGTTCCAGCTCTCCTTCATCAACCACCGCTCCAGGGGCGGCAGCCGGTACAAGGTCAATATCCCCATGGCCCACGACGACTTCGACAGTATCCGGGGGGAATATGTGGATATGCTGAAACGGCAGATCGCCAGGAGCAACAACGGGATCGTCCGCTCCAAGTACATCACCTTCGGCGTCCCCGCCGAGGGCCTGGAGACGGCCCGCCCCCGGCTGGAGCGCGTCTCCAGCGACATCATGGGCAACTTCAAGAAGCTGGGGGCCCACTCCCGCGTCCTCAACGGGCGGGAGCGGCTGGAGGTGCTCCACGGCCAGATGCACCCAGGGGGCCGGGAGCCGTTCCGCTTCTCCTGGCCGGACATCGTGAAAACCGGCATGGGGACGAAAGACTTTATCGCCCCGGACAGCTTCGACTTCACCGCCGCCCGGACGTTCCGGCTGGGCCAGTCCTGGGGCGCGGCCTCCTACTTGCAGATCATGGCCTCCGAGCTGTCGGACAAGCTGCTGCTGGAGCTCCTGGAGCTGGACGCGGAAATGACCGTCACCCTCCACGTCCAGACCGTGGACCAGCTCAAGGCCATCAAAATGACCAAGGGTAAAATTTCTGACATCGACAAAATGAAGGTGGAGGAGCAGAAGAAGGCAGTCCGGGCCGGGTACGATATGGAAATTCTGCCCCCGGACCTCATTACCTACTCCAAGGACGCGGCGGCCCTCCTGGCCGACCTCCAATCCCGGAATGAAAGAATGTTCCTCCTTACCTTTACGGTAGTGAATATCGCCCCCACCCGGCAAAAGCTGGAGAACGACGTGTTCACCATTTCCGGGATCGCTCAGAAGTACAACTGCGCCTTGAAGCGGCTGGACTGGCAGCAGGAGCAGGGCTTCACGTCCTCCCTGGTGCTGGGGGATAACGCCATTGAGATACAACGGGGCATGACCACCAGCTCCACGGCGATTTTCATTCCCTTTATGACAAAGGAGCTGCGGATGGACGGGGCGGCCCTCTACTACGGCATGAACGCCCTTTCCAATAACGTCATTATGGCGGACCGCAAGCGTCTGAAAAACCCCAACGGCCTGTTCCTGGGCACGCCCGGCAGCGGCAAGAGCTTCGCCGCCAAGCGGGAGATCGTCAACGTGTTCCTCTCCCTCCCGGACGACGACATCATCATAGCGGACCCGGAGGGGGAATATTACCC
>CAJTLI010000104.1 GCA_910577525.1 uncultured Oscillospiraceae bacterium | reverse complement strand
CGTGGTAGTCAATATATATCTGGTCGGGGCCGACCCATTCACATCTGTATACCTGTTCCATTGACGCTCCCTCCTTTGGAGGACAGTGTACCATAAAATGACGGAAAACGCAAAAGTGAGGTGAGAGAGTATCGCAAAAATCAAAGAAAAACGCACAGTAAAGGGCAGATTGAAGGAAAAAGTCAAGGCCGCGCCCAAGGTACTTGTCCGCCGTGGGCTGGACGATGGTACGGAACGCCTGCGGGGCCAACTCCGGGAAACCGCCCAGCGGGGGCAGGCCAGCGACTACGGCGGCGACCGGATCGAGGACACCGCCGCCCGTGGTGCCTATCAGGCACGGCGCGGGGTGGAGGCTCTTCTGAAGAAGAAAAAGTCCGCCAAGGGCCGGGAGACGGACGGGGAGCCGCGCACTGCCGCAGATCCGTCCACGCAGGCACCTCCGGCAGATCCACCGCCAGAGGCTCCGGTAGAACAATCCTCGCCCCGTGAGCCATCCCCACGGGAGCGTCCCCGGATCAAGACACGGGAAGCTGTTTCCGCCAGGGAGAGTGGCGCCAACGCTGGGCCGGCTGATAGCGGCAGGGCTGGGCCAAACTCTGGGGAGCGGATGAAGCAGAGGCAGATCAAAACCAGGGAGTCCACTGTACATGATGATCCCCGCCCGGATGTGCAGCCCGCGCCGCAGGCCGGATTGGAACCGCCCCAGATCAGAACGAGGGAAAGCACTGTCCGTGAAATCCCCGCTGATGCGGGATCGGCCCCGCAGGTAAGATCGGAGCTGCCGAAGATCAAGACGAGGGACACCTGCATCCAAGGTCAGCCTGCACCTGCGCCGGAGCAACCGCCCCATGCGTTCAAACAGGGCAGGCAGGAGTTTGTGCGGGAGCGTGGCCGTGCCGCAGCCATGAAACAGGCGGAAGCCCAGCGGGTGGCGAATGGTGGAGAACCTGCATCCCCTCCCGCTCCGGCCCAGCGCAAGTACGCTGGCAGGCAGGGCCGACACACCCCGGCCCAGGCTGTGCGCAGGCCAGTAAATCCGGGAGAACCGGACACCCGGCCTGTGCGGGATGGCGGGCGGACGATCATCAAAACGGCCCGCTCCGGGCGAAAGGCCACCGAGCGCACCGCCCGTCAGACCATTAAAACGGCGGAGCGTTCCTCCAGAAAAGCCATCAAGACCACCCAGCGGACGGCAAAAACGGCCCAGCAGACGGTCAAGACCGCCCAGAGATCCGCCCAGGCCACCGTAAAAGCCACTCAGCGGGCCGTACAGACCGCACGTGCCACGGCAAAAGCTGCGGCAGCCACCGCCAAGGCCACGGCGAAAGCCACCGCAGCGGCGATAAAAGCGGCCATTGCGGCCATGCAGGAGCTGATCGCCGCCATCGCCGCCGGGGGCTGGGTGGTGATCGTTGTGGTGCTGGTGATCTGCATGATCGGATTGCTCATCGCCTCGCCCTTCGGCATCTTCTTCTCGGACGGCAGTGGCTCCCCGGACGCGGCCTCCCCCACTGCGGTGATCGCCCAGATCAACAGCGAGTACGCGGACAGGCTGTCCGCCCTCCAGGCCGGAGGAACCTATGACCGGGTGGAGATCCAGGGCCGCCCGCCGTCCTGGGCAGATGTGTTCGCAGTGTTCGCCGCCAAGACCGCCAGCGGATCAGACGGTGCGTCTGTGGCCGTCCTGGACACGGCTACAGTGGAGAAGCTGCGGACAGTGTTCTGGGACATGACCAAAATTACTACGGCTGAGACAGAGGTAGAATATCCTGCCGAGGGTGAGACTGAAGCCTGGACGGAGAAGGTACTGACCATCACGGTCACGCCCAGGACGCCGGACGATATGCGGGTGTTTTATGCGTTCACGGATCAGCAGAATGCCGCCCTGGACGAGCTGCTGGCAGCGGCCACCCGTGATATGTGGAATACCCTCCTCTACGGCTCCAGCGGCGAGATCGTGGCCGTGGCGCTGTCCCAGGTGGGCAACGTGGGCGGCCAGCCCTACTGGAGCTGGTACGGCTTCAACAGCCGGGTGGAGTGGTGCGCCTGCTTCGTGAGCTGGTGCGCCAACGAGTGCGGCTACATTGACGCCGGGGTGATCCCCAAGTTCGCCGGATGCACAGGCGGCTCTAATTGGTTTAAAGACCGGGGCCAGTGGCAGGATGGCGACTATGAGCCACGTCCTGGAGACCTGATATTTTTTGACTGGAACGAAAAAGGCGGCTCCGGGCCGCAGGACGATGTACCTGACCATGTAGGCATCGTGGAACGGGTGGAGAATGGAGTGGTCTACACCGTGGAGGGCAATACAAGCGATAGCTGCCGCCAGCGCAGCTACAGTGTGGGCCATTACGAGATCTGGGGCTATGGCTGTCCCATTTACAACTAAACAGTAAAACCTTGTCAATCGCAAGCGGCGGAGAAGCATTTTCTCCGCCGCTCAATTTTTATAAGGAGTGAAATACTATGGCAGTTTTTCGCGTGGAGCGTACCAACAATTACACCGTCATGAGCAACTATCACCTGCGGGACAAGACGATTTCCTTCAAAGCCAAGGGCCTGCTGTCCATGATGCTCAGTCTCCCGGAAAATTGGGATTATACCTTGGCTGGCCTCGCCCGGATCAGCTTGGAGGGCAAGGACGCCATCCGGGCCGCCGTGGTGGAACTGGAGAAAGCTGGGTATGTCCAGCGCCACCAGACCACCGACAAGGCCGGGAAATTCGGCAGCAACGAGTACATCATCCGGGAGTATCCCGCTTCTCACGAGCCGCCGCTGGAAGGGCCGTCATCGGCCCAGCCGTTGCCGGAAAACCCGACAACGGAGAATCCGTCTACGGGTTCCACGCAGACGGGAAATCCAACGCAAATAAATAAAGACCCAGTAAAAAAAGAGAAATCAATAACTGACTCAGTAAGTACGGAATCATTTCCTTTCCCTTCTGCCCCTTCCATGACGCCTGCGGCGGCACAGCCGTCTGAAGCGAAGGGAAGGAAGCGGAGCAGGCGCGGCAGTATGAGCAAAGGCGAGATGGACACCTATCGGGGGCTGATCCGGGAGAACATCGGCTATGACGATTTCGTGCGGGAGCATCCCTATGACGCCGCACAGTTGGACGAGATGGTGGAGCTGATGGTGGAGGCGGTCTGCTCCAAAAAGAAAAATATCCGGGTGGCTGGGAACGACTTCCCCCAGGCGGTGGTGAAGTCCCGGCTGCTGAAGCTGGACGGGGAACATATCCGCTTCGTGTTCGACTGCCTCCGGGAGAACACCACCCAGGTACGGAACATGAAGCAGTACCTGCTGACCGTGCTGTATAACGCCCCGGCCACGATTGAGAACCACTACGCCGCCCAGGTCAACCATGATCTCTATGGCGGAGAGGCGGCATAGAGGCAAAACAACGCCCTGCCACTGGCAAGGCGCTGTTCTCATTTCGTTGGGGGCAGGGTGGCGTTCAGCAGATCCCCCGCTCGAACTCCCAAAGCATC
>CAJTLI010000103.1 GCA_910577525.1 uncultured Oscillospiraceae bacterium | reverse complement strand
AAAAAATCGCTTTGACCGGCGAGGTGCATATCAGCACCGGCAGCGTCTATACCACCGTGGACGCGCTGGAGGCCATGAAGGTCATTGGCGTGGCCTACGGCCTCTACAGCCACGCGGAGGAGTGCCGGGATCAGCGGGTCATGCTGGACGAGGGCGGGGACCACCCTGCCCTCGTTGTGCAGGAGGATGTCAGCCACCACGGGAGTCCCCTGTGGGAGACGGTCCGCACCCTGACAGATGACCCCCGGCAGATCCAGCGGTATCTGGCTTTCCGGGACACACTGAAGATGCTGCGGGAGATGGACCGGGAACAGGAGCGTCCGCCTGTTCCCCAAACACCGGCGCGGGACCCCAAAAAAGACAGGAACAAGTACCATGATCGGTGAAAAATATCCGTTTTTCGATGTGCCGGAGGACGATGTCTCTCCGCTGTTCACGACCAAGCTCCAGGAGGCCGCCCATGTGGGCTGCCTGCGGGGTGTGTTTGACGGCAACGGGACAACAACCGATTGGATCAGGGGAAACGATGCCCTGAAATCCCCCGCTTTTGATACGGAACTGCGGGATATGGTTGAAACGCTGCGGCGTGACGGACCGCTGAAAAATTTCCAGTCTATGCGGCAATTCTGCCAGGAGCATCCCCAGGCGCGGATGTCCGGCAGGCAGACCTTCTACGCTTTCCGCATCGACACCCAGCGGTACCGCTATCATTTGCGGCTTTTCCCTCAAAAGGGGAAATTTCACATCTTCTGCTACCAAGCCGATCAGATGAGGGCGGACCTGCCCAGGCCGGATTTCAACTATACCTATCGAAAGAAGGTAAAAAAGAAGAAAAATCGAGGTGAACGATCATGAAAATTTTAGTGGTGGAACCGATGAAGCCCTGCGAGGTGCGGGAGATCCCCGACACCATGGAGGCCATGCAGGCCCTCGTGGGCGGATACATCCAAGCTGTGTATCCCTTCCAGGAGGAGGTGGCTGTGATCTGCAACGAGGAGGGCCGAAACCTGGATCTGCCCTATAACCGTCCGCTGATGGATGAGAGCGGCCTGCCCTATGACATCGTATGCGGGACATTTTTCATGGCTGGTGTCAGCGGGGAGCATTTTGTTTCTCTGACAGACGAACAGATCCAGCGATACAAGGATCTCTATGACAACGTGATGATCGTCACCGCCGTCAAGGAGCAGCCCAGCCGGGAAACCGCTGTGGAAAAGAAGAAAAAGCCCAAGTCCAGGGGGGAACGGTGAACGCCGTCCCCCCTCTTTTTCAGGAGGGAACCTATGCCCAATTATGACCTGTCCAGCATCGGGGCGGTGGCCGCCTCCGCCGAGCTGGCCCGCGTCCGCGCCAGCCGGGAGCCAAACCAGGACAGCTACAACGCCGCATGGCTCCACGGCTACGCCGACGCACTGGCCAATGTGGCCGACGCACTGGAACCCCAGCAGGAGCTGATGGACGCCATCATCAGCTACATGGGGGAGCAGCACGACAGCGCCGAGCTGTACGACATTCTTCATGAGGCCCTGGCCATGTCCGACAAGGACATCCTGTCCCTGGGCTTCGATCTGCCCCAGTGCCGGGAGCAGATCCAGCAAGAAAAATCTGACCAAAAGAAGAAAAGAGGAAACTGTTATGAAAGATAACTGCATCCTGACCGCCGAGTCGGTCACCGAGGGCCACCCGGACAAGCTGTGCGACACCATTGCCGACAGCGTTCTGGACGCCTGTTTACAGAACGACCCCGCCGCCCGTGTGGCCTGCGAGGTCATGGCCACCGCCGGGAAGATTATCGTGGCCGGGGAGATCACCGCCGCCGAGCTGCCGGACATCCCGGCCATCGTCTGCCAGACTGTTCGGGAAAACGGCTATGGATCGGACTATGAGGTGGAGGTCATCACCCACGACCAGAGCGGCGATATCGCCGGCGCTGTGGCTCAGGACACCCAGATGGGCGCCGGCGACCAAGGCATCGTGTATGGCTTTGCCTGTTCGGAGACGGCGGAGCTGCTGCCCCTGCCCGTGGTGCTGGCCCACCGGCTGACCCTGCTGCTGACCAACGCCCGGAAAACCGGGACCATCCAGGGCCTGGGGCCGGACGGCAAGGCCCAGGTGTCCGTGGAGTACCAGGGCGGCAAGCCCTATCGGATCGCCGCGGTGGTGGTCTCCTGCCAGCATGACGCGGACAAGGATATAAACGAGCTGCGCCGGGAGATCATCCGGCACGTCATCGTCCCCGGCCTGCGGGAACTGTACCCGGACCACAAGACGGAAGTTTTTATCAACCCCTCCGGGCGGTTCGTGCTGGGCGGCTTCGAGGCGGACACCGGCCTGACGGGCCGGAAGCTGATGGCGGACACCTACGGCGGACTGGCTCCCCATGGCGGCGGGGCGCTGTCCGGCAAAGACGGCAGTAAGGTGGACCGCAGCGGGGCCTACATGGCCCGGTACATCGCCAAGAACATCGTGGCCGCTGGTCTGGCGGAACGCTGCACCGTCAGCCTCGCCTACGCCATCGGCAGGGCCGAGCCGGTGGCGGTGGACATCGACGCCCACCAGACCGGGAAGTACCCGGAGCCTGTGCTGGAGCAGTCCGTCCGGGCTGTATTCGACCTGACTCCTGCCGGGATGATCTCCGCCCTGGGGCTGGACCGGCCCATCTTCGCCCGGTTCTGCAACTATGGCCACTTCACTCACCAAGACGCCCCCTGGGAGCAGACGGACCGGGCCGCCGTATTGGTGGACGCTGTGGGAGGTGACCGCTCCAATGGATGACGGAATGGATTATGATGTTCAGACTAAAGTGAGTTTCCGTCTCGACTTTGACGGTTCTGGCGAATTCAATATGCTGCTTCTCCCGGATGTGCAGAAGCAATTTGTGCAGCACGTTAAGGAAGTCTATGAGAAGGACAACACCTTGGGCAGCGGCTATGTCTCCAGCGATCTCAATTTCCGCTTTAATGGCCGTATGGTGCATCTGGAATATACCTTTCACTGCCATGACGAAAACGAGGCTGAAGCGGAGAGCTTCTCCACCTACAGTGTACAGTGTGTTCAGGAGGCGCTGGAGGAGTTTGGCTGTAAGATCAGGAAAATCGAATGTAAAGCTGAGGAAGCGGACATGACGTGGCTGGATCGGCTGGAGGATGCGATCTTCGGCCCAAAGGACAAGGCACAGAAGCAGTCTCCGGCAAAGGATAAGTCTGGCCAAAAGACCGCTTCCAAGAAGAAAGCGCCCAGACAGGAGCGGTGACAGTGGAGCGGCCCAAGTTTATCGCCTCATGCTCATTCGGGAAAGATTCGCTGGCCACCATTTTGTTAGCGAAAGAGCATGGGGAGCCTCTGGATGAGGCGGTCTACTGCGAAGTGATGTTCGACAAGGGCATCTCCGGCGAGGTGCCGGAGCATCGAGACTTCATCTACGATACCGCCATTCCCAGGCTGGACCGGATGGGGGTCAAGATCATCGTCCTGCGCTCGGAAAAGACCTATATGGAG
>CAJTLI010000102.1 GCA_910577525.1 uncultured Oscillospiraceae bacterium | reverse complement strand
TGACCCCCGGCAAGAGTGTGGTGGTGACGGAAACCCGCGCCCCCGCTGGCTTTATCCTCGACACCCAATCTCAAACGGCGCAGATCAAGGAGGGCCGCACCGTCAGCCTGACATTCAAAAACCAGCCGAAAGGGGCCATCATCATCCAGAAACGGGACAGCTCCACCGGCCAGCCTCTCCCCGGCGCAGAGTTTAGAGTGACCACGGCGGCAGGGTGTGAAGTGGGGCTGGACGGTGTGATCGGCACCAGCACCCTGACACAGAACGGGATTTTTACAACGGACGCACAGGGGGAAATCAAGATCACCAACCTTGCCCCCGGCGCTTATGTACTGAATGAGATCAAGGCCCCGACAGGCTATGTGATGGACAGGGCCAGCACCAATGTTGTCATCGGGCAGGGCGGCGACACGCAGACCGTCGTTGTGAAAAACTCCAAGGCCGGGACGCTGGTCATCGACAAACGGGACGCCCTCACCGGCAAGCCCTTAAAGGGCGTCACGTTCAAAGTGACCACCTCCACGGGGGAGTTTGTACCCGCTGAAAACGGACAGATCAGCAGCAACGGCTTGTATTTTACTGACAAGGACGGCAAAATCACCATCAACGGCGTTGTTGGTACGCTGGTGGTGACGGAAACGGCCACCATTCCCGGCTACACCATCGACGAGGCCACCCGGACGCAGACGGTGGTGGTGAACCCCAACGACACCCAGACCCTCCATTTTACCAACACACCCAGCACGACCCTTGTGATTGAGAAGTATATTGAGGGCACCACCACACCGCTGAAAGGCGTCACGTTCCTTGTGACAGACTCCAGCGGGGCCGTTGTGGGCAACAGCAACGGCGAGTTCATCACCGACGAGAACGGGCGCATCGTTCTGAACGACCTGACCCCCGGCACCACCGTTACCGCACGGGAGGTCAAGGCGTTGGAGGGCTATGTGCTGGACGGCCAGCCTAAATCCATTTTGATTAAGGCAGGTGAAGTTCAGACCCTCCGTTTTTACAACGCCAAGCAGGGCACCATCGTGGTGAAGAAGCTGGACAAGCAGACCAACGAACCGCTGGCCGGGGTGGAGTTCCAGATCACCTATGCGGACGGCTCCTACCTGGACGACGACTACGGCCACCTGTCCAGCAAGGGCCTTTACAAGACCGACGCCAACGGCGAAATCCGCATTTCCGGCGTGGTGGGCACCCTGGTCATCACGGAAACCAAGCCCCTGCCCGGTTATGTGATGGACGAGGCCACCAAGACGCAGACCGTCAAGGTGAACGCCAGCGACACCCAAACCATTACCGTCTACAACACAAAGGTGGGCGGTTTGACCATCATCAAGACAGACGAGGAAACCGGGGAGCGTATCAGCGGCGTCCAGTTTGAAATCCGCAAGCTCAACGGGGAGATCATCGGCACCTACACCACCGACCGCTCCGGCGTCATTTCCCTGCCCGAAGCGGAAAAGGGCTGGTATCAGGTGACGGAGCTGAAAGCGGCCAAGGGCTATCAGTTGGACAGCCAGCCCTATCAGATCGAGGTGAAGGACGGCGGCACCGCCACCCTGGAGATCACCAACCGGCAGACCGGCAGCGCCATCATCCACAAGATCGACAGCGTGACCGGCAAGGGCATTTTCGGCGTGAAATTCCTGCTTTCCGACGCCAAGGGCAACCCCGTGGGCACCTATGAGAGCGACAATGAGGGGTATGTCTATGTGGACGGCGGGCTTGCGGACGGCAAGTACACCATCCGGGAGATCGAGTGCGCGGAAGGCTATATCCTGGACACCCAGCCCAAGACCATCTATGTGGAGTACGGCGGCTGTACCACCATCACCTGGAAAAACACCGCCGTCACCGGGCAAATTCAGATCACCAAGACCAGCGCCGACTACAACAGCATGAACGGCTGGCCCGCTGGCACCCCCATCCCCGGCACCGTGTTTGAGGTCTACCACTACCGCACCGGGAACCTTGTCGATACTATCCGCACCGACAAGAACGGCGTGGCTGTGTCCAAGCCCCTGCCCCTGGGCCGGTACAAGGTGGTGGAATCCCAGGCGGCGGACTTCTACGCCCTGGACAAGACCCCCATTGACGTGGAGATCGAACACGCTGGGCAGATCGTCAAAGCGGCCATGACCAACAAGAGCCTTTACACCAACGTAGCCATTGAAAAATCCGGCTATAAAGAGGTCATGCCCGGTCAGAACATCCGTTACACCTTCTCCAACATCGCCAACAACTCCACCACGGCGCTCACGTCCTTCTATTGGCGCGATACCCTGCCCGTGGAGGCGGTACGGCTGGCGAAGATCACCACCGGCACCTACAATGCCGCTGGCAGCTACAAGATCGTTTACAAGACCAATCTCTCCGGGGCCGACTACCGTGTGCTGGCGGACAGCCTGAACACCCAGCAGAACTATGTGCTGGAGGCGTCCCCCGTGGCCCTGCGGCTGGCGTCCAACGAGTACGTCACGGAAGTGATGTTCGTGTTCGGCGTCGTGCCCGCCAACTTCCGGCAGGTGGAAGCCCCCAAAATTGACTGCACCGTTGTGTCCTGGGCCAAGGGTGGCAGTCAGTTCGTCAATCAGGCGGACGTGGGCGGCGTCTACAACGGACAGTGGATCATGGCGACCACCCGCTGGGTGACGAAGGTCTACGCACCTCCCACGACCCTCCCCCGGACGGGGTATTAAGCACCATCCCCGTGGCCCGCACAGCGGGCCACTTACATACCCATTCGCACATTTGAAACCGTTTCTTTTTTCTTGTACTATTGGGATAGAGAAAGGAGCTGTTTCAAATGTTCAAACGGGAAAAGAAGGTCTATCTTGAATTGACGGATAAGGAATACCGGCGTTTGAGGGAGTACCTGCTGGGCTGGCGGAACAAGCTGACCGCCCAGGGCCGGGACGCCGCCCCGGTGAACGAACTTCTGATAAAACTGATGGCCTGAAAATAAAGTGTTCCTCCATACATACACCGCTCTTTGTCCGCTGGACACAGGGCGGTGTAAATTTTTGGACAAGGAGGAACCGGCTATGGAGCATACACCCTTTGAGTACGGCGGGCTGTACTTTATCCCGGAGCGGCAGTTTGAACCGCAGGGCCAATACCACCGCCGAATACCGCTGTCCCGCATAGGGCAGGAAGCGGAGACAGACCTATTCCCCGGCGAGTTCGCCTACTCCCACGGCGGCTTTTATGAAGCGTCCACGGTAAAAGACTGTGACATTTTCCGCTGTGCGGAGAACGGACAGTTATATGTCCCCTGCGAGGACGGCTTGCGGCCCTACAACGAAAGGCCCGACCCGGAGAGGGGGCGGGGACATGAACGCTGACGGCAAGAAGCCCATAGAGGGCAGCTACCACGCCGTTTCCCTCTCAGGAGGTAAGGACTCGACAGCCATGCTTCTGCTGATGATCGAACAGGATATGCCCATCGACGTGGTATTGACCGCCGATACGGGCATGGAGTTCCCGGAGATGTA
>CAJTLI010000101.1 GCA_910577525.1 uncultured Oscillospiraceae bacterium | reverse complement strand
AAAAACTACAAAATTTCTTCGGCGTTTTCTTACAATTTCAGATTGGCGTTGACAGTTTCCTTTCCATTTTTAATGTATAGGGTCAGCCCATCGTCTGACCCAATTCCGGCTCCTGCCGGGGCCAGGGGGCGCTGAGGCGGCGCACACTGCCGAAGCTGGTTTCCCTTACGCCGTCCGCCTCCATCTCAGACCGTCCCAGGGCGTCAAAATCGGTGAAACCGTCCAGCATCTCCAGAATCTCATCCCCTGCCCCGGCATACCCCAGGGCGGCGAAGGCGTATTCCCGCTCATTGCTGCTCACCAGCTGTAGTCGTCGATATCCATGACGATGGTGCCAGCCTAATGAAAAGAACGGGGCTCCTCCACCTCCAGCACCGCGCCAAACACCCTCAGATCTTCCCTCGTCATCCCTTGGACGCACTCAGCCAGGACGCTGGCGTCCTCCAGGGTGATGGCATCCCTGGGCAGCAGGTGCGCCCAGGGGTAGCCGATCTCCACATCCCTGATGGCCGCGCTGTCCAGATCGTCCAGCCCCAGCGCCCTTTTCGCCTGTTCCAGTTCATCATCTGAGGCGGGGAGGTCAAGACTGACGGCGTCGGTGGGGGAGGCCAGCGTGAGGGCGAAGGCTGGGCGGTCTGTCTTTTTCTGCGTCTGAACCACTTCCCGGCGCTTCACATAGCCGTTGGGCGTGTATGCCCCGCCGTGGCCGGCGTAATAGGCCGCGCCGATCCCTGCGTAGTCCAGGTAGGGCCAGACCTCCTTGGGAAAGTCCACCCCTGCCTGCCCATGCTCCACCAGCCAGCCGCCCAGCTCCTTGTCCGAGGTGACGCCCTCGATGAACTCATATCGGCCCAGGCTGGAGGCGATGTCCAGGATATCATCCAGGCCGTTGACGCTCTCCGCCCGGAGCGCCCCCGCAAAAACTTTCTGGGCGTCCAGATCCATGGCGTCCACCAGTCCGGCCAGCCGGTTCAGCTTTTCCACGCCGGTTTCCTGGTACAGCACGGCAGGATCCAGCCGGTCCTCAAAATGCCACACAGGGCCATCGCCACGGATGAACAGCGGCTGGCTGCCAGTGTCCAGCTTGCCCAGCTCCTCCCGCACCTCCTCCGCCGTGGCGGGGAAGGGGATGGGCACGCTCTCGCCGTAGTATTCTTGGGAAACACACAGGATCATGTCAAATCCCTCCCATCGCCTGATCCCGCTGATGCTGTTCCGCGGGATCGTCCATCATCAATTCCTCCAGCGTCAGGCTGCCGTGGTAGGACACATAGCCCAGTTCAGTGAGCGCGCTGTCCGCCCCGGGGCTGTCCGATTTGGGCACAAAGTCGAATTGATCCAGGTTCTCCGCCAGCTGGCGCACCTCGCTGGCGTACTTGGGCTGGGCCAGCTGCACCACCGCGTCCAGCTTTTTCCTCTCTGCTATGCAAAGAGGTTCGACCGCCCGACACAGCCCATTGAGATTCTCCAAACCATCACAGGTGAGGCTGACGACGGCGGAGACCTGCGGGGTCAGGTCGTCTGTGACAGCCTCCATCTGGAAGCCCTCCGGGCCGCTCCCCGCCCGCTCCAGCGTCCGCTGGATCTGCTTGTCCGGGCAGGGCAGATAGAGGTAGCCGGTGGCTGTGCCCTCTGGCCCGGAGTTGATCGAGACCATCATGAGGGGCGGTTTATAGGGGTATGCCGGAAAATGCCGCCCATCATAGAGCGGCTCCAGCTTCATTCCGTTGTCGTACACCACGCCATAAGGCGTGATCACCCCGGCCCCACCCTGGATCAGGTCGAGGGCCACGGACAGGCCGTCCACCTCTTTGAACTCCTCAAACGGCATGGAGCCGCCGTTGATGGCCAGGGCATGGTCTTTCCCCATCTGCTCCAGCCTGGAGAAGTCGGTGATGACCGTGGCCTGCTGGCAGCAAAACGTCAGGTTGATGAAATCCTTGATGTCGGACAGGCACAGCTTGGACGCCATGGCCTGGAACTTTTCCTTCTCACCTGCACAGAAGCTGTCCAGCCGCTTGGCCAGATAGTCCAGCTCGTCCACGTTGACGCTCTGCGCCACCAGCCGGTTGAGGATGGGGTACTCGGTGTCCAGCCCGTCTACCCGACAGTCCTGGGCGGTGGGGGAGCCGATATCCATGGCCTCCAGCAGATCAATGACGCTGTCGTACTGGCTGTCCGGAATCGGGAGGGGGATCGTGGCTTGCCCGTACTCCGGGTGGGCCTTGCTGCTGACTTCTGCTTTCATAATCATGAGGAACG
Source organism: uncultured Oscillospiraceae bacterium (assembly GCA_910577525.1). GTDB lineage: Bacteria > Bacillota > Clostridia > Oscillospirales > Oscillospiraceae > Enterenecus. Next base: position 1,318 of record CAJTLI010000101.1, on the reverse strand, counting down.
CTTCCTTTCATTAAATAAATGTGCCGCGACCATCCCAATGGTGGGAATGATCACGGCCTTTGTTGGGGGGAGTTATCACTTTCGCTGCTTGTTCAGGTTCAAAATTCATCAGTTCAGATGCATGGGAGAAAGGTGCAAAACCATCGGGGTCTATAAATTCGGGTCCCAGCGCAATTTGGTACTCGTCCTGGTAGATATAATTCATCTCATGCACCCAAAGTACCATGCATCGAATGTCCCAGCCTGTTCCGCTTGCGTACCGATTGATTTCATCAATGGCGTCCCCGAATTTTTGCAGCCCCTTTTCTGTGAACCAGAAGCTGCTGGGTTGGTCGAGGTTCATCGGCACCGGCAGGCTGTCCTTGAAGGGTTTCATCAGCCTGCGGTATGCAGCTGGTTCGCACATATCATCCAGCCCTTGCAGAAATCCAACGCCTTGATATGTACCATCAAAGAACAGCTCGAACCGGAACAGGGGCTGTACTTCGTTTGGGACATTTTTGAGGGATCTGGAAATGGAATAGCTGAACCCCGCCCCATCAAGGAGCGGCCTGAGCCATTCCAGGTCTTTCCGGCGTAAATCGCAGGTGAGCCGGTACTCGGATGGTTCTTCGTTGGCCTCTGCCGCAGTGCATTCGTTTTGGGCGCGGTGGGTATGTAAATCCTTTTGTGCTTTCATGATGCTGCCTCCTTCATTTGACTGGAACCAGCATAGACGAACTTTCTTGAGAAAGCCATTATCAGAACCAACAAATAACAGGGCTTCAAACTGGGCATGACCACTAAATCAGCAGATGGCCAATTTGCCGGAATTGGGAATCCGCTGGCAACAGTTCAGAGGACAAAAAAACGCCGCTCCTTTCGGCCCTGCCTGGGCCATTGGAGTGGCGTCAAAAGCGCATAAAATTTCTTTGTCCTTTGCGGGGCAGGTTTGCGGGAGGGCAATGCAGGAAGGTGGGCGTGTGAGTGCGAGACCCTCCTGTTTGGGAAAACAGCTTGCGGATAGCAAAATTTCGCGGCCCTCGGATTTCACTTTCCGAGGGCCGCGAATGCGTTGAAAACACTGGCTTGACGGGCAAGATAGCATTTTCACCACATGAACTTGGTCCGAGTGACAGGACTTGAACCTGCGGCCTCTTGACCCCCAGTCAAGCGCGATACCAAACTTCGCCACACCCGGATATGCTCTATTTCCTGTGAGCCGTATGTATATTACCACATCGTCCAATAAAAATCAAGAGGCAAAATGAATTTTTTACATGAAATTATCAAGCTAGATAGTGTTTACACGAGTTAAGCGCGGATGGTAGCCCAAATA
>CAJTLI010000100.1 GCA_910577525.1 uncultured Oscillospiraceae bacterium | reverse complement strand
CTGGGGTCGGCGCTGGGGCTGGCCGAGGGCTGGCCGCTGACCGCGGCCCCCGCCGGCTCGCCGTCCTCTCCGTTGACCAGGGCCGCCTGACCCAGCAGCCTGCCGCCCTGACCGCCGCCGTTGGCCGACGCCTCCCTGCCGTAGGACCAGTTCAGGTACACCGCCGCCCCTACAAACAGCACAATGGCCACTACGACCGCGTTTCGTTTCCACACACTCATGATCCTGTCCTCCCAAAATTCAAAGTCTGGGGTGTCGCACCCTTTTTGTCCTGCCGTAAAGCGGCCGGCGCGCTCACGACGGCTACGCGCTTCCTTTGCACACCGTGATCCGGTCCGCGCCCAGCCCGGTGAGCGCCGACACCGCCCGGGTCAGCAACAGCTGCACCTCCGCCCGGTCCCCGCCCTGGCACACCACCACCGCGCCCTGGAACACCGGCGCGCGCCGCACCCGCACCACGACCTCCTTGCCCGAGCCCGTGTCGATCACCACCGTCTTTTCCTCCACGCTGTTCCCCCGCTCCGTCACCGAGGCGGAGCGGTCGGTGAGAGGCACCTGCTCCAGGCCGCTCTTCACCGCCAGCGTCACAGTCACCCTCCCCGCCCCCTCCACCTGGGAAAGGGTCTGGGACAGCTTCTCCTCCAGCGCGGCCACGTCGAACTCCTCCGAAGCGGCGGCCGGGGCGCTCTGCCGGGCCTGCTCCTCCCCTCCCACGGGCCACAGCAGCAGGAGCAGCCCCGCCGCCAGCAGGATGAGCACGTACTTGTATTTGTCCAGCGCCTTCCACACCTGTTCCGCCCCCGGCGGCTTCCACTGGAATTTCATGGCTGTCTCTCCTCGTCGTAGAACTGCCGCTGGGCGGGCACGCCCAGCTCCTCCTCCAGCAGCCGCTCCAGTTTGGAGCGCTGCTCCTGTGTCCACGCGCCCCGGGCGGCGATCTCCCAGGGGCAGGGCACGCCGTCTCCGTCATAGCCATAGGTCACCTCCACCGCGCACTCAAAGCCAAGCTCTCTCGCCTTGTCCATAACATATGCGGCGGTCTCCTCCTCTATGATAGCCAGATAGAGGGCGCTGTTCTGTTCCTCCAGCTCCAGTTCATAGCGCTGGGCCTCTTCCCGCCAACCCTCCGCCGCCTGGACCAGGGTGCCGCCGTTCAGCACCCCTGCCGCCGGGCCCACCGCCGCCAGCAGCAGGGCCAGCCCCCCCGCCAGGCGGCACACCCGCTTGGCGCCCCCCTCGGGGGCCAGGGCCTCCGCCAGAGCAACCGCCAGGGCCGTGGCCGTCACCCCCAGCAGCCACTGCCGCACAAGCCCCATCATACCGCAGTCACCGACACGCAGGACACCAAGGTAATGAGCAGCAGCAGGCAGCAGGCCCCCGTCATCCCCAGCACCAGCCCGAAGGCGGAGCTGAGACGGTCCACCAGCGCGCAGGGCGCGCCGCCGCCCATAGCGCTGGACAGCGCCGCCGCCAGCTTATAGACCAGGTAGTGGGCCGCCAGCCGCAGCAGCGGCACCAGACACATGCCCAGAATCGTCACCATGCCAAACACCCCCACCGTCCCCTTCAGCACCCCCGCCGAGGCCAGCACCGTCTCCGACGCGTCGGACAAAATGCCGCCCACCACCGGGATGGCCCCGGAGATGGCGAATTTCGCCGCCTTCACCGTGGCGGCGTCCGCCGTGCCCGCCACCACGCCGCTGGCGGTGAGGTAGCTGACAAAGGCGATCATCACCACGGTCAATATGGTGGTGGCCGCCCACTTCAGCAGATCCGCCACCCGCTTCAGCTCCTCCCTGCCCAGCGCCGCCTGGGCCACGGAGGCGGCGATATAGCCGTACAGCAGCGGCACCAGCAGGCCGTTGATCAGGTCAATGAGCAGGTTGGAGAACAGCGCCGCAGCAAACTGCCGGGCCGCCGCCCCCGTTACCGCCCCCGTGGCCGCCGTCACCGCCGCCACCGTGGGCAGAAGGGCGTCGGCGAAGGAGGACATCTGTTGGATGGTCCCCCTTCCCATGCCCAAAAGGGCGTTCACGTCCGCCACCGCCACCGCCGCCACCGCCAGCGTCCCCGCCAGCGGCACCGCCCGCACGCCCTCCTTCCCCGTCCCCAGGCTCAGCGGCTCCGCCAGGGCGCAGAACAGCAGAATCACCAGCAGCAGCGCCCCGGACCGGGCCCCTGTGCGCAGCGCGCCGCCCAGCTCCCGGACCCCTGTGTCCACCAGGTTCTCCAGCCCCTCGTCCAGCGTGGCGCCGTACTCCGCCGTGCCCCCGCTCTCCCGCGCCGAGCGCTGGAGCTCGTCCACCTTCACCAGCTCCTCCTGGCGCTCCAGCGCCTCCCGGCCGGTGACGGCCCGGGCCGGCAGGCACCCGCCCGCCAGCAGCGCCAGCCCCAGCAGGACAGCCCACGCCTTTCCCATGCGCCCCGCCTCCTTCCGTCGTCCACATGTGTAAAAAGCGCGCCGGTCCCGCCTACAGCAGCTGGACCAGCAGGTCCAGCACCATGGACACCAGGGGCAGCGCCGCCGCCAGAGCCAGCGCCGTCCCGGCCAGCTCCACCGCCGAGGCCAGCCCCCCCTCCTGGGCGTCCTTGCAGAAGTCCGCCGCCAGGCGGCTGACGATGGCGATGCCCGCCGTCTTCATCACCGGCTCTATCACCTGGGGGGACAGGCCCCCCGCCTGGGCCAGCTTGTCCGCCAGCTCCATCACCGACTTCAGCGCGCCGGAGCAGTACAGCACCACCAGGGCGCAGCCCCCCACCCCCAGGACCAGGGCGATCTCCGGCGACTGCCGGCGCACCACCACGGCGCACAGCGCCGCCGCCACCGCCGCCGCCGCGATTTTCACCGCCTCGCTCACAGCCCGAACAGCTCCTTGACCAGCTGGAACAGGTCGTTGATCTGCTGCACCACGATCATCAGCACCACTACAAGGGCCACCAGGGTGGTCATGGTGGCCATCTCGTCCCGGCCTGACCGGGTGAGCACCTGGTTGAGCACCGACACCAGAATCCCCACGGCGGCAATCCGAAAAATCAGGTCCACGTTCATTGTCCGTCCTCCTATAGAAAGGACTGATTAAACCGGCAAGAGCAAGCTGCGAAGAAATTTTGCGTCAGGATGCGGCGCGGTTTCGCAGGAATCATTGTGTTTATTTCAAGAAACCGCAGCAAAATGATGGCGCAAAATTTTAGCAGGATGCCGCAGACGAATTTAATCAGCGCTTCCTTATGTAGTCAAATCAGCAGGATCACCAGGAGCAGCCCCCCGGCCACCCCCAGCACGCCGTACACCCGGCCCAGACGGCGGCGGTCCTCCGCCGCCTCCGCCCGGAGGGCCCGCAGCTCCGCCACAGCCTCCGCCAGGGCCCGCCGCTGGCTGTCCGCGTCATACCGGCCCAGCACCTGGCCCAGCCGGCGCAAAAGCGCCCGGTCCCCCTCCGCCAGCCGGAGGGGAGCCGCCTCCAGGCTGTCCCGCCAGAGCTCCTGGAAGGCCCGTCCGCCCTCCCGGGCGGCCCCGGCGCACTGGGCGAAAAAGCGCGCCGCGCCCCCTCCCGCCGCCCGTCCTGCCGTCTCCAGCGCATCGGGCAGCGGAGCAAGCCGCCAGCCCAGCTCCCGCTCCATGGCGTCCAGTCCAGCCGCCAGCGCCCCCAGGTCCCGCACCCGGCCCTCCAGCCGGGCCACCCCCGCCAGGCCCAGGGCGGCGCACCCC
>CAJTLI010000099.1 GCA_910577525.1 uncultured Oscillospiraceae bacterium | reverse complement strand
GGGGGAGGGTGGGAGCACGGTCTCCGTCCCCACCCAGGAGGCGGTCATGACGGGCGTGCTCTCGTCGATGAACACCCGGCCGTCGCCGGTGAAGCCCAGCAGGGTGTAGTTTTCCACATCCAGAGAGCGCAGCACCCCGTCCGTCATCAGCATACCCACGGCGGTGCCGTCGGTGTTGAAGAAGCCGCCGTTGACGGCGGCCACCACCCGGCAGCCGCGTTCGGCCAGCTGGGCGGCGGCGGACTCCACCGTGTTGGTGCTGGCCACGAAGGCTCCGCTGAACACCACCGGCTTGACTGTGCCGTTGGGGGTGTATGTAACATAGTGCTCGGTGCGCAGGTCGCTTTTGGACGCCGACCAGAGGCTCTGCCCCGTGAGGGTGGTCCCGGTTCCCAGGGGTGCGGACCACTGGGAGACCTCGGAGCCCAGGGCCTCGGACGCCCGGACCGGCTGGGCCAGGGAAAGGCCCAGCGCCAGCGCGGCGGTGAGCGCGGCGCACCGCCTGCCAAATTTTTTCATAGGTTCCTCCTGCCTTTGACGCGGGGGACCCCGTCCCCCTGGGTGTGACTGCCGTAAAAAGTCACATTATGTTAACACAAAAAGGGCCGTTTGTAAATGGAGGATATTTCCATCACTCAGGGGTCCCGCGCGGGCCGGCCCGGTTCCTGCTCCCTCTTTTCCGGCGTCCCGCAGGCCATGGTCAGAGCCCGGGGTAGATTTTGGACGCGGGTGGTCTCCTGCTCGCCGCCGAATTCGCCGTCCACCGTCCAGGCCACGCTCTGATCGCAGGAGAAGGTGACATCTGCGGCGGAGAAGCCCAGGACGGCCCCGTCCTCCGCCAGCTCCAGGGTGGTGAGGGCGGTGAGGATGGACTGCCAGTCCCTGCCGTTCTCGGGGCGGCGGATGAGGATGACCTCGAACCTGCCGTCATCCAGCAGCACCTTGTCCCGCGGCAGGTTCACCAGCCCCCCCACCGACACCGTGTTGCCCACCATGCCGTAGATGAAATCCCCCTCCGCCTCATGGCCCTCCGCGGAGGTCACGTTCATGTGGTAGCTGGGGATATTGGCCAGCTTGCCCGCCCCCTCCAGCACATAGGCGAAGTGGCCCAGCAGGTTTTTGTTGGCCTGGGGGGTGGAGTAGGACACGTCGGTGAACAGCCCGAAGGCGGCCACGTAGGTGAAGGGCTGGCCGCAGGCCTGGCCCACGTCGATGGCCCGGAGGGTCCCGGCCCCCGCCGTCTCCGCCAGCTCCGCCGGGGTTTTGGGCAGCTCCAGGGTGCGGGAGAAGTCGTTGGTGGTGCCCGCGGGGATGTAGCCCAGCACGGGCCGCAGCTCCCGGGGGAGGTCCAGCAGGCCCCGGACGGTCTCGTTCAGGGTGCCGTCCCCGCCGCAGCACACGACGCGGTCATAGTTCGGACCCCGATCCCGGGCGGCGGCGGCGGCGTCCCCCCGCTTCTGGGTGGGGAGGACGGTGATCTCATAGCCCTGGCGGGCGAACACCTCCAGCACCTCGGACAGGTTAATCCTGGCGGTTTTGCGCCCGGCGGCGGGATTGTAGATGTACAGAAGCTTTTTCATAACGGATCACGCTCCATATGCGTCCGGCCTCCAGGGGCCGGGCCGATATTGAAGAGTATTATAGCCAAATCATTCCTGGAATACAATGAACAATCTGTAAAACCCTGCCCTTGCCAGGGGGGACTGCTGGACGGTATAATGTTTGTGACAAAAAATCTGCTTTTATCTTGTCACGCTGCGCCTGCTCACGACGGCTCCGCGCTTCTTAACAAGGATGTGATGCCCAATGAATCGAAAATCCCTGGCCGCCGCCTTTCCCCACACCGTTCCGGTGCTCATGGGCTATCTGTCCATCGGCATTGTGTTCGGCTGGATGCTGTCCGCGGCGGACTTCCATCCCGTCTGGTCCGCGATTATGTCCACGGTGATCTACGCGGGCAGCGGGCAGTATCTGGGGGTGGACCTGCTGGCCAAGGCGTCGCCCCTGGCGGACGCGGCCTTCCTCACCCTGATGATCAATTTCCGCCACCTGGTGTACGGCCTGTCCATGCTGGAGAAATTTCAGGGCATGGGCTGGCGGAAGCTGTACATGATTTTCTCCCTCACCGACGAGACCTACGCCCTGCTGGCGGGGGTCCGGGCCCCGGAGGGGGTGGATGAAAAGGATTTTTACTTCTCCATCGCCCTGCTGGACCACCTGTACTGGATTGCGGGCTCCGTCGCCGGCGCTGTGGCGGGGGCCCTGGTCAACATCAACACCGAGGGCATCGATTTCGCCATGACCGCCCTGTTTCTGGTCATCGCGGTGGAGCAGTGGCAGTCCAACACCCGCCACGCCCCGGTGCTTCTGGGGGCGGCGGGCACCCTGGCCTGCCTGCTTGCGTTCGGGCCGGAGAACGGCCGGTTTCTCATTCCGGCGCTGTTCATCCTGGTGGGAGGGCTGCTGCTCATGCGGCCCGGACTGGAGGCGTCCGAGGCGCTGCCAGAGGGAGGTGGGGCGCAATGACCGTCATGGAGATCGCCGCCCTGGTGGCGGTGATGGCCGTTGTCACCTTTCTCACCCGGGCCCTGCCCTTCCTGCTCTTCGGGCGGGGGGGCGAGCCGCCGAAGGTGGCGCTCTATCTGGGCCGGTTCCTGCCCCCCGCCGTCATCGCCATGCTCATCGTGTACTGCTACCGGAACGTCAGCTTTGCCGCCGCGGACGGGTGGGCGCCGGCGTTCATCGCGGGAGGGGCCGTGGTGGCCCTCCACCTGTGGAAGAAGAACAATATGCTGTCCATCGTGGGGGGCACCGTGCTGTACATGGCGCTGGTTCAAGCGGTGTTTTGATCCGCCGCGGGATTTTCCGGCGCGATATTGAAAAGAGGCTTTTATTGTGATATCATAAATGCAAAATGCGCGGGAACGCCGCCTCCCTGGCGGCGGGGAAGGGGGGAGCAAAGGGTGATCGACTTTCATTCCCATGTGCTGCCCGGGCTGGACGACGGGAGCAGGGACGAGGAGGAGAGCCTGGCGATGCTGCGGGCCAGCGGGGAGCAGGGGATCGGCTGCGTGGCCGCGACCCCCCACTTTTACCCCTGGGAGCAGAGCCCGGAGGAGTTTCTGGCCGCCCGGGGGGCGGCGGCGGAACGGCTGGCGAACTGCTGTCCGCCCGGCCTTCCTAGGGTGCTGCTGGGGGCGGAGGTCCACTATTTTGAGGGGATGGCCCAGGTGGGGGAGCTGGAGGAGCTGTGCCTGGAGGGCACCCGGCTGCTGCTGCTGGAGATGCCCTTTGCGCCCTGGACGGAGCGGATGGTGAAGGAGGCGGCGTCCCTGCACACCCAGCGGGGCTTTCAGGTGCTGCTGGCCCATGTGGAGCGGTATTTGGCCTTTCAGGGAAAGGCCGTCTGGGAGGACCTGCTGGCGGAGGGAGTCCTGATGCAGTCCAACGCCAGCTTCTTTCTGGACTGGAGGACCCGGGGACGGGCCCGCCGGATGCTCCGGGAGGGCCGGGTCCATCTGCTGGGCTCGGACTGCCACAACATGGAGACCCGTCCGCCGCTGCTGGGCAGCGCGCTGGAGAAGCTCAGAGAGGGGGAGCGGGCCGTTCTGGAGGAGAACGCCGCGCTGTTGCTGCCCGGTTTGGAGACCCGTCCTCCGGAGTCCGCCGGATGAGAAAAAAACGCCGAAGGGGAATGAACTGCACCCCATTTGTTAGACAGTATGGTATACTACTAACAAGTGGGG
>CAJTLI010000098.1 GCA_910577525.1 uncultured Oscillospiraceae bacterium | reverse complement strand
ACTAATCTACATTTTTTCCTCGGCGTTTTCTTACATTTTATCACTGGCGCTGACAGGTCTACATCTTGAAATTCAAGAAGAAAAAGCCCGATACCAAGGGCAGCGCCGACCTGGAGGACTACGATTACGGCGATGAGGACGAGTATGAGGACGGCGGCGCAGAGGATGAGGAGGACGAATGAGATATTTTACATCCAATCCCCTGGAACGCCTGATGATGCAGGCCCCTCCGCCCCGGCAGGAGCAGCGGGCCAAGCCAGCACCGCCCAAGGACCACCCCTGTCACGGCTGTAAACGCTGCGGCGAGAGCTGCGTCCTGCCCTGCTACCGGGGTGTGGAAGTCATACCGCCCATTCCGGACCGTGCCCGGTCCCGGTAGCAATATCAATCGAACAAACAAGCGGCCCCGCTTCAATTTGCGGGGCCGCTTATCATTCAAAAAACGAGGTTTTAAGCAATTTGGGATAGTCTGTTGCGCCATGAGCGATATGGTAAATCACTATGGTATCTCCCAGCAGGCGGTAAATAATCAAATATTTGCTCGCCAGAATGTAGCGATACCCGGCAGCGCTTAACAGATCATCCCGGATCGGTGGCCCGGATAACGGAAAACACATCAACTGTTCCATCGCATCGTAAATTTTATCCGTTATTCTGCGGGCTGACTGCACCCCAGAAAGTGCCATATGTACCCGCGCAATTTCTTCCAATTCCGCTTGAGCGGGAGGGAGAATGTCCAGGTTATACGTTTTGTCCATAGATTTCCTCCAAACGCTTACGGGATTCTTCTATGGAAACGGCAGGCTGTCCAGATAACCGGGACTGTTCCGCAGCCGCCAGCTTTGCCCGCAGTTTCAAAACCTCCTCGCGGCGCTCAAAAGCATCTATGCTCATAATCACCAAGTCCCCCTCTCCATTTTTGGTAATGTAGATGGGCATATCTTCTTTATGCGCTAAATCGGAAATAGAACCGTAATCGTTTCGCAAAGCGGTTGATGGTTTAATAATCATGGCGCAGCCTCCTTCTATGATTCTGATAGTATTCTATCATTATTGTCTCGAAAATTCAACCCAATATTCTGAAATTTGATAGGAGCGTGATTTTATGTATCGCCTTGTGATTGCGGAGAAGCCCTCGGTTGCTATGAGTATTGCCAAGGTGCTGGGGGCCACAGCCCGGAAGGAGGGCCACATGGAAGGCGGCGGCTGGCTGATAAGCTGGTGCATCGGGCATCTGGCGGGGCTGGCCGAGCCTGCCGTCTACAACCCCAGCTATGACAAGTGGCGACGGGAGGATTTGCCTATCCTGCCGGAAAGCTGGCGGTTCACCATCGGCAAGGATAAACGGGAGCAGTTCGACATCCTGCGGACGCTGCTACGCCGGGAGGATGTGTCGGAGGTGGTAAACGCCTGCGACGCCGGACGCGAAGGGGAGCTGATCTTCCGCACCGCCTACCATCTGGCGGGCTGTACCAAGCCTATGAAACGGCTGTGGATTTCCAGCATGGAGGACAGCGCCATCCGGGAGGGCTTTGAAAACCTCCGCCCCGGCAGCGACTATGACGGCCTGCACCAAGCCGCCCTCTGCCGCCAAAAGGCCGATTGGCTGGTGGGCATCAACGCCACGCGGCTGTTTTCGGTGCTGTATGGCCGGACACTGAACATTGGGCGCGTCATGTCCCCCACGCTGGCGCTGATTGCCCAGCGGGAGGCGGAGATCGCCGCCTTTGAGCCGGTGCCGTTCTACACGGTGGAGCTGGACTGCGGCGGCGTGACCCTCACCGGGGAGCGGATCAGCGGCAAAGAGGACGCCGCCGCCATCGCCGCCGCCTGTGAGGGCAGTGCCGTCACCATTCAGACGGTGGAACGCCGGGAGAAGTCGGAAAAGGCCCCAGCCCTCTATGACCTGACCACTCTCCAGCGGGACGCCAACCGCATTTTAGGCTATACCGCCCAGGAGACGCTGGACTATTTGCAGGCCCTCTATGAGAAAAAACTGTGTACTTATCCACGGACGGACAGCCGGTATCTTACGTATGATATGGGGAACGCCGTCCCCAATCTGGTGTCCATCGCAGCCACGCTCTGCGGAGTAAAGGCGGCGGGGACCGTATCAGCGGCCCAGGTATGCAGCAGCAAAAAAGTTTCCGACCATCACGCGATTGTTCCCACGCCCAGCGCCGCCACCGTTGACCTCGCCGCGCTCCCCCAGGGAGAGCGGGAAATCCTGCGGCTGGTGTCACTGGGGCTGGTCCGGGCGGTCTGTCCGCCCTATCGGTACGCGGAGACCAGCCTGACGGCGGAGTGCGGCGGGCAAACCTTCACTGTCAAAGGGAAAACGGTGCTGGATATGGGCTGGCGGGCTTATGCCACACCCTCCAAGGATGCCGCCCTGCCGGACGCTCTGGCAGAGGGTCAGACGCTGGCGGTGGATGCCGTCCAGGTGAAGGAGGGCAAAACAACACCGCCCAAGCATTTCACCGAGGACACCATCCTCCAAAGTATGGAGACCGCCGGTGCTGGGGAGATGCCGGAGGATGCGGAGCGGAAGGGCATCGGCACCCCCGCCACCCGTGCCGCTATCCTGGAAAAGCTGGTATCCACCGGGCTGGTGGAGCGGAAGAAGGCCAAGAAGATCACCAATCTGCTGCCCACCCAGGCGGGCAGTTCCCTCGTCACCGTTCTGCCAGAGGTCCTGCAATCCCCCCTGCTCACCGCCGATTGGGAGCAGCGGCTGGGCGAAGTAGAGCGCGGGGAGCTGTCCCCGGAGGACTTCATGGCCGGGATCGCCGCTATGGTGGACGAGCTGGTGAAAACATACCAGCCTGTTCCCGGCGCGGCGGTGCTGTTCCCCTCTGACAAAGAAAGTGTTGGCCCCTGCCCCCGCTGCGGCGGTGCTGTTATTGAGAGCAAAAAGGGCTTTTTCTGCGAAAATCGGGAGTGCCGCTTTGTCCTGTGGAAAAACAGCAAGTTTTTCACCGCCAAGAAAAAGACGCTCACAAAGGCCGCTGCCGCCGCCCTGTTGAAGAAGGGGCGGGTGAAACTCACCGGCTGTTTCTCGGAGAAAACCGGGAAAACCTACGATGCCACGGTGGTGCTGGAGGACGATGGCACCAAGACAAATTACAAGCTGGTGTTCGACAATGGATAAGCTGCCCCATATGGATGAAAGCCAGTTCCGGCGGGTGAAAAAGCTCATCCGCCGCCTGTGCGCCAACTGCGAGGGCGGCAACTGCCTCCTGCTGGACGATGGGGACCCCTGCCCCTGTCCGCAGATGATTTCCAACACCTTAATCTGCAAATACTTCCGCGCCGCCGTCCTGCCAGCGGACCAGGAGCTGCACGGGGAGATCATGGCGGCACGGCCCGTCAAAAGCTGCTGTATCTGCGGCGCACCGATTTTCTCACGTTCCAATTCGGTGAAATACTACCCTGCCTGCGCCGCCAGGGAACGCCGCAGACGGGACCGGGAGCGGAAAGCAAAAGCGGCCTCGCACTTCCGCAAATAGAGGGCTGGAAAGCCTTGCGGCACAACGCTTTCAAAACGTCAAACCGCCCAGGGACGTAACTTTGCCCTCGGAGGGCCAAAATTGACTTCTACTTGCGGAATTTTGCCCCGCACGGTTTCCTGTGCGGGGCCATTTTGAAGAAAGGAGATTTTTTGCCGTGGCAGACAAAAAGCCCAGCAACCGGGAACGGATCAAGGAAATCGTCACCGGGATTGAGGCTGGCATACAAGACCTGTTTCAGAGCGACAAATTTGCGGACTATCTCCGCACCATGTCCCGGTTTCACAACTATTCCTATAACAATACCATCCTCATCCATATGCAGATGCCCAGCGCCACCCATGTGGCCGGATTCAACAAGTGGAAAAATCAGTTTGGCCGTCATGTGAAAAAGGG
>CAJTLI010000097.1 GCA_910577525.1 uncultured Oscillospiraceae bacterium | reverse complement strand
GGTAGTCGCCCTCTATGGGATTGCACCGCAGGCGGTAGAGATACCGTCCTGTCTCCAGCGTGAAGCCGTAGTTCTGGCAGCAGGAGCCGCCCGCAATGGCTCCCTTACTGCCATAGCAGTACCGCCGCATGGAGGGGAGGTCTTTCAGGACGCCCTTGCGGAGATCGTTCACCACCTTGTCCAGCTCATCCCGGAACTCCTGGGTGTTCAGCTCCTTGGGGCCTCTGGGCCACCGCGTCAGAAGAAACTCCGCTCTGTTCTGTTTCCGCCTGGCGGCGAAAACTCCACCCGCTTCGTTCCTTCTTCCTTTCCCCACCGGACCCGCTGCGCTGGGCTCCGGTGGGGGCCCTTTCCTATCCCTCTCCGGCGTCTGAGCATAAAAAAGCCCCGCATCCTCGGGGGATGCGGGGCACAGCTGATGGCGGATAGGCGTTTCAGGGCAGCGGATCTTTTCCTCAGCACAGAACTCCGCCAAGCTGGGATTTGTACCGGTCATCTGGAACATATCCTTGATCAGCCGGAACTGAGAGCCACCCTTTTTCAGCGGCAGACAGGAGAGGATCGAGCCGGCATGGTTTTCCTCCGCCAGATCCACCAGCGCGTGGGGTTCGTCCGGATGCCGGGCTGTACCACGCAGGTCGTAACAGTACCAGCCCTGGGGCACATCCTCACGGGGGATGGGCGCGGCACTGTACAGCACCGAGGCCCCGAACAGGCGAGCCCCCAGCATTTTGTCCTTGTAAATGTTGATTTGCAACGGTTTCACTCCCTTTCGTTTTTGGTCAGCAACAATAGATACCACAACTCCCGGCGAAAGTCTACAAAAACTTTTTACATCATCGCCTGCCCAATCTCCGGTGCGGGAGGGAAAGGCTTGCTCAGGCGGCGCGCCAGACCGAACTCCGTCCGCCGGACGCCGTCCTCTGCCATGGAGTCCTCGCCCAGACGGGAAAAATCCATATACCCGTCGATGGTATCAATGACTTCATCGTCAGCCCCAGTGCGGCGGAGTACCTGTTTCCCATACTCATCCATGTCCTCCGGGACCAGTTCATAGTCGTCCCGGTCCATGGCGATGCTGACGGCTTCCGTGAAGGCACCCGGCTGTTCCACCTCCAGAACAGCGCAGAACTTCATCAGTTCCCCGTCCTCCTGCTCCATCTCCTGAAGGCACAGCGCCAGCGTATTGGCGTCTTCCACAGTGATTGTATCCAGCGGGAGGAGGCCGTCCAGATACGGGGAGGAGAACTTGACGGCGGTGATGCCGGCCTGGGCGAAGTCCTCCACGTCCAGCGCCCTTTTTGCCTGCTCCAGCCGCTCGTCCGAGGCGGGAAAGCTGAGGGGAAATGTACCCTTTGCTGTGGAAAGCGTCAGGCGGAGGACGCCCTGCTCTTCCAAGACCTGCTCCATAGCGCCTGACTGAATCCCGGTGTAGCTGTCGGCCAGGAACTCTCCCTCATGGCTGTTGCAGTAGTCGATGCCGATGGAGCGATAGTCCAGGTAGGGCCGCAGAGTCTCCGGTACCTTATCCTCCAGACGGTCATGCTCCACCAGCCATCTGCCCAGCTCCTGGTGGGAGGTCACACCTGGAATGACCTCGTAGCAAGCCAGGCTGGCCGGTTTGATATGGGCGGCGATCCGAAGCACATCGTCCAGACTCTGTTGAGACTCCGGGTCCAGAGACTTGGACAGATGGTAGTGTTCCGCCGCGTTCATCCCGTCTATCGTCTCCGCCAGCTGGTTCAGCTTCTGGAGCGTGGAATCGCTGTCCAGCCTGGTTTGCTGGAGATGCCAGTTGAGTGCGGGGACGGAACTGTCAGCGTTCAATACCGTGGGTGCGATATTGGGTTGGCCCGCCGCACGAATTTCATCAACTTTCCGTTTGAATTCATCCAGCGGCACCGGCAGTTTCAACTGTTCAAGTACACTGCCGCTGGATATATTCAGCTTTAACATGATAGACCTCCCATCTGCTGGTCCGGCTCTTGCTCAGGAGGAAAGGGCTTACTCAGCCGGCGCACCAGACCGAACCCGGTTTGCCGAACGCCGTCCTCATCCATCATCTCACTGCCCAGCCGGTCAAAATCAGTGCAGCCTTCTATGGCCTCCAGAACTTCGTCGTTTGCACCCATGCGGCGCAGGGCCTGACGGCCATACTCCCGTTCGCTGTCGGAGATCAGCTCATAGTCGTCGATGTCGATGGCCATATCAAGGGCCTCGGTGAAGGTGGACGGTTCTTCCACCTCCAGAGCGGCGCAGTATTTCATGATCTCGCCGTCTTTTTTAAGGCGCTGGAGACAGAGAGCCATCTCATTGGCGTCCTCTACAGTGATACTGTCCATAGGGATCAGCCGGTTCAAATAGGGCGCTGTATATTCGGCGCTGGCGATCACCGCTTGAGCGAAGTCCTCGATTCTCAGGGACTCCTTTGCCTGTCCCAGCTGCTTCTCGGAGGCGGGGAGGACAAGGGGATAACTCTGTTCTGAGGCTGTGAGTGTCAAAAGCATGGCTTTTGGCGTCTCCTCCTGCACTGGCGCTTCCTCACGGCGTTTGACAAGGCCATGGGGCGTGTATATCCCTCCAAGGGCATCCCGCTGCTCCGCGCCGATCTTGCTGTAATCCAGGTAAGGCCGGGCCTCATCGGGGAAGGAGAATTTTCCGGTCATGAACGCCGTGTCCACCAGAAAGCGGCCCAGATCCTCGTCTGTCTTAATTTTAGGGAATATCTCATAACGGTCCAGGCTGGTTGCGACATGAACCGCAAAGTCCAGATCGCCGGTACATTCCAGTTCCAGCGCCCCGGAAAAGAGGTGTTGTTCCTCCTGGGTCATACCGTTGATTCTGGCGTCCAGGGTGTTCAGCTTCTCAAGGTCAGCCCCGCTCTCCAGATCGGCGTGCTGGACATACGGATAGAGGTTGGGGATGGGGCTGTTCACACCGCTGATGCTGATTTCCGCGGGCTCATCCTCAAAGCCTGCGATCAGGCTAAAGATCGTGCTTGCCGCCTCATCACGGGTAGTGGGGATATCGAGCGCAATACCGTAGCTCCGGCACTCCAGGTAAAGAATCATTGCGCCACCCCTCCCATCTGGAGTCCCTGTTCCCGCTGATGCTTCTCTGCGGGGTCCTCCATCATCAGCTCCTCCAGCGGCATTGTGCCCTGGTACACCACATAGCCGCATTCGTTGAACTGCCCGCCTTCCTGCCGGAGCTGCTGTTCACCGTAGCGGCGGTAGTCGTAGAAGCCCTCCAGGTTTTCGTCGTAGTCGAAATGACCGGACTCCCGGATCATGTGCCTGCCGTATTCCTCCGGGGTTTGGAGGCCGGGGACAAAGTCAAACAGGTCCAGGTTTTCCGCCAGCTGGCGGACGGCCATCATGTCTCCAGCCTCCGCAAACAGCACTACCGCATTCAGCTTCTCCATATCCGCCTCCTTCAGCGGCTCGATAGCCTGGCACATCCGGTTCAGGGCTGGGAGATCGTCACCGCTCAGATACTCAATATCCAGCGCCTCATCCACTTTTTCCGGCAGCTCATTGCAGTCGATGCGTATCTGGGCATCGTGCGGCGAGGTGATGCCAACGCGGAGTAGTGTCCGCCCGATCTGGTGTTCCGCGGTGGGGAGGTACAGGTACTCCGGATTTTTCCCCTCTGCCAGCCCCCGCTTCGGCGTGATCTCCAACACCATAAAAAGGCTGTCGTAAGGATATACGGGGAACTGGTGTCCGTTGTAGACCGGTTCCAGCTTCATGCCGTTGTCGTAGACCACACCGTAAGGGGTGATGACTCCTCCGCCGCCGTCAATCAGCTGGAGGGCGGCTTCTTTGCCATTCACTGCCTGGTATTGGTCTATCGGCATTGCGCCGCCGTTCAGTGTCATTGTGTGGTCTTTCCCGATCTGCTCCAAATCAGAGAAATCCGTGATAACCGTTGTCTGTTGACAACAGTACGTCAGGTTAATAAAGTCC
>CAJTLI010000096.1 GCA_910577525.1 uncultured Oscillospiraceae bacterium | reverse complement strand
GTCTATTTTACCACTTTCTGCATCTTTTTTCTAGATTGTTTTTCAGAAGTAATAATAATTAGTTTCATCCGCTGCCATAGAACCGCAGCGCTTTACGGAAAGGATTATGACAGCGATGAAACGGGAAAAGCACATCGGGTTCCGCATTGACGAGGAATAAGCAAAAATTTCATGACATAAAAATAACTAAAAATGGACTAACAATAAGTTGAATAGGATATGGTAGGTCTACCGAGGAGGGTAGACCTATGAACGACAAAGCATACCTCAGCATTCGAATGAACCGACAGCTCCATGATAAATTTCAGTCCATCGCAGCCTATGAGGGCCGCTCCATGAGCGGCCAGATCCTATATCTGGTCAACCAATGTGTCCGGGAATTTGAAAAGGAGCACGGCCCCATTGACCTGTTGGAGCAGGAGCAATGAGGCCGCTCCGTTTTTTGCTGGACCTCATCTATCCGCCGAAGTGTCCCTTCTGCGGGCGGATTTTGGAGCGTGGCGAGGAGGGCTGGTGCGCCGCCTGTCAGGGCGGACTGCCCTGGACCGAACCGGAGGACGGCAAAGCCGTGGACGGCTGTGACGTATGCCTGTCGCCCCTGTGGTATCGGAGCGGCGCGCGGGACGGGATGCACCGCTACAAATTTGAAGGCGGGCAGGGCCACGCCCGTCTGTTCGGCGAACTTATGGCCCAGTGCCTTCAGGACCGCTGGGCGGAGCCAATCGACCTGATCACCTGGGCCCCGCTGCACCCAAAGGGCAGGCGGAAACGGGGCTATGACCAGGCGGAGCTGCTGGCCCGCCGGGTGGGGGAGCTGACGGGTCTGCCAGTGGAGAGCACGCTGGAAAAGGCGCGCGCCACCGAAACGCAGTCCCAGACCGGGGAGGACGAAGCGCGAAAGGCCAATGTTCAGGGGGCGTACCGCGCCCTGCCGGGGCTGGACCTGACGGGGAAACGGGTGGTTCTCATCGACGACGTGGCCACCAGCGGCGCGACGCTGGCCGAGTGCGCCGCCGTCCTGCGGCAGGCGGGCGCGGGCTCTGTGGTGGGGCTGACCTTCGCGCGGGCGAGATAGTCCGGCCACTCCGCGCCGTACAGGGCGCCTGACAGAGGCGCCGGGGACTGAAATGCCTGGCCGCCAGGGATACAAAAGCGCAGGCCCCTGTGGGCCGGCCCATCGAAGTGAGCCCAATTCGACCCGCTGTAGCCGTATCAATTGCTGCGCCGCATCAACAGATCCAGTAAACGGGGGTTCTTAGGGGGAGACCCGCTTGAGGACGCGAAGCGTCCGGCCGGGCGGGACTCCCCCTAAGTGTGTCTTTGCCCACTTTCTGCACAGACAGAAAGTGGGCCGCCGGAGGCGCGAAGGTATAAGAACTGGAATAATTGCCCAAACTTGGCATAGAGTGTTGGCAGGAGAGGCCACATGTCCAAGTGAAAGGAAGGTGAAGTCCGTGGCAGAAGCAGTGGGTTTCAGCCGCCGGAAGGGATTGGCACGGCGGGAGGAGGAGCGCCGCCAGCTCATGGAGGGAATGAGGCAGACCCGGGATCAGCTCAACTACGCCTACGCCCAGTTCAATACCTACAGCGACCCAGACCTGGTGGACGCCTGCGTCTATGAGATCAACGCCCTGCAAAGCCGGTATTCCTACTTTGTGCGGCAGATGAAGCAGCTGGACGCCGCCCGGGAGGAGGCGGTGTGAGCGGCTGGGCCTGGTGGGCCGCGGGGGGCGGCCTGGCGCTGGCTCTGGTGCTGTGCCGCCGCCCCCTGGCGGCGCTGGGCCGGCTGGCCCTGCGCTCGGGACTGGGAATGGTGTTCCTCTGGGTGTTTCAGGGCCTGGGCGCTCTGATGGGTGTCCAGCTGGGCGTCAACCTGCTCAACGGCCTGGTGCTGGGCGCGCTGGGCGCGCCCGGCCTCGCCCTGCTGCTCATGGCCCAGTGGGCCGGAAGATGAGGACCGTCCGCGCGCCGGGCGGTCCTCGCCGCATTTTTTCACAATTCATTCACAAAAATGTGGTTTATTACAGAACAGAGGGCTGGTAAAATAGAAAAGTAGGGTCAAATGCCGGTTCCTCCGAACTCCGGGCCGGTCAAGGCGGAGGCCGCCGGGCGGCGCTTTACAAATCCGCGGTTTTATAGTATAATAGCTCACCGATTATTCAAAGAAGCCTACTTTGCGGCGCGTTCCCGCGCCGGACGCCTGGGGGAAGGAACATGGCCGGACGGAGAAGTCAATACGGATATCGCGAGTACCGGGGGCGGAGCGGAGGCCGTGTCCGGTCGGTGCTGCTGTTCATCATCGCGCTGCTGGCGGTGCTGCTGGCGGCGGGCGTGGTGTTCTCGATGATGGTGGACCTGGAGTACACCGACGACGGCGTGAAAATCAACTGGCGCTGGGCCCAGGGGAGCACGGCGGGGACCCCGCCGCCCGCGGTCTCCGACCCGCTGGAGGTGGAGAGCAGCCCCCTGGACGTGACCATGGAGCCCTCCGAGGAGCCCACGCCCACGCCGCCTCCGCCCTATGAGAGCATCGGCGCGGTGACGGTCAGGGAGGATCAGCTGCGCACCGACGCCGCCCAGACGGTGTCCGCCGCCGGGGGCAATGCCCTGGTGGTGCAGATGAAAAACAGCAGCGGCCAGCTGGCGTGGCAGTCCCAGGTTCCCCTGGCCGCCACGCTGGGGGTCAACGCCTCCGGCGATCAGACCGCCCAGGCGGTCCGCACCCTGGCGGACACCTCCGAGCTCTATCTGGTGGCCCGGGTGTGCTGCTTCCGGGACCCGGTGCTGTCCCGGCAGAGGGTGGGCGCCCTCACCACCCCCAGCGGAAACCTGTGGTACGACTATTATGGGACAAGCTGGTCCAGCCCCGCCGACCAGCAGGCGGCGGACTATATCTCCGCTCTGTGCCTGGAGCTGGCGGACATGGGCTTTGACGAGATCCTGCTGGAGTGCGCGGGCTACCCCAACCTGGGGGAGGTAAACGTGCTGGCCACCAATGAAAACCGTCCGGCGGACCTGACCGTCCCGGTGTCCGCGTTTTTGGGGCGGATTTCCGGCGAGCTGGCGGAGAAGGGCGTGCGCATGTCCGTGTTCACCAATGAGAAGCTGCTGCCCGGCGAGGCGGTGCTCAGCGGCATGACCGCCTCCGTGCTGGCCCAGAACGCGGGCCGTGTGTGGCTGGACGGCAAGGTCAGCGCCGAGCAGTACGATGCGCTGCTCAGCGCGGCGGGCTTTGACAACACCGCCGCCCGCCTGGTGATTAAAGACGGCTACGCCGGCAGCTGGTACAAGTAACCCTCCCCCAAAGGGGCAGAAAGGAGCGTCCATGACCCAAGAACTCCGCGCGCGCAAGTCCGTGCCCGCCTATGAGGGCACCCTGCGCAGCCACATGATTATGATCCCGCCCTGCATCTCCGAGTGCTCCGGCATCCGGGTGTTCGGGCGGCGGATCAAGTCGCTGGCCTTCACCACCGACGTGGCCATCATCCGCAACATCAACGCCGACGCCATCATCGCGGTCTACCCCTTCACCCCCCAGCCCGCCATCCACCGGGCCATTATGCAGGCGGCGGATATGCCGGTGTTCACCGGGGTGGGAGGGGGCGTCACCCGGGGAATGCGGGTGGTGAATCTGGCCAACGACGCCGAGCATGAGGGCGCCTTCGGCGTGGTGGTCAACGCCCCCACCAGCAACGAGGTGATCCACATGCTCAAGCAGGTGCTGGAGATCCCCGTGGTGGTCACGGTGGCGTCCGTCAAAACCGACGTGGCCGCCCGGATTGAGGCGGGGGCCGACATCCTCAACGTCTCCGGGGCCCAGCACACGCCGGAGATCGTGCGTCTGATCCGAGAGCGGTTTCCGGACGTGCCCATCATCGCCACCGGCGGCCCCACCGACGGCACCATCCTGGAGACCATCCGGGCCGGGGCCAACGCCATTACATACACGCCGCCCACCAACGGCGAGCTGTTTGCCCAGGCCATGGCCCGGTACCGCCGGGAGCTGGACGGCGGGCCGGAGCCCGGGGAACCGTAAAAACAGCGGCGGAGGGACAGCTCCCTCCGCCGCTGTTCCGCCCCCGGGCGGCGCGAAAAACGCCGGGACCATCTGAACTGCACCCCATTTGTTAGACAGTATGGTATACTACTAACAAGTGGGGTG
>CAJTLI010000095.1 GCA_910577525.1 uncultured Oscillospiraceae bacterium | reverse complement strand
GCGCGCAAAATGTACATTTGCGCTATGCTTGCGCCCTCACCGCCCGCTGGGCGGTGAGGGCCTCGGCCCCGCCAGCGGCGGGGCTGCGTTCCAAGCGGTAGGTTGATTGGAACGGGCGGGCGGCGCCCGCTCTCTCGAAGAGAAAATCATCACCGCTCCCGCTGGCGCCGGGGCTGCCGGAGCTTCAGATCGTAGTGGTCTACCGGCACATCACGCAGATCCAGGCTCCGCTTTTCGGGGACATAGCACGAATACCGGGCGTAGTTGTAGCCTTGGCAGTCCACCAGGATACCGTCCCTGCGGCCCCTGGTGGTCACCAGCAGGCAGCGGGTCACTCCTTTGTCGTAGCCAGTAAGGTGCTTATTGGGGATGAGGAAGGGCATATCCCGCAGCAAATTGGCGGAAAAATTCTGAAACTGCTGGCCGGTCAACTGGAGGATCTTGACCACCTCCACCAGGATGAGCTGGGCGGTCTTAACCTCCACCAGCTCCTGGGCGTGGCTGGCTTTGAAGAAGAAACAGCCGCAGATCGTAGATTTTGGCAACTTCCCACCTCCTGTTGGGTGTAATAGATTCACCCAGATTTCTGTAAAAAAGAGAAGCAAGGTGAATTGTATTCACCCTGCCGTCTATCGTTCCTGCATTGCTTTTCTGTTTTTCTGCCGTCCCCGCCGAACAGGCGGCGGCAGGAGTTCAGCGGGCGGCGTATGGTCGCGCAGCAGGCCCAGGAGGCTGTGCCGCGCCCCGATGTTTGTTGCCGTGATTTCCCTGACGCAGTGCCGCAGCCAGGGAAGCTGTTCCGCCATCTTCTGGGTCAGGAGGGCAACGTCCAGTGCAGTCAGCTTCTCCGTGGAGACATACA
This sequence comes from uncultured Oscillospiraceae bacterium, assembly GCA_910577525.1. Taxonomy (GTDB): domain Bacteria; phylum Bacillota; class Clostridia; order Oscillospirales; family Oscillospiraceae; genus Enterenecus. The sequence continues at coordinate 3,444 of CAJTLI010000095.1, read as the reverse complement.
CGGAATACTGTCGCCGCTCAAAGCCGTTGGTCTCCATGAACCGCTGGATATCCTTGTAGGCCCGCTTGAAAAACTGCGGGTCCCGGCCCGTCTCCTTGCGGGGATAGTGCTGTCTCAGCGCCTCCTGGCTCAGATCGAAGGTGATTTCTTTCCGGCTCATCCCCATGTTACACAGCACCCCGTGCCTTTCCGGCCTGGGCGAGTACGTCCTCCTCGCCGTCCTCATCCTGCCAGACGCAGGCGGTGGCGCAGGCCATGAACCAGTCCGAGCGCAGCAGAGACAGGATAATATCCCACATACACGCGAAGTCATCGCCGTGGCCCTTGTCCTGGAAGGACAGGGGGTCACCCTCGGAGACACAGGGCAGGCTGTGGGCGGCGAACAGGCTTTTTACCGTCCGGTGAACATCCTCCAGCGTGAGGCCTCGCCGTTCTACGGCGGTTTTGTCAAAGGAAAATTTCACTTTCATTTTGCGACACCTCCTGTTGTTTGGTAGCCCACATCATACCGCACCTTTTTGACAATATCCAGATGAATCGGCAGACAGTTATCGGTCACGCCGCCTGGGCCAGCTCCTGGGCGATCCGCTCTCTGGCGAGGCGGGCGTACTCGTCCGTGACCTCGATGCCGGTAGCGGTGTAGCCCTCCAGCACAGCGGCCAGGACGGTGGTGCCGGACCCGGCGAAGGGGTCCAGGATGTGGCCACCCGGCTCGGTGATCTTCACAATGTCCCGCATGAGCTGCAGGGGCTTCTCCGTCAGGTGGATGCGGTTCTGGGGGTTGCCGTACTTGAACACCCCCGGCAGGCAGGGGACGGGGCGGTTGATGGGCATATCGCCGTTGGAGCCCCAGACGATGTACTCGGCCTGCTGGCGGAAGCGGCCTTTCTGGGGGCGGGAGTTGCCCTTGTCCCAGACGGCGGTGCCGCGCCAGATCCAGCCTGCCCACTGGAGGGCATCGGAAGCGGCGGGGAGCTGTCGCCAGTCAATGAACATACACACCGGCGCTCCCAGCTTGCACAGCTTCCGGGCGTCTGCCAGCCACTCCGCCGCCCAGCGGGTCCAGGACCGCTGGTCCTTGGCGTCCCCCTCGAAGGGCGGGGGCGCGTGGTCCCCCATGCTGGAATACTTCTTGGCGGTGGACTTGTTCTTCTCCGCCTGGGTGCGGCCCCCGGAGGCGTAGGGCGGGTCGGTGATGACGGCGTCAAAGGTTCCAGGGGAGAAACCTCCCAGCAGCTTCAGGGCATCGCCCTGGATGATCTCCCACTTGGGATTATCGCTCATATGTGTTCCTCGCTTTCTTCTTGTTAGATTTTTGGGGTATAGCAGGCGGAGACAGCTCTGTCTCCACATACTCGCTGATGATATTGAGGGCTTTGCTGTAGTCCCCGCAGGTGGTGACGCGCTGGACCATGTGGCTGACCAGATCCCCCATGCCCGCCTCTTTCAGCAGCGAAGAGGCTTTGCCCATGACCGTAAAGATGTTGCCGTCCATTCCGATCAGGCTCATGGTGGGCTTTTGTCTGGACGGCTGGTGCAGAAAGCCGCCCAGCCGATTGGGGACGTAGTCGGACAGCCATGTGCCGCCGTATCGGTCATGGGTCTGGATGCGCCACATGGCGAACTTCCCAATATTCAGTTCCGCATCTCCGAAGGGAAACAGCAGGCAGGTCACCCCATCGTGCCGGAAGGATACGACATTCTCTAATTTGCTGCCGCCCAGCAGAATGCCGGCCTCGGTGAGTTCCCGGTTGATGCCGTCCACCCACTCCTGGGGGTCGCCGCCGCAGCCCTGGAGGACGAGGCCCTCCTCACCCTCCATGTGCCGCAGGTCCTCTGCGTTGATCTGTTTCACATCGCTCATGGGATTTTTCCTTTCCGTCAGATTTTCAGACTGAACAGCGCCGCCCACGTCCTCCGGGGTCTGGGCAAGCTGCTCTTTTTCGTACAGTTCTCTGTCACGGATTTCCCACAGCATATGGCCCATCTCCCCGCTGTGGTCGTAGCCGGTGATCTCGGACTCCCAATAGCCGCGCACAACCTCCAGCGGATCGTCAAATCGGAGCAGAAATTCCATATCCTCGTCATCGCAGGCGTCCAGCAGCTCCGTGTGGAGCTGCTGGGCGGCGGTGATCTCCGGGGCCATGGCAATCAGCTCAGAAACTGTTTTTTCTTGAAGAGATTCTATAAAATCTGTGTAGTTTTCATCCAGCCGCTTCTTCAGGGTGTCCTTCCGTTCACTGCTCATCGCGCACCTTTGCCTTTCCGGGGTACCTGCCTGCGGGGCGGGCTGTGCCCAATGGTCTGCTGGTCAGTCTTGACCTCAATGCCCAGATCCATGGCGTGGCGGATCTCCGCCCACATTCCCTCCGTCCACTCCGGCCCGTAGACATTGACCTGCTGACAGGACTCCACCAGCCGCAGGCCCATTTCCCGTGCCGCCTGATCCTGCTGGGGATTCTCCGGGTCAGCGACAGGCGGGAACATGAGATGGGGGCAGACAGGGATGTCGCCCGCCTGGAACACCTCCTGGGCTTTCTGGCGGGCGAACTCGATGTTTTTCTCCACCTCTCCCCGGAGCGGGGCGCAGATGTACACCAGCTTGGGGCCGTCCTGGTCCTGGACGCGCTCCTGCTGCCGGTCACGGAACACATCCAGGTATTGCTTGGCGGCCTGCCGGATCGTTTCGTAGTCCGCTTCAGTGGGGCGATAGGCGTACCACTCAAACTTCCCATAGTCCTCCCAGATGTGGGGAGTCACCCCGCTGCGGAAGTTGGGGTTGCCGGGGACAGGCTTCTTGCCCAGCAGGTCTTTCAGCTTCAGCGTCAGAGTATCCACCGGCCCGTCCGTGCGGTTCAGCACCGTCAGCTTCAGGGCATTGTACTCGCCAGAGATGTGGGTGGAGATAAACTGCGCCCGCACCCGCAGATCCCGGCCCAGCGTTCCAAGACACGCCCGGCCCGAACAGGCGGGGTTGTCAAAGGTCTTTCCATCTCCGAACAGATGCCACAGCTCCTGCTCAAAAAAACTGCTCATTTTTCACATCCTTCCTCATAAATGATGTAGTATTCGGTATCGTCATTGCCCCAGCGGATGGTTTCCATGCACTGTAATTCTCTGACCAGCCACCCGGCTTCGCCCATGACGGCGGCCACATCGGCGGCCCGGACACAGCGGACAGTCCGTTCGCCCCAGCTTCCACGGGGCTTGATTTTTGCGGTGAATGCGTTCCGTTTCATCCGCCTGAACGCCGGGGAGGATGTCTCCACAGACATTCCAAAGGTCGTGCCGCTGAATTCCCTCATATGAAGGTCCATTATCTCTTTTTTGCCTCCTCAGACCCGCAGTAAAACGGGCAAGTCATGCACACTGTATTGTTGGGCAACTCGTAGTGCCGCCCGGTGAACAGACAAGCACGATTGTCACAGCCGCTGGTTACCCGCC
>CAJTLI010000094.1 GCA_910577525.1 uncultured Oscillospiraceae bacterium | reverse complement strand
CTCATAGTACCAGCCCAGATAACGCTCCGGGGCCAGAAGCCCCGCCTGAACCTGGGCAAACATCTCCTGGTTGGCCTTATCACGATCATAAAGAACGCCGTCACCGTATGAGAGCTGTATGTCCTCCGGGTTGACCTCATGGGCATGGGGCACCTTGTAAAGCTGCCCCAGCTTCCCGCACAGGACAACGGCCTCCTTCGCCGCCTTCGTCCACATCTCGTTGAGGTCGGTGATCGTGATGGCGTAATCGCCCTTGGAGGAGGTCACCTCCGTGGCCGTCCGCTCTACCGTCTCCACCTCGCTGAGCAGGCCCCGCTTCAGGCCGATGATGCTCTCCGCCGCCCGGAGATAAGACTGCTTCCGGGCCAAAAAGCTCTGCTCCCGCAGCTCCGGGGAAAAGATGGTCAGCCCCACCGTGTCGGGATCGTCATCCACGCCGACAAACAGCTTGTCCGTCAGTTGCCGGCGGCCGTTCCGGCCTTTTCGCAGTAAATCCGCCGAGGCGATAATTCGAGATTGCCCCCGGTCGAACTCTCCGTTCAGCAGGGCCTCATTGTGGTCCACATTGTGGATGAGCCCCACCGCCGGAGCGTAGACACTCACCCCGTCCTTAGTGCCGTCCACGCAGTTCTCCAGCGGGGTAATCAGCCGGGCCAGCCCCAGCCCGCCCAGCGGCTCCGGGAAGGTATACTCCTCCGGCAGAGCCTCATACCGGCCCAGGGCGGCCAGGGGGACCGGCGAACCTAAAATACCCGGCAAGTCGGAGCGGTACAGCCGGTTGCGGATGGTCAGGAGTCCCCGTCCATCCACCGTACGCCGTTCCAGCAGGGTGTAAAAGCTCCTGTCCTCCGCCGTATGCTCCATTAAGCCCATGTCGGTGGGGACACCCTGCGCGTCCCGGCCAAAGATCAGCACGTTATCCCGGCTGGCCACCGTGAAGGAAATTCCATTGGGGCCGGGCGCAGGCTTCAGCCATGCCTCCCCGCCAATCAGGGCCATCTGCATGGCCTTTTTCCGCACCGCGCCCAGCGCATCCAGCACAGCCTGTACAAACCCGTCGCCGCCGTCCGCTTTGTACTCGCCGAAAGCGGTCTTGGTCAGTTTATTCACAATGATATAACCAATGCGCTGGCAGGGATCGGACTCCTCTGTGGCCTCCCGCTCATAGTAGAGCCGGAACCACTCGGCGATGGCGTCCTTCATGACCTGGGACGTGCAGTCCTTGGCCCCAAAAGCGTCCTCCAGGCTATAGGCGCTGTTCAGCGCGCTCCAAATGCTCATTGACTCACCCCGTTCTGGATGACGATCCGCCGCACGGCCCGCAGGCCGCCCTCCATGCCGTCGATGTAGGCGTTCAGCCGCCTGATCTCCTGTTCCTGCCGCCCCAGCTTATCCCGTAGGGCGGCGTTCTCCCGGTAGACGGAATCCTTGGCCCAGGCGGGCAGGAAGCGGTCCAGCAGCCACCGTCTGAATGTTCTCACTGTCCCCGCCTCCTCCAAACCGGCTCCATGGCATATCGTGTTGCGTCAATGCTGTGGTTGGCCGCGTCCGGGTACCCCTCCAGCACATCGCCGGTTTTGGTGTCCCGCTCATACTCGTACTCGCTGAACTCCTTGGCCGTTTCCGGGCACCGCGCCGGATCAATGACGATGGCCGCCAGGGACTGGAGCCAGCGGTTGCCGTAGGCCACAGAGTTGGGGCCCTTTCTGGCCTCCCGCATCCGAAAACCGTAGTCCCGGAAATCGCTGACATTGCGGTCTCCGCCGCTGCCGGGGTCGGCCTCGATCAGGTCATTCTTATGGTGGGCGATCTTCTCCGCCCAGGCGATGTTGGACTGACGCCACCCTCGGAATTCCTCGTAGATGTACAGCGTCCGCGCCCCGCTGTCATAGGCACAGCCCACGAACTGGTTGGGGTCCGGATACCAGCCCCAATCCTGGCCGAAGTAGCGGTAGTCAAAGGCTTTGATCTGCCTGTCTGTAATGGGCTCGATCCGCAGGTTTTCAAACACCGCCGAGCCGGACCCCACTACCTCCCCCAGATACTCGTGGCGGTAGGCGGTCTCGTTGGTCTCCTTCAAATGGAGGGCGTCCGCCAGAAACCGGGGGCCCAGCCACGCCTCAGGGGTAGTCAGGTAGGTGCTGTGGTGGACCATGCGGCCCGCCTTGGACTCCAGGACATATTTGTTGGCCCAGTTGCGAGCCATGGCGGGCGGGTTGAAGCTCTTGAAGCAGAAGGAGTAGGGGCCGCCGCGGAACAGAGACTGCTCCACATTGCGCACCTGCTCCGGGCCGTCAAATTGATCCAACTCCTCAAACCAGGCCAGGCCGATGTAGCCGAAGGGGACCTTGATGGATTTCAGCTTCCCCGGGTCGTCCATCCCAAAGAACATGATCTTCTGTCCGGTCTTCAGATACACGCACTCCATGGGACTGACGGTGCACTTGAATCTGGCGGCCAGCCCCAGCTCCGCGATGGCCCAGCAGATCTGAGCGTACACAGAGGTACGCAGGGTATTGGCCACCTTGCGCATGACCACGGCGTGACAATCTGGGTGCTGGAGCAGTTGTAGGATCAGCTCCACCGAAATGTATGACGATTTGGCGCTGCCACGCCCGCCTTTCTCCACCAGCTCATTGATGGCTCCCGCTTTTACAGCCCTGTGAGATTCAGCGAAGGCAGGGGAGATGAGCTGGGACAGTTTACAGGTCGTCAATGATCTGCACGCCTCCTCCATCCGCGGGAACCGGGTTCAGCTTGTCCCGGTACTTGTCCGGTAAACGGTTCTTCAGCCAGAAGATCTGCGCGGTAGTGTCGCCGGGGACGTGCTTTAGTGTCTGGACGATCTTCACCCCGTCCTTGTCCGACCGCTCAATTTTCTCCTCCTGGTAGTCGTAGCCCAATGCCCGCTTCAGCAGAGCGTTTTCTACCTGGATGTCCACAATCTCTTTACCCTTTTTTAGGGCCTGCGAAATCTGCGGATACCGCCCCTTCCAGTCGTACAGCGTCCGCAGGCCGATGTTCATCTTCTCCGCCAACTGCTCATCGGTAAGGCCGTCCCGGGCCCACCCTTCCAGCAGCACCAGCCCGTCCTCGGTCAGCCAGTATTCAAACTTTCCGCGGGCCACAATCACCACCTCTCAGTCAAAATTTATCGTCCTCCGCCTTTCCATACGGCCCGCCGTTACGGACTTTGCGGGATGATACGCCCGTGGGCGTGTGCTCTCTGGTGGGCTGTTACGCCGCTTTCCTATCCATAACCGCCAGAATGCCCCGTGCAGTCAGAATTGTCTGCTGCACCTCCTTCGTTTTTTTGCCGGGTCCCCAACCGGCCCCGCGAATGTACTTCCGGCAGGATTGCTCCCGCCCGCGGCCCACTTGCCCCATTCTGTCCCGCAGGGCTGGCGGGTGCCCGTGACTGTCCAAATCACAGGACGCTGGGGCCGGCTATCCAGTGACGGCGTGGCCCGGCCTACAAGCGGGACGGACTATCCCGGCTGGTACCCGCTGGCTGGAATCAAACCGGCGCAAGCGTGGTATTCCGCTGTCTGGAGTCGAACCAGAACATCCGTCAAGTGCACTCGACGGTGATCTCCCGTTAAACTACAGCGGCATAGGCGGGGCGGCAGTTGCAGTTCTGCCACCCCTTGCGAAAGAATGGAGGGGGTGGGCTGTTCCGCCCACGCCCCTATCGTAGCACAACTTTGAATAGCTTGTCCCCCCGTGGGGGGGACGGCTACAAAAAATTTTGCCTGCCAAGAAGATAATCGGTTGAAACTTCAAAGAAATCTGCGATTTCCACCAAAGCACGGACGGACGGCTCCTTTTCCCCGCGCTCGTATTTCCCAATCATGTTTTTGCTTAGCCCACAACATTCCCCCAAAGCCTTTCGGTTCATTCTTCGCCGCTCCCGCATTTTTTGCAACCGCTTCGGAAATTCGTTCTCCACCAATGCTTATCCCTCCATCTGCCCCAGATGGGCCCGTATGATGGCCTTTACATGGCCCCACTAGGGATAATGACGCTTATTCACTCAGTTTCCTCCCAACGTTAGCCTTGCAGTTCGATTGAAAAGCTCATGATGACTCCTCCTTAAAAACCGTTCCAGACCTGACGTCCGCAGTATTCAAAGCACTCAGCATCGGCGCAATCTTCCGGGGTCAGATCTGCGATCCGCTTCCGGCTCTTGGAAATGAACAGGTCAGAATCCATGGGCGGCTTCGGGTTCTTATCCCGGAGCAAATTGTCCACGCCTATTACTGCAGCATAGGTCTTCGGTTCGTGTTCTTTGATGTACTGGAAAAAATAGTTGCGGTG
>CAJTLI010000093.1 GCA_910577525.1 uncultured Oscillospiraceae bacterium | reverse complement strand
ACAAAACTACATTTTTTCCTCGGCGTTTTCTTTCATTTTATCACTGGCGCTGACAGCGGGCTGGGGGAAAACGCTGGACCGGCAAACGCTGTCCCGCTGTGGACCTCTGCCCGCCGCAGATGAAGCTGCGATATGAAAAAATACTTTAAGGAGAGGAGTGTGCAATGAACGCTGAACAGTTGAATCAGGTGCTGTACGACAAGATGGCGGCGGAGCAAGCGCGATATAAGCGCGGGCTGTCAGGCATGACCGCTGAGGAAGTGCTGGACCACGCCTACGAGTACGCCATGCGCCAGGATATTTTGATGGAGATGGAGGCGCTGGACCTCCCCACCGGCCAAGCGGCGGCGCTGCTGGCGTCGCCCACCCCGCTGGCCGATGTGTACCGGGCGTGGAGCGATGTGGAGACCCGCCATATGGAGGATATCCGGGATGTGATCGAGGAACTGGCGGACACGCGGGCAAAAGCGCAGGAGGCCACCCGCGCCATCCCGCTCTATCAGGAGAACGCCCGGTATGCGCGGGAGCATGATGAGCTCGACCTGTTCCGAGCCTCCCACAAGGCTAACATTGCCTGCCGGGACGCCATTGAAGCGGCCATTGCGGAGTGCTTTGATGGAATGCACCTTCCCCGTGATGCCGCAAAGGGTGTGTTGGCTCAATTTGGCCCGGAACGTGTGACCCATGTGCTGGCGGCTACGCTCTTGGACAAGTCCTGGGACAAACGGTTTTCCGATCAAAACGTGTCCTGGGCCGCTTCTGTCCCTATGTTTGACATTGGAAACCGGAATTTGGATTACACCGTCAACAGCCATCCCGCCGTGCTGGACGGCTTTGTCGGGCTGGTCCGGAGGGAGATGGACGCAACGCGGGATCAGCCGGAGCAGCCTGCAAAAAAGCCCTCCATCAAAGGGCAGTTGGCGGCGAAGCCCGTCCCCGGGGAACAGCCCGCCAAGCCCAGGGATCAGGAGGCGCGGTGATGGACCTTGAAAAGAGCTATCAGCAGCTTTTGGACCGCATAACGGAGAACTATGCTGACTACCGCGCTGGATTGCTGCTGAAAGACCGCCAGGAGCTGATCGACGGCGCTGACAGGATCGTGAAAACTGCGGAGGTATTTGAATATTTCACCAAGAGGCCGCTTTTGGAGACAGAGGTGTCCTATTTTCTGAACTTTCAAAACCCATTGGAGGTCGCCACAGACCGCTGGGAGGACTGTGAGTTTGAACTGGACGCCCTGGGCGCGGTGCTGGCTGAGACGGCGGACAAGGCGGAGGACCTGACCCTTTACCCGCTTGCGGCGGACGTCCCGGAGAACAGGCCGGATGGCCTGCAAAAATTTGTGAATGTTGACTTGGGAACCATTTTCCCCCAGATCAGGGCCCAGAAAACGGCGTTTTATCAGAATGATTTGAACTACGTGCTGGACACCATGCGGGATGGCATCGCCACGGATGACCCCGCCAAGCGCAATTTTGTGGTGATCTTCCGGCAGAGCGGCGTGGACTGCCTGAAGGAGCGGGATATGTTCATCGCCGGGACGCGCAGCTACAACCTCTGCCAATACTATCACCGCCACACCAGGGAGCCGGTCCTGGCCTATTCGGTGGAGCTGCTGGGGGACGGCAAAGACGGCCTGCGGGGCAACCTCTACCAGCAGGACCAGCACCAGATGGCCGTATTCGCGGAGCGGGCCGCTTCCCCCTATACCGATGTGACGGTCACGTTCTTCGGCGGCAAAGCGGTGCGCATTCCGGAAAAGGAGTACAACTACGAGACGATCCCCGGCCTGAAGTATCACTACGGCGATATTCTGGACACCCGGAACGAGGCGGACGATGAGAGTGTGGTGCAGGGGGCACTCCGCCGGGAGCATGAGCGGCGGGAACGGATGCCCACGGGCCATTTCGCCGTCCATGTGCAGGAGCTGGAGAAAGCCCGCATCCAGACGGAGGCAGACCGTCTCGCCGCCGCGCTGCAAAGCCTGACCGAACCGAACACGCCGGACAAAACCCATTTCATGGCGGAGGTATCTCCCTATTTTCTGCCCCTGGCCTCCCAGGATGATATGTACCGGCTCTTTGAAAAGGTGCGGGATCAGGTAAAGCAGCCCATGTACATCGCCCAGGCGGAGGGTAAACGCGGGCTGTACTTTTTTATGCGGCGGGAGGAGCCCGCCCAGGAGCAGAAACCCTCCATCAAACAGCAGCTGGCGGCGAAGTCTGTCCCCGGCGACCGTCCCGCAGAAAAAGGAAAGGACATAAGCCGGGGGGCCAGATAAAGGTGGCTACGATACCTGACAGGTGTTGGCAAGGTATGTAATCAGGTTCTTCCTGGTCAGAATGCCGCAGAGGACTCCTCTGCTGTCCACAATGGGAACGAAGTTCTGGTTCAGCGCCGCCTTTATCACCTGGCTGCGGTCCGCGTCAATTTGCAGCGCGGGGCAAAAGTCCCTACGCACAATGCCGCCGATCTTGTACTGCTCTTGGGCTTTCAAATCCGTGGTCTGAACCGCCAGAAGGTGGCGGAGAAAATCGCCCTCGTTCACGCTCCCGATATACTGCTCCTGTTCGTTCAGCACGGGAATGGCCGTGTAGCCGTGGACCTTGAACCGCTCCAGCCCTTGCCGGACCGTGTCGTTTTCGTGCAGGAATACAGTTGATATTTTTGGAATCATGATTTTGGCTATGTTCATTTTCATCACCAGGATCATTATACCGCCCAGAAAATAAAAAGTGGGAAAAGATGGCGAAATTTCTGTTAAAATACTATGAATAACGTGCATTAGCAAGAAAGAAGGCGAAACCATGCCCTTTGTCCCTGTCCCCAAGGACCTGACCCGTGTGAAATCCAAGGTGGCGTTCAACCTGACAAAGCGCCAGCTCATCTGCTTCGGCGCGGGCGGGCTGACCGGCATCCCCACCTACATCCTGACCCGGAGCACCGTCGGCAGCGACACAGCGGTGGTGCTGATGATCGGCCTCATGCTGCCCTTTTTCCTGTTCGGCATCTACGAGAAGGACGGCCAGCCCCTGGAAAAGATATTGGGCCACTTCATCCGGGCCCGTTTCCTGGTCCCCCGGACCCGGCCCTACAAGACCGACAACCTGTACGCCGCCCTGGAGCGGCAGAATAAAACCGAAATGGAGGCAAAAGCGATTGCAAACAAAGCGGCAAAAAGCGCAGGCAAAAAACCTGCAAGCGGCAAAAAAGCGGCACGAGGCAGATAAGGCCGACCTGCGGGACGCCATCCGGCTCGCCCCGGAGGCCAAGCTGTCCGGCCCGGACAAACGGCGGCTGGTGTCCGCCGTGAAAAAGGCCAAGCAGGACGGCAGGCTCCCCCAGACCGCCCAGCAGACCATCCCCTACCGGGAGATGGGCCGGGACGGGATCTGTGCGGTGACGGACCGCTACTACACCAAGCAGGTCCGTTTCTACGACATCAATTATCAGCTGGCCCAGAACGAGGACAAGAACCGGATTTTTGAGGACTACTGCGACTTCCTCAACTATTTTGACAGCTCCATCCATGTCCAGTTCTCCTTCCTCAACCAGCGGGCCGACCTGGAGGAGTGCCAGCGGTCCATCCAGATCCCGGAACAGATGGACGCCTACAACGGCATCCGGGAGGAGTATTCCGATATGCTCCGGGACCAGCTCGCCAAGGGCAACAACGGCCTGACCAAGACCAAGTACATCACCTTCGGGGTGGAGGCGGACAGCCTGAAAGCGGCCAAGCCCCGGCTGGAGCGCATTGAGGCGGACATTCTGGCGAATTTCAAGGTGCTGGGCGTCCGGGCCCACCCCATGAACGGCTACGAACGGCTGGCGGTGCTCCACCAGATGTTCCACCCCTCGGGCCAGCAGAAATTCCGCTTCGCCTGGGACGCCATCTGGAAAACTGGGCTGTCCAGCAAGGACTTCATCGCCCCGGACAGCTTCACCTTCCAGGATGGCCGGGTGTTCCAGATCGGCAGGACCTACGGCGCGGCGTCCTTCCTCCAGATCCTGGCCCCGGAGCTGACGGACAAAATGCTGAAGGACTTCCTGGACCTGGAGAACAGCCAGGTGGTGACGCTGCACATCCAGTCCATCGACCAGAACGCCGCCATCAAAAATATCAAGCGGAAGCTCACCGACCTGGACCGCATGAAGATCGAGGAGCAGAAGAAGGCCGTCCGTGCCGGGTACGACATGGACATCATCCCCAGTGATCTCGCCACCTACGGCACCGAGGCCCGGACGCTGCTGGAGGACCTGCAAAGCCGGAACGAGCGGATGTTTCTGGTGACGGTTCTGGTGCTGAATCTGGCGGACCGGCGGCAGCGGCTGAAAACAGACTTGTTCCAGGCGGCGGGGGTGGCCCAGAAATACAACTGCGCCCTGCGGCGGCTGGACTGGCAGCAGGAGCAGGGCCTCATGTCCTCCCTGCCCCTGGGCCTGAACCAGATCGACATACAGCGGGGCTTGACCACATCGAGCACCGCTATTTTTGTGCCCTTCACCACCCAGGAGCTGTTCATGGGCGGCGAGGCGCTGTACTACGGCCTCA
>CAJTLI010000092.1 GCA_910577525.1 uncultured Oscillospiraceae bacterium | reverse complement strand
CCGTCTCGCCGGTGTAGACCTGCCGCTCCACCATATCCACCTGCAATTCCTGATCTGCCAGAACCTCAATGCTGGGACCGTCAAAGGAGAATATCCGCCCGGTGGGGTCGGTGATCTCACAGCCGAGAGTGAACACGCCCGCGTGTTTGATACGAATGTCGCCGGGATTGGTGGTCAGGGTCCCCGCAACGTAGGTCCCCCAATTCTGGCGGAGGCCATAGGTATCGTCAATGTGCCACTGGATTACAGCGTCCGCCACTACGTTTTTGGATTCAACAGCCACGGTGAAGGTACTGTCCGTGTGGGCGTAATTGGGCATGGTCCAGGCGATCACGGGAATGGGGTAGACGGTGAAGGACTGTTCATAAGAATAGTTGCGGCCTCCCGCGTCTTTGAAGCTGGCCTGGAGTTTGTATTCGCCCGCCTGCTTGAACTGGATTTTCCCGCCGTCTGCGGTCAGCTCCCCGGTCACATAGTCGGCCACAGGGACATTCTCGCCGTTCCGGTTCAGGGACCAGCGCAGGGGGTTCTCGCCCAATTCCGCAAAGCCCGTCACCAGCGTGACAACAGAATCGGTGTGGAACATTTTGGGCAGATAGAAGCCGGACACGCCCACGGGGTAAATCTGGATGGAAGCCGTGGCGGTGGTTACACGGCCCAGCTCATCCGTCACGCTGGCGGTGAAGGTGTAAAAGCCGGGTTCTGAGAAGAAGCCGTGTCCGCCCCTGGCGGTCAGGTCAAAGGGCGGCACGATCTCCTTGCCGTCCCGCAGCACCGTCCAGACCACTTCGTTATTGCCCAGGTTCTCGCAGGTCAGCTTCACATCCTCCGCCGTATCGGTGTGGCTCATATCACCGGCAGAGAGGGATAGGCCCACAACAGGGCAAATGCGGATGGTCTGCGAACAGGAATACTCCCGGCCCAGCTTGTCCACAGCGGATGCAGTCAGGGTGTAAGTGCCTACTTCGGGGAAACGAACCTTGCCGCCCAGGTTGCCCAGGTCACCCAGCATGGAGCCGGTCAGGGAAACCGCCGCGCCGTCCTTCGTCAGCGTCCACGTCACATCCTGCCCCTGCAAATCGGAGGTCAGGAGGTCCACGGGAGTGCTGCTGTCCGTCCACGCGGCGACGGGGAGGGTAAAGTCCAGGCCCGCCACGGGATAGACCATGACGGTAACGGCGGGAGCGGCGAACACCCGCCCGGTAGCGTCTGTCACACTGGCGGCAATGTCGTAGGTTCCGGCGCTGGTGATCTGGATGGTGCCGCCGTTTTCGGATAATTCACCGGAGTAAGCGGCGGGAGTGCCGGGGTCATTGGAGGGGGTTACGCTCCACGCCTCAGGCAGGGCGGTGTCCTTTTCCAGCGTGACGCTGATCTGCTCATCCGTATGAGTGGCGGCATCCGCCGTCAGGCCCAGGGAAAGAACGGGATAGACCTCAATGGTCTGCTCATAGGTGAACGCACGGCCCAGGCTGTCCGTCACGGAGGCGGTCAGGATATTTGTGCCGGTCTGAAGGAATTTCACGTTACCCCCAGCGTTGTCGAGGGTCCCGGTGATACCAGCAGCGAGGGAAACGGGCTGGCCGTCCACGGTCAGGGACCACGCAATTTTGCTGTCCCCTACATTTTCGGAGGTCATTTTCACCTTCACCGTCTCATCCGGGTGGGCGAACTCCGGGAGCTTGAAGGACAGGCCCATGGTGTCCCACACGCTGATCGTCTCGCTGGTGCTGAACGTCCGGCCCATGTGGTCCGTGACGCTGGCGGTTACGGTGTAGTTACCGGCAGAGGGAAAGGTGATCTCGCCGCCGCTGTTGGTCAGAGCGTTCTCAACCACAGCGCCGTCCTCGGAAGTCACTTCCCAGGTTACGTTCAGGTCGGTTCCCGTCAGACTGACGGCAGTGGGTTGGTCAAGGTAGGCCGTCTCCGGCGCGTCCAGCGTCAGGACGATCACGGGATAGACCTCAATGGGCAGGGTTGCGGTGTACTCCTTCCCCAGCTCATCCGTGACAGTGGCGGTCAGGACGTAGGCCCCGGCTCCGTCAAAGGCCAGCTTGCCGCCGTGATCGTCCAGAGAAACGGGAACACCCTCGCCGTCATGGGTCAAGGCCCATGCAACAGTCGAGGGTGTTCCATGCTCCACGGTCAAGCTGATCGCCGCCGCTTCGTCCTCATGCAGTTTTTCCTGGTCGGAGGTCAGGGAAAGGGGCAGGTTCGGGATAACCCGGATTGTCACAGGCTCAGAAGAAAATTCCCGGCCCTGGGAATCCTTGGCGATAGCGGTGAGGATGTGGTCCCCAGCGCCGTCAAAGGTGAGCGTCCCGCCGTTGGCGGAGAGGGTCACGGGAACCTCCTTGCCGTCCCTGGTCAGTGTCCAGCGGACGGATTCGGGCTTGCCGCCCTCCACTGTCAGGCCGATCTCCGCCGTCTCGCCGTCATGCACCTTCTCCGTGCTGGCGGTCACGGTGGGGACGATCACCGGCAGGATGGTGATGGACTGGCTGGCGGTGTACTGCTTCCCGGCGGCGTCCGCGAGGGTAGCCGTCAGGGTGTACTTGCCCGTCTCGGTCAGAGCCAGTGTGCCGCCGTCCTTGGTGAAGCTGGCGAGGGGCTGGTTTGCATCGTCCTTCGTCAGCGTCCATACTACGGAGCCGGTCAGGTCGTTTTTGGTCAGCAACTTCACATCCTCCGCCCGGTCGGTGTAGCCGTACTCCGGCAGAGAAAAGGCAATGTCACCGATGGGCAGGACCTCCACGGTTTTCTCGCAGAAGGCGGTGCCGCCGCTGTTCTCCACAGTGCCTTTCAGCGTGTAACGGCCAACCTCCATGAAGAAGAAAATGCCGCCGTCCTTGGTGAAGCCCTCCGGCATGGCAATAGGTTTCCCGTCATGGGTTAGTTCCCATGTGACGGCCTCCGCGCCGGTGAGCGTGGTTTTCACGGAGACGGAATCCCCCACATACCGATACGCCGGAAGGTCAAAGGCGATTGTGGGCTTGTCGGCCTTGTCGGTGAACAGGACCTTGTTGCCCTTGTCCATGCCGCTGGGGTAGACGATGGAGCAGCCCTTCTCGGACAGCTCCGTGGCCGCAGCGTCAAAGACCACCTGCACCGGGCCGTCATTCCGGGGCGTGACCACGCCCGCCACGGTGGATTTGCCGGTGATGTTGACGGTGTCAGCGCCATTTGAAAATGTCGATTTTCGCCGGAATGGAGTGTCGTTTTTAACAGGACAGCATACAGGTGTTATACAGCCTTAACCACTATCCGACTTGCCGGTTTGAAGTCCGTCAAGCCCTGATTTATCAGCTTGTTTCAGGCTTGACGGACGAAAACGGCAAGTATAATTATGCAAAGGCTGTACACCATTACCCGCCATTTTTCGACATATCCTGTTCGGCGAAAAACTACAAAATCGCATCGGCGCTGACACCGGCTGGAGCCGGGGGACTACACTGGCGAGGACGGCCTTTTGTACTGCGGCAAGTGCCATACCCCGAAACAGTTTCGCATGGACGCGCCGCCGTTGGAGGGCCGCTTGCTCCCCCATCCCTGCCACTGTGAGCAGGAACGGCTTGACCGGGAGGCGGCAGAACAGGAGGCCCGCCGTCACCGTCAGGCTGTGGCCGACTTGAAACGCCGGGGCTTTACTGACCCCGCTATGAGGGGGTGGACGTTTGCCAACGACAACGGAAAATGCCCGCAGATGAAACACGCCCGTTTCTATGTTGAGCATTGGGACACCATGCAGGCGGAGAACATCGGCTATTTGCTGTGGGGAGGCGTGGGAACTGGCAAGAGCTACTTTGCGGGCTGTATCGCCAACGCTCTGATGGAGCAGGAAGTGGTCGTCCGCATGACAAACTTTGCGCTGATACTGAATGACCTGACCGCCAGCTTTGAAGGCCGGAATGACTACATAGCCCGCCTCTGCCGCGCCCCGCTGTTGATACTGGACGACTTCGGTATGGAACGCGGGACGGAGTACGGTTTGGAGCAGGTCTACAACGTGATTGACAGCCGCTACCGCAGCCGCAGGCCGCTGATCGTCACCACCAACCTGTCCCTCCAGGACTTGCAGCACCCCCAGGACACCGCCCACGCCCGCATCTATGACCGGCTGTTGGAGATGTGCGCCCCCATCCGCTTTTCGGGCGAGAATTTCCGCAGGGCCACCGCGCAGGACAAGCTGGCACGTCTGAAAAATATGATGGACTGAAAGGAGCCGCCTATGGCAAATAAACTTCCCAACGCTACCGCAGGCATGACCTTCCCCCGGCCCAAGCCGGACACCCCGCCCTCTATGGTAAAGAAAATCGGCAAAACCACCTACCTTGTATGGGCGCATTTCAGCGAAACCAGCACTGAAACGATGGAGGACAAAATCAAGCGTATGCTCCGCGAGGAAGTCCGCCAGATGATGGCGCAGGAGTAAGCGCAATATGAGCAGGCCGGGAGCCATTTGGCCCCCGGCTTTTGCTGTGTCGATTTTTTGAATATTCTGTGAACAGTATTAAAAAGTCCTTGACAAGTCGTTTCAGGAGGTCAAAGTCGATATTTTCTTTTATCAGCTCTCGGTATCTATCCATCTCA
>CAJTLI010000091.1:2980-4663 GCA_910577525.1 uncultured Oscillospiraceae bacterium | reverse complement strand
GGTCTGTACGGCCCGCTGGGTGGCCTTTACGGTGGCCTGGGCGGATCTCTGGGCGGTCTTGACCGTCTGCTGGGCAGTTTTCGCCGTCCGCTGGGTGGTTTTGATGACCTTTCTGGAGGAGCGTTCCGCGGTCTTGATAGTCTGGCGGGCGGTGCGTTCTGTGGTCTTTCGCCCGGAGCGGGCCGTTTTGATGATCGTCCGTCCACCATCCCGCACAGGCCGGGTGTCCGGTTCTCCCGGACTTGGCGGCCTGCGCACAGCCTGGACCGAGGTGCGCCGGCCCTGCCCACCAGCGTACCTGCGCTGGCTTGGAGCGGGAGGGGATGCAGTCTCCCCACCATTCACCATCCGCTGGCCCTCTGCCCGCTTCATGGCTGCGGCACGGCCACGCTCCCGCACAAACTCCTGCCCGCCCTGCACGAGCGCCTGGGGCGGCTGCTCTGGTACAGGTTGACTTTGAATGCAGGCTTCTCTGGTTTTAATGGCCAATCGGTCAGGCGTTCCCGGCCTATGGCCAGCAGGAGGAGCGGCGTTGTCACCAGAGGGAGCGCTGGTGGCAACATCCCTCGTCTTGATCTTCGGCGGCTCCGATCTCACCCGCAGGGCCGATCCCTCATCAGCGGGGATTTCACGGGCAGTGCTTTCTCTCGTCCTAATCTGGGGCGCCCCCGATCCGGTCTGCGGCGCGGGCGAAACATCCGGGCGGGGATCATCATGCAAAGCGGACTCCCTGGTTTTGATCTGCCCCTGCTTCATCCGCTCCCCAGGGGATGGCACAGCCCTGCCGCTCTCAGCCCGCCCTGCGCCGGAGACATCCTCCCTGGCGGAAACCGCTTCCCGTGTTTTGATCCGGGGACGTTCCCGTGGGGGCGGCTCATGGGGCGAATGCTGCTCCCCTGGGGCCGCCGGCGATGGCGGATCTGCCGGTATCTCCTGCGTAGGTGGGTCTGCGGCAGTGCGCGGCTCCCCGTTCGCCTCCTGGCCCTTGGCGGACTTTTTCTTCTTCAGCAGAGCTTCCACACCGCGCCGCGCCTGATAGGCCCCACGGACGGCGGCATCCTCAATCCGGTCGCCGCCGTAGTCGCTGGCCTGTCCACGCTGGGCGGCCTCACGGAACTGGCCCCGCAGGCGTTCCGTACCATCATCCAGCCCACGGCGAATAAGTTGTTTCGGCGCAGCTTTAGCTTTTTCTTTTAATTTGCCCTTTATTGTGCGTTTTTCTTTGACTTTTGCGATACTCTATCACCTCACTTTGCATTTTTCGGCATTTTATGCTACACTGTCTCCCAAAGGAGGGAGCGTTCATGGAACAGATTCGCAGATGTGAATGGGCCGGCCCCGACCAAATATATATTGATTACCACGACAACGAGTGGGGCCAGCCCCTCCACGATGATAATAAGCTGTTTGAGATGCTGATCTTGGAGGGGATGCAGGCCGGACTGGCATGGATCACCGTGCTGAAAAAACGGGAAGCCTTTCGTGCCGCTTTTGACAACTTCGATCCCCCAAAGGTCGCGCTGTATGATGACGCAAAGATCGAAGCCCTTATGGCGAACACCGGGATTATCCGACACCGGGGCAAGATCAACGCAGCTATTGGCAACGCAAAAGCATTCCTTGAAATTCAAAAAGAATACGGCAGTTTCGACCGATTCATCTGGGCCTATGTCAATCACACAC
>CAJTLI010000091.1:0-2881 GCA_910577525.1 uncultured Oscillospiraceae bacterium | reverse complement strand
TCAAAAAGAATACGGCAGTTTCGACCGATTCATCTGGGCCTATGTCAATCACACACCTATCATCAACGCCCCACACAGCATGGCGGAGCTGCCTACATCCACCCCGTTGTCCGATCAGATCAGCAAGGACTTGAAAAAGCGGGGCTTCAAATTTGTGGGGTCCACCATTGTCTATTCGTTTATGCAGGCTGTCGGGATGGTGGACGACCACATGATTTGGTGTCCCTGGCATACGAATAACAGAAAATAAAACCGGAAATTCAGGCGACGTTGGTCTCACTCAGCTTGGTGGACATCAAGCTGTAGAGCCGGTTCTTGGGGAAATTGTCCATAAACGGCACGATGGCGCTGCCGCACTTGATGAGGCCGCGCCCGAAGTCCACGTTGGTGATGTAGGAGAGCTGGTTGTCCGAAATGTTCAGCAGCCGCGCCAGCTCCGCCCGGTCTGTGGCCGCCTGGTTCAGCATGACCAGGAACTCGCTGTTGGCCAGCATGGTCCGGGCGGTGTGGGACTGGAGCAGATCGTCCACGTTTTGAGTGAGGCCGGTACAGCAGGCCCCGTACTTTCTGACACGCTTCCAGAGGGTAAACAGGAAATTAGCGCTGTATTCGTGCTGGAAAAGAAGGTAGATTTCATCGATATAGACCCAGGTGTTCCGGCCCAGTGCCCGGTTGCGGATCACCCGGTTAAACACGCTGTCCAGCACCACCAGCATACCTACCGGCAAAAGCTGCTTGCCCAGATCCCGGATGTCATAGCAGAGGATTCTGGCGTCCGTGTCCACGTTGGTGGGCTTGGCGAAGGTGTTGAGGCTGCCCTCGGTGAACAGCTCGATTGCCAGTGCCACATCCCGCGCCTCCGGCTCAGACTGGCGGAGCAGTTCGGCGTGGAAGTCCTGGAGGGTGGGGGCTTTCCCCTGGTAGCCTCCCTTGATGTAGCTGTGGTAGACGCTGGCGGTGCAGCGGTCAATGATGGATTTCTCCTTGGCGGACAGCATCCGGTCCCCCATGAGCTGCTCACACAGGGACAGCAGGAACTCGGATTTCAGCACCACAGGGTTCTCGCCGTCCCCGTAGCCCTGCTCCATGTCCATGGCGTTGATGTGGTTGGGGGAGGTGGCGGAAATATTGATCACCTCGCCGCCCAAACCTTCAATGAGGGGCCGGTACTCGCTTTCTGGGTCGATTACGATGATATCGTCATCAGTGGAGAGGGCCAGATTGACCATCTCCCGCTTGGCGGTGAAGGACTTGCCGGAGCCGGACACGCCCAGCACGAAGCCGTTGCCGTTGAGCAGTTCCTTCCGATTGGCGATGATGAGGTTCTTGGAGATCACGTTCTGCCCGTAATACACCCCGCCCTGGTCCCGCACCTCCTGGGCCTTGAAGGGCATGAGGACGGCCAGGGCCTCGGTGGTCAGGGTGCGCAGGGCATCGATCCGCCGCAGGCCCAGAGGGAGGGCCGTTACCAGCCCGTCCGCCTGCTGCCAGTTCAGGGTGGAGAGCTGGCACAGGTGCTTCCGGGCGGCGGACTGGAGGGCATCCGTGTCGCTGTCCAACTCCTCTTTGCTATCCGCCAGATGCACCAAGGTCACCACGGCGAACATCATCCTCTGGTCACGGGTGGTGAGATCATCCAGCATCTCCCTGGTCTCTTTTCTCTGCTGCTCCAGGTCATACGGCACCACGGCGGAGAAGTTGTTGTTGCTGTTCTGCCGGCGCTGCCAGTTGGTGACGTTGGTCTCCACACCGAGGAGACGGTTCTGCATCTCCCGGACGGCCTCGTCCGTGGGGACGGGGATCACATCAATGGACAGCATCATGGTGCGGTTCAGGGCGGTCAGCTCGGAGATCATGCTGTCCTTGATATAGCTGGCGTACTCCTTCAGGAACAGCACCCGGCCAAATTTATCCCCCATGACGAAGTAGTCTTTCTTGAACTCCAGGCTGTCCGGGCAGATGGAGTCTTTGAAACTGTGGCCCTTCCGCATAAGCTCCCGCAGATCCACATGGAACTCCGTTTCCTCGCCAGTCCGGTAGAAGTCATGCAGCACCCGGAGCCGCTCCACCGCGTCCAGCTCCTCGCTGTGGGCGTCCAGGTGGCTCAGACGGGTGGTCACGTCCGCCGTCACCCGGTCGAAGAAGGTGCGGGCCTCCTCGATGCTCTTGCGGTGGGCGGACAGGGTGATGTACCGCTCCTGCACCACGCTGTTGGAGCTGTCGGTGACCTTGTCCATGAGCATGGCGTTGTACTCCGCCCGGTAGCCGTCCAGATAGTCATCCTGCCGGGGCAGCAGGATCTTCTGCTCGAAGTCCTGGCGGTTGAGCCGCTTGTTATTGATGGTCAGCTTGGTGGTGGAACCGGTGTCCAGGGCGTTGAGCAGCTCCGAGTAACTCAGGAACATGGACGTCTTATCTTCTTTTGAAGCAATCGCATAGTTGATATCCGAGAAGCGGATGGTCTTGGAGAACTTGCTCCCGAACTGAAAAATCCCATCCGGCCAGAGGCGGCGGATGGGGATGGCGTCCTGCACGGACTTGGGGAGGACGAAGCCCTCCCGGTCCTGCTTCAGCGTATTTTGCAAGGTTTTAATCAATCTTCAGTGCCTCCTTTACTGTGGAATGCTCCATCGCCTGGGCGTACAGATTCTCCGCCCGGAACACCAGCTTTCTGGGGTACAGCAACTCCGAGCGGATGACGGCGAGGAGAAATTTCTCAAAGGTCATGCCGTTGTAAGTGAAAAAGCCACAGAGGGCGAAGGGGAAGGCGGCCAGGACGCAGATCCAGCCGATCTCCCCGCTGCCCACCACATTGCGCAGGCCGAAATACAGCCCCACCGCCACCAGCACAGCCAGCAGGGCGAACAGGAACTGCCGCAGG
>CAJTLI010000090.1 GCA_910577525.1 uncultured Oscillospiraceae bacterium | reverse complement strand
ACTACACACTGCTGGACGTGCTGAAGAACGATCTGAGCGAGACGGATAGCAAGGACTACATCGAGGTTGTCACCCTGGACAGCGGCACCAAGGATATGGCCGAGATTATCAAGATGCTGGAGCCGGAGCGTGAGATCGCCACCGAGGACGGCTACACCGGCATTTTGAAGCCCGACTACACCAAAATCACCGTGGAGGCCGCTGGCTATAAGAATAACAGCTGGACAGTCTCTGCCAAGCGCACTTATCCCAATCTGTCCGACGCAGACGCCTCCCTCATCCCCAAGACCATCACGGACAGCGGACGGACACTGACGCTGGCGGGCGTAGACTGGCAGGAGGCGGGGGAGTTTTACAACGCCATCGCCAGCTACACCGGCACCGCCAGCGGGCGCAGCGTCACCGGGTACACCGTCTCCGTGGAGTACAGCGGCGAAGTCACCAAGACCAGCCGGGACACGGTGATTTATACCGCCGTGTTTTCTGCGGAAAATGCGTCTCACGGTGAGACGCATTTAGACCCAGACCCCACAGCCACCCCGGAGGGCGGCAAACCCCAGCAGACCCAGCCCCCGGAACCGGCCCAGGAGGGCGGCGGGAGCGTCGCCGGGAAAATCGTGGTCACAGCCCTGGCCGGGATCGCCGCCCTTGCCATCATCGGCTACGGCGGCTGGCGGGGCTACAAATTTATCCGAGATAAGAAACGGGGGTATGTCTAAATGAAAAAGTATCTTTCCACCCTGCTGGCCGTCTGCCTTGTGCTGACGGCGCTTTCCATGCCCGCCTCCGCGTTGGAATACACCTTTGACAACCCGCCCACCGGGGATTTTGGCACACCCACCAGTACGGAGGACATCATCCAGACCGGGGCCGAACCCGCCAACAAGGACAGGAGCAAGAGCAGCGCCCTCATTCCTCCCGGTTTTGGGACACCCACCAGCTACTTGCCCAACTCCGGGGAGTACCTGACCCCGAACCTTGCGGCGGACGGCCCCCTGAGCGGGAAGTACACCCTCACCGTGACTGGTGGCACAGGCGGCGGCGCACCGGCCCTCCCCGGCGCGGTTGACAGCTCCGCGCCCACCAACCCGGCCTATCCCACCACCAGCGGCCCCGTCACCGCCTTTACCGATGTAACCTCCGACCTCTATTACAGCAACGGCAGTTTGGGCACACTGGAAATCCCGTCCATCGGCCTGAGTGTCAATATCTATCAGGGGACGGACAGCGCCGCTCTGAAAAAGGGCGCGGGCCACTTCACCAACACCAGCATCTGGAATGGAAATGTTGCGTTGGCTGGGCACAACCGGGGGGTAAATAATCATTTTGGCAAAATCCATACACTTGACACGGGCAACACCATCACCCTCACCACGGCCCTGGGAACCCGGACCTACACTGTTACCAGTGTTGCAAAGGTTGACGTGATGGACAACACCATGCTGGAGGCCACCAGCGACAACTGCATCACCCTTTTTACCTGTGTGATGAACCAGCCCAGCTACCGCTGGTGCGTCCGGGCAGTCGAGGCTTGACACGCCATTTTTGGACAATTTCCCCCAAATGTAGTATAATAATGGTAGAGAAACCCAACTAAAACTACATTACAGGAGGAAAACGACCATGAAAAAAGCAAGATTGACCGTCCGGCTCACCGCCGCCATGCTGACACTCTCCCTGCTCACTATTCCGGCCATAGCCGCAGATCCCCCGGCAAGTGCTGTCCGGGTAAACAGCTACAAGGGCAATACCCTGGCAGTCGGAGAACGGAGCGGCCTCATGATCGGCCCCAGCGGGACGGAGTACACCGTTACCTCCAGCGACCCGGACACAGTAGCGGTGGAGCAGATCACAGGCTTTTGGGTAGCTGTCGCCAAATCGGAGGGAACCGCAAACATCACCGCCGCCAACCGTGCCGGAGAGAGCGGAACCCTGACGCTCACCGTTGGCTCCGGCGCTCCAGCGGCCCCCGCCGTCGTGGACGGCCCCAGCCCCACGGAGGAACCGGATGTACGGCAGGAATTGGTACGGCTTATCAATCAGACCCGCAAGGCCAACGGCGTGGCGGAGCTTCCGGTCAGCGAGGCCCTGATGACCGCCGCCCAAGCCCTCTCGGATCAGCGGTACACCTGGCATCACACAAAAGAGGAATGTGAGGCCGTGATCGCCAGCGGCTACCCCTACGGTTTCGGCATAAACCTTACGGTATTCACCGGCGTCGCCACGGAGGACGCCGCCCAGCACGCCCACGACAACTGGCTTAATTCTCCCGGCCACTTTGAGACGATGATTAAGCCGGACTGTGACAGTATCGGCGTGGGCGTGACCGAGAGCGGCGGCGTGACCTACTGCTTTATGATTGTCGGCAGGCCGAACACCCACAATCCCTACGAACCCTAAAAGTACAGACGGAAAAGGCCCCCCGGCTGGAGGGCCTTTTTCTGTGCCCGGAAATGCGTCTCACCGTGAGACGCATTTCTCCGCAGCCGCCTTGTTCCGCAGGGCGGTTATTTTATTCCCCTAAAAATAGAGATCGGGAACACCCAAACACACGCATGAAAGGAGGACGGTATTTCCCGATATTTTAGGGGGGTATAGCCTCTTTTCATGCCAACACATGATGAGGAGGCTATATGAAAAAACGAATTACCGCATTGCTTCTGGCAGTCGTCTCCATTCTCAGTATGCTGACGGCTCCCGCCAGCGCCGCCGCGCCGGATACCATCAAAATGGATGACTGCGCTTACAGCGGGACCAAGTACGATTCCCCGGCCCTGGGTGAGTGCTATATGCACCAGATGCACTTTGCCCTCAACGGAAAAAGTACCATGGGCTTCTGTGCCGAGAAGGGCAAGGGCATGGGCTGGTCACTGAAAGGCCACACCTGGGGAAATCCCAAGCCCATCTCCGATCCCACAGTCAAAACGATGATGGCCTACTTCTACGCACATTCTACCGGCGTCTTTACCGATCAGGCCAAAGCCCTCGGTGTGGATGACGTGTGGGACAGCAACTACACCTGGACCATGAACTCCTGGACCCAGGCTGTCGTCTGGCGCTACAAGGCCGGTCTGCTGTCTGACCCCGTGGTGGCCTGCGCCGAGGAACTGCTGTGCGTTTACAACAATCTGGAGCATACCAGCTATACCAGCATTGACGATACCATGGACGGCAGATCGTTCCGCGACCGCGCCCAATATATTCTGGATTTGGGCGCACAGGGCGTATGGGGCGAGTGCAGCGTCTACGAGTACGCCTACACCGGCCCCGGCTCCAACTATCACCCCGCAAATGACGTGCAGGCCGTTATGGTGGGCGAGCTGAACATCACCCGCCAAAAATATGAGCTTACCGTCAAAAAGGTGGACAGTACCAACCCCAACAAGGGTCTTGCCGGGGCGCGATTCTTAGTGAGTTCGGAAAATGGCGCCTTCTCCAAAGAGATTGTGACGGGGCAGGACGGGACATATACCCTGGCCGCTCTGGATGCGGGCACTTATGCCGTAACCGAGCTGGAGGCCCCGGAGGGCTACGAGATCGACAACGCTGGACCGCAGTATGTTGTCCTGCCCAGCAATGGCAACAACACCGTGACCGTCACCTTTGCGGATACCCCCACCATTACCGGCGAGGGCAGCATCCGCAAGGTGGACGCGGACGATCCCACCAAGGGGCTGGCCGGAGCGGTTATTAAAATTGAGGGCGTGGACAACGACTTTACCGGCACTTATGTCACCGGCGTGGGCGGCTATCTCACCGACGTACCCTGGAAGGATATGCCCCTCGGCAGCTACACCGCCGAGGAAGTCACGCCCCCGGAGGGCTACACCAAAAGCCCCGATGTGAATAAGACCAAGCAGACCTTCCGCTGGGACGGCAAGACCGACATCGCCCTTGTCTTTGAAAATGACGCCAAAGTGAAAGTCAAGCTGATTAAGCTGGACGACAGCGATAACCCCCTCCCCGGCGCGGTGTTCAACATCATCAAGGACGGCCAGATCATCGGCACGGAGGCCACCAAGGCGGACGGCTCCATCACCGTAACGGACGTGACCGAGGGGATGTACGCTTTTGTGGAGGTGAGCGCCCCGGCCCCCTATGCCACACTGACTGAGCCGGTTATCGCCCATGTGGATCAGGCCACTATCAACGGCGGCGGCACTGTCACCGTGACGGCGGCGGATAAGAAGCTGCCCAGCCTGTCCATCCTCAAGCGGGACGCGCAGACCAAGGAGGTCATTCCCGGAACCGTCTTTGAGGTCAAGGGCATCCACTACGGCTATCACAACGACGTGACCACCGGGCCGGACGGAAAGGCCGTCCTGACCAATATCCCCGTGGACAGTTATGAAATCATTGAGAAGTCCGTCCCGGACCCCTATGTGGTGGGGGATGAACCCATGCAGACCATCTACCTCGGCCCCGGCGAGGAACGGGAGCTGATTTTCGATAATTTGAAGCAGCCCCTTCTGACCATCGCCAAACTTGATGCTGATACAAATGATATTATCCCCGGCACTGTGTTCACCATCGAGGCCATTGACGGCGACTATCGCAACGATGTGACCACCGGCGCGGACGGAACGGTTTCCCTGCGGCTGGCCCCCGGCTCCTATAAAATCACGGAGAAGTCCGTGCCCGCGCCCTACTACCTCCCCAGCAAGAACGCAGACCGGGAGCAGACGGTCAGCCTGAACCCCGGCGATGAGAAAACCGTCACCTTTAAGGACCACAAGGCCCCGGAGCTGACGATTTTTAATACTAATCACTTATAAAACGGTTTAAAATTGTGGCAAGAAAAGGTATACTGAAGCAGGGTG
>CAJTLI010000089.1 GCA_910577525.1 uncultured Oscillospiraceae bacterium | reverse complement strand
CGGGGGCCGTCAGAACCACCCGCTCGCAGTTGAGCCCCGCCGCCCGCTGGGTGAGCTGGGCCACCGTCTCGCCGGCGGCGCCGCCCACCACGGCGATGCGCTCCCGCCGGACCGCGGAGCACTCCTGCACCGCGGTTTTCAGCGCCTGCTGCACGGACAGCTCGGTGCTGTCGCACACCACCACGCTCACGTCCTCCAGGGCCGACATGGTGGCGAAGGCCCGGCCGTAGTCCTCTCCGGCGGGGATGCCGTAAATCATCCCCGCGCCGTTTCGGATGGCCGCCTGGGCCATCCGGCTGAGCAGGCAGTCGCCCACGTCCGCCGCCGCCCGGCCATAGCTGGTCCACTGATAGCTTTTGTTGCCGTCCGCCCCCTCCGCGGCGGCAATCACCGCCACCTTGCCGCCTCCTGCGGCGGCGGCCGTCAGGGTGGAGGTCTCATAGGAGGAATACACCCCCGGCCTCTCATGCTTTGTCACCGCACTCACTTCAATCTCCCCTTCACTTCAAAATCGGTAAACGTCCCGGCCTCCTCGTCCAGCCGGGCGATGAGCCAGGCTTTGCACCGGCACGTGACCGGCAGGCGGTACAGCCCCTCCTGCTCCAAAAACTCCACCCGGCCCATCCGGACCTCCAGGGCGGGCAGTCCCGCCGCCCCCTGGCACACCAGGCACTCGGCCGCGGCCTCCGCCGTTTGCAGGCAGGCGCCCTCTCCCCCGTCTCTGGGGGCGAACACATCCAGGGACAGGGTGAGCTCCGCCTCCCGGCCATAGACCTCCCGGGACCGCCCGTCCGGGCCCTCCCGCAGGCCCAGGTAGTCCTGGAACCCGCCGGGGGCGCAGGCCACCCCGCTGAGGGAGACGGCGGCGGCCGCCTCCCTCCACCGTGGGGCCCGGGCGCTCTCCATGGCGGAGGCGGCGTTGATCCCGTTTTGGTTCAGCTGCTCCGCCACCGCCGTCCGCCAGGTGTTCAGCGCCCCACTCACGGCGCGTTCTCCCCGCAGGGCCGCAGGGCCAGCCACAGGTGAGTGACCTGGCCGCCCACCCAGACGGGCCGCACAGTCATCACCTCATAGCGTCCTCCGCCCCACTCCAGCCAGCCTCCCGGCCCGGTCCGGTCCAGGGGCAGCGCCGGGTCGGCCAGCCCCAGAAACCGGTCCTGGGAGAAGCTTCCCAGGGCCCCGGCGGTGTACTGCCAGTCCGCCCTTGTCATGGGCTGGACGATGGCCATGCCCCGGCCCGCCTCGGAGCCGTCCTCCCTGCGGCACACCATCTCCTGTCCATAGGTCTTGATGACCCATTCAAACGCCTCGATCAACCTTCCACCCCCCGAAATACAAAGTCCTCGTCCCTCAGATAGGGGGCCATCAGCTCCAGCGCCCGCGCCGTCAGCCCTTCGCCGCCGCCGCTTCCCGCCTCTCTCCGGACGGAGATGTCCCCCGCCGACAGGGCGGTGACGCCCTCCAGCCCCCGGCAGTCCCGCAGCCAGTCCATCACGATCCACGCCGCCGCCAGGGGGTAGGCCCCCTGGCAGTCCTCCGGGGCCAGCCCGTCCCTCAGCCGCCGGTCCAGGGTCCGGCAGGCGGCGGCGCACAGGATGCGCAGGGTGTCCTCATCCTGTCCCACGCTTCCCAGGGCCTGGACCAGCTCCAAAATCTGTTCCGTCATGTCCTCACGCTCCTAAATCAGGAAGGCCCCGTCGGCGATCTCCTTCACCGTCTCATCCCCCTCATAGCTCAGCTGCACCCCCGGCGCGAACAGCTTTTCCGTCTTGCCTCGGTACAGCTTGATGAGCCCCAGCAGCTCCTCCTCGTCCAGCTTCCCGGCCACCTTCTCCAGCAGGGCATGTCCGGCCTCCGGCTCGGCGATGCCCGCCAGCCGCACCAGCTCGGCGCGGAGGCTTTTCAGGTACTTCCGGCCCAGCCGGGCCTCGTCCTCCAACCTTCTGCCCGCGCTTTTGATGACCCCGGCCTTCCGCTGGGCGGGCACCGCCACGAAGGACCACTCGTAGGCGTCGGAGGCCCCGGTGAGCACGCCGCAGCAGAGCTGGCCGCCGTACTCCTCCCCCTTCTCGTGGGGGCACTGGTCCAGCTCCTGGCCGCAGACGGAGCACATCACCCGTTCCACGGCGCAGCCCACGCTGACCTCCCGTTTGATGCCGCCGTCGATCTCGGCGATGAGGGCGGCGTTCTCCTCCGTCCGCATCAGGTAGGCCCAGCCCTTGAGGCAGCGGTACGGCCTCCCGTCAGCGGTAAGGGTTCCCTCTTCGCCCACCGCCTCCGTGCGGTAAATGCGGGCGGTCTGGCCCCGGGCGGACCACTGGTGGTCGAACACCCCGGCCACCCCCACGAACATAGGAGCCAGCTGGTCCAGGGTCTGGTCGTCGAACCGCTCAAAATCCCGGTCGATGTCGTTGTCGCACAGCCGCAGGGCGAAGGTGTACACCTCGTTGGCCTCCAGCTCCCGCCTCGCCAGGGCGTTGATGAGGGCCAGCTCCTCCGGCTCCGGCGTGCCGATGGCCTTGACCACCGCGTCCTTACAGATTTCCATGTTCACTCTCCTCCTCCATGGCCCGCGCCTGGGCCCGGTACAGCGCCGCCTTGGCCTCCGACTCCTCGTCCTGGAGGTTCACGTCCAGCCAGTCCACGTCCACTCTGTCCTCATACCCCTTCAGCCTCAGCCACAGCTCGCAGATCCGCTCCACCACCGGCTCCAGGCTTCGCCGGACGGCGGCGATCTCGCTGGTAAGAATGTCCGCCTGCTGGGAGCTCATCCGCTCGGTGGACGACCAGCTCAGCCCCAGCAGGAAGGGGGGGATGCCGGTTTTGGCCACCAGCTGCTCCAGGATCTGCCGCACGGGAACCTCGGAATCCAGCACCTGGTTGTCCGCCCCGATGGCCCGGATGTCCACATCCCCGGCGCACACGAAGTCCCGGACGGCCCCGTCCCGTCCCGCCTGCATGGCGGCGGACCACTCCTGCGCCACCGCGGAGCACCGCTCCTGAGCGCCGGTCCCGTCCTCCCCCTTGCACACCACGGCGAAACGCACGTTGCCCATCCGCTCCCAGTTCTTTCCGACGGCCTCAAAGATTTTCATCAGCACGTCCGCCAGGAAGGGCATGGACCGCAGCATAGACGCCCCGTAGGGGGCCCCCACCTCGGGCTGATAGGGGGTGAACAGCAGCAGCTCCTGCCGTTTCAGCTCCCGCAGGGCCCCGCCGCTGTCCCGGACGCACAGGGCGAAGTCCAGGGGGCTGTCCCCCTCTTTGATCTCGACGCGGCTCACGTCGCCGCACAGCACGGCGGCCACGTCCCGGCCGTCCGGGGCGGGGACGATCTCGCCCACCGCCCTGCCGCACACGATCATGGAGTCCAGGTACTGGTCCAAAAAGGACTGAACGCCCCGCTGTCCCCGGCCTGTGGGCACGGTGCGCAAAAACCGGTCCAGCCCCTCCTGGGCCCTCTGGTCCCGGCAGACGGCGCGCACCCCGCCGCACAGGCGTATCAGCTTGCAGATGGCGGCGTCCACCACGGGAACCGCCTCCCGGATGGCCCGGTACAGGGCAATCTCCCCCCGGCGCAGGGGCGCGTACCCGTCCATCTGGACGAAGGGGTGTCGCCCCGCGTCCCGGAGCTGAGCGGCGGCGGCCCCGGGCGCGCTCTTTTTCCGTGTCAGCGGTCTCATCAGACGGAGAGCACCCGGCTGGCGTCCTCAAAGATCTTGGCGTAGCCGGAGATGGTGGTGATGGCGGCCCGCTCCATCTGGCGGTCGATGAGCTTGTCGTACTCCACCATCACGTCGCCGGCCTTGACCATCTCCAGGGCGTAGTTTCTGTCCAGGCCGATGATTTTGCCCTGGGGCACGGCGGAGGTGCGCAGCACCTTGGCCCCCATGGGGGTGATGAGCCTGCCGGTGCCGTGGAAATCCAGCCCGGCGGCGGCGTCCTGCATCTGGCTGAGGCCCAGCAGCTTGGGCATGGTATCGGTGCCCACCAGCAGGGTGTTGAGCTGATAGGGCTCAAAGCTGTTCCAGAAGGCCAGCAGATCCTCATAGGTGAGCTTGCCCGCCGTGGACACACTGCTGGTCTGGGCGGCGTTGTCGTTGCCGTCGCCGCTGATGATGACGTGGATGGCGTCCTCCAAGTGCATCCGCCCGATCTGGGCGCCGATCTGCCGCAGGGTGACGGAGAACAGGTCCAGCTTCTGGAACCGGATGGCCTCATAGGAGGCCACCAGCATCCTGCCCCGCTTGTGGAGCTTCACCAGGCTGTCCCGGGTGCGCACGGTGGTCTGGGGGATGGCGGCCCCCTCGGCCACCTGCTTCAGCTTTTTCTCGTCCTCGGGCACGGAGGTGATGGAACGGTAGTCCATCCCCTCCACAAGGGTTTCTGTGGCGGTGATATCGGGGAGGATGTTGGCTTCCTCCATCCCCACCTTGACGGCCCGGGCGATGTACTCGGGAAACAGCACCGCCGACTGGCTGGTGGAGAAGAACTTATCCACCAGATCGGAGCCCGCGCCCTTCACCCGGATGCCGAACCGCTTGAGCTGCCGCTGATAGGCGTCCAGCCCCTCCAGGGCGGTGCCCCGGTACTGCTCGCTGGGGTCCTCCTTCTCCAGCACCTGGGTAAACGTCTTGCCCGCCTCCCGGTACATCCCTTTTTCCAGCTTCACATTGTCAAATCTCTGCGCCATAAAAATTTCCTCCTTTTCCTGCTTTCCTGTCACGCTGCGAAGCAGCCAAACCGCTCGGCCGCTTCGCGGCGCTTCTTCACAGCTTGATGACCGCGGTCTTTTCCCCGGCGTCCACCGACAGCACCAAGCACTTGAGCCCGCCGGTGGAGACGGCTTTTACTCCGCCCGTGCCGTCGCAGGCCAGCCCCTGCCAGCCCGCCGCCGGGGCGGTGTCGCCGGAATAGGCCACCTTGGCCACGCCGCTGATC
>CAJTLI010000088.1 GCA_910577525.1 uncultured Oscillospiraceae bacterium | reverse complement strand
CACCGACATCAACGGTGAGATCGACCTCAGTAAGCTGACCCCCGGCGCGTATGAGGTGCGGGAGCTGGAGGCACCGGACGGGTATCTCATTGACGATGCTGTCCGGGTGGTGCAGATCAATCCGGATGAGGACGCTTCTTTCGTGTTCACCAATACCCCCAAACCCTCCTTCCGCCTGATCAAGACCAGCTCGGACGGCTCCCGGCTGGGCGGGGTGCATTTCCGCATCGCCAGGATCGAGGACGGGACCCACTACCTGGACCGCGTCACCGATGACAACGGCGAGATCAACATCACAGACCTGGAGCCGGGTGTGTACAGCGTGAAGGAGACCGCCACGGTGTCCGACCACATCATCGACCTGCGGGAGTACCATGTGGAGCTGTTCCCCGGCCAGACCTCCACGCTGACCATCGAGAACCAGAAGCGGCCCAACCTGATCGTCTATAAAAAGGACGCGGACACCGGGGACCCCATCCCCAACACTGTCTTCCTGGTAAAAGCGGCGGACGGGCATAGCGTGGACGAGATCAAGACGGACTCCACTGGCAAGGCCGTGCTGTCCAACCTGCTGCCGGGTGTGTACGAGATTTCGGAGAAATCCGTTCCCTCTCCCTGGCTCATGGACGCCCCGCCCCAGCTGGTGACGCTGTACGCCAACCGGGAGCATACGGTGAACTTCCAGAACCACAAAAAGCCGGTTTTGACCATCAATAAGGTGGACAGCGTCACCGGCAGCCCCATCAAGGGGGCCAAGTTCCAGGTCTGGTACGGCAGCAACAACACCAGCACCGGGGAGCTGAACAGCTTGGGTGTGTTCTTCTCCGACGCCAACGGGCAGATCGTCATCGACAAGCTCCGGGACGGCTGGTACAAGGTGACGGAGCTGGAACCCGCCGCGGGCTTCACCATCAAGCAGCCAGCCACCCAGGAGTTCTACATCAAGGGCGGCGAGAGCAAAACGGTGGTGTTCGAGAATACCCCGCTCAACGGGATCGTGGTGGAGAAGTATGATTCCGTCACCGGCGAGGCCCTCCCCGGCTGTACCTTCCAGCTGAAGTACCTGGGCGGGACCAGCGGCACAGGCGGCACCGCCATCGGCACGAAGGTGACTGGCAAGAACGGGACCGCCATCTGGACGGGTCTCAAACCCGGCACCTATGTGCTGGAGGAGGTGGACCCCGCCGATGGCTACAGTATTATCCAGTCCTCCGAGACCATCTTCCTGGCGGACAGCGGGGAGCAGAGCGTGGTCACCGTGCGCTTCACCAACGCGCCGGACGGCACACTCCTGATTCGGAAAGTCTGCTCCGTCAACCCCTCCGTCACCCTCCAGAATGCGGAGTTCAAGGTGGCCTACGCGGACGGCTCCGTGGTGGGCGACTGCAACGGCATCTACAGAACAGACGAAAATGGAGAGATCCGCATTTCCGGCCTGAAGCCGGGAAAGAGCGTGGTAGTCACCGAGACCAAGGCCCCCGCTGGCTTTATCATCGACACGCAGAGCCAGACGATTCAGATCCAGGAGGGCAAAACCGTATCCCTTACCTTCAAAAATCAGCCCAGGGGCGGCATTATTATTCAGAAGCGGGACAGCATCACCGGTCAGCCCCTCCCCGGTGCGGAGTTCAGGATCACCACCGCCGCTGGCTGCGAGGTGGGCCTGGACGGGGTCATCGGCACATCTACTTTGACCCAGAACGGACTGTTCACCACTGACAGCAACGGCGAGATCCGAATCACCAACCTCGCCCCCGGCGCTTATGTGCTGACCGAGACCAAGGCTCCGGCTGGCTATGTCATGGACGCGCCCAGCACCAATGTGGTCATTGGCGCCAATGGGGATACTCAGACGGTCATCGTGACCAATACCCCCAAGGGCGGCCTGATTATTGAGAAGTACGACAGCGTCACCAAGCAGCCCCTCTCCGGCGCGCAGTTCAAGATCATGAGCGCCAACGGGGAGCTGACCCCGGACAACGAGGGCCTCACCAGCTCAAACGGCCTCTACACTACCGATGTCAACGGGCAGATCGTCCTTTCCAAGCTGCTCCCCGGCACCTATGTGGTGTCCGAGGTCAAGGCCCCGGACAACTATCAGGCGGACCCCACCCCGCAGACCGTGGTGGTCAACGCCGGCGATACCCAGACTTTGCGCTTCTACGATGACCCTCTCTGCACCCTGACCATCCTGAAGCGGGACGCGGTGACCCAAAAGCCCCTGAAGGGTGCGGAGTTCACCGTGAAGGACAGCGAGGGCAGGAACATCGGACGGTACACCACCGGGACAGACGGTACCGTCACCGTCTCCGGGCTGACCCCCAACGGGACCTATGTGGTATCCGAGACCAAGGCCCCCACAGGCTATATCAAGGACGAGACTCCCAAGAATATCGTGGTGCGCTCCGGCGCTGCCAACACCCTGATCTTTGATGACGAACCCGCCACCACCCTGATCATCCGCAAATTCATCGAGGGAACGGAGAACGAGCCGCTGTCCGGTGTGGCCTTTAAGGTCGTGGACGGCAATGGCGGTGCCATTGGCCCGGACGATGGCATCTATTACACGGACAAGGCCGGAGAGATCGTGCTGGAGGGCCTGGAACCCGGCACCACTGTGAAGGTGCGGGAGATCAAGACCGTGGAGGGCTACGTTTTAGACGGAACCCCGCAGGACATTCTCATCAAGGCAGGAGAGGCGCAGCAGTTGACCTTCTGGAACAAGCGCGCCGGTACCCTGGTCATCCAAAAGAAGGACAGCGTGACCGGCGCGCTCATCCCTGGCGCGCAGTTCCAGCTCACCTACGCCTCCGGCGGCTATGTGGACAACGACAACGGCCACCTGTCCTCCAATGGCCTCTACACCACCGATGACAAGGGTGAGATCCGTATCAGCGGCATCACTGGCACGGTGGTAGTCAAGGAGACCAAGCCCGCCCCCGGTTATGTGATCGACCAGAGTACCCAGACCCAGACGGTCACTGTCAACCCCCTGGACACCCAGACCCTCACGTTCCTGAATGAACCCCTGTGCAGCCTGACCCTGACCAAGCTGGACTCCATCACCGGCAAACCTGTCCCTGGCACCGAGTTCACGGTCAAGGACGGCAACGGCACTGTGCTGGGCCGCTACACCACCGGCTCAGACGGCACTGTGACGGTCACCGGCCTTGTTCCCGGCAGCACCGTGGTGGTCACAGAGACCAAGGTGCCGAGTGGCTATGTCCTCAACAGCACGCCCCAGACCATCATCGTGAAAAATGGCTCCAACTCTGTGAACAGCGGCACCGTGGGCGGGACCACCGGCGGCACGACCAATCCGGGCGGCACCACCAATGTGGGCGGCACCACCAATGTGGGCGGCGGGACCAACGGCGGCAACGATCTCACCTTCGAGAATGACCCCAAGACCCGGCTGGTCATTGAGAAGTACATCACCGGCACCACCACCCCTCTGAAGGGCGTGACCTTCCTGGTCACCGAGTCCAACGGGCAGGTGCTGGGCAGCGCCAACGGCGAGTACACCACCGATGAGAATGGCCGGATCGTGATCGAGGGGCTGGAACCCGGCGTGACCATCATCGCCAAGGAGATCCGCACTCTGGACGGCTACCTGCTGGACTCCACCCCCAAGACCATCCAGATCAAGGTCGGGGACGCGCAGACCTTGAAATTCTACAACACCCCTGTGGGCGGTCTGGAGCTGATCAAGGTCAACGAGGCCGACAAGAGCCAGCGCATCCCCAACACCACCTTCGAGATCCGCCGCATGGATGGCGGTCTGGTGGATACCGTGACCACGGACAAGCAGGGCCGCGCCCATCTGGATCTGGACGCCGGTGACTACTACGCAGTGGAGATCGAGGCGGCGAAGGGCTTCAAGCTGGACGCCACCCCCACCTACTTCACCATCCAGGATGGCAAAGCCACCACGGTCACCATCACCAACAAGCCTTTCAGCGGGATACTGATTCATAAGACCGACAGCGTCACCGGCAAGGGCATCCAAGGTGTGACCTTCCTGCTCTACGACAGCACCAACACCCCCATTGGGCAGTACACCTCCGATAACAGCGGATATGTGTATATCGAAAATCTGACGGTTTCGGGCCGCTACTACCTGCGGGAGCTGGAGAACGAGGGCTATGTCCCCGACACCCAGATGAAAACCGTGTATGTGACCGCTGGTGAGACCACCCTGATCGAATGGAAAAACATCCCCATCACCGCTCAGATCCAGATCGTGAAAAAATCCGCCGACTATAACTCCACCAATGGCCTGCCTGCCGGTACTCCGCTGGAGGGGGCTGTCTTTGAAATTTACGATAAGGCCGGGAACCTTGTGGACACCATCAAGAGCGACCAGCGCGGTCTGGCATCCTCCAAGCCCCTGCCTTTGGGCCGCTACACCATCCGGGAGACTAAAGCCCCGGCCAACTACGGCGTGAGCGGCCAGGAGCTGACCGCCTACCTGGAGCATGAGGGCCAGATCCTGCGCTTCGAGGTGACCAACAAGAGCCTGACCACCGGGGTGTCCATCACCAAGACCGGACCCAGGGAGGCCATGGCAGGCCAGCCGGTGAACTATGTGCTGTCCGGCATCGCCAACAATTCCAACGTCATGCTCCAGTCCTTCTACTGGAGGGATACGCTCCCCGCCCAGGTGCGGCTGAACACCATCGTCACCGGCACCTACAACTTCCCCGGCGTGTATAAGATCACCTACCGGGTGAACGGCGGCGAGTACCGGACCCTGGCGGACAATCTGTCTACCAGCAGGAACTACACCTTGCAGGCATCCCCCGCCGCCCTGGGCCTCGCGGCCAATGAGCGGGTGACGGAAGTGATGTTCGTCTTCGGTCAGGCCCCGGCTGGCTTCGCCCAGGTGGAGAAGCCCCAGATCAAGTGTACCGCTGTGGCTGGCCTGACCGCTGGCAGCAGCTTTGTCAACATCGCGGATGTGGGCGGTGTGTACAATGGGGTCTGGGTGCAGGCCATCAGCCGCTGGGTTACCACCGTCTACGGAAAGCCCACCCCGCTCCCCAAG
>CAJTLI010000087.1 GCA_910577525.1 uncultured Oscillospiraceae bacterium | reverse complement strand
CTGCTTGAACAATTTTACCGCCTTATTTTTGTCTGACTTTTTGGGCGCACTTCAAAGCCTGCCGGCGGCGCTCCTTATGACCGGTTCGGTTTGGGAAGCCTGTTCTGCTCCTGGGTCTGATGCCAAAGCTGCATGCACACCACCAGGATGAAGGTGGCCACCGCCGGGGATACCAGGGCGTGGCCCGCGACGGCGGAGATGCCAAAGCCGATGACCGCGCAGTACAGGGCGGTGCAGTAGCTCAGGCTGGCCAGGCGCTGGAGGGGGCGCTTGAAGAACTGAACCACGGCGTAGACGATGAAGGCCAGGTAGGGCACGTAGTAGAGCAGGAAGCCCACGACGCCGTGGCGGATGAGGATGGCCAGAGGGTCCATCTCCACCATGAAGTAGACCTCCCGGCTGTAGGAGGGGGCGGTGGCATAGCCGATGCCCAGCAGCTTGGCCAGGACGCCGCCCTCGGTAAAGACCTGGAGAGAGGGGGCGGAGCTGAGCAGGCGGCGGCTGAGAATCTGGTCAAAGCGCTTGAGGCCCGGATTGGACTCCAGCAGTTCGTACATCCAACTGCCCCGGCTGGCGGTCTGGATCTCCTCGCCCCAGGACAGCAGAGTCTGCTCCGGGTCGTTGTCCAGCAGCTTGAAGTACACATCGTCCAGATAGCCCTTGAGGGGAGAGTTGAAGAAGAGGATCAGGGTGAGAGCCAGCATAGCGGCCATCACCGCAGCCTCCAGCTTTCGGGCCCGGGTGGGCTCTAGCTTCAGGTTGACCAGCTGCCAGACAAAGGCCGCCCCGCAGTACAGGGCGATGGCGCCGAACACGATTTTGGTGCCCAGGAAGTTGGCGCTGACCGCCACCCCCACCAGGGCCCACGCCGCCAGCGCCCCCTTCCACCAGGTTTTTTTCGTGATAGTGGGCACGATTTTCAGGCAGTAGTGGATGGTGAACGGGGCGGTGAGGGCCATGACGCAGCCCACCTCGTTGGCGGCGTAGAACCACCCCCGGAAGCCCATGCCGGCATTGCCGTAAGACACGAAGCTGGTGCCGGTGATGACGGCGATGGGAATGACGCTGGCGTACAGCCCCCCCGCCCAGGCAATGGCCTCGGTGGTCACAAGATAGCCGAACTGCCGGTACACCGACCACAGGAAGATAAGCACGAAGGGGGTGAAAAAGGTCTTGACCACCTCTTTCACGTTGCTCAGGCACAGGGACAGCCCTCCCAGTGAGAACATGTAGGCCATAAACAGAACCAGATAGGCCGTCAGCGCTCCGGTGAAGATCATCCACCGCTTTTTTCCGGGGAAATCGCTGACAAACACGGCGTAGAGGAAGGCCAGCACCATCACCAGCGCCCGCACCACCACCCCCGCGGTGACGGGGTGTCCGGCCTGGGCGCCCAGGCCGGTGAGCACATCCAGCAGAGGCTGGAGCAGGATGTACACGGTGAAAATCATGGGAAGCCTGGCCTGAGCGGCATCCTGAAGCCTGGCGCGCAAATTCTGCATAACAACACCTTTTTCAAAAGCGGGGACCGCCCCGCGTTTTTCACAGCCCATTCAGTATAATATATCACAGCTTAGATTGCAATAAAGAATGTAATAGAAAATTGTTAATATTCTTGACCGCCGCCCGTCCCCATGGGGCGGGCACATTTTTGCACGGGCCTCCCCTTCCGCGCCCCTTCAGCCCACATGGGCCGCGAGAAAGCGCTCCACTGTGGACCAGTACAGCTCCGGGTCCTCCCAGGATGCCTCCCCGTGGCCCGCCCCGGGGACGGACAGGCGCTCCTTTTCCGGGCTGGCGCAGGCCTCATATACCAGATCCAGCATGGAATAGGGCACAAAGGTATCCTCCTCCCCGTGGATGAACAGCACCGGCAGGCTGGTTTTTTTCAGCTGCTCCACCGACGAGGCCTCCTTGAAGCCGAACCCCGCACGGAACTGCGTCACCAGCGAGGCCACGTCCAGCACCGGGAAGGTGGGCAGGCCGAACAGCTCGTCCAGCTGCCCGGCGAACTCATCCCACACGGAGGAATAGCCGCAGTCCTCAATCACGCATTTCACATTGGCAGGCAGTTCCTCGCCGGCGGTCATCATCACCGTAGCCCCGCCCATGGACACGCCGAACAGCACGATCTCCGCCTCCGGGTCCTGCTCCACAAGGGTGCCTACCCAGTCCACAATGTCCTTCCGCTCCAGCCAGCCCATGCTGGCGTACCGGCCCTCGCTCAGCTCGTGGGCCCGGGCGGCGGGGGCCAGAATGTGATAGCCCATCTCATAAAATTTTGCGGCGTACCGGCCTCCGTATTGGGGAATGCTGTTGTAGCCATGGCAGATGACGGCGTATTTGTGGCTTTCGGCCTCCTGAGCCAGATACAGCCCGTGGAGCTTCAGCCCATCCCGGCTGGTGAGCCAGCGGTCCTCGCTGTTGTCCTGAAACCAGGCGGCGTCCCCCTCCAGGGGCTGCGCCTGATAGGTGTTCATCATGCCCTCCGCCGTTGGGTCCAGCGCGAACCGGAACAGATAATTCCCCACAAAGGCCAGCGCGCCCGAAGCCAGCACGGCCAATACAGCCAGGACAATCAGGACGGTCCGGCAAACTGAGCGCGGCTTTGCTGTTTTTCTCATGTAATCACGACCTTCGGATCAAGTTTCGCCCACAGACGACGCTGCAGGCCACAGAGATTATACTCCCCGCAAGGTTTTTTGTCCATTGGTCAAAGCGCCGGGTTTTTCCGCCGTCAATACCCATACCCTTTCCGGTATTTCAGCAGCGGTGCCGCAGCAAAAACGAAGACCGACGCCCACAGCACAAGGGTGGCCTCAAAAGATGCTCAGATGCAACTCTGCGCTCAGACGTTCCAGCAGTCTGATCCCCGCCACACTGTTGCCCTTGCGGTCCAGGGCGGGGCCGAATATGCCGATTCCCATCCGGGTGGGGACCACCGCCATAATGCCGCCGCCCACGCCGCTCTTGGCCGGGACGCCCACCCGCAGGGCGAACTCCCCGGAGCCGTCATACATCCCGCAGGTCATCAGGATGGCGTTCACATACCGGGACATGGCGGCGGGAAAGATCCGCTCGTTGGACGCCGGCAGCCGCCCCCGGTTGGAAAGCACCGCCCCGATGTGGGCCAGCGCCCGGCAGTCCACCTGAATGGAGCAGGCCCGGAAATAGCAGTCCAGCACCTCCTCCACGTCGCCGTCCAGCAGACCGTTGGACTTCAGCAGATAGGCCAGGGCCCGGTTTTTGCTCCCGTGGCTCTTTTCGGAGCGGTAGACCGCCTGATCCACGCCAATTTCGCCGCCGGCCAGTCTGCGGGTCAGCTCCAGCAGGCGTTGAAAGCGCTCGTCATAGCTGCGCCCATGGATCAGGCTGCACATGACAATAGCCCCCATATTGACCATGGGGTTGATATTCCCGCTGTCCAGAGACTGATCGCTGAAATTGATGGCGTCAAAGGGCTTGCCTGTGGCCTCCACGCCCACCCGGCTCATGACAAACTCCGCCCCATTATCCATCAGCGCCTGAAGCAGCAAAATTGGCTTGACAACACTCTGGATGGTGAAAACCTGCCGGCAGTCCCCCGCCCAGCTTCGCTTTCCCTCACTCCCGATGACATAGATCCCCAGGGCTTCCGGATCTCCCTTAGACAGCTCCG
The DNA here is from genome assembly GCA_910577525.1 of uncultured Oscillospiraceae bacterium. Classification (GTDB taxonomy): domain Bacteria; phylum Bacillota; class Clostridia; order Oscillospirales; family Oscillospiraceae; genus Enterenecus. The sequence continues at coordinate 1,639 of CAJTLI010000087.1, read as the reverse complement.
GAATATAGTCCGCCACCTTACCTTGCCCGGCGGCAGGCCGGCATTCCTCCAGCAAACGCTCCAAAAGCTCCTCCATCGCCGTTCCACCCCTTCTGTTCAAGCGGCACACGCCGCAGATACATTTAATCAGCGTCTCCCTAATATCAAAATAGCAGGCCGGCCCGGTTCTGTCAACTCAGAACCTGTAATTCACAGCCTCAACATCGGGCATTGTCAAACGCCCCTTTCTCATGCCAGTCGCTTTGCAGCCACCACAGAGCTCAGACAGCAGGGCTTCCTGCCGCACGGCGTTTCTTTTACAGGTTTCTATTTTCTGACGGTCTTTCAGGGCCCTGGCAGCATAATCGGCCACATCTCAATACTCAAGCGGCAAAAAAGTCAGGCTGTGCTTGGCTATGTGGTCTTGTGTAACCTGTAATAATGGCTGCCCTGCGACAAAAAATTTGATAACACCCTTGACAACACAAAAAAAACTGCTATAATAAGCTCTGTTATGCTGCTACTGCGGCATATGTACGAGGTGACTTCACCATCGTCTGCAGCGGTATCGAAGAGGTCATAACGAGCACGATTGGAAATCGTGTAGCGGCTGAAACCGCTCGAGGGTTCGAATCCCTCCCGCTGCGCCAAATTAGACAAAACTCGGGTATAGCATGACTATACTCGGGTTTTGCTATTTTCTCAGAAAAACACACAAGACAGCAACCGTATTATTATGCAAAATGACTGCAAGTAATAAATAATCTGTGACATATTCCTATGTTTTATCTCCTGTTCGGAGAAAAGACATGGGAAATTTTATTTTAAGGAGAATGAAACATGAGAATTCCATATGGTTTTGACTTGACTTCCATCGGCACCCTTGAGATCAGAGAAAACGAAGCTGAAACTGTCCGCATGATTTTTGACTACTACCTCGCCGGGGCCAGTTTGGGAAAGGTTGTGGATATGCTGCACAAAAAGCAGATATCTTCTCCGACAGGGAAAGCAAAGTGGACACGTGCAGCGGTTGATCATCTCCTTTCTAACTCGAAATACATTGCCATCGTTGGCTTTGAATCCTTCGCGGATGTACAATTTGAAAAATCTTCTCGCTGTAATGTAGACTATGACAAGGCGGGTACACCCCGCAGGACAACCCGGTATGTCTCACCTCCCATGCTCCAAATATAATTTCTATTCCCAATCTCGACAATATCTGTTACAATAGCTTCAAGAGGTGAGGCGTGTGGCAGAGAAAAAGAAACTCAACCCCGTGGATTTAGCTGGGATCGGTAATCTGCTGAAATACCTTGTAGCGGCAGATAACATTACCTGTGAAGAACGGGACAGGATTATGCTGCGAATTGCAAAGGAAAACGATCTTACTGGATATTTGGTTCTTGGTTTCGCCGGCTATGGCCAGAGCAAAGATGAAGTACTGAAGTGTGCTGCCCAAAGAAATGCGTCTGTATCACAGGAGAAAGAGCAGACTGAAAGTTATACTTCTCTTACCGAAATTGCCCGAGCGCACAGCGAAGATGCGTCAGGATACGTGATCCAGAGTTGGCTGCGAAGCGGAAACACTTTGGCATTCTTGAATTTATGGGAGAAGGAACACAACCCTGATTACAGTGAAGCTGGTTACATGGAACTGCTG
>CAJTLI010000086.1 GCA_910577525.1 uncultured Oscillospiraceae bacterium | reverse complement strand
GCATTTTCTCATTTCCTCTGCTCTCCGGCAAGGTGTGGGGAAATTTGACGCTTACAAATAAGGCAAGCAAAACCGCCCTGCTGAATTTGTCGTTCAGCAGGGCGGTTCGCTTGCCCTTTGCAATCATTCTCTTGTGTGACCAGGTTGAAACGAATAGTATCAAACCAGTATCACAAGGCAGGGTGACAGGTCAAAAACCCTGTATTCATGCGGGTTTGCGCCGTTTTGACGGTCATTCCCACTCGATTGTCGCCGGGGGCTTGCTTGTAATATCCAGCAGCACCCGGTTAATTCCTCTGACCTCATTGACCACCCGAGTGCTGACACGGTCCAGCAGGTCATATGGGATGCGCGCCCAGTCCGCCGTCATAAAGTCGTCGGTGGTCACAGCCCGCAGGGCCACAGCGTAGTCATAAGTTCGCCCATCGCCCATCACGCCCACCGAGCGTATGTTGGTCAGGGCGGCAAAAAATTGACTCAGGTGCTTGTCCTCCCCGGCCTTTGCCAGCTCCTCGCGGAAAATGGCGTCGGCCTCCCGGAGCATGTCCAGCTTCTCCTTCGTCACCTCGCCGATAATCCGGATGGCCAGCCCCGGCCCCGGGAAGGGCTGACGCATGACCAGATACTCCGGCAGGCCCAGCTCCCGGCCCAGCTGACGCACCTCGTCCTTGAAGAGCAGACGCAGAGGCTCCACGATTTCCTTGAACTCCACGCAGTCCGGCAGACCGCCCACATTGTGGTGGCTTTTGATGACGGCGGCGTCCCCCGCACCGGACTCAATCACGTCGGGGTAGATGGTGCCCTGGGCCAGATAATCCACGGCGCCCACCTTTTTGGCCTCCTCCTCAAATACCCGGACAAATTCTTCGCCGATGATCTTCCGCTTCCGTTCCGGCTCGGTTACGCCGGCCAGCTTGGTCAGGAACCGCGCCCCGGCGTTCACCCGGACAAAGTTCAGGGCCCATTTGGAGAAGGCGGCCTCCACCTCGTCCCCCTCGTTCTTCCGCATGAGTCCGTGGTCCACAAACACGCAGGTGAGCTGTTCCCCCACCGCCTCCGCCAGCAGCGCCGCCGCCACAGAGGAATCCACCCCGCCGCTGAGGGCCAGCAGCACCCGGCCGCCCCCAATCTTGTCCCGCAGGGCGGCCACGGCGGTGCGTTTATAGTCCTCCATGGTCCAGTCTCCCGCGGCATGACACGCCTCATAGAGGAAGTTGCGGATCATATCGGTGCCGTGCCGGGTGTGATTCACCTCCGGGTGGAACTGGACGCCGTAAAAGCCCCGGGCCTCGTCGGCGACGGCCACGTTGGGACAGGCCGCGCTGCGGGCGGCCAGGGCAAAGCCCTCCGGAACCTGTTCCATATAGTCCCCGTGGCTCATCCAGGTGGTCCCAGTCTCAGGCAGGCCCCGAAACAGCCTGCAGCGGGTGTCAAAATGGGTTTCCGTCTTGCCGTACTCCCGGGCGGAGTCCCGCTGGGCGGCAGTGACCCGGCCCCCCAGCAGGTGGGCCATGAGCTGGCAGCCGTAACAGATGCCTAAAATGGGCACACCCCAGGTAAAAATGGACCGGTCCACCGTGGGAGAGCCGTCCTCATACACCGAGCCGGGGCCTCCGGTAAAGATAATCCCGATGGGCTCCATGGCCCGCAGCTCGGCCAGGGGTGTGGTATAGGGCTTGACCTCGCAGTACACGCCGCACTCCCGCACCCGCCGGGCGATGAGCTGATTATACTGTCCGCCGAAATCCAGCACGATCACAGTCTGATGCGACATAGACGCACCTCCCCCTTTCCCCGCTCAGATCTTCGTAATGTCGATGGCCTGCAAATCCCGGCTCCTGCCCTGCTGGCGGGCGGTGAGCAGGGCCCGGGCGGTGTCGATGGCGGTGACGCAGCCCACGGAGTGCTCCACCGCGGCCCGGCGGATTCGGAAACCGTCGGTGTCCTGCTTCCGGCCCTTGGTGGGAGTATTGATAATCAGGTCGATGGTGCCCGAGGCGATCATGTCCATAATATTGGGATGTCCCTCCGACACCCGGGCCACGGTTGTGCAGGGCACACCCGCCTCCGTCAGCGTCTTGCAGGTGCCCTCGGTGGCCAGAATCTCCACCCCCAGGTCGGCGAAGCCCCGGGCGATGCCGGTGACCTCTCCCTTGTCCTCGTCCTTCACCGTGATGATGATGCGCCCGCCCTTTTTGGGCGCCCGCATGTTGGCCCCCTTGAAGGCCTTCAGCAGCGCCTGGGGGAAGGACTCGTCGAGGCCCAGCACCTCGCCGGTGGACTTCATCTCGGGACCCAGGCCCGTGTCCACGTCCGCCAGCTTCTCAAAGGAGAACACGGGCATTTTCACCGCGAAGTGATCCGCCTCCCGGTAGATGCCGGTGCCGTACCCCAGATTTTTCAGCTTCTGCCCCAGCATGACCTTGGTGGCCAGGTCGATGATGGGCACCCCCGTCACCTTGGAGATATAGGGGATGGTCCGGGAGGACCGGGGATTTACCTCAATGACGTACACCTTGTCGTCGTAGATGATGAACTGGATGTTGATGAGGCCGATGACCCCCAGGGCGCGGGCCAGGTCCAGGGTGTAGCGCTCAATGGTCTTTTTGTGCTTGTCCTCCACGTGAATGGAGGGGTAGACGGAGATGGAGTCCCCGGAGTGGACCCCGGCCCGCTCCACGTGCTCCATGATGCCGGGGATGAGCAGATCCTCCCCGTCGAACACGCCGTCCACCTCCACCTCCCGGCCCATGAGGTACTTGTCCACCAGAATCGGGTGCTCCTGGACGGTCTGGTTGATGATGCGCATGAAATCGGTGATGTTCCGGTCGTTGTAGGCGATCTCCATGCCCTGGCCCCCCAGCACGTAGGAGGGCCGCACCAGCACTGGATAGCCGATTTCGTTGGCGGCCTTTAACGCCTCCTCGGTGGTGAACACCGTCTGTCCCTTGGCCCGGGGGATGCGGCACTGGTTCAGGATCTCGTCGAACCGCTCCCGGTCCTCGGCGGCGTCCACCCCGTCGGAGGAGGTGCCCAGGATGGGCACGCCCATGTCGGTGAGGGCTTTCGCCAGCTTGATGGCGGTTTGCCCGCCGAACTGGACCACCGCCCCCCAGGGCTTCTCCTGCTCCACGATGTTCTGCACGTCCTCGGCGGTGAGAGGCTCAAAATACAGCTTGTCCGCCACGTCGAAGTCGGTGGACACGGTCTCCGGATTGTTGTTGACGATGATGGTCTCGTAGCCCAGCCGCTTCAGCGCCCACACCGAATGGACAGAGCAGTAGTCGAACTCGATGCCCTGGCCGATGCGGATGGGCCCCGAGCCCAGCACCAGCACCTTTTTCTTCCCGGAGTCTCCGGTGTCCGCCTCGTTCTCCCCGTCGTAGGAGGAGTAGTAGTAGGGGGTCTCCGCGTCGAACTCGGCGGCGCAGGTGTCCACCATTTTGAAGCTGGGCACGATGCCGTACCGCTCCCGCAGGGCCTTCACGTCCTTCTGCTCCATGCCGCACAGCCAGCCGATGTAGCTGTCGGCGAAGCACATCTCCTTGGCTGTCCGCAGGGCGTCGGCGTCCGGCTCCCCCTTGCAGCGGATGAGGGCCTCCTCCATGTCGATGATATTTTTGAAACGGTTGAGGAACCAGATGTCCATCTTGGTGATGGAGTTAATCTTCCGGGGCGACACGCCCCGGCGGATGGCCTCCGCCACCACAAACAGCCGCTCGTCGTCCACGTTGACCAGCAAATCCTCAATCTCGTCGGTGTAGTACTCGTCCAGCTTGGACAGGCGCAGGGCCCGGACATTCAGCTCCAGGGACCGGATGGCCTTCATCAGCGCCCCCTCGAAGGAGTTGGCGATGGCCATCACCTCTCCGGTGGCCTTCATCTGGGTGCCCAGGGTGCGGCTGGCGGTGGTGAACTTGTCGAAGGGTAGCCGGGGGATCTTCAGCACGCAGTAGTCCAAGGTCGGCTCAAAGCAGGCCGTGGTTTTGCCGGTGACGGCGTTGGGGATCTCGTCCAGGGTGTAGCCCAGGGCGATTTTCGCCGCCACCTTGGCGATGGGATAGCCCGTGGCCTTGGAGGCCAGCGCCGACGAGCGGGACACCCGGGGGTTGACCTCGATGACGGCGTACTCATAGGAATCGGGATTCAGGGCAAACTGGCAGTTGCAGCCCCCCTCGATGCCCAGGGCGGTGATGATGTCCAGGGCGGCGGAGCGCAGCATCTGATACTCCCGGTTGGCCAGAGTCTGGGTGGGGGCCACCACGATGGAGTCGCCGGTGTGGACGCCCACCGGGTCCAGATTCTCCATGGAGCAGATCTGAATCACATTGCCGGCGGAGTCCCGCATGACCTCGAATTCAATCTCCTTCCACCCGGCGATGCACCGCTCGATGAGCACCTGGCCCACCCGGGACAGGTGGATGCCCCGGTCGGCGATCTCCCGCAGGGAGGGCTCGTCGTAGGCGATGCCGCCGCCGGTGCCCCCTAGGGTGTAGGCGGGCCGGACGATGACGGGATAGCCGATGCTCTCGGCAAAGGTCACAGCGCCGTCCACGCTCTCCACCACGTCGGAGGTGACGCAGGGCTGGCCGATGGACTCCATACAGTCCTTGAAGCCCTGGCGGTCCTCCGCCTTGTGGATGGACTCGGGGCTGGTGCCCAGCAGGCGCACGCCGTACCTGGCCAGCGTGCCGTTCTCGTGGAGGGCCATGGCCAGATTGAGCCCCGTCTGCCCTCCCAGGGTGGGCAGGATGGAGTCGGGCCGCTCCATCTGGATCACCTGGGTGACGCTGTCCACGTTCAGCGGCTCGATATACACGTGGTCGGCGATGTCCTTGTCGGTCATGATAGTGGCGGGGTTGGAGTTGACCAGCACCACCTCCACGCCCTCCTCCTTCAGGGCCCGGCAGGCCTGGGTGCCGGCGTAGTCGAACTCGGCGGCCTGGCCGATGACGATGGGGCCGGAACCCAGCACCAGCACCTTTTTGATGTTCGAGTCTTTAGGCATTGCGGCCACCTCCCATGCTGGCAATGAAGCGGTCAAACAGATACTCCGTGTCCTCCGGGCCGGGGCTGGCCTCGGGGTGGAACTGGACGGTGAAGCAGTTGGGGCGGCGGTAGTTCAGCCCCTCCACCGTGTTGTCGTTCACGTTGACGTGGGACACGCTGGCCACCGCCGGGTCCACGCTGTCCCCGTCCACCACGTAGCCGTGGTTCTGGCTGGTGATGAAGCAGCGCCCCGCCTCCAGATCCTTCACCGGGTGATTGCCTCCCCGGTGGCCGAAGGTCATCTTGTGGGTGCTGGCCCCGGTGGCCAGGGCCAGCAGCTGGTGGCCCAAGCAGACGGCGAACAGGGGCATGTCCGACTCATACAGTGCCCGGACCTCCCGGATGATGTCCACGTTGTCCGCCGGGTCGCCGGGGCCGTTGGACAGCATCACGCCGTCGTAGCCCCCGGCCAGCACCGCTTCCGCCGGGGTGGAGGCGGGCAGGGCGGTCACCCTGCAGC
>CAJTLI010000085.1 GCA_910577525.1 uncultured Oscillospiraceae bacterium | reverse complement strand
GTGGGGTGGAACTGGAAGCCATAGGGAGCAAAGCTGCCTATGTATTTGCCCTGCTTCATCATGATGATCTTCGCCGTGGTGGTCTTGACGGACAGGTCCTTGCTGTACGCCTCATAGATGATGTTCCGCAGGACCACATCCATGCCAGAGGTCATGCCCTTGTAATCATCGCTGTCGTAGCAGTCATTGACGGAGAGATAGCGGACACCCAGGAAGGGAAAGACGCACTCCAGATAGTTGCCCATCTGGGTATAGTCCCGATGGCATCTGGAAAAATCCTTCGTCACCATTACATTGATGGCCCCGGTGCGAAGCTCCTTCATCAGCGCCTGGAACTGCGGGCGGTCCGTGTTGGTCCCGGTGTACCCATCGTCCACAAACTCCGTCCGAGGCGCTGTTTTCAGTTGGGGATGGCGGTCTAAAAACTGATGGATCAGCTCCCGCTGGTTGCCGATGCTGTCGCTCTCGGCCTTCCCGTCCCCGTCCGCCAGGGAAAGGCGGATATAAATGCCCACCCGGTAATCAGTCATCGCCGCCCGCCTCCTTTATCTGCTCCACACATTCCAGCATAGCGTAAAATACATCATTATAGTTCAGAACGACCTTGATACGGCCCTCGCCGTAGACAAGCACCTTCTCGATCATCGCGTCCACAAGCTCCTGCGTCAATCCTGTCATCCCGGCAGCGCCCCGCATCATGGTGAGCCATTTGTTGTCCGGGGAGATGGATGCCAGAAACCGCTCCCGGCGCTCCACGGCCTCGTCCAAAAGGCGGTTCAGGGCTTCATACTGCTCCTCATAGGTCTGCTTGGCAAAGGCGTATTCTTCCTCGTTCAGGATGCCCTCGACATAGCTCTCATACAGCCCCGCCCGTTTCTTTTTCAGGGCGTTCAGCCGGAGCTTTACACTCGCCACCGCCGCCTTGTGCTTCTCCCGGACGCTGGTCTCGCGGTCACCGCCCCGCATGGCAAGCAGGAGCTTCTCATAGTCCAGCGCCACCTGAAGCTGGTCCCGGATGGCATTGAACACCTTCTCGTTGAGGGCGTCCTGCCGGATAAAGTGGTTGAAACAGGTTGCGTGTCCCCGCCGCACATGGGTACTGCAATCATAAACGCCCCGGAATGTCACATTTTTGCATCCGCAAATACGCTGCCGCTTGTAGTACATCCGCTTTCCGCAGTCGGCGCAGAATATCTTCCCGGCAAAGAGGTCGATCATGCCCGCCCGGATGTCCGCCGACCACTCCATAGCGGTCTCCCGGTGGGCGCTGTCCTCCCGCATCTGCCGCTCCACCGCTTCAAAATCCGAAACGGAGACGATAGGCGGGTGTGCGTCAGGGACTACGATCCACTTGTCCGTTTCGGTGACGTGCTTTTTCAGCCCCTTGTAGAGCGCCGTCTCGGACTTCCCGCAGACCATCTCCCCGATGTACGCCCGGTTTTGCAGGATGCCCCGGATGGTGGAGGGACACCAGCCCTCGCCCTGGATGTTGCCGCCGTTCCGGGAGCCGGCCCTGCGCTTGTGGCGCTCCGGGCTTTCGATGCCCCCGGCCTTCAACCGCTCAACGATGGTGTAGACCGATACCTCCCGCAGTTTCCACTCAAATATCTGCCGGACAACAGCGGCGGCTTCCTCATCCACCACATAGGCGGTCTTATCCCCGTTCCAGAGGTAGCCGTAGGGGAGGTTGCGGTTGCGGAACTTTCCCGTCTCCATCTGCGCCCGGAGCGCCGTGGAGACCTTCTTGGAGATGTCCCGTGAATACATGGCGTTCACCAGGTTTTGCAGGCTCACCGACAGGGACTCCATCGCGTTGCCGCAGGTGAAGTTGTCGAAGTTCTCCTTCACGGAGATGAACCGCGTCCCCAGCGCCGGGAAAATCTTCTCCAGATAGCTGCCGGTCTCCACATAGTCGCGCCCGAACCTGCTGAGATCGCGGACCACGATGCACTGTATCTTCCCCGTCCGCACATCGTCCATCAGGCGGTTCCACGCCGGACGGTCGAACACGGTACCCGTCCTGCCGTTGTCCGAGTAGACCTCCGTGAGCCGGAGGTGGGGGCATCCGTCCAGATAGTCCTCGCAGACGGCGATCTGGTTTTGCAGGGAGTTCCCGTCATCGTCCTTGCCGCTGTTCTCCACCGACAGGCGGGCATAGATGGCGGTGGGGAGCGCCGCTGTTTCCTTTTTCACTTCTGCCACAGGCTGGGCCTGTGCTTTTCTGCTCTTTCGTGCCATTTTCTCTCTCCTTCTCAGCCCACTGCCGGAAGCGGACAGTCCTTGTAGTTTTTCGCTACTTCCATCGCCCTGGCGAACTCATCCCGATACCGAAAGACGATCTCCACCTTTTTGTCCTCATAGATGAGTATCTTATCCACCAACGCCAGCAGGAGGCGGCGGTCAAGCTCCTGCACATTCTCATACTGTGCAAAGACCTGTACCCATGCCCGGTTCTGGCTGCCCATCGCGGCGGCGTCCTGCTGTTCCCGTTTCAGCCGCTTCAAAGCCTCCTGCTTCTCCTCGATCAGCTCCCGGTAGTTCTCCCGGAAGTCGGTGTACTCCGCCTTGTTGATGATGCCCTCCACGAAGTTCTCATAGAGGCCCAGCTCCAGCTTTTTGTACCGCTGTATCTCCTCCTCCAGCCGGGCCATCTGCGCCTCATAGCTGAACACCCTGCGGTCCCGCTGGGGGAGGCTGTCGATGAAGCACAGCACCTTATCCAGGTGAAGCACCACCTCGATCTGGTCGTGGATGGCGTGGAACACGATGTCCGCCAGCTTCGCCTCGCTGAAGGAGTGGGGGCTGCACTGGTGGGTGCGCTTGTTGTTGCCGCAGTTGTAGTAGACATACGCTTTACCCTTTGCCTTATGGGTCTTGCGGATCATGGCCCCCTCGCAGTCCCCGCAGAACAGGTAGCCGGAGAACAGGTCATGTTTGTCGCTGTCCCCAGCACAGCGCATATCCCGGCGCATCAGCTCCGCCACCGCCTCGAAGTCGGTGCAGGAGATGATCGGCTCGTGGGCGTTCTCTATCCGCACCCAGTCCGCCTCGTCCTTGGGGCGTGTCACCCGTACCTTGTGGTTCGGCGTCCCCCGCCGCCCCTGGATGAGTACCCCGGTGTAGACGATGTTGGAGAGTATCCGCTTGACGGTCACATACTCCCACTCCGGCCGCTCCTTTGTGCGGAAGGCCGTCTCGAAGCGGACGCCCTGCATCCGTTTGTACTCCATCGGCGTGGGGATGCCGCTGGTGTTGAGCCTCCGGGCAATTTTCAGGATAGGGAAACCGTCCTTATACATCCCGAAGATCATAGAAACAACTTCAGCGGCGTCATCGTCCACCAGCAGGCGGTTCTTGTCCTGCGGGGCTTTCCGATACCCGAAGGGGACGAAGCTGCCCACATACTCGCCCTTCTTGCGCTTGACCTCCAGGCTGGTGCGTATCTTGATGGATATGTCCCGGCAGTAGATGTCATTTACCAGGTTCTTGAAGGGGAGGGTGATGACATCGGTGCTGCTACCGGGCGCCATGCTGTCGTAGTTGTCGTTGATGGCGATATAGCGGATGCCCATCGCCGGGAATATCTTCTCCAGGTAGTTCCCGGCGTCGATATAGTTCCGTGAGAACCTGCTCAGGTCCTTGCTGACGGCGCAGTCGATACGCCCGGAACGCATATCCTGGATCATCCTCTGAAAGCCGGGACGGTCCGTGTTGCTGCCGGTCTCCCCATCGTCGATGTAGGTGTCCACCAGCTCAAGGTCGTCGTGGCCCTCTATGTAAGCCAGACAGATGGCCCGCTGGCTTTGGATGCTGTTGGACTCCAGCCGGTCAGCATCCTCTCTGGATAACCGGGCATAGATGCCGGTCTTATAGATTTTGTTGGACATTTTGAACCTCCTTGTCGTCTGTCTGCCAGAAAACCGAAGGCCCTGTCCCGTATGGGAACGGAATACAAAGCCGCTGGCCTTGTGATGCTGTCCCTTTTTTGACCCAAGCACATTGTAGCGCCGGACCGCCTGTTTGTTAAGGATGTCAGGCCCCGGCAAGGTAGAGGGAGTTGATACGCTCCTCAATGGTCTCGCCCCTGTCCGCGAAGCTCAGCTTCACCACCACCCCGCCGTCCAGGTAGACATAGGGATTGCCGAGCTGCTCGATCCACGCCCGGATGCGCTCCTCGGTGGGAGCCTCCGGGTCGATATGGACCGTACTGCGGTCGCGGAGCGCCGCCTTATCCACCTTGCGGAGGTCGATGTCCTTCATCGCCTCTGTCATGGCAACACCTCCGATCCCCCAAAAGGGCTTTTCAGCCTTTGGGTACTGCGTCCTTTGGCCTCTCCCAACATCTTATGGGAGGGACAGGCCCGAAAATGACAACGATCTGCCCCGGCATGGAGCAGACCGCCCTATCCATCCCCGCGCAGCTTCTTCACCGGCCCATAGTCCCCGAAACGCTCCACGGTGCGGAATATCCGCTTGTTGTTCACCCACCGCTGGAGATGCCTCGTGATGGGCGGCGCTGTTGGCCGCTCATAGACCATCACATAGGGGTCGTACCCCATACGGCGCAGGGTGTCCACCCGGTAAAGGTCCTGCTCGTGGGTGCTGTTGTAGTTCGTCAACACGTAGACCCGCTTGCGGCGGAAGTCCCTGATCTTGGACAATTCCGAGAACCGCTGGAAGCAGCCGGTCAGGTCAACATTGGGGTTATCCCACGCGAAATGGATGGTTTTCGTGCGGACCCTGTTCAGGAGCGCCGCGTTGTCCGGCGTGATGAGGCGGATGTCCAGCCCCTGGGAGAAGTCCACCAGGGCGCGGCTGTCGGCAAGCTGCCCGATCAGCCGCTCATGATCCGGGCAGGCCAGCAGATTGGCGTCCATCAGCTTGATCTCCCTCTGGCCGTCCCAGAACTCGGACAGGTCAGCCACATGGACGCTCTCTGCGCCCTCCTTGCCGGACACCACGCAGAAGCCGCAGCGGTTGGGGCAGCCCCTTGTCAAAAAGCCGTAGGCCGTGTCCGGGAACTGCGGATAAAGGCCGTAGTCAGGGCGGGTATGCTCCACGGCGTCCGGCAGGTTCGGCCCCGGACCGTAGCCGGTGCCGCCGCAGACCAGCTTGTCGGCGTTGGTGACGGTGATCCTGTCCTTGGAGTAGGTGTCCGTGAACACCCGGCTCTTGTAAACGAGGTCGTACCGTCCCTCCGGGGTCCACCACTCCACATCGTCCCCCTGGGCCTTGTGGCAGGCGGACAGCTTCATCAGGCACAGGTTCGGCCACCGATGGCTGTCTACATCAATAAGCCCGATCTTCAAAAGCCCACCTCCTCGTGGAATAGCAGGGAGCGCCCGCCCCGGAGGGCAGACGCTCCCGTCAACTGTCTCAGAACTTCATGGGCAGGGCGGTCTTTGCGCTGGAGCCGTTGTAGATGCGGTACACCTGGTAGAGATACCGCTTGTACCCCGGCAGGCTCGTCATGGCCCGGCCCTCCCGGAAGATCACCACCGGGTCCACCTGGCGCAGCCGTGTCACCAGCCGTTTGCGGCTGTACTCCCCGCGGTAGAGGTCCACGAACTCCACCACGCCCTGCACCGTCT
>CAJTLI010000084.1 GCA_910577525.1 uncultured Oscillospiraceae bacterium | reverse complement strand
AAAACTACAAAATTTCTTCGGCGTTTTCTTACAATTTCAGATTGGCGTTGACACCTGAATTGACATGCTAAAACATATGCGGATGAGGACATAGGGTTGCCGGTTATGTTACAATGCTCCCGGCTTCAGCAGATAAAATTGGACGGGCGCAGGACTCAAAAACTTCACAAGCTATGCTTGAAATTGGCGGGTATTTCCGCTATACTGCTGAACAGATGTAGTTCTTTGAATCTTTTTTACGGAGGCTGCTATATATGGAGACAAACAAGCTGCTGGAGGCTGGCGCGAAAGCGCCTGATTTCACCCTGCCGGACGGGTCCGGGAACCCCGTCTCCCTGGCGGATTTTGCCGGGAAAAAGGTGGTGCTGTACTTCTACCCCCGGGACAATACCCCCGGCTGCACCCGGCAGGCCTGCGCCTTCGCCGGGGCCTTTGAGGAGTTCAAACAAATCGACGCGGTGGTCATCGGAATCAGCAAGGACTCCGTGGCCTCCCACAAGAAGTTCGCGGAAAAACACGGCCTGCCCTTTATTCTGCTCTCCGACCCGGAATTGACCGCCATCCAGGCCTACGGCGTGTGGCAGGAGAAAAAGAACTACGGCAAGGTAAGCATGGGCGTGGTGCGCTCCACCTTCGTCATCGGCGGAAACGGCGTCATCGAAAAGGTCATGCCCAAGGTGAAGCCGGATACCAACGCGGCGGAGGTTCTGGCCTATCTCAAGGGGGCCAAATGAATATAAACCAAGCGCCCGCGGTCAGCCGCGGGCGCTTGGCTTATGCTCAGCTTTCAGGAACACATTGTGGGTTTCGGTGGACAGCTCCGGCTGGAACCGATACCCCAGCTGGTCAAACGCCCGGATATCCGCCGGATTTGTGACATTGTTCTCCGCCAGCCAGCGCACCATCTGGCCCCGGGCCATTTTGCACATGGTGCCCTTTTCCACAACCCTGCCGTCCTTCCGCTCGCCGAAGGTACAGGTGAGAAAGCGGACGGACCTGGGCAGATGAGGTTCTACCGCGCGGCTGTATTCCTTGGAGGCCAGGTTCAGCACAAAGTCAGTTCCGGCGGCAAGCGGCTGGGCCAGGGCATCGCCCCAGAAGCCGTACAGATCGCGGTGTCCGTCCACCGAAAGCCTGGCCTGCATCTCCAAGCGGTACGGGGTTACGCCGTCGAAGGGCCGCAGCAGGCCGTAGAAGCCGGACAGAATGCGCAGATGCTTCCGGAGATAGTCCAGCTGAGCCGTCTCCATCACCCGCGGGGCCATGTACCGGTACTGGATGCCCTCATAGGAAAGAACGGCGGGGGTGAGGCGGCGGCGCAGCTCCATGGCTGACAGCCGCTCCACGTTCAGCTTGGCAATGGCGTCATTGCACTTCCAGAGCGCCTGCAATTCCGCCGGAGACATCCCCTGAAGGGCGGTTTTCAGCCGCTCCGTCCGCTCTAAATAGACGGGCAGTCCGTCCACGGCGAAGCTGTCCGTATCCGCCACCATTTTCTTGGCGGGCGAGATAATAATGCGCATCCCTTGCCTCCGTTTCTGTCCGCGATTTTGGAGCGCCGCCGGTACTTTCCCCGGCGGTGAATCTATTGCAATTGCCTTCGCAGATAGACCATGTCCGTCAGCTGGACCCCTCCCTCGAAAATGGGGTGGTCATAGTGGTCTGTAAAAAAATTTTTCACCACGTGAGAGCGGGTAAAGCCGCATTTCTCATAAAAGGGAACCGTCAGCGGGCTGTCCCCGGTGCCCACCTGTAGGGTGTGATAGCGGTCCCGGTATGTCTCCGCGATGAACCGGACGAGGGCCTTTCCATACCCCCTCCCCTGAAACTCCGGCCCGACGGCCAAGCTTTTCAGCTCCAGCACGCCTCCGCCCTCGTCTGTTACCACGCACTGGGCCCTGACCCCGCCGTCCTCCAGCACGTATATGGTCCCCCGCTCCAGATAGCGGTCGATCATATCCTCCTGCTCGTCCGCCAGCAGGAGGAGGGGGAGATACCGCTTTTTATGTTCCTTAACCTGCCTGATCTCCACAAAACTCACCTCTGCCCTGCCATCCTAACACAGCGCGGCCGCTAATTCAAGTTGAAAAACCGCCGCCGCCGTGGTAAAATGGACTGAATCTGTATTTGCGGCCTCATACGCCGCCTGACCGGCGTAACCGATGATACATACAGGCTCTGACTCATTGAAAGGGGGCTCCGCCGTGGACCCGTTGGAACGACTGCCCATCCCCCTGCTGGAGTGGTTCCGGGACAACGCCAGAAGGCTCCCCTGGCGGGAGGACCCCGCGCCTTACCACGTCTGGCTGTCGGAGGTGATGCTCCAGCAGACCCGGGTGGCGGCGGTGCTGGACTATTACAGGCGCTTCCTGGAGGCGGCCCCGGACATCGCGGCCCTGGCGGCTCTCCCGGAGGACCGGCTGATGAAGCTGTGGCAGGGGCTGGGGTACTACTCCCGAGCCCGGAACCTGCAAAAGGCCGCAAAAATGATCGTGGAGGACTATGGCGGCCAGTTCCCGTCGGACTACGCCGCGGTCCGGGCCCTGCCGGGGGTGGGAGATTACACCGCCGGGGCCATCTGCTCCATCGCCTTCGGTCAGGCGGTCCCCGCCGTGGACGGCAATGTGCTGCGGGTATATGCCCGGATCTGCGGAGACGGCGGGGACATCTCCACACCCCAGATGAAGAAAAAGGTGTCTGAGGCGGTCCGGGCGGTGATGCCGCTGGAGGCGCCGGGGGCCTTCAACCAGGCCCTGATGGAGCTGGGAGCCACGGTGTGCCTGCCAAACGGCGCGCCTTTGTGCGAAAAATGCCCGGCCAGAGACTTCTGTGCCGCCCTGGCCCAGGACCGCGTGGGAGAGCTGCCGGTAAAAGCCGCGAAAAAGCCCCGGCGGGTGGAACAGCGGACGGTGTGGCTGATTTTCCGGGAAAATACGGTGGCCCTGCGCCGCCGTCCGGGCCGGGGCCTGCTGGCGGGGCTGTGGGAGTTCCCCAGCCGGCCCGGGGACGGCCCGCCGCCGCCGGAATGGGACGTTGAGGCCCTGTCCGGCGAATCCGCCGGGCAGGCCAAGCACATCTTCACCCATATCGAGTGGCACATGACCCTGCGGACGGCGGAGGCGGCCACAGACGCCCTGCCCGAGGGCTGGGTGTGGGCGGACGGGGCGGAGCTGAAACAGAAATACGCCGTTCCCAACGCCTTTGAGCGGGCGCTGGAGCTGGCGCACAAGAGATTGAACGGGAGAGGGTAAACATGGCAAAGCTGTATTTCCGCTACGGCGTGATGGGTTCCAGCAAGTCGGCCAACGCGCTGATGGTGCGCTACAACTACGAGGAGCGGGGCCAGAGCGCCCTCATGGTGAAGCCCGCCCTGGACCAGCGGGAGGGGGCCAGCGTGGTCAACTCCCGCATCGGGCTGAGCTACGCCTGCGTCTGGTTCGAGGAGCTGGAACGGATGGCCCCGGAGGACATCAAGGCCCATCAGTGCGTCATCGTGGACGAGGCCCAGTTCCTCACCCGCGAGCAGGTGGACTATCTGACCGGGATCGTGGACGATTGGAACGTGCCGGTGATCTGTTACGGCCTGCGGGCGGATTTCAGCGGCCGGCTGTTCCCCGGCTCCGAGGCCCTGCTGGCCTGCGCCGACATCATCGAGGAGGTCAAAACCATCTGCTGGTGCGGCAAAAAGGCCATCTGCAACGCCCGGTTTGACGAAAACGGCGTGGTGCTCAAGGAGGGGGAGCAGGTGGTGCTGGGGGCCAACGACTGCTACATCGGCCTGTGCCGGAGGCACTGGAAGGCCGGGGACCTGGGTCTTGATTGGAAGGTAACGCCGTGATCTGCAAGCTCTGCCCCCGGAAATGCGGGGCGGTTCGGGACGAGGACCGCGGCGGGGGCTTTTGCGGGATGCCCTCTGTCCCCGTGTGCGCCCGGGCTGCGCTGCACCTCTGGGAGGAGCCCTGCATCTCCGGCGGGACCGGAGCGGGCACGGTGTTCTTCTCCGGCTGCACGCTGGGCTGCGTGTTCTGCCAGAACCGCTCCATCAGCCGGGAGAACTTCGGCAAACCGCTGACAGAGGACCAGTTATACGGGGTCTTCCAGCGGCTGGCGGACCAGGGCGCCTCCTGCATCGAGCTGGTCACTCCCACCCAGTTCACCCATGTGCTGGCGAGGGTGCTGAAACGGCCTGTTCCCGGCGGCCTGCCCGTGGTGTGGAACAGCGGCGGCTATGAGCGGGTGGACGTGCTCAAGGCGCTGGAGGGAAGGGTAAACGTGTATCTGCCGGATCTGAAATACGTCACCCCCGCCCTGGCGGACAAGTATTCCGGAGCGGCGGACTACCCCGAAGCGGCCAAGGGTGCCATTGTGGAAATGGTCCGTCAGCGGGGGCCGGTCCGGCTGGAAGACGGCCTGCTGAAAAGCGGGGTGCTCATCCGCCACCTCATTCTGCCGGGCCAGGTAAACGAGGCCAAGGGGGTCATGGATTGGGTGAGCTCCACCTTTCCGCCGGGCGCAGTGCTGTTCTCCCTGATGGCCCAGTACACCCCGGTGGGGGAGCCGGCGGGCTTCCCGGAGCTCCGGCGGTCCCTGCGGCCGTCGGAGCTCCGGGCGGCCAGGGCGTATATGGAAAATCTGGGGCTGGCGGGCTATGTCCAGGAGCTGAGCTCCAGCGGCGAGGGGTTCATCCCCGCCTTTGACCTGACGGGATTATGAAGTATTTACCTTCTTTTGAAACGCTTTGACTATAAAAGCGGCGCGGGTCTCCCCCGCGCCGCTCCTTACGCCTCCTGCCAGCCCTTGCACACGTCCACCCAGGCGGAAAATCCGGAATATCGCTCCAGCTCCGGGATGGACAGCTCAATGGCGCTGTTACCGCTGCCGCAGGCGGGAAACACGGCGTCAAAGCGTTTGAGGGACTGGTCCAGATAGACCGACACGCCCTCATTGACGGCAAAAGGACACACGCCGCCCACTCTGTGGCCCACCAGGGTCTCCGCCTCCTCCGGGGTGAGCATTTTGGCCTTGGTCCCAAATTGAGCAATGCCATTAAGTTAACCAGAAATAACCAAATAGCAGCGATATGGGAGGAAGGTTATCGAGAGGGGACATACATGGGGGAAATACGGTTTTCGGCAATGATGGGACGTGGGAAGTTGCGGTCTGGTCGGCAGGGCAGGAGTTTTCGTTCCAAGAGAGGCAGCACGTCAAGGAACCAGCCCCGCAAAGTTTGGCAACAGAGATAAACCGCATCAGAAAAATTGACGCAGCGTTTATATTTGGAGCTGCCCCATGCGGTATCCACTTCCCAGGCAGCGGCCTTTGTAAAGTTGAAGATGATAAAGGCGGAAAATATCTCTTGAAGGATCAGTTCGGGCCGCTTGGAATGGAGGTGAACCATGCCCACGGTATACTTTAACTGCCGGAAAGATGTTTCGATTCCCCAGCGCCTGGCATAAAGACGCCGAAGCGCCGCCAGAGGGAATTGGGTCTGGTTCAAATTAGTGATGAATGTCTCCATACTCCCGTCTTTCAGCCTCAAACGCACAATTCTGGCAGAAAACAGATAGAAACCGGTACTGCCAGGTTCCAAATAATCAAAGGGCACGTTGTTGGGGAGACGGCGGTATGCTTCCGGTATGGGGACGCCCCGCTGCTCCAACTGCCGCCGGGTCAGCC
>CAJTLI010000083.1 GCA_910577525.1 uncultured Oscillospiraceae bacterium | reverse complement strand
CGGTTCGGGGGACGCTGAACCTCACCAACTTCCCCCAGCTCTCCGGCGACAATATCCCCGCTGTCACCGCCACGGTCAACCTGACCTATGGCACGGTGGAGGCCCCCACCGTCAGCGACTACGCCAAGACCTATGATGGGCAGTCCACCGCCCTGCCCATGCCCGGACTGCCGGACGGCATCCGGTCCGTGGCCGTGGCCTATAAAGGAACTGCCAACAATGGACGGCCTTACAGCAGCGCCTCCGCCCCGGTGAATGCGGGCAGCTACACCGCTACTGTCTCCTTTGTTATGGAGCCGGGTTATCCCCAGCTCTCCAGCGTGACCGCGCAGTATGTGATTGAAAAGGCGGCGCAGACCTGTCCCGCCCCCACGCTGGCGGCGGCAGCTACCAACTCCCTGACGCTGAACACGGTGGAGAACGCCGAGTACAGCATGGACGGGCAGGTGTGGCAGGACAGCCCCGTGTTCAAGAATCTGGATGCTGGCACCGCCTACACCCTCTACCAGCGGTTGAAGGCCACCGAGGACGGCAACTATGACCCTTCTCCCGCCGTCTCCGCGCAGTTCTCCACTGAGTACACCACCGTGGACCCCGGAGATCTGAGCGCGGTCCTTCAGCCGCAGACCCACCCCTATACCGGCAGTCCCATTGCCTATCAGGTCCCGGCCATTTCCCACGTTACCCGGTCCACCGTGACCTATACCGTGGACGGCCAGACCACTACCGCCGCCCCTACCAACGCGGGGACCTATCCTGTGACCGTCAGCTTCACCATGCAGGCGGGTACGGCGCAGTTGGAGCCTGTCACTTCCACCCTCACCATTACGAAGGTGGAGCAGAACGCACCCAACCCGCCCCGTGCCAGCAATACCGCCACCAACTCCATCACCGTCACCGCCATTCCTGGGGCGGTGTTTTCTATTGACGGCGGAGAGACGTGGCAGGCCAGCACCATTTTTGACGGCCTGACCCCCGACACGGCCTACACCATCCAGGCCAAGTACCCCGGCGACCGCAACCATGAGGAAAGCCCGACTTCCTCTGCCATCATCCGCACCACCCGGCAGAACGCTTCCGCCGGTACGGTCCAGTCCGCCGTCTATACCTATGACGGTACGTCCAAGTCCCTTGTGGCGGACGTTCCCGCCGGATGTACCGAAGTGGTCCAGACCTTCACCGGGACCAACGGGACCTCCTACGGCCCCACCACCGAGCCGCCTGTGAACCCCGGCGTTTACAATGTCAAAGTCCGCTATGCCATGCAGAGCGGCTACGCGGAGTTGCAGCCGCAGTACGCCACCCTGACCATCAACAAGGCCATCCCCGCGCGGCCCCTGGCCCCTGTGGTCACTGGCGTGACCGATTCCTCCATCACCATTGAAGTGGTGGACGGCATGGCCTATTCCATTGACGGCGGCGTAACGTGGCAGACCACCGGCACCTTCACCGGCCTGACCCGCGACACCACCTATGAGATCAAGGTCAAGGCGGTGGAGACGGCCTGTTACAAGGAGTTGGAGGGTCCCTCCACCATGCAGGCCACCGAGAAAACCACCGTCACCTTTGAGCGGTTCGCGGATCAGACGGTGGAGTACAACGGCCACGCGCAGACGTACACCCTGCCCAAGTCCAACCCCGGCATTGCCTCCATGACTATCACCGGCTATGACGGCATTGCCACCCCGCCCGTTACCGTGGGCGATTATGTGGTCAACATCGACTTTGTAGCAGCGGACGGCTATATGCTCCCCGAAACGCTCCCCGCCCCGGTGCTGCACATCACCCGCGCCTCCGGCGAGGCTGGTACTATCCGCCCCGTGCTGAAGGATGAAACCGTCACCTACACCGGCGCTCCCCAGCGTTACCATGGGGCGGACGGCATTGAGGGTATCGCCTCCGTTGCGCTGACCTACACCGGCGCGGACGGCGTGGAAAGCACCACTGCTCCCACCAACGCCGGAGTTTACACCGTGACCGCCATTTTCTCCCCGGACGCTAATCACACCCTGGCGGCTGGTAACTACTCTGCTACCCTGACCATCCGCAAGGCTGGGCAGGACACGCCCATGGCTTCTTTGGAAAGCAGTTCTTCTCATTCGCTGACTGTTTCCGCCATTCCCGGCGCGGAGTACAGTATTGACGGTGGCACGACATGGCAGACCGGCAATACCTTCAGCGGGCTGGACGCTGACAAGAGCTATACCATCCTGGTCCGCATGGCCGAGGACGAAAATCACACCGCCTCCGGCACCCGGCCTGTTTCTGGCAGGACCACCGACACGCCGGTGAACATTCTGGACACGGATATGCCCTCTTACAGTACCATCTACAACGGCAACCGCCAGCCCTATCCCTATACTGATCTGCTGACCAGCATGGAGGGTATCAGGAGCGTAAGCGTCATGTACGTTGGCACTCTCGCCAGCGGCAAGCCCTACGAGACTTCCGAGGCCCCTGTGAACGCCGGAACCTATAAGGTCCGTTTCTACCTGGT
Source organism: uncultured Oscillospiraceae bacterium (assembly GCA_910577525.1). GTDB lineage: Bacteria > Bacillota > Clostridia > Oscillospirales > Oscillospiraceae > Enterenecus. The sequence continues at coordinate 3,264 of CAJTLI010000083.1, read as the reverse complement.
TGCCGAGGACGGCTACGATCTGAGCGCCGAACAGGTCTACGCGGATATGACCATCTCCAAAGCACCGCAGGCCATGACTACCGCCCCCACCATCGCCCGCCGCACAACGACCACCATTGCACTGAACCCTGTCCCCGGCGCGGAGTACAGCATGGACGGCGGCGAGACGTGGCAGGACAGCCCCAAGTTTACCGGCCTGACCCCGGATACCGCCTACACCTTCACCCAGCGGATGAAGGAAACGGATAATCTCACCGCCTCTGACAGCCAGAGTGTGGAGGGCCGGACTGTGGCCGACACGGGGCTGAACTATGAGATTGACTACCGGAAGGAGATCATCACCTTCGACCCCGATGTGGTGGAGGCCGGTGAGGACTACACCCTGACGAACGGTCTACCCAACAACGGCGGCATTACCCCCGGCACAACCATCTATGTCCGACTGGTGGACGATGGCACCGGCAAACCCGGCCCCGTGGTCATGGAGGTTCTGCCGGAGCGTCCCACCGCCCCGGACGTGAAGGTGAATCCTTTCGACTTCACCATGAATACCACCACCGGCATGGAGTATTCCGATGACGGCGGCGAAACCTGGAAACCCTGCACCGATAATCAGGACGTGGAGGACCGGCAGGGCGAGACGCTGCTGGTGCGGATCGCCGCTACGGACGATTCCTTTAAGAGCGACCCCACCACCGTGACCGTCCCCGTCCGGGGCGCGGCTCCCGTGCTGACTATTGACAATGCCACTGAGCGTATGGACAGCACCGCCGCTATGGAGTATTCCAAAGACAACGGCGCAAGCTGGATTCCCTGCCTGGACAACACGGACCTGTCCGAGCTGACCAACGCCACATTGCTGGTGCGCTATGCCTGTGACGGCACGAACCCTGCCAGCAACACCGCAACTCTGACCGTTCCCAGCCGGAACGCCGCCCCCACCGCCGACATTGACCGTGTGGCGGAGCTGCTGACCGTCTCCGGCACCGCGCCGGAGTACCGGACGGAAAACGGCTGGACCGCTGTGCCCGCTGATGGGCTGGACCTCTCCGGCTTCTACGGCAAGGAGCTGGCTGTCCGGGAGAAGTACGATTCTGAGCATTTCGCCAGCCTGCCCGTGCTGGTGAAGGTCCCGGAGAAGGGCGCAAAGCCCGATCTGACCATTGACCGGGACAAGCAGACAGTCAACACCACCGCTGGCATGGAGTACAGCACGGACGGCGGTAAGACCTGGACCAAGTGCGACCCCGATATGGACGTGTCCCACCTGACCGGCCAGACGATTCTTGTTCGGGAGGCCGCGACCGAGGATAAATTCGCCAGCGATTCCACCGAACTGCGGATTCCTAACCGTACAGAGAATCCCGTGGTGGAGCTGGACACCGTTACCGAGACAGTGAACACCACCACGGATATGGACTACTCCATTGACAGCGGCTTGACCTGGAACCCCTGCACCAAGCCCCTGGACGTGTCCAATCTGACCGGGCAGACAATTATCATCCGCAATCATGGGAACAGCGATTCCTTCCCCAGCAGCGGTGTTACCATCCAGATTCCCACTCGCCGGGATGCCCCCAAGGTGGAGGTGGACAGCAAGGCCCAGACCGTCAGCTCCGACAAAGGCGTGGAGTTCTCCTCTGACGGCGGCAAAACATGGGCCGCTCTGGAAAGGCCGCTGAACACCGCTGACTACCTGGGCAAAACGGTCCTGTTCCGGTTCCCCGCCACCAAAACGGATTTTGCCAGCCGGACCGTTACCGTGGTGATCTCCAAGCACCCCGGCGCTCCTGTGCTGGTCTTTGACCCTGACAATGAGACGCTGAACACCACGCCGGATATGGAGTACAGCACAGACGGCGGTAAGACCTGGAAGCCCTGCCCGAATCCGCTGGACGTGTCCGATCTGGCCGGAAAGGATGTTCTTATCCGCTACCCCGGCAAAGGTGACGGTCTGCCCGGTGAGACGGTTACGGTGAAGATTCCCGACCGCCGCAAGGCTCCCAACGTGGGCCATACCGATGAAACCCGGCAGGGACGGAATGACGGCACTTTCACCAAGACGGATAAGACCATGGAATACCGGCTCCTGCCTGACGGCAAGTGGACCGCTATCACAGGGAACACCGTGAGGGGACTGGCTCCCGGCACATACGAGGTGCGCTATGCGGCCACCGCCTCTGAAATGGCGTCCCAGGTCCAGAAGGTCACGATTGCCAAGGGCGGCAGCACGGGCGGCGTTGGTGATCTGACCACTCCCAGCTCCAAGCTCTCCCTGCTGAACCGGAAGGACCACATCGCCTATATCGCTGGACGGACCAGCACCCAGGCCGCGCCCAATGCGGACGTTACCCGCGCCGAGATTGCCGCCATCCTCTACCGGCTGCTGACCCCGGAGGCGAAAGCCGCCTATGGCACCAACATCAACCGCTTTAAGGACGTTCCCGCCGGAGCGTGGTACGGCACCGCCGTCTCCACCCTCTGCAACATGGGCGTTATCACCGGCTACCAGGACGGCACATTCGGTCCCCAGCGGAATATCACCCGTGCGGAGCTGGCAACGATCCTTGCCCGGTTCTGTGACAGCAGCGGCAATAACACCGTTCTGGACCGCTTCACCGACATTTCCCATAGCTGGGCGCGGAAGTACATCAATCTGGCGGCGGAGGCCGGTCTGGTCTACGGCTACACGGACGGCACATTCCGGCCTGACCAGAACATCACCCGCGCTGAGACAATCGTGATGGTCAACCGTATCCTGGGCCGCAGCGTCAACGCCGACACCGTGGTCAAGGGCTACAAGACCTTCTCCGATGTGCCCACCGGCGCGTGGTACTATTGGGACATTGTGGAAGCGTCCAATGGTCACAGCTTCAGCATGGACGGCTCCACGGAGAAGTGGACCGCCCTCGGCTGATTCATAACACACATTTGCCCCGGAAGGACTTTCCTTCCGGGGCTTCTTTTTTGCGTTTAAGGAGGAATAATTGACGAAAACAAGCGAAAATACGGACTTTTATCACGCAATTTCGGTATCTGGCGGGAAGGATTCCAGTGCGCTATTGCTGTTGATGATGGAAAAGGAAATGCCCATTGACTGCGTTCTCTATGCGGATACCACCATGGAATTTCCTGAGATGGAGGCCCATATCGCCAAGCTGGACGATCTTCTCTACCGGGAGCGCGGTATCCACATTACCACCCTGCGGCACCTGTCAGCGCCATTTGAAAATGTCGATTTTCGCCGGAATGGAGTGTCGTTTT
>CAJTLI010000082.1 GCA_910577525.1 uncultured Oscillospiraceae bacterium | reverse complement strand
CGGCGAATACGCCAAGGAACACGGGGAACTGGACGCTTTTTGGGCCTCCCTGAAAACGAATGTTGCCTGCCGGGATGCTATTGAGACGGCAATTGGGGAGGGCTTTGATGGAATGAGTCTCCATGCTGACGCAAAAGGTGTACTGGCGGCGTTTGGTGCGGAGCGTGTAAGTCATGTACTGGCCGCTACCCTTCAAGGTATAAGGAACGATCCCCGTATTTCTAGTGGCAATCAGGCATGGGCGGCAACTGTCCCCATGTTTGATACTGTGAGCCGTCACCGAGACTATCTCATCACAAGCCATCCTGGTGTTTTAAGCATCTTCGTTACACAGACACGGAAGGAAATGGACGCTATGCAGAAACAGACGGAGAAGAAGCCCTCCATTAAGGCCCAGCTTGCGGCAAAACCCGTCCCCGGCGACCAGCCCGCCGCAAAACCGAAAGATCGGGAGGTGCGGTAAATGCCCTTTGTCCCTGTCCCGAAAGACCTCGCCAGAGTAAAGACGAAGGTGGCGTTCAATCTGACCCAGCGGCAGCTCATATGCTTCGGCGCGGGCGGTCTGATTGGCGTACCCACCTATATGCTCACCCGGAACAGCATCGGCAACGAGGCGGCGGCTCTGCTGATGATCGGCCTTATGCTGCCCTTCTTCCTGTTCGGCATCTACGAAAAGGACGGCCAGCCCTTAGAGAAGGTGCTGGGCCACTTCATCCGGGCGCAGTTCCTCGCACCCAAAGTCCGCCCGTACCAGACCGACAATCTGTATGCCGCCATGGAGCGGCTGAACCACCACGAAAAGGAGGTACACGCGATTGCAAAAACAGCAGGCAAAGCAGGTAAAAAATCTGCAAGCCGCAAAAAGACAGCACAAAAAAGATAAGGCTGATCTGCGGGACACCATCCGCCTGACCCCGAACGCCAAACTCACCAGCCGCCAGAAGCGGCGGCTGTCCGCTTCCGTCCAGAAGGCCAAGCGGGACGGTAAAATCCCCCGGACTGCCCAGCAGACCATTCCCTACCGGGAGATGTGCCGGGACGGTATCTGCGTGGTGTCGGAGCGGTTTTTCACCAAGCAGGTACAATTTTACGATATTAACTATCAGTTGGCGCAAAACGAGGACAAAAACCTGATTTTTGAGAATTGGTGTGATTTTCTCAACTACTTTGACAGCTCCATCCGGGTCCAGTTCTCCTTCCTCAACCAACCCGCCGATATGGAGGAACAGCGCCAGTCCATCCATATCCCCGATCAGGCGGACGCCTTCAACTCCATCCGGGAGGAATACTCGGATATGCTGAAAGGCCAGCTCTCCAAGGGGAACAACGGCCTGACCAAAACCAAGTACATCACGTTCGGCGTGGAGGCGGACAGTCTGAAGGAGGCCAAGCCCCGACTGGAACGCATTGAGGCGGATGTGCTGGCTAACTTCAAGACCCTGGGGGTGCGGGCGCACTCCCTCAATGGCTATGAGCGGCTGGCCGTCCTCCATAAGATGTTCCACCCAGCGGACAACCAGAAATTCCGGTTCGCCTGGGACGCGATCTGCAAGACCGGCCTTTCCAGCAAGGACTTCATCGCCCCGGACAGCTTCACCTTCAAGAATGGCCGGATGTTCCAGATCGGCAGGACCTACGGGGCAATGTCCTTCCTGCAAATCCTGGCCCCGGAGCTGACCGACCGGATGTTGGCGGACTTCCTGGACCTGGAAAGCAGCATGGTGGTCACGCTCCATATCCAGTCCATTGACCAGAGCGCGGCCATTAAAAATGTGAAGCGGAAGATCACCGATTTGCAGAAAATGACCATTGAGGAGCAGAAAAAGGCCGTCAGAAGCGGATACGATATGGACATCATCCCCTCTGATCTCGCCACCTATGGCGCGGAGGCCAAGACGCTTTTGGAGGACCTGCAATCCCGGAATGAGCGGATGTTCCTCGTCACCATGCTGGTAATGAACACGGCGGAGACGCGGCAGAAGTTGGAGAACAACGTGTTCCAGGCGGCGGGCATCGCCCAAAAGTACAACTGCGCCCTGCGGCGGCTGGACTACCAGCAGGAGCAAGGGCTAATGTCCTCCCTCCCCCTGGGCCTCAACCAGATCGCCATTCAGCGGGGCCTCACCACCAGCAGTACCGCCATATTCGTGCCCTTTACCACCCAGGAGCTTTTTATGCAGGGTGAAGCCCTCTACTACGGCCTGAACGCTCTTTCCAATAACCTGATTCTGGCCGACCGCAAGCGTTTGAAAAACCCCAACGGGTTAATCCTCGGAACCCCTGGTTCCGGCAAATCCTTCTCCGCCAAGCGGGAGATCACCAACGCTTTCCTTATTACCACGGACGATATTGCCATCATCGACCCGGAGGACGAATATTCGCCCCTGGTCCGGCGGCTGGGCGGGCAGGTGATCGACATTTCCCCCACCTCCGACCAGTACATCAACCCCATGGACATAACCCTCAACTACTCGGAGGATGATAACCCCCTGACGCTGAAAAGCGACTTCATCCTCTCACTCATGGAGCTGATTGTGGGCGGCAAGGCCGGGTTGGAGCCGGTGGAGAAAACGGTGGTGGACCGCTGCGTCCATATGGTCTACCGGGAGTACCTGCAAGACCCCCGGCCTGAGAAAATGCCGGTGCTGGGGGACCTCCACGCGCTTCTCTGCCAACAGCCGGAGCCGGAGGCCCAGCGGCTTGCCACGGCGCTGGAAATTTACGTTTCCGGCAGTCTGAACGTATTTAACCACCGGACCAACGTGAAAATCAACAGCCGGATCGTGTGCTATGTGATTAAGAAGCTGGGGAAACAGCTTAAAAAGTTCGGTATGCAGGTAGTCCAGGACCAGGTGTGGGGCCGGGTCAGTGAGAACCGGGAGGCCCACAAGTCCACCCGCCTCTACATTGACGAAATGCACCTGCTTCTCCGGGAGGAACAGACCGCCGCCTACACGGTGGAGATTTGGAAACGGTTCAGAAAGTGGGGCGGGATTCCCACTGGAATTACCCAAAACGTCAAGGATTTGCTTTCTTCCCGCGAAATTGAGAACATTTTTGAAAACTCCGATTTTGTGTATATGCTCAATCAGGCGGGCGGCGACCGGCAAATCCTGGCGAAGCAGCTCAATATCTCCCCTCACCAGCTCGGCTATGTGACCAACTCCAACGCTGGCGAGGGGCTTTTGTTCTTCGGGAGCGTCATTATCCCCTTTGTGGACCATTTCCCGAAGGATACGGAACTCTATGAAATCATGACCACCCGCTTGGAGGACCTTGCGGCGCAGTAAAGGAGGTGCTGACCCATAGACCCATTGCAGAGTAATGAGACGATTCAGCAGTTTATGAAGCTGCTGGAGGAAAACAACCGGCAGGGGCAGGCGCAGGATTTGTCTCTCCTGATGTTCTACATGGACGGCATGACCCGGCAATTCGAGGCTGTATCCCAGGAATTGCAGGAGGTCCGCCAGCAGCTTGCCCAGGCCCAGGAATCCCCAGCGAAAAAGGCTGTTGGCCGAATGGTGGAAGCCCTGGGGCACAAGGTAGATCAGGCGCGGGAGGTTCTGGATGATCTGCGGGAGAGAATCACGGATTGCGCCAAAAATGCTGTGGAAAATTTCAAGGAGGCGGGCGTGTCGGCGCTGGACAGGGCTGTGTCCGCCATAGGCGTTAAAAATGTGCTGGAATCCTTGCAGGAGAAGATCAGCGGAATGCTTTCCGATACAAAGCAGAACATTGAAAAGGTGGAGAGCATCGGCCATGAGCTGCGGAGCGTGGGCGGTCATTTGAAGAACGCCGGACGTACCCTGACCGGCAAGGAGACGCAGACGGTGGACGGCGGGCAGGAGGGGCGTTTTCAGTCCGTGGTGCTGGCCCCCATGCGGACCACACAAAAGCTGCTGTCCGGCATGAACAACGCTACCCTTGCCGCTATCGGCGGGATGGAGAGTTTGGAGCTGTCGGCGGAGGCTGCACGGGAGGCGCGGGCGGAGCGTCAGGCTGAGAAAAAGCCCTCCATCCGGCAGGCATTGGCGGAGAAACGGGCGGAAGCCGCTGCCCAGCCCGCCCCCGCGCCGGATAAAGAGCATAAGACCCCGGAGGCGGCTCTATGAGCGGCAAACGGTTCCAAGCCAGGGCGAAAACGGTGCAGAAGCTGGGCCGGGACGGTCTGGTGGAGCAAAACATGGCTACCGGCGAGGAAAAGCGCGTCAGCCAGCGGACGGCGGATGTATCCTTCGGTCCGGCCCGTCCCCAGGAACAGGCGGCGGGCCACCGCGCGGTTCAGCGGAGTGACGGCGATTCCACTTCCTCTGGCAAGAAACGGCGGAAACAGCCCCGGCCCGTCCAGCAGACGGCAGAGGAAGCGGCCTATGCCACCCCGGAACCCGCCAGCGTCCCGGAGGCTCCCGTGCCGGACACTCCGTCCATGCGGATGGCGGCGGACGCGCCCATGATGGCCGCTCCCACCGGCAGCGAGGACCCGCCCCCGCCGCCAGCCTCCCGGAAGCGCCGCAAGCGGAAGAACCGTAAAAAATCCAAGCAGCGGCAGGCGGCAAAGCACACCCCGAACGCCGCCCGTTCTCTGGAAGATCAGGCTATGCGCACTGCTGGGGACGCTCCCATGCAGAACCGGCCTCCCGGCAAGGGACAGAAGCCCCCGGCGAAGCGTCCGCCCCGTCCGGTAGAGGGCGGTGGGCGGCTGCAATTCAAGGATGCGGAGGGCGAACGGCCTGTTTCAGATGGTGAGCCGCCAGCAGATACCAAAGCCAGAATGAAAAAACGGCAGGCGCGGCGGTTTGCCCCGGATGCCGCCCAGCCTGCGGCCCCCGGTGAACAGCGTCCCTCCCGCCTTATGGACGATGGTGGCAGACGGCTTCATTTTGAGGATACAAAGGAATCAGCCCAGACCCCTGACGCTGAACCGTCTGCTGATGCAAAACGGGCGGTAAAGAAGCGGCAGGTGATGGACCATGCCGCAGATGCCGCCCACGCCCAGCCGGAGGACGGTCAGCAGGAGGAACCGTCTGTTTCTACTGACGGTGAGGCGGACACCCGCCAGCGGGACAGCCCCCAGCCGGAACCCAAGGCCCCGGAGCTGTCCGCTGTGCCGGATGATCGTGGAGCGTATCAGAAACGGCAGGCGGCAAAGTTAGCCGCCCACTCCGCCGCGCCCATTTCTTCAGAGCGGAAGCGGCTGCAATTTGAGGAACCGCCCTCTGCGGCTGACAGTGCCCCCACCCCCGCGCCGAAGGAGGACGCCCAGCCGCCCAGCCGGAAATACCAGAAGGCCGTGCGCCGGGTGGAACGTGCGGAGGGTCAGGTGGAGCAGGCGCGGGAGCATCTTCCCACCAAGCGCCGCTTGTCCTTCCAGCCGGAACCGGACGGCGAGACGGGCAGGACCCGCCGCCGTCTCCACTTTGAGCAGGAGGTTTTGCCGGAGTACCGCAAGCCCTCTCTGCCCGCCCGCGCCGGTGGTATGGTGAAAACGGCGGCAGTGATGAAGCTCCACGGCAAGATACATGAATCCGAGCGGCAGAATGTGGCGGTGGAGGCCACCCACAAAAGCGAATTGTTTGCCGAGCAGGGCGTAGGACGGGTGCTGCGCTGGCAGAGGAACCGCCGCCGCTCCAAGCCCTACCGCGCCCTGCGCCAAGCGGAACAGCGGGCGGCAAAGGAACATCTCAATCTGGCGTGGCAGACCGCCCTCCGGGACAACCCGGAATTACAGCGGAAAAATGCCCTCGTCAAGTGGATGCAGAAGCAGAAAATCAAGCGGAAATAC
>CAJTLI010000081.1 GCA_910577525.1 uncultured Oscillospiraceae bacterium | reverse complement strand
CCGAAGAATCCCGCCAGTCCCTATACCTCGCAAGCACCACATCCGGGTCCAGTATCTCCCCCGCAACATCCCGGAACACAAACTCCCCGTCCGCAGACGTGGACGGCCAGTACATCAGGCGGGACGGCTCATAAGTGGTATCGTCAAACAGCTCCATCCCGATATCCTCCGCCACCTTCCGCGCCACCGCCGCGTACTCGTCCGGCGACACATTCCTGGCCAGCGGAATCACCAGCCGGAACCTGGGCGCCTCCGGCGTATGCTTATGCGTAGAATAGATCAGACACCGGAAATCAAAAAACATCTCCATCTGCTCCGGTACATCCCCCACGGCATGGTCCATATCCAGCGTCAGCGCAGACCGGAACACCACACAGCCCTTCTTCCGCCTGCCGCCCTTCAACTTCCCCATCACAAAGCCGCCCACGTCCTTGATAGAATCCTGCCTCGCCTTGGACAGCTTCCGGTACTGCTCCACCGTCTCCGCCGTCCGCACCGTCCGGGAAATCCTCCGGACAAAATCCTCCAGCTCCATCTCCCCGCCGTTCCACCGCTTCTCCATCCTCGAATTGCCCGTAGAAACAAAAACCTTCATACACACATACCCCCATTCTCCCCAGTCAATTTCCTTCTCGCATCATTCCCGTACCCCATAAAAAACGTCCTCCTACTGTTTCTGATAAAACCCACACTCATACCCGTCCGCCCGCAGCGGCAGCCCCTCCGCCCAGGCCGGGCAGACCGCCATCACCTCGCACATTTCTTCTACAGAGCCGGTCCCCTCCGGCACCTCCGCAATGATCTCATCATGGCAGTGCATCACAATGGGATAGCCTTCCTTCTCCACCCGCAGCATAGCCTCCGCCAACAAATCCCTGGCCGTCCCCTGCACGATGTTCTCCACCAGCTTAGGCCCGTAAGTCTCAATCCGCCCCCACTTCTTATTCTCCAAAATCCCCTCATAAGTCAGGCCCTCCCGCCCAAACCTGTTCACCCCCATCCGCGGCTTCACATACGCCAGCCTCCGCCCGGACGGGAGCATGACAAACAGAATCCCGCTCCTGTACTCAAACGCGATCCTCCCCGCCCGTGTCCTCGTCCTCTTCACCACGGCCTCCACAGCCGCCTTATCCACATCCCACCAAAACTGCGTGATATGCGGGTTCGCCCTGCGCCATACAGCCACCAGGGACGGCAGCTCATCCTCCGAAAGCCCCATATCCAAGGCTCCCATGGAGATCAGCGCCCCCGCAGCCCCGCCGTACCCCAGCCCAAGCTCCGCGATCTTCCCCTTCTGCCGCAGCGGGGAGCCCTTCGTCACTTCCTCCACCGACACATGGAACATGGCGGCCGCCGAAGCCTCATAAATCTTCCCGTGGGAAGAAAACACCTCCAGCCGCCACCGCTCCCCCGCAAGCCACGCCAGCACTCTGGCCTCAATCGCAGAAAAATCCGCCACCACAAACCGGCACCCCGCCTCCGGCACAAACGCCGTCCGTATCAGCTCCGAAAGCACCTCCGGCGTGGAACCGTAAAACATCTCCACATCCTCAAACCTCCCCTCCCTCACAAGCCCCCTCGCCAGCTCCAGATCCGGCAGATGGTTCTGCGGGAGATTCTGCACCTGCACCAGCCTCCCGGCCCACCGCCCGGTCCGGTTCGCCCCATAAAACTGCAGCAGACCATGCACCCGCCCGTCCGAACACACAGACCGCTCCATAGCCTCATACTTCTTCACGGAAGTCTTCGCCATCAAAAGCCGCAGACGCAGAAGCTCCTCCACCTCCCCGTCCGCCCCCTCAATCAGCTCCGCCACCGCCTTCCTAGACAGGCTCTCCGCCTCCACCCCGTTCTCCCCCAGCCAGCCCTTCAACTGCGCCACAGAATTGGGATTCTCCAGTCCGGTAAGCTCATACGCCCGCTCCGTCACAACCTCCTTATGCAGACGCTCACACCTCACCGCCTGCCGCACCAGCCCCATATCCACCAGCACGCCCCGGTCATTGATTCGCTGGTCCAGCCGGTACACCTCCATCTCCCCCTCTGGTATCGGGAACTTCCCCAGCTTCCGCCGTATGGCCTTCTCCACATCCACGTCCCTCATGCAGTAACTCTTGAACACCTCCCACTTCTCCGGCGCATGGCACGGCAGGTTCCGCCTCCTGCCCCCGTTGGCCTTCGTAGGCTTACAAGGCACACAGAAATACCGTATCAGCTCCTTCCCCTCCTTCATCTTCCGCTCATCCAGCCCCAGCACCGCCCCCACGTCCTCCAAAGACCTGGGCAGCGCCAGCACAGCCGCCTGGACCGCGCTACAGTGCCACGAATCCGGCGGAAGATACCTCCCGAAATACTTAGAAAGACACGTCCGCTCAAAATTCGCATTAAACGCCGTCTTCACCACAGCATTATCAAAAACCGCCTCCACAACATCCCCCGGCAGCACCTCCCCCTGCGCCAGATCTATCACCCTGGTCTCCCCACCGTCAAAACAATAGGCAAACAGCAGGACTTCAAAAGCAGGGCTGTCCGCATAAGCGTAAACCCCGCACTTTATCAAATCCACATCACTGAACGTCTCAATATCAATCCCTAAAATCCGTCCCATAACACCACGGCTCCCTTTCTCCTGCAATTTTCTCCCCAGCGGGAAACGGGCGGCAGTCCCCCGCCGCCCCCACAAATCTATCCCAGGAAATCTTCCTCGTCATCCACTTCCACCGCGTCAAAATCATCCTCGGCGTTCGTCCTGCCACCCAGGGATTCCCCGTCCCGCAGCTTCTGGATATTCCCCAGCCCCGCCGCGATCCCACGGTTCCCGTTGCTGTTGAACCCGTAAAAATTCACACTGATCCGCCCATAACACCCGGAATACACCTCCGACTGGTCCAGGATCGGCTGTACATTCCTGTCCACCACCTGCGGCGCCTGCTTACTGTTCGCATTAAAGAAATAACTGTCCGCATAAGCCTCATCCTCCGGCCGGTCAATATCCCCATCCCGCAGCGGCAGCTTCAAATTCGCCGGGACCTTCCCGCCCCACTTGGAAACCGAATCCTTCTTCGCCTGCTCAATCGCCCTCTGAATCTTCCCGATCGTCTCCGTGTCCGACTTCGGAATGATAGCCGACACCGAATACTTCGGGTCCCCGTCGTTCACCGCATTGGGCTCCCAGCAGTGCAGATAAGAAAACCTGCAAGGTACGATCACTTTTGTCAAACTTACATTTTCGTTACTCATAAATTCATTCCTCCTTAAAATCCGCCTCCGCCGTCGCCGCCAACACTTCCTGCCTCTTATCCGACTCCGGCACCAGCGTAATCTTCCCCTGGGGCTTATACACCAGCTTCCCCAGGACCTCCGCAAACCTCTTCTTACCCATCAGCTTCTCCATCTCCGTAATCCCGATCAGCGACCTCTTATAGATATCCGCATACCCGGCAGCCACAGCCGCCTCCGCCGCCTCTTCCTCGTCCGTATACTTCCGGCAGCTCCGGCCCTCCACCAGCTTGAACCCGGCCCACTTCTTTCCCTTGGACACAGCCTCGTCCTGGGCATAGGCATACACATCCGCAGACCATCTGGCCAGCTCGTCCGCCACCTTCAAGACCTCCGCCACCTCGTCATCCGTCAAAAGCGCCGGAGCCTTGAACTCCATCTGCGCCAGCCTCAAAAACTCCTCAGCCCGCGCCCTGCAGGTATTCTTCGCCTTACAGAACCGGCACCAGGAACCGCTCTTAAACTCCCCTTCGCCCGCAATGGCAAGAGCCGCCCTGGGCTTCAATTCTTTATCCACCCACTCCATCAGGTTAGATACGGAAATCTCCCAGGTACTCACCGATTCCAGCCGCGGCTGATAAATAGCCATACGCACCGTCTCAATATCATAGATCGCCCCGAACAGCTCCAGGGCACCCAGCCCGTACAGCATCATCTGCGGGTTCCACTCCGCATCCACCGCAACGCCCTTCCCATACTTCAAATCAACCACCGTCAGCACCCGGTCTGCCACAATCAGCAGATCCCCCGTGCCGAACCCCTCCGGCACATAAGCCGAATAATCCAGCCGCTGCTCGATCAGCACCACCGGGTCCTTACACTCCTGCCTGGCAAGCTCCACCTGCTCCATGGCATAAGCCACATACCCGCCCGTGCATTCCTCCATCTCGTCACACTGGTAATCCGACACCGGACGCTTAGACCTCCGTTTCAGACACCGTTTCAGCTTATGCTCCGCAAGGGCATGGGCGGCAGTCCCTTCCTCCGCATACACACTGTTCCCCGTTTCCTCGGCAAACTGCTCTTCCAGCCTTGCGGACGGCGTACAGTTCAGCCACCGCTTAGAAGAAGACGCCGACAACAACGCATGTCTCCCCATATCAGAGCACCTTCGCTTCCTTCAAAAGCGCCGGATAATGCGCCGGGTCCACCGCCGACAATTTCACCGCCCCGTACTTCTGCAGCAGCTCCTTAATCCCCTGCGACTTCCCCTCCTGGGTCTTCTGCGCCATCACCGCCCGCACGTCCTCAATCGCCACAGCCTTCCTAGAATCCGCCGCCTTCTTATCCACCTTCTTATCCGCTTCCCCGGCCTTCTGCCCCTTCCCGGAACCAGAATCCCCAGCCTCCGCAGCACCAGTCTCCACAATCTCCACGGCACTCCCGGCCGCTCCCGCTTTCCCTGCTCCATCCACGGCAGCGCCATCCGCCGTCACAACCGTATCCTTCTCCGCCGTATCCACAGCACCATTCCACTCCATACCGGCAAGCCCCCTAAGCCCGTCCGCCACCATGGAAAACCCGTCCGCGATCCTCAACAATTCACTTCCCATCTTGTAATCCCTCCATATCTTCCAATCGTTCCATCAGTTCCTCGGAGTACATGGCACACACCAGCATCTCCTTCCCGATCTCCGGGCGGCTGAAATACTGCGCCTTCTCCCCGTACCTCTTTTGTACCTCCGCCTCCATCAGCCTGCGCCGCTCGCCCCGCTCAAAGCCGAACACCCAGATCCCGTCCGCCTTCTCCATCAGCCTGGACACCAGAATCCCCTCCACAGCGCTCCCAAGCTCATCCTTGAAAATCCCGTGGAAACAAAGGAACGGGCTCACCGGGATCTTCCCCTTATGGGCCGCATACCGGCAGTATTCCTCCGCCCTCTGCCGGTCCAGCTCCTCACTCCCCGTCAGATGCGTCAAAACCAGCACCATCTCCATGCCCGCTCCCTCCTTCCATGCCTTCCGGCTCCATGAACCTCACCTCAACCCCATGCTCTACTGCAAAAGCGATCTCCGAAGCCATCCCTTCCGTGGCCTCCCCGAACACCCACACCTCATCACAGCACAGAAGCAGCTCCAGCCCCATGGCAAGCCCCGCCTGCCGCTCCGCCTCAATCCCCTCATTCAGAAACTGCGGGAACAGAAGATGCGGCGCAACCGGCAGGAACCCTCTCTCACAGGCCGCCCGGCAGTACCCGGCCGCCCTCCTCGCATTCCCCTCCATGTCCCCACGGAAAGGGCTGCAGATAAACACCTTTTTCCTTTCAGCCATACCGTCACTTCCCTTTCTTCATTTTCCTTCTGCCCCAGGTCCCTTCCCTGGCGGACTCATACGCACGGATCTCCCGGTCAATCTTCATCAGCTTCACCGCCAGGCTCTTAGCCACAATGCTGATCGCCTGCAGAACCCCAATCAACTCCTGCGAATTTTCCATAAATCCCGGCCTCCTTCCTCCATAATTTGAGAGGCAGTAAAACTTACCCCTCTACTTCTCGTAATGACACTTCTTTCAAAT
>CAJTLI010000080.1:3807-5925 GCA_910577525.1 uncultured Oscillospiraceae bacterium | reverse complement strand
CTGTTTGGCCTGGGCCAGAGCGGACACATCCGTCAAAGCGTTGTACAGCCTTTTCCGTTTCTTTTTCCGCACATTGAGGATCGTGCGCTGCTTGGTCAGGGTGGCCAGCGCGTCCTCTGTGCGGGACTGGAATGCCGCCATGTCCCCCTGGGTGGCAATGCCATTCTCCCGGAGGAAGTCAAATTGCTCCCGATACCGCTGGGATTTCATCACCTCCTGCCGAAGCTGGGGCGTCATCCGGGGCGGATACTGCCGCTGCCCAATCTTGCCCAGGACGTAGAGGTAGTGGACGTACAGCGCCATAATTCCGGTATATTTCGGATATTTTTTGTAGGGCTTGTAGGCTGGCCGGTAAATGACGGCGGGCCTGCGTCCGGCCTCGATGTCCTCCAGACCGCTCTGGATCGCCGCCCGGATACCGTCCTCGGTGAACAGCGGATTTTTCCGGCCTGGGTACATGAACCGATCCTGGCCACGCAGGCGGAAACCCAGGCGGTTCCCGTGGCTGATTTCCCAGCCCTTGTGTTCCATGAGCATGAAGAAGTGGCCCAGGTCGTTGGCGTCCTGGATGGCCGTCCGCAGATCCGCCTCCAGCATGGAGCGGAAGGTGGGCTGGCCCCTGGACTGGCGGAGCCACTCGATATAGCTGACCGCCCTGCCAGAACTGCCCTCCATGATGACGGACAGCCCATGCTCCCGGCACAGCCGGTCCGAGGTGGCCCTAATCTGCTGGTAGTAGCTCTGGGCGTTGCTGTGGTACTTTTCCCCGGTGTCCGCGTTCACGGAGTTGAAAACCAGATGGGCGTGGATATGTTCCTTGTCCACATGGACTCCGATCACGGTTTCATAGCCTGCCAGATGCTCCTGCGCGAACTCCTTGGCAATCTCCAGCGCCAGTTCCGGGGTAATCTCTCCCGGCTTGAAGGACTGGATGATGTGATAATACTGCACACCATCTTCCTTGCCGTAGGCCCGCTTGGTGTCCAGCATCTGGCGGCACTCCCGGCCTGGGTCGCAGTTCAGGTGGGCAGTGAGGACGCGCTCCTGGGTCTTGTCCCCGTTGAGGACGTAGTTGATGCCCACGTCCAGTCGGCCCTTCCGGGCCAGGATTTTTGTGATAGCCATGTTCCTGACTCCTGTGGTATAATGATCCCAATAAACTTTAGGAGAAAAATATGTGGTTTTTATTTGCGTTAGGCTCGTCCATATTTGCGGCGCTGACCTCGATTTTAGCCAAGATCGGCATTGAGGGGGTAAACTCCAACCTTGCGACAGCCATCCGCACCTTCGTTGTGCTGCTGATGTCCTGGGGGATGGTGTTCATCACGAACACGCAGGGCGGCATTGCGGGGATCAGCAGGCGGAGTTGGCTGTTCCTGATCCTGTCCGGTATTGCCACGGGAGCCTCCTGGCTGTGTTACTATAAGGCCCTGCAAATTGGTGAGGTATCCAAGGTGATACCCATCGACAAGCTGAGTGTTGTGATTACCATGATCCTGGCGGCTGTCATTCTGCATGAGCAGTTCACGCCCAAGTCCATTTTGGGCTGTATCCTGATTGGGGCCGGAACGCTGTTGATGGTGCTGTAACGCTATTTTTTAGCGATCTGGTACATCAGCTCGTAGACCTGATCCAGCAGGTATAGCCCCCGCTTGGCGTCCTCGGCCCTGGCGATGCCGGCGTTGACGCTGCGGGCGATCTGGTTAATATTGTTTCCGATATGATGGATCTCCGTCCGCAGCTCCTTGATCTCCTGGGAGGGCCGGGCGCGGACGGGCGTCCCTTCGATCAGCCGGACGAGGTAGGCCCTCCGTGAGAGGCCGCACTGCCTGGCCTGAGCCACCAGCCGCTGGTACTGCGCCGGCGTCAGTTCGATGTGGACATGATGCCGGCCACGCTTATCTGCTCTGCTCATGCCGCCTCCTTTTTCCCTTGGGAGAGCCGCCGTCCTTCTCCGCTCGGATCTCCCGCTCAAACACTTTTTCCAAATCAAACACATTGCCATAAGGGACGCCCTTCCGGCTGTAGGGCTTCATAGGCATGGGGATCTGGGCCTGCAGCCCCTTCAGCTTCTCCCAATATTGAGGCAAAAACTGATAAATATTTTTCAGTTCCTTC
>CAJTLI010000080.1:0-3710 GCA_910577525.1 uncultured Oscillospiraceae bacterium | reverse complement strand
CTCCTTCAGCTTCTCCCAATATTGAGGCAAAAACTGATAAATATTTTTCAGTTCCTTCCGGTTCTTATTTTTACAGCACCAGCAGGACACCCTGTCCAGGATGTCATACAGCCGGACACCATTCTCCTCCCAGAAAAATCCCCGCTCATAGCAGAATGCCAGACAGTCCGCCTCCGTCATCCCCGCATCGGCCAGGGGCGAACACTTGGGGGCCTCCAGCCGTTCCAGCCGTTCCGGCTCGTCCGCAGCGATGCCCACATAGTGGACGTCTGCGTCCAGGGCTACACCGTCCAGGGTGCGGGTCTTGAGCTTGGTTCCCCAGCGGCAGGGGCCGCCGCACCAGCCGTAACCCAAATGGAAGCCGTTCTTTTTGGAGTTGACCGGCCTGTCCAGCATATTGTATAAAAACGGGACACCCGGCTTCACCTCGGTGAAGCGGATGCCCCGCTGCTCCAGGACCGGCTTGATCCGGTCCCGGATATCGTATATGGCCTGAAATTCCATTTCCGAATTGTAAAAGATCACTTCGTCCAATCGAGTGTTTCGCTCCAGTAATAGTAAGAGCATGGCGAGGGAGTCCTTGCCAAAGCTCACTGAGGCGACACTTCGCACTCCACGCTCCTTCCTGCGGCTCCGCCGCCGATCTTCCGCCCGCAGGCGGCATAGGGGACAGGGGGATGTTCCCCCTGCAAGCGCGCAAAATGTACATTTGCGCTATGCTTGCGCCCTCACCGCCCAGGGGGCGGTGAGGGCCTTGGCCCCGCCATCGGCGGGGCGACTTTCTAAGCGGTAGGGTGATTAGAATTGGCGGGCGGAGCCCGTTCTCTCAGCAAAAATCTCGCTTCAACCATAACGCCTCCATTCCAAGCAAGGGTGTTATGTACTGACACCCTCGTCAAATAAAAACCCCCATTTGAGGACAGGCAGGGTGTCAATACATAACCCCCTGCCTGTTGTCCTACCGCTCCGGGGACTTCCTGTGTCTGGGCTTCTGCCGCTGTGCTTCGTCCAGCCCCGGCTCGTTGTATTGGGCCAGCTCCGCCATGAGCGAGGAGGCCAGTCTCTGGACGGCGGCGTTGTCTGAAAAGGTGGCGCCAAATCCGGCAACAGCCAGCGCCATCTGATTTGCGCCGCGTGTCCCTTCTTTTTGGAGGTACTTGATGATCTCCGCAATCTGTCCGCCGTGGGTCTCGGCATCCGTGGGAAGCGGGTAGCACTCATGCAGCAACGCACAGTATTGAGCGGCGATCCTGCCCGGTGTGCTGGAAGCGAAGTGTGGATTTTCCCACTCTGCAAAGGGAATGGCAGACAGCAGTTGACGGTCCCCATCCACTCGCTCCCACACACGCACCCGGTCAAAGCCGATCTCGCGGGAGACCTGGGCCAGAATATCCATGACCGCAGGATCGTCCCGGAGGCGTTCCGACCGGGTGAAGTCGGTGACAAGGTAGTTCTCCCCCTGACGCACATGGAGGATGTCGGCGGCACTCATGCCGTCCGCACTTTCCAGGCCCAGGGTCAGGCGGGCGGGGGGCTGGCCATCCGGGCTGGGTTCTGCGGCCTCGTTGTTATAAGGTTCACTCCGCAGTTCGTCAAACCGGGCTTTTGCCGCTTCAAAAGAAGGGAAATGTTCCAGCGGACTGCGGTTTTCTGCGTTGTCCGCCCAGGTTTTCAGGTCTGCGATGATGTAGAAGCCCCACCCGCTGCCGTCACCCTGCGGTACTTCCCGCACAGGTCCGGCCTGCTCCTGCGTAAGCTGTTCTCCAGACAGAGGCCGGAGACAGTCCATGTGCGTGGCGGTCCAGATGGCGTTGTTGGTGAGCTGCCTCTGCCACGCCCCTACGCTGGGCGCCCATCGGAAGCCGCCATGCCGCATGGCCGAGCAGGTATCCCGGTCAGGCTTCTCGTGGAAGAACACCTGGAGCCGGTTCGCCTGCAGGTCCATTTTCACTTCGCCGCCCTCGAAAGACCAGCCCTCGAATTCCGTTTCCTTTTTGGCAGACAACTCCTCGATCCGCTTCTTCGTCTGGCGGATGTTGGCGTTGTTGTTCGTCAGGAGATAGCTCTCGTAGGGATGGGGATCAGCCCGCCAGCTCCGGGCCATGGCCGCTTTCCGCCGCTCCACTTCATCTGGGGTGAGCTGAGGACAGCCATCCAGGGTCTTGTGCTTCCGGTAATAGGCGTTGACCGCTTTCATCCGCTCCTGTTCCTGCTCCAGCCCTGCCAGCTTCGACTTCAGCTTCTGCACAGCCTCCGGGTCGTCGGCGCTGATGCCGCCCCTGCCTGTGCCGCGGATCTTGTCCAGCAGTCCCTGGATCTGCCGCCACTCCGCCATGTTGGCGTCTGCGGCCCGGTTCTGTTTCTCCTTTTGGCGGACAGGGAAATTGCTTCCGCCAGCGATCAGGATGGACGGCACACGGGCGGTGATAGCGTAGCCTTGATTCATATTCTCCGCCAGCCTGCGGGCATAGGTGTCCAGCAGACGGTCTATCTTCTCATGGTGGATGGGGTCCACCATCCGCTTCTGCTGCTCCGCGATCTCGGCGGCCTTATCCACCGCCTGCCGGTAGGATGCTGTGGCGCTCCCCGGCACATAGTCGGAGAAGCTGATCATCCCTTTCGCCCTGCGGGCCAGTTCCTCATTGATGGGATAATATTTGATGGTTCATCACCTCCGGGTAATGAAAATGCTGTGAAACGCGTCCCAATGAACACGCTCCACAGCTATCGTTCCGGTACTTTTCTCTTTTTCTGCCGACCTTTTGCCACAGGCGGCGGCAGTAGTTCGGCTGGCGGTGTGTCGGAGCGCAGCAGGCCCAGAAGGCTGTGCCGCGCCCCGATGTTCGTTGCCGTGATCTCCCTGACGCAGTACCGCAGCCAGGGCAGTTCCTCCGCCATCCGCTGGGTCAGGACAGCCACATCCAACGCGGTCAGTTCCTCAGTAGAGACATACACAGAATACTGCCGCCGCTCAAAGCCGTTGCTCTCCATGAACCGCTGGATATCCTTGTAGGCCCGCTTGAAAAACTGCGGGTCCTGGGCCGTCTCCTTGCGGGGATAGTGCTGTCTCAGCGCCTCCTGGCTCAGATCGAAGGTGATCTGTTTCCTGCTCCCCATGCTACACAGCACCCCGCACCTTACCAGCCTGAGCGAGTACATCCTCCTCGCCGTCCTCGTCCTGCCAGACGCAGGCGGCGGCGCAGTCCATGAACCAGTCCGAGCGCAGCAGGGACAGGATGATGTCCCACATACAGGCGAAGTCATCGCCGTGGCCCTTGTCCTGGAAGGACAGGGCATCGCCGTCAGCAGTGCAGGGAAGATCATGGGCGGCGAACAGGCTTTTTATTGTCCGATGCACATCCTCCAGTGTGCGGCCCCGCCGCTCCACTGCGGCTTTGTCAAAAGAAAATCTTACTTTCATTTTGCGACACCTCCTGTTATTTGGTAGCCCACATCATACCGCACCTTCGCGGCAATATCCACATAAATCGGCAGACAGTTATCGGTCACGCCGCCTGGGCCAGTTCCTGGGCGATCCGCTCCCTGGCGAGGCGGGCGTACTCGTCCGTGACCTCGATGCCGGTGGCGGTGTAGCCCTCCAGCACGGCGGCCAGGACGGTGGTGCCGGACCCGGCGAAGGGGTCCAGAATATGCCCACCCGGCTCGGTGATCTTCACGATGTCCCGCATGAGCTGGAGGGGCTTCTCCGT
>CAJTLI010000079.1 GCA_910577525.1 uncultured Oscillospiraceae bacterium | reverse complement strand
TGAAAGGCCAGCCCCGGTACGCCGCCCTGCGCGGCACCGTGGGGGACTTCAAGGGTGAGGCCACCGGCAGCGACAAGCACTATTCATTTTCTATCGCGGAAAACACCCGCGCCCCCGGCGTCCACCTGTTTGAATCGGCCATCGACCTGCTGAGCTACGCCACTTTGCTGAAAATGAATGGCCGGGACTGGCAGCAGGACGCCCTTCTCTCCCTGGCCGGGGTGTTCAAACGGAAGCGGGAGGGCGTTGTCCCTCTTGCTCTCAGCCAGTACCTCCAAGACCACCCCGGCACCAACACGCTTTATCTCCACCTGGACAACGACGAGGTGGGCCGGGACGCGGCGGCGGGTATCATGGAGGGCTTGGGGGACAAGTATACGGTGCAGGACAGACCGCCGCCCTATGGCAAGGACGTGAACGACCTGCTTCAGCGGAAGCTGGGGCTGACACATCGAAAGGAGGAATGGAGCCGGTGAAGGACTATCAGGGCATGAGGATCATCGGCATCGACAACGGCTACGGCAACATCAAGACCGCCAACTGCTGTTTCCCCGCAGGGCTGACCGCCTATGATACCGAGCCGGTATTCAAGGACGAGCTGCTGGTCTACGGCGGGCGGTACTACCTGATCGGGGCGGGCCACAAGGAGTTTACCGCCGACAAGACCGGGGACGACGACTATTATATCCTGACCCTGGCGGCTATCGCCCGTGAGCTGAACGTGCATGGGCTGACCGACGCCGCGGTGCGCCTCGCCGTGGGCCTGCCCCTGACCTGGGTGAGCCAGCAGCGGGAGGACTTCAAAGCCTACCTCATGCGGAGCCGGGAGGTACGCTTTACGTTCCGGGGAAAGCCCTACCGGGTGGAGATCGCCGGGGCCGACGTGTTTCCCCAGGGCTTTGCGGCGGTAGCCAGCCAGATCAGGGACTTCCTGGGCGTGAATATGCTGTGCGACATCGGCAACGGCACCATGAACATCATGTTCATCAATGACCGCCGACCCGCCGCTGACCGAATGTTCACGGAGAAGTACGGCACCCACCAATGTATGCTGGCCGTCCGGGAGAACGTCATGCGAACCCACCACGCCACGGTGGACGACTCCAT
The DNA here is from genome assembly GCA_910577525.1 of uncultured Oscillospiraceae bacterium. Taxonomy (GTDB): domain Bacteria; phylum Bacillota; class Clostridia; order Oscillospirales; family Oscillospiraceae; genus Enterenecus. The sequence continues at coordinate 4,838 of CAJTLI010000079.1, read as the reverse complement.
CATCAACCGTGTGCTGCGGTTTGGCACGGCGGACATTCAGGAGGACTACCTGACCACCATCCGGGAAACCGCCGCAGGGTATGTGAGCGAGATTTTCCGCATTCTGCGGGAGCATGAGTACAACCCGGCCCTCATGCGGCTCCATGTGCTGGGCGGTGGGAGCTGCCTGATCCGCAACTTTGGGGAGTACGACACCTACCGCGTGACCATCTACGATGACATTTGCGCCACGGCCAAGGGCTACGAGTACCTGTGCGAGATCGCACTCCGCAAAGGCGGTGCTGTCCGTGCAGATTAAACGAATGACCATCCGCTTTGACCTTGATAACCCGGAGGACAGACAGGCGTGGGAGTACCTGCGGGGCCTGAACCCGGCATCCATGAACAGGGCTGTGCTGGCTATTGTCAATCAGGCGGAGCAGGCGGCTCGTATCGGCGGCATGGTACGCGGCATTATCCGCGAGGAACTTTCCGCCGCCCTGCGCCAAGTCCCTGTTCAGTCTGTGCGGACGGAGGCCGTCAGCGAGGATGGAGCGGACGACACGATTATGGATTTTCTGAACAGCTTTTGACGGTGACGCCAAATTTGATGTCACTTTTCCCTCAAAAGCCCCCGTGACGCTAAAAATGGCGTCACTTTTTTGCGGCTCAACTGATTATGGTGTCATTTTTGGCGTCACTCGCTGAAAAAAGGAGGTGTTTTTTCTATGCAGGGCAAACCGCCGCAGAGCAAGCCCCCTCCCAGGCCCGCCCGCCGTGTTTCCCCAGCAGAGTGGGCATGGCTCGACCGCATCAACCGCCAGCTTGCCTATGACGAATATATGCAGGCCAAGCGGGAGTATTGGCTTGCGGCCCGCCCCGCCAGGGGGGAATCCGACCGGGCTTGAACCTACCCCGCACGTTCTCCTGCGCCGCAGGCGCAGAGGGCGGTATTGTCTTAACAAGCAACGCCTTTGCTACAGCAAAGGCCGCTTGACAGGGGCTTGCCGCCCCTATGACCCCGCATTTACAACCGACTTTCAGAAAGGAGCGTTTCATTTTGAGAAAACGGAACTGCCGCGTCGTCGTATATTTTTCCAAGGACGAGCTGGACGCGCTGACGAAAAAAATCCGCAGATCACACCTGTCCCGTGAGGGCTTCATCCGTGCGGCTGTCGCCGATAAGGAGGTCAGGGACGGGCCGACCGCTGATGTGCCCGTGCTGATCCAGGAAGTGCGGCGCGTGGGGAGCAACCTCAATCAGCTTCTGAAGCGGGCCAACTCCATCGGCCTGCTGGATGTGCCCCAGCTCCGCAAGGAGGTGGCCGATCTCCGCATGGTTGAGAAGCTGATCGTGGACGCCTACACGATGCCGGACTGATATGGCGGTCACTTCGCTTTGGCCCATCAAAGGGCGCGTGGATAAGGTGATAAACTATGCCCGGAACCCGGAAAAAACCACCGAGGCCAGCTATGAGGAACAGGCATCCCTCCACGCTGTTGACAATGTGGTGGAATACGCCGCTAACGAAATGAAAACCGAGTGCCGCTCCTATGTAACCTGTCTGAACTGTGAAGAAGATACCGCCGCACATCAGTTTATTGAAACGAAAAAGCTATGGCAGGGATTGTCAGGCCGGTATAAGCTGGGAGGGCGGGCCTGTTACCACGGGTATCAGTCCTTTAAGGCCGATGAAGTCACAGCGGAGATTGCCCATGAGATCGGCGTAAAGCTGGCCCAGGAGCTTTGGGGCGACCGTCTTGAAGTGGTAGTGGCTACTCACTGTAATACCGGCCATTATCACACCCATTTTGTCATCAATTCTGTTTCGTTCCGGGACGGTATCAAATTCCACAATACCCCTGCCGACTATGCCTGTTTGCGGGAGGTGTCAGACCGGCTTTGCCGGGAGTATGCCATCTCCGTCATTGAGAACCCCGGCGGGCGGGCCAAGCACTACGCCGAATGGCAGGCGGAGCAGAACGGCAAGCCCACCCACCGGGGCACCATCCGGGCGGACATTGACCGGGCCATCCGTGCCTCCACTACCGAGCGCGACTTTCTGCGGGTGATGGGCGAGATGGGCTACCTGCTCAAAACAAGGGGCAAGGGCGGCAAGCCCCTGAAATATCCGGCCCTGAAACCGCCTGACGCTAATGGTTACTTCCGTTTCCACAAGCTGGGTAAGGGGTACACGCCGGACGAAATTAAGGAACGTATTTTGCAAAATGTCCAAAAGATAGTCCCGTTCCCGGAAGTGGTACATCGTCCACCCCCCAGTTACCGGGTGCGGAGAAAACCACGAAAGAAGATCACCGGCTTGAGGGCGTTATACTTCCGCTACTGTTATGAATTGCACATCATCGTCAAACGACCGGCATCCGTCAAGCGTGTGTCTTTTTTCTTGCGGGAGGACATCGCCAAGCTGGAAAGGCTGGACGCGGAAACCCGTTTTTTGGGGAAACACCGCATCGGCACCATCGGGGAGCTGACCACCCACCGGGAAACGGCGTCGGCGGAGGTAGACGCTCTGACCGCCCAGCGGCAGGAACTCCGTAAGGAGCTACGGCGGCTCAATCGGCAGGACGACCCTGGGGCCGTCGATAAGGTGAAAGGCAAAATCAGCGACCTGTCCAGCCGTATCAGGGCGGCACGAAAGGAGGTGGTCTTATGTGACGGCATCGCCCAGCGTTCCGGGCAGGTCAAGGAAAACCTGGAACGGCTGGTAAAGCAAAAGGAAACCGAACGAAAGGAGTTGACACAGCATGAGCTATTCAGGCGACGCGGCGGAGCAGGTCGTGAGGATGTCTCTGGAAACAGGCGAGGTAGCGGTGAAGCTGGCCGGTGAGGGTGCCAAGCAGATTGCCATTATTCTTTATGCCATCCTGCGGGAGCAGAAGAAAACCAAGGGCAAGACCCGCCTGACCAATATGCTCCGCAGCGGCAAGGAGCTGAAGGTGTTCGCCGTGAAGGACAGCGACCTCCAGCTCTTTTGCCGGGAGGCCAAGAAGTACGGCGTCCTCTACTGCGTCCTGAAAGACCGGGACGCCACGGACGGGCTGACCGACATCATGGTGCGGGCCGAGGACGCCAGCAAGATCAACCGTATCTTTGAGCGTTTCAACCTGGCTACGGTGGATATGGCCGAGGTCAGGCGAGAGATCGAACAGAGCCGGGAGGCCCAGCAGAACGACGCCCCGGAAGCGCCAGCGGCGGCGGAGCCGATGACCGAGCAGGAGGTGGACGATCTGCTGGACGCGATGTTCTCCCCGCCCCCGGCACAGGACGGAGAACTGCCCGTCCCGGAGCGCACCGCGCCCGAACAGGACAACGATGATTTCTTAGAGGCGGTGCTGGGTGCTTCCCCCACCAGGGAGGAAGGGCAGACCGAAAACCCCACCGAGGGCCGGATCGAGAAATCCCGTCAGTCCGAGCCTACCTCAAAGCCCAAAGAGCCAGCCGCACCGGGTACTTCTGATCCGCAGGAGCGTTCCCGTTGTTCTGTCCGGCAGGAGTTGAACGACATCAAGGCGGAACAGAGGGAAAAGGCGGCAAGGGGCAAGGAGCAGTCCAAGCCCACCAAGGGGCCGAAACACAAGACCCCGCGAAAGTATAAACCCAAACGGTTAAAGGAGAGATAACTATGCCGAATTATGATGATCTGTTCACCAGCCAGCCCGCCCCGCAGGAGGAATTTGACAAGGAGGCATGGGCGGCGAGAAAGCAGGCGGAGCGCGAGGGCATCTACGCCATGATCGACAGCCACGTTCACGACATGGGCGTGGACGGCGGTGTGTTCCGGGCCTATCTGGATGTGCAGGCCCGCTTTGACCTCTACTCCGTGAGCAACGCCATCCTGATCGCCGCCCAATGCCCGGAGGCCACCAAGCTGGCCGACTTCGACACCTGGAAGGCCGACGGCGTGTACGTCAAGCGGGGCCAGGACGCCATCACCATCCTGGAACCCGGCAAGGAGTACAAAAAGGACGATGGCAGCGTGGGCGTGTCCTACAATGTGAAAAAGGTCTTTGATATTTCTCAGACCAGGGCCAACCAGCGGCCCGCCCCCGCCGTGGCCCGTGACGAGCGGCTCCTGCTGAAAGCCCTGATGAACAACGCCCCTTGCCGCTTCTCCATCTCCAACGAACTGCTGGAGGGCGTCAACGTGGCCTATCACCCGCAGAACAGCGTGATCTATGTGCGGCAAGGGCTGGACGCCCCCACCATCTTCCGGGGGGTGGCCCAGGAGCTGGCCCGCGCCCACATGGACAAGGGCAGCATCGCCTGTGAAAGCCCCGACTTCACGGCGTACAGCGTGTCCTATATGCTGTGCAAGCGCAACGGCGTGTCGGTGGAGGGCTTTTCCTTTGACCGCCTGCCGGAGAGCTACGCCATGATGGACGCCAAGGCGCTCCGGGCCGAGGCGGGCGTCATGCGGGACGTGGCTGGCACCATCACCGCCGACATGAACCGGCTGTTCCAGGCTCAGGAAAAGGCACAGAAAAACCGGGACAGCGGTGCGAGATAAGGAGGGCGTTCTATGCGTGATGAAAAACGTGCGGTCACGCTGAACGGCTTCGAGCAGCGGCTTATGGTGGCGGGTCTGACCGACTTCCGCAACGACGCCCTCCGGGACGGCAAGCCCACCGAGGACGTGGACGACCTCATTCTCAAGGTCATTGACGCCCCCACCAAGCGGGAAAAAAGGAGGGCCGACCGTGAGGCAAGATAAGTTTTCCAAGGCCCACCTGACCCTCTACGCCTGCGGAGTTATCCCCGTGGTCTGGCTGGCCCTGCTTCTGGCCCCCTATGTGGGCGGCGGTCTGCTGGGGCTGGTGCAGTACGGCGGGGCGGCGCT
>CAJTLI010000078.1 GCA_910577525.1 uncultured Oscillospiraceae bacterium | reverse complement strand
ATCACCCCACTTGTTAGTAGTATACCATACTGTCTAACAAATGGGGTGCAGTTCAGAGTGACCCGGCGCGTTTTTTATTTCAATTTCTGCCACTGAGAGACGGCCATCTGATCGCAGCGGTTGTTATAGGGGTTGTCGGCGTGTCCCTTCACCCAGTGGAGGTTGACGGTATGGATCTCGCACAGCTCCAGCAGGCGCTCCCACAGGTCCGGGTTGAGGGCGGGTTTTTTGTCGGACTTCACCCAGCCCCGGGCCTTCCAGCCCCGGGCCCAGCCCTTTTGGAGGGCGTCGATGACGTATTTGGAGTCGGAATAGAGCTCCACCACGCAGGGCTCCTTCAGGGCCTCCAGCCCTCGAATGACGGCGGTGAGCTCCATACGGTTGTTGGTGGTCTGCCGCTCCCCGCCGCTGAGCTCCTTCTCGTGCCCGCCGAACAGCAGGACAGCCCCCCAGCCCCCGGGACCGGGGTTGCCGGAACAGGCGCCGTCGGTGTACAAGGTTACTGTTTTCATCAATTAAGCGTTCCTTTTCTTCCAGATAAGCCGAATCAGGGACAGACCAAACGGAATCACGGTGAGGGTGGATAGAGCCGCGCAGCCCCATCCGCCCACGCATTCCAGCAGGAAGGGAAGCTCCATGAACACAAAACAGGGGGCCAGGGGCAGGAAACCAATGCGGGCGGCCAGCTTCAGCGCGAAGCAATTCTCCTCCGGCCATTCGCCGTAGGCCAGGGCCAGCGTAGCCGCCGCGCCCGCCGCCATGCCCGCCCCGGCCAGAAAGCCGCCCAGCCGGGCCGGGAACCCCTCAAAGTAGACGCCGCCCATGGCCATGACCATGAAGCCGACCCCAACCGGAACGAGGCAAATGAAGAATTTATTCCCCTCCCGCTCCCTCCAAGGGGGGCACAAAAGCCGTTTCCAGTCCATGCCCATGGCCGGTTACTCCTCCGTCCCCGCTTCCTCCGCCGGCGGTTCCAGAAGGGCGGCGGCCTCTTCCTCCGAAACGGCCGTGTCCTCCGAAGGCTCCTTCTCCGCCAGGGACAGGGCGACGACCTTGTCGCCCTCCTCCTTGAACCGCATGACGATAACGCCCTGGCTGGCCCGGCCGCAGGTGCGGATGCCGTCCACATCGGTGCGGATGAGGGTGCCGGACTGGGTGACCAGCAGCAGGTCCTCGCTGCCGTCCACCACCTTGACCCCCACCACGGGGCCGGTTTTATCCGTCACCTGATAGTTTTTGATGCCCAGACCGCCCCGGTTGGTGACGCGGTATTCCTCCACCGGGGTGCGCTTGCCGAAGCCGTTTTCCGTGATGGTGAGCACCGCCTTGTCCGGCTTGGCCCGGGCCGCGCCCACCACATAATCCCCGGCGCGCAGGCGGATGCCCCGGACGCCCATGGAGTTGCGCCCGGTGGGCCGGACATCGGTCTCACCGAACACCACCGCCATGCCGCCGTGGGTGGCGATCAGCAGGTTCTGCTTCCCGTCGGTCTCCCGCACCTCCATGAGCTCGTCGCCCTCCTCCAGCAGGATGACCCGCAGGCCGTTGCTGCGCAGGTTCTTCAGCGCCGAGGCGTCCAGCCGCTTCACAGTGCCGTTTTTGGTGAACATGGTGAGATAACGGGGCTCCTCCCCCTCGCTGATGTCCCGGGTGTGGATCATGACGGCCACCTTTTCGTCCTGCTCCACCTGGAGCACGTTGACGATGTTGGTGCCCCGAGCGGTGCGGCCCGCCACCGGAATCTCATAGCCCTTTTTGCGGAACACCCGGCCCTTGTCGGTGAAGAACAGGATATAGTCGTGGGTGGAGGCAGTGAACACCGTGTTCACGTAGTCCTCCTCCCGGGTGGCCATTCCCTTCTTCCCCATGCCGCCCTTGCCCTGGGCGGCGTACTCGCTGGCGGAGGTGCGCTTGATGTAGCCCCCCGCCGTCATGGTAAAGACGGACTGCTCCTCCTCGATCAAATCCTCGATGTCGATCTCGTCGGCCACGTCCTGAATCTCGGTGATCCGGTCGTCGCCGTACTTGTCCCGGATCTGAATAAGCTCCTCCTTGAGGACGCCCTTGAGCTTTTCCTCGTCGGCCAGCAGCTCCTGATAATAGGCAATTTTGACCTCGATCTCTTTATACTCTGCTTCCAGCTTCTCCCGGTTCAGCCCCTGGAGGGAGATGAGCCGCATGTCGCAGATGGCCTGGGCCTGGACATCGTCCAGCCCGAAGCGCTCCATCAGCCGCTCCTTGGCGTTGTCGTAGCTGGAGCGGATGATCCTCATGACCTCGTCGATGTTGTCCTGGGCGATGAGCAGGCCCTCCAAGAGGTGGGCCCGCTCCTGGGCCTTTTTCAGGTCATATTCGGTGCGGCGGCGGATCACCTGCTTCTGGAAGGCGATATACTCGTCCAGAATGCCCCGCAGGGACAGAATCCGGGGCTGCTTCTGGTCGTCCACCAGGGCCAGCATGATGATGGAAAAATTGGACTGCAAGGCGGTCTGCTTGAACAGCTTGTTCAGCACCACCTGGGGGTTGGCGTTCTGCTTCAGCTCGATGACGATGCGCATACCGTTGCGGTCCGTCTCGTCCCGCAGGTCCGAGATGCCCTCCAGCCGTTTGTCCTTCACCTGGTCGGCGATGGCCCGGATCAGCTGGCGCTTGTTCACCTGATAGGGCAGCTCGGTGACGATGATGCGGGTGCGGTCCTTGCCGTACTCCTCGAACTCGGTCCGGGCCCGGAGCACAATCTTGCCCCGGCCGGTGGCGTAGGCCGCCCGGATGCCCGCCCGGCCCATGATGATGCCGCGGGTGGGAAAATCCGGGCCCTTGATGTGCTCCATCAGGTCGGACAGGGTGGCGTGCTCGTTGTCCAGCACGCAGATGGCGACGTCGATGGCCTCCCGCAGGTTGTGGGGCGGGATATTGGTCGCCATGCCCACGGCGATGCCCGAGGAGCCGTTCACCAGCAGGTTGGGGAACCGGCTGGGCAGCACCCGGGGCTCCTTCAGGCTCTCGTCGAAGTTGGGGTCCCAGTCCACGGTGTCCTTGTCGATGTCCCGGAGCATCTCGTTGGCCACTTTCGCCATGCGGGCCTCGGTGTACCGGTTGGCCGCCGGGGGGTCGCCGTCCACATTGCCGAAGTTGCCGTGGCCCTCCACCAGGGGGTAGCGCATGGAGAACTTCTGCACCAGGCGCACCATGGCGTCGTATACCGACGCGTCCCCGTGGGGGTGGTAGTGGCCCAGCACTTCGCCCACGCAGGTGGCGGACTTCTTGAAGGGCTTGTCCGAGGTCAGCCCCGTGTCGTACATGGAGTACAGAATCCGGCGGTGAACGGGCTTTAAGCCGTCCCGCACGTCGGGCAGGGCCCGGCCTACGATCACCGACATGGCGTACTGCTTATAGCTCTCCGCCATCTCCCCCACCAGCTCGGACTCCGTAATCACCTGATCGGGAAAGGCGATGTCCTCCGGCTTGTAATTTCGATTGTGTCCCATATGTTCCTCCGCTTAATAATCCAAGTTGAGGGCGTACTTGGCGTTCTCCTCGATCCATTCCTTCCGGGGCTCCACCTTCTCCCCCATGAGGACGGTGAAGATGTTGTCCGCCGCCACCGCGTCCGCCAGGGTAATGCGCCGCAGGGTGCGGGTCTCCGGGTTCATGGTGGTGTCCCACAGCTCATGGGCGTCCATCTCGCCCAGGCCCTTAAACCGGCTGATGTCGATCTTGACGTTGGGGTTTCCGCCCCGCATCTCCTCGGCAATCTTCTCCCGCTGGATGTCGTCATAGGCCACACGGGTGGTCTTGCCCCGGGTGAGCTTGTACAGCGGCGGCACGGCGGAATAGACGTAGCCCCGCTCAATGAGGGGCCGCATATACCGGAAGAAGAAGGTCAGCAGCAGGGTGCGGATATGGGCGCCGTCCACGTCGGCATCGGACATGATGATGATCTTGTGGTAGCGCAGCTTGTCGATGTTGAACTCCTCGCCGATGCCCGCGCCCAGGCCCAGCACCAGAGGATAAAGCTTGTCGTTGCCGTAGATCTTGTCTGCCCGGGCCTTTTCCACGTTGAGCATCTTGCCCCACATGGCCAGAATGGCCTGGAACCGGCTGTCCCGGCCGTCGATGGCCGAGCCCGCCGCGGAGTCGCCCTCCACGATATACAGCTCGCACAGAGCCGGGTCCCGCTCATTGCAGTCCTGGAGCTTGTCCGGCATCTGGCCCGACTCCAGCGCCGTCTTGCGGCGCACCGACTCACGGGCTTTCCGGGCGGCCTCCCTGGCCCGGCTGGCCATGAGGGCCTTTTCCAGAATGGCCCTGCCCACCGCCGGGTTCTCCTCCAAAAACTGCTCCAGCTTGTCGGACACCACGTTGTTCACCAGGGTGCGCATCTCGCTGTTGCCCAGCTTGGCCTTGGTCTGACCCTCGAACTGGGCCTCGGTGAGCTTCACGGAGATGACGCAGGTCAGGCCCTCCCGGCAGTCGTCGCCGGACACCTTTTCCTCGTCCTTCAAAAGCTTCATCTTTTTGCCGTAGGCGTTGAGCACGTTGGTGAGGGCCCGCTTCAGGCCCTCCTCGTGCATCCCGCCCTCGGGGGTGTGGACGTTGTTGGCAAAGGACACGATGATCTCGTTATAGCTGTCCTCGCAGTACTGCATGGCGATCTCCGCCATGGAGTCGTCCCTGGCCCCCGCCATATAGATGATCTGCTCGTGAAGGGGGCTCTTGTTCTTGTTGATGAAGGCGACAAACTCCCGAATGCCCCCCTCGTAGTGCATGGACTCCGACCTCTCCTGGCCGGGGCGGCAGTCCGCCATGAGGATTTTGACCCCGGCGTTCAAAAAGGCCTGCTCCCGCATCCGGCGGTGAAGGGTCTCGTAGTCGTACACCGTGTCCTCAAACATCTGGGGGTCGGGCTTGAACACCACCTCGGTGCCCGTCTTGTCCGTGGTTCCGACGACGGTCATCTCCTGAGTCATGGCACCCCGGGAGAACTTCACCTCGTAAATCTGGCCGTTTTTGTGCACCCGGACCTCCATCCACTCGCTCAGGGCGTTGACCACGCTGCCGCCCACGCCGTGGAGGCCTCCGGACACTTTGTACCCGCCGCCGCCGAACTTGCCCCCGGCGTGGAGGACGGTGTACACCACCTCCAGGGCGGGCCGGCCCGTCTGGGCCTGGATATCCACCGGCACGCCCCGGCCGTTGTCCGTGACGCGGATCACGTCGCCGTTCAAAATCTCCACAGTGATATTGTTGCAGTACCCCGCCAGGGCCTCGTCAATGGCGTTGTCCACGATCTCATACACCAGGTGGTGCAGGCCGGAGCTGGAGGTGGAGCCGATATACATACCGGGGCGCTTGCGGACGGCCTCCAGGCCCTCCAGCACCTGAATCTCTGACGCGCCGTACTCGTGCTCGGTCTGGGTGGTGTTCAGTTCTTTCAATTCGCTGCGTTCTTCTGACATGATATTCCTCCGCTACGTTCTAAATCAATTAGTCCAGATCGTCCCCGCCGTCCTCTTCCGGGATAAAATCAAGATCGTCCTCCTCGTGACAGCTGGGTCCGTCCTCCCTGCCCAGCAGCTCGGTGGCCCGCATCCGGCGGCGGTTTTTGGCCTCCTCCACGCTGCGGTGAATCAGCTCCTTGACCTCTCTGGGGTTCTTCACATTTTTCAGATCCAGATGGGGAATGCTCTTGTCCGAGGAGTGGACGCACACCGTGCCCACCCCGAAAATCCGCTGGCCCAAGGTCATGGTCAGCTCCAGGTCCTGAACCCGGTAGAGCAGCACCTCGTCGGCCTTCAAATTGAGCAGGCCCCGCTCATAAAAGAGCCGATCCTCGCTGAGGCTGTACCGGGTGAAGGACAGGGGCAGGCCCAGATGGCGCTTGCGGTCCTTCCACAGAAATTCAATGGATTGCATGTCAAATCCTCCTCGTATAATAAGTTTCAAGTTAATGGTTTTCGGTATCAGCAGGCTATGAG
>CAJTLI010000077.1:5629-6229 GCA_910577525.1 uncultured Oscillospiraceae bacterium | reverse complement strand
AGCGGACATTGGGCAGGGACTTCATGGTCACGCTGTCCACCTTCACCAGATGGATGCCCGGTTTCTTGCTGTTGAAGAACACCAGCTCCTGGGTGGCGGTCTGCCCAGCTTTCAACTCGATCTGCTGGGGAGCGGAGGTGATGACGTGTTCGTCATCGGTGGCCACCTCTTTGACAAGATAGGTGCCGGGTTCCAGATCATAGAGCAAGATCTCGCCGTTGTCGTTGGTGGTCTTGGTGTCGAACAGCTCTGTGTCCTTGTAGATCTCAAAGGTCACGCCGGGGAGCCGATCCCCGCTCTGCCGGTCCATCTTGATGATCCGCAGGGAGGCTTTGCTGTGGTTGACCACGGTCAGGACGGGATCGTCCTGGATAGCGGGATCGTATGCGTCGATGTGGATGCCATGGGGCGTCTTATCCAGCACATAGCCCGTGGGGGCGGCAGTCTCCACGACCTCGATATACGCCTCTTTTTTGATGCCGTACACATACGCCTCGCCGGCGTCATTGGTGGTGACGGAGGTGATCTTCTCACCATCGGCAAACACATCGAAGGTGGCCCCAGGCAGAGACACGCCGGTATCCCCATCCTTTTTCACGA
>CAJTLI010000077.1:0-5497 GCA_910577525.1 uncultured Oscillospiraceae bacterium | reverse complement strand
CATAGGGCAGCTCATCCCCCTGGAAGGAGATAGTGCCGTCAAAGCCGGTGACGCCGGTGGTCTTATAGCTGCCATCGATCTGCTCAAAGACGAACACGGCCCCCTGGAGAGACGCCTTGTTCTGGGCGTCCACCTTTTTGATGGTGAAGCCCTTATTTGTCTCGTCCGTCACGGTCACATACTCGGTGCGTCCGGGGGTGAGGGTGATGTTCATGGGGGCGATGACCTGGTAGCCCTCCGGGGCGGCGGTCTCGGTCAGGGTGTAGGTCTCGTCTGCGGGGAGGTCCGTCCAGACGATCTGGCCATTGCGGTCGCTGGTGCCGGAGACGGTGGTGCCGCCGCTGCCGGTGAGGGTGAACTTGGCCCCCTCCAGGGGCGCGCCGCCCGCGCCGGCCTTGACAATTTGGAGGCTGGCGGTATCGGGTACATCCGTGCCGCTCCATTTGAAGGGGGCATGGGCCTCCAGGGTGGTGTAGCCGGGGTCGGCCACGATGTAGGACTGCTCCGAGGCGGAGGGGTTATAGGCCAGGAACAGGTTGTACTGCGCCACACCGCCGATGGCCTTGATGGTAAAGCTGCCCTCGGCGGCGGCATTGTCCACGGGGATACAGACCTTGAATGTCCCGTAGTATTCCTCGCCGTTGGAGTTGAGGTTGGTGGTGTGGGACCGGCTGGTGTCCACCTTGTAGCAGGTGGCCCCGTTCTCCTGCACCATCTCCAGGGGGGAGTTGTTCTCCGCCACGAAGATGGTCCCCTGGGGGGCGTCTGTGGAATAGACCTTGGTCATCCGGTCATCGATCCAGGTGGAGGTGGCGGAGGCCAGATACATCAAGCGGGTGTAATACTCTTTTCCGTTGATGGTCTCCTTTTTGATGCCGTCCTCGTTGTCGGCGGCGGCGCCCTCCAGGCCGTACTCGTTGAGGACTTCCACGCCGCGGACATCCTTATCCTCCTCCGCCCGGATAGACAGGCCAGTGTAGAGGTTTTTCGTCCAGTGGGCAGAGTATTTCAGCATGGCCTTGACGCTGTCATACACCCGGATCTTCTGGGCGTCTGCGGTCGGCTCCACCAGGGCGGCCCGGCCAGCGGTGAAGGATGTGCCGGGGACGGAGAGCTGGCCGCAGGAGGCCCAGACCGCCACCTGGGTGGCGTATTTGTACTCGTCCTCCGTCAGACTGGCGATGCCCCGCACGTCATCGGGATGCAGTTCTTTGAACTGCTCCAGGGTGCGCATGGGATAGCCGTTGGCGAACACGCCCATGGTCTGGGGGTTCCGGTTGTACTCCTGCAGGGTCAGGGCCTTGTTGGGCGAGACTGCCGACAGGCCCCAGTTGACGCAGTAGGCGGTGCCGGTGAGTCCATCGTTGCTGGTGTAGCTCCAACTGCTGCCGCTCAGGCTGCCGCCCGTGCTTTTGGACAGGTACTCATGGCGGCCCAGGTACTGGATGTTGACGGTGCCGCTGCCGTTCAGCGAGGCGGCGCTGGCGGGCAAGGTGAACAGGCCGGCCAGCGTAGCCACCACCAACAACAGGGAGAGAAAACGGGTAAAAGGCTTGTGTTTCATGAAAACTCCTTTCTGTTGCGATCTGTTTGAGAACAAAAAAGCGGCAGGCCGTTTTCCGGCCTGCCAGCGTGAAGGATGTATCTTGCTTATTTCGTTGATCCGGGTACGAATAGTTCCTTGAGGAAGGCGGTGGCTTCCGGAGCCTGATCCTTCCCGGTCTGGTAGCTTTCCACCAGCAGGACCCCGTTCCTGCCGGAGAGGTCGTTGGCGGACACGTCCACGTGGAGCCATTGACCATCCACATACACGAGGTTCCAGGTGTGGGTCTTGCTGCTGACGGTGAAGCAGGGGATGTCCGCCGCCGTGCAGAGGAACTTCATTGCTCTGGCGTAGGACCCGCAGGCCGCTTTCAGCTCCCCGGTGTGAGGGGCGAAGGTCTGGGTGATGCCGGCTGTTTTTCCCTTTTGGTAGGCCAGCAGGGTGCGGATGTAGTCGTTGAAGGCTTCCACCCGCTCCCGGTCCGTCATCTCCGCCGTGCCCTCGATGACCGGCTGGACGAAGTCCAGGGGCGCTTGATAATTCTCCGGCATTTCGGCGGACACGGCGAAGTAGTCCAAGTACCGCCAGTAGTCGGTGAAGTTCTGTGGCACATGATGTTCGTAACGCAGCACCCCTTCCATGCGCCCGATCAGCTTTTTCACCGCGCTGTAGTCCTCCTTGGACACCTGTGTGTAGGCGGGGGCGGTGCCGCTGGTCCCGTCCACCATGGTCTGGCGGATGGCGTTGTACAGCTCCCGGCTGTACACGCCGGTGAACACCTCCGGGCTGGCCTCTTGGGAGAAGTCCTCCCGGCTCCAGTGGGTGGCCTGGATGGTGTAGGGCTGGGGAGCCTCTGCCGCCTGGGCGGGGACGGCCAGCAGGGCCGCTGTCATGGCTCCGGTCAAGAGCAGGGACACGATTTTTCTGCTTTTCATGCTCGATTCCTCCGTTTCGTAATATGGTGGGGCTTTGCAAACCGAACCATACCACAGAAGATGGGGAAAGTCGAACACAATCGGCAGACAGTTTTATCCCTGCTGAATGGCGGTGACGCACCAACGGTACTCCGGCTGATTCATCACGCAGGTATAGAGCGTCACCCGGTTGTCGGTGGTGGGGGCGGTGCCGCTGGAATCGTTGACGCTGACCTTCTCCACGCTGGTCACAGCATAGGTCCGGGTCCCCAGCGCCGTGGTCAGGGTGATGGTATCGCCCGCCTCCAGGGTGTGGATCTTGCCGAAGTGATTGTTCACCCCTCGGTTATGTCCGGCGAAGCAGGCATTTCCATCCCAGATGCTGGTGTTGGTGAAGTGGCCCGCGCCCTTCTTCAGTGCGGCGCTGTCCGTCCCCTGGTAGACCTTGACGGTCAGGTTGATGGCGGGAATCTTGAGAGTGCCCAAGCTGCCGTTGCTGTAGTAGAGATCGTCTGTCACCTCGGTGTAGCCGCCCGTGGTATTGCCCTGGGCGATGTCGATGGGACTGCCGCCAGGGATCTGGGTCATGGTGACATTGCCGCTCACCGAGGGGTACTGGCCGGGGATGACGGAACTGCCCGCCGCGCCGCCAGTGGCGTTGGCTCCAGCACTGCCCACCTGATTGACCAAGCCGCCGGATAGTGCGCCGGGGACGAGGTTGGGGGTAAGGTACTCGCCGCTGCCGGGGAGGTAACTGGTGGGAGTCCCGAAGCCGGGTGCGATCAGGGCGGTGTTCTTGCTCCGGTCCACATTGGGGTTTTCCCACTCGTAGATGGTGTCATCCGAGGTGGGCTGGCCGAAGAGGTAATCCTCCGGGGCGTCAAAGGTGTACTCCAAAGCGCTGGCCTGGGTGACGCAGAGGGCGCACAGCATCATGGCCAACAGAAAACTTCGCAGTTTCAAGGGCTTATCATCTCCGTTCTTTGAATTTTTTGAAGGCAAACACACCGCCGCCAGCCAGTGCCAGCACAACAACGCCGATCATCACAGGGCGTTTCAGGCCGGACAAATCCACAGGCTCTTTGGCGGTGTCCGGGTCCTCGGAGCTGCCGGGGGCCTCCGTCTGGCCGGGGTCGGGGTCATGCTTGTCATCGCCGCCAGGGGTCTTAGACTCCTCCGGGGCCTTTTCGCTGCCAAAGATGGCGGTGTAGGTCACCACGGCGCAGTTGGGCTTGGACACCTCGCCGGTATAGCTGGCGCTGACGGTGTAGCCGGTGGCGTACCGGCTGGAGGTGGTCCCGGTGTAGCTGGCGGTGGCGGTGTAGCGGGTGACGGGGTTGCCCTCGCCGTCCACATCCATGGACTCGCTCCACTTCACATCCCCCAGGGTCAGGGTCTTGCCCTTGTCCTCGATGCTTTTGGGAATGAGGGACACGTCCGCCTCAGACAGATTGGGATAGCTACGGCTGGCGGTGAGGGTGCTGGTCTTGGTGGCGTAGCCGTCTGTGGTCACCTGGACGCTGGTGTGGTCCAGCCGAAGGATGCCCACATAGCCGTCCTCGGTGGTCACCTCCATCTCCGCGTCCAGCCGCTGGAGGATGGTCTCCAGGTTATTGGTATCGCTGGCCTGGGTGACGGCTTCTGTATGAGTTTGGATGTCCACGCCTACCTCGTCCTTCCGGGTCATGTCCAGCAGGTAATACCTTCGGCCATTGCGGACAAAGTCCTCCGTAGGGATGAGGCTGGGATCGTCCGACAGCGAGAGCTGATAGGTCTTGTTGATTCGCAGCTCATCAAAGTCGCCGTAGGTGTACTCCTCCACGGACACGGGGTAATAGCTGGCGCTCTGGCCCGCTTCCGGTTCCGCCGCCAGGGCGGTGGCGCTCCCGGCCATGACGAGGGCAAGGGCGCACAGGATGGTGAAAATGCGCTTCATGTGTACTTTCCTCCGTTTTTTCGTTTATTTTCAGCCTGGATGATGAATTATCTGGCAGCGGCCTGCCGCTGATCCCTCCTTTCTCTGGCCCTGCCACACAGCTGTAGGCACTCGTTCCAATCCTTGCCCTGGGCGGGGGCGCGGGCGGATACGGTGTAACCTTTTTCTGCGTACTCCGCTTGGAACTTCTCTGTAGCTTCCCGCCCTGGTCCGTCCGCGTCCAGGCAAAGAACGATCCGCTTCAGGTGTGAATTCTCCCGCAGGTAGGTGTCCAGCGGGCCTTGGTACAGGCCGCACAGAGCCACGGCGTTGCTCCGCACCTGCCGGTGGAGGGTGCAGAAGCTCATGAGGTCGATGGGTGCCTCGAATACCGCCACCCAATCCAGAGCCGGGTCGCAGGGGAGGCGGAAGGCCACGTTCTTGTCGCTGCCTACCGCATCACCCTTGAAACCGGAGCCGTTCAGGTCATAGGTGCCGCGCTTGCTGGCGAACACCGGCTTACCGCTGGCCTCCCGGCCCACGAACACGCAGTTGTGATGAAGGCTATCCTCGTACAGAAGGCCAGCTTCGATGAAGCCCCGGATGACTTGGGGGGCGATGCCTCTCTTTTGAAGATAGGCAAACACCCGCCGCTGATCCGCATGGGCGATGGGTAGGGCAAAGGCGGCTTTCTCCTTCGCCTGGGCGGGCCTGGGGTGCGGGGTGGGGGAATCCCTGGCGCGGTGTCCGTTGAATTCCAGCAGGTAGTTCACCGCCTCCCGGAAATCCTTGCCGCAGAATTCCTGCAGAAATGTGATGGCGTCTCCGCCAGTGCCGTTGGAGTAGCGCTTCCAGGTTCGCCGGTCCTTGATGCGGATGCTGTCCATCTCCCTGGTGGTGTGGTACCGGCTGCCTACTCGGCGGATGCTGTAGCCCAGGTGCTCCAGCAGGTCCGGCAGATCTGTCCTCTTGGCAGTCTCCATCTCCTCGTCCGTGAATTTCCAGAAATCCTCTGGATTTGGGGTTCGTCTCGTAGTAGTCACCTCCTTTGGCGAAAACGAAAAGAGGCCCCCAGAGCATCCCGGTCTTGGGATGCTCTGGGGGCCTCTCATCTGCTGTTTGGTT
>CAJTLI010000076.1 GCA_910577525.1 uncultured Oscillospiraceae bacterium | reverse complement strand
CCCTTCACCACCCAGGAGCTGTTCATGGGCGGCGAGGCGCTGTACTACGGCCTCAACGCCCTGTCCAACAACCTCATCATGGCGGACCGAAAGCAGCTCAAGGCCCCCAACGGTCTGATCCTGGGCACTCCCGGCGGCGGCAAGTCCTTCTCCGCCAAGCGGGAGATCGCCAACGCCTTTCTCGTTACCCAGGACGATATCGCCATCATCGACCCAGAGGATGAGTATTCGCCCCTGGTGCGGCGGCTAGGCGGTCAGGTGATCGACATTTCCCCCACGTCCAATCAGTACGTCAATCCCATGGATTTGAACCTCAACTACTCTGAGGACGACAACCCCCTGACGCTGAAAAGCGACTTTATCCTGTCCCTCATGGAGCTGATCGTGGGGGGCAAGGCGGGGCTGGAACCCATTGAGAAAACGGTGATAGACCGCTGTGTCCACATGGTGTACCGGGACTATTTGCAGGACCCCCGCCCCGAGAAAATGCCCGTGCTGGGGGACCTCCACCAGCTTTTATGCCAGCAGCCCGAGCCGGAGGCCCAGCGGCTGGCGACGGCGCTGGAAATCTACGTCACCGGCTCCCTCAACGTGTTCAACCACCGCACCAACGTGGAGATCAACAGCCGAATCGTGTGTTACATCATCAAAAACCTGGGCAAGCAGCTCAAAAAATTCGGGATGCAGGTGGTGCAGGACCAGGTGTGGGGCCGGGTCAGCGAGAACCGGGACGCCCATAAGTCCACCCGGCTCTACATTGACGAAATGCACCTGCTACTCCGGGATGAACAGACGGCGGCGTATACGGTGGAGATTTGGAAGCGGTTCCGCAAGTGGGGCGGCATCCCCACCGGGATCACCCAGAACGTAAAAGACCTGCTCTCCTCCGCCGAAATCGAAAACATTTTTGAAAATTCGGACTTCATCTATATGCTCAATCAGGCTGCCGGGGACCGCCAAATCCTGGCGAAACAGCTCAATATTTCCCCTCACCAGCTCTCCTATGTGACCAACAGCGGGCCGGGTGAGGGGCTTTTGTTTTTCGGGAACGTCATCATCCCCTTCGTGGACCACTTCCCCAAGGACACCGAGCTGTATAAGCTGCTCACCACCCGCCCGGAAGATCTGGCCGGACAGGGCTGACAGGGGGTGACCGGCTGTGGATATGGAAAAGGCCCCCTCGTTCCAGGAGTTTTTGAAGCTGCTGGAGGAAAACGGCAGAGAAACCCAGGGGCAGGATTTGTCCCTCATGTCCTGGTATCTGGACGGCATGGAGCGGCAGTTTGACGCCGTTCTGCAAGAGCTGGCGGCGGTGAAAGCCGAGCTTGCCCAGGTGACGGAACAGCAGGCTTCGTCCCGCTCCCTCCTTGCCGGTGCGGTAGAGGCGCTGGAATGGATGGTCGAGGATGCGCGGGACCGGCTGACGGCCTTTCGAGACAACATCATGGAGTGCGTGAAGGGCGGGCTGGAGCGATTCAAGGACGCGGGCGTATCGGCGCTGGACAGCGCAATTTCCGCCATGGGCGTGAAAAAGGGGCTGGAGCATCTGCAAGAGGGGCTGCAAAGCTCCCTTTCCAGGATGAAGGACGCCCTGAACAAAATGGAGGAGATGGGCAACGAACTGCGCAGCGCGGGCGCTCATCTGAAAAACGCCGGACGTGCTATGACGGGCGGGGAAATGCAGATCGTGGACGGCGGACAGGAGGGCCGGTTTCAGTCGGCTGTGCTGGCTCCCATGCGGGGCGCACATAAGCTGCTGTCCAGCATCAACAACAACACCCTCGCGGCCATCGGTGCGGTGGAGGATTTGGAGCAGTCCGCTGATCTGGCGCGGGACCGTCAGGCAGAGCGGGCAGCGGAGAAGCCGGGGAAGCGGCTGGAAAAGAAGCCCTCCATCCGACAGGCACTCCAGAAAAATCAGGCCGAGGTTGCCGCCCGGTCCGAACCTGCGCCTGATCGGGAGCATAGGCCCCCGGAGGCGGTGCTGTGAGCCGGGGATTGTACCGGGCCAAGTCCAAGCTGGTCCAGAAGCTGGGCCGGGACGGGCTGGTGGAGCAGGACAAGGCCACTGGGGAGGAGCGCCGGGTCAGCCAGCGCACGGCGGATGTGTCCTTTGGGCCGGATCGCACTCCGGACCAGGGGCTGGCACAGCGCACCCCGGCCAAGGGAAAGAAGCGCCGCCAGCCCCCGCCGCCCCCGGAGGGCCGTCCCACCGATGAAATTGAGCCGTCCCCTGCCATGCGGGGGGCGGACGATGTTTCTGTGGTGGCCCCGCCCCCGGTTGAGGACAATGGACAATCTCGGAAACGGCGGCAGCGGCGGCAGGGCGGGAAATTCCGGCAGGACATGGCCGCTTCCACTGTCCGGGAACAGCCAGAGGGCGGGCGGCTGAACTTCGATGATGGCAGCGCCCCCGGCCCGCCCCCAGAGCCGGACCGGGGACGGCTGCGGTTTGAGGATGCGCCCGCCCCAGACACGGGGACAGCAGAGGATATCTCCGCGCCGCCTCTGCCAGACGATTCGGGCAAAAAACGGCGGCAGCGGAAGCAGGCCCAGCGGTTCCGGAAGGACGCGGCCCCGTCTGTCCAGACTGACGCCCAGGACGGCGGGCGGCTGCACTTTGAGGACGAGGGCACACCCGCCGTCCAGGACCATGCCACCGGGCAGGAGCGGCCCCATCTCCGTTTTGAGGATGAGAAGGCCAGCGCCCCGGATGTGGGCGGTGGGGTGAACACCCCGCCGCCCTCCCGCCGTCAGCAGAGGCAATATGAGCGGGCAGAGCGGCGGGTAGAGCAGTCCGGGCGGCGGCTGGAGCGGGCCCAGGCCAAGCTGCCCGTGAAGCGCCGCGCCCATCTGGAGCAGGAGTATGACGCCGCTTCGGGCAAGGTCCGCCGCCGTCTGCGCTTTGAGGAGGAGGTCAAGCCCGAGCAGGCGTCCCCATCCCTCCCCGCCCAGGCGGGCCATACGCTGAAAATGGCGGCGGTGATGAAGCTCCACGGGAAATTCCGGGAAGTGGAACACCAGAATGTGGCGGTGGAGGCGGCACACAAGGGCGAATTTGCCGCTGAACGGGCCACGGGGCGCTTTTTGCGCTGGAACAAGCGCCGCCTGCGCTCCAAGCCGTACCGGGCGGCACGTCAGGCGGAGCGCCGACTGGCGATGGACCGGGCGGAGCTGGCATGGCAGACCACCCTCCGGGACCACCCCGAGCTGCGGCGGCAAAATGTCCTGTCCAGGTGGATGCAGAAGCAGAAGATCAAACGCAGATACGCCCAGGCCGCACGGGAGGCCCAAAGGACCGCCCAGCACACCCGGCAGACGGCTACCGCTGTTGGAAAAATCGCCCGGGCGGTACAGCAGTACGCGGCGGCGCACAAGAGCGCCCTGCTCATCGTGGCGCTGCTGGCGCTGGTGATCGCCTTTTTCTCGGCGGGGCTGGCCTCCTGCACCGCCATGCTGTCCGGCACCCAGTCCACCTATCTCTCCGCCACCTATCTGTCGGACGAACAGGAAATTTGCAATTCTGAACTGTATTTTACAGAGTTAGAGACAGATTTGCAACTGGATATCAACAGTACCGAGGCCAATCACCCCGGCTATGACGAATACCGCTACAGCGTGGGAGAAATCAGCCATAACCCCTATGAGCTGATGTCCTATCTCGCCGCCCTGTACGACCCCTTCACCTTTGAGCAGGTGCGCCCGGAGCTGGACCGGCTGTTTGCTGAAAAGTATCAGCTTACCCGGACGCCCATCACCGAAACCAGATACGATGAGAACGGCGACCCCTACCAGTGGAAGGTGCTGAAAACCACCCTCACCGTGCGCCGGTGGGCGGACCTGATGGCTGAAACCCTCACCCCAGGGGAGCAGACAGACCGCTATGGAGCGTATATGCAGACCTATGGCAACCGTCAGGCGTTTGCCAACCCCTTTGACTTCCCCTGGCTGGGGTATGTGTCCAGTCCCTACGGTTACCGGGTTCACCCCACCACTGGAGTCAAGGACCTGCACCGGGGCGTGGATATCGCCGCCGCCCAGGGCACCGCCATCAAAGCCGTCCAGGACGGACGGGTGGTGTCCGCTGGGAATATGGGCAGCTACGGCCTGTGCGTGGTGATTGAGGACGATCAGGGCTATCAGTCCCGGTATGCCCACTGTTCCACACTGAGCGTCAGCGCGGGCCAGGAGGTCAGGCGCGGGGACGTGATCGGCGCGGTGGGCAGTACCGGGGACAGCACCGGGCCTCACCTCCATCTGGAGGTCATGCTGAACGGGGAATATCTCAATCCCTATTATTTTGTGGACACGGGCGGCAGCGGTGAACCCACCGGGCCGATCATCCCGGACTACTCCGGGGAGCCTGTGGGCGATGACCGCTTCCAGGCTATGCTGGCCGTGGCGGAGCAATACCTGGGTTATCCCTATGTCTGGGGCGGCACGAACCCCACCACGTCCTTTGACTGCTCCGGCTATGTGTCCTGGGTCATCAATCACAGCGGCTGGAACTATGGGCGGCTGGGGGTAATGGGGCTGGAGGACATTTGTACCCCGGTGTCCGCTGCTGACGCGAAACCCGGTGATCTGGTGTTCTTCATCGGCACCTATGACGCGCCCTATCCCAACAGGCCCACCCATGTGGGCATCTATGTGGGCGGCGGGCAGATGATCCACTGCGGTGATCCCATTTCCTACACCAGCATCAATACACCATACTGGCAGAGCCACTTTTATGGATTTGGCCGTCTGCCAGAGCCTTAAAATGATTGGAGGAATGTCATGAAAATTGGCTTATATGACGTGGACGGCCACAACTGGCCCAACCTGTGCCTGATGAAGCTGTCCGCGCACCACAAAAATCGGGGGGACAGTGTGGAGATGTGGTCCCCCGAGGGCAGCTATGATCTGGTCTACAAGAGCCGGGTGTTCACCGACACCTATTCCAAGGACACCCAGGTGATTCCAAACGCCGCCCATGTGATTTGCGGCGGCACGGGCTACGGTCCCGGCCCCAACCTGCCGGACGCGGTGGAACACACCCGCCCGGACTACAGCTTATATCCGCAGTTTCAAGGCACAGCCTACGGCTTTTTGACCCGAGGTTGTCCGAGAAACTGCGGATTTTGTATCGTCAGCGGCAAGGAGGGGCGGCGGAGCCGTCAGGTGGCCGACCTGTCCGAGTTCTGGGACGGCCAGCGGGAGATCAAGCTGCTGGACCCCAATCTGCTGGCCTGTCCCGACCATGAAAAGCTGATCTTACAGCTTGCGGATAGCCGTGCGTGGGTGGACTTCACCCAGGGGCTGGATATCCGGCTCATTACCCCGGACAACGCCGCCCTGCTGAACCGGGTGCGCACGAAAATGATTCATTTCGCCTGGGATGATCCCAATGTGGACCTGACCCCCGATTTCCGCCGCTTCCTGGAGCTGACCAACATCCATGACTTCCGGCGGCTGCGGGTGTATGTGCTCGTCAACTTTGGCAGCACCCATGAACAGGATCTCTACCGGGTGGACACCCTGCGGGCCATGGGCTTCGACCCCTACGTCATGATCTATGACCGGCCCAGCGCCCCTCTCATCACCCGGCAACTCCAGCGGTGGGTGAACAACAAGCGGGTGTTCCGTGTGGTGCCCAATTTCGCAGACTATGTGCCCAACAAGCGGGGAGGCGTTGCCCATGCGTGACGCTTTTGAAGTGAAGCGGGAGCGGATCAGGGCTGACTTGGCCAACGCCAGGGAGAAGGCCAGCCAGTGGCAGGCCCGCGCCCGAGACCTTGAGCGGCAGCTCACCGAGCTGGAGAACACGGAGATCCTGCGCATCGTCCACGGCGTGGCGTCCTCCCCGGAGGAGCTGCGGGGGCTGCTGGACCTGATCCGAGCGGAACAGGAGTTGCCCCAAACAAATTTGACCGACCAGAAGGAGGTTTGAGAGAACTTGAACAGAAGATTTCGGAATATTTTTTGTGTTCTGCTGTGTCTGGTGATGGCGCTGTCCCTGACGGGCACCGCCCTGGCCTATGACGGCAGCGAGGGCGAACAGGATATCACCATCCGCATCACCCCGCCCAGCGGCTGGGCCACCCAGCGGGCGGAGGTGGAGGTGCGCGTCACCGACAACGCCGGGATCGGCTTTCAGAGCGCCCGGGTCCAGGTGGGCGGCGGGACGTGGCAGGACGTGACCAGCCAACTGGAGCGGATGTCAACGCCAATCTGAAATTGTAAGAAAACGCCGAAGAAATTTTGTAGTTTTTC
>CAJTLI010000075.1:3113-6326 GCA_910577525.1 uncultured Oscillospiraceae bacterium | reverse complement strand
ATTGCCGACCTGACCGCCCAGCTCCGCCAGACACTCTGGCGGCAGGAGCGGCCCGTTGTCCTCACCTCCGCCACCCTGGCCGTAGGCGAGGACTTCCGGCGCTTCAAGGAGGAAACGGGCCTGCTGACCGACAGCCGTGTCACGGAGTCTGTCGCACCGTCACCATTTGACTACCAGCAGAATTGTCTGCTGTACTTACCCCAGATCCCGCCCAGGCAAAAGGCTGCCGCCTACTATGATGAGCTGGCGAAGGAGATCGCCGCCCTGCTGAACGCGGCCCAAGGCCACGCCCTGGCGCTGTTCACGTCCTACGCCGCTATGTCGGCGGTGAAAGAGCGTCTGCCGAACTACGGCCTGCGCTATCCGCTGTTCACCATGGGCCGCAGTGCTATCCATACCACGGAGCAGTTCAAGGCCAGTCCCGGCAGTGTGCTGCTGGCGGCGGGGGCCGCCTGGGAGGGCTTCGACTTTCCCGGCGACTGCGTGTCCCTGCTGATCATCCCCCGTTTGCCCTTCGCCGTCCCGGACGCTCTGAAGGAAAAAGAGCGGGAGAATCACACCACCCTCCGGCTGTTCATCCGGGCGGTGGTGGTGCCGGAGATGCAGATCAAGCTGAAGCAGGGCTTCGGGCGGGCCATCCGCACCGAGACCGACACCTGCGTGGTGGCTATTCTGGATGAGCGGGCCGCCAAGGGCAAGCGTTACAGCAAGGATGTGCTGGCCGCCCTGCCAGAAATGCCCGTCACCGGCAGCCTGGGGGACGTGGCGCGGTTTATCCGGCAGGTGAAGGGGCCGGATTATTTCCGGGAGGCATCCGCATGATCGATGTGAAGAACGAGATGCGGTATATCCTGGTGACCCGTCTGCTGGAGCAGGCGGCGGAGGCCGGCCTTTTGTCCGCCGAGGAACTGTGGGCCGCCAAACGGCTGGCGCTGGAACGCTACCGCCCCGCAACTGTGTGGGAATAGTGATAGCTATTCCCACCAAGGTGTGGTAGTGTTGTCGGTACCCAGAGGAAAGGAGGCCACAGGCATGAACAAAAATGTCACCATCATTCCGCCCAGCGAGGACAGGCCCGCTATTCTGCGGGTGGCGGCATACTGCCGGGTAAGCACAGACTCCGATGATCAGGCCACGTCCTATGCCTCCCAGATCCGCAGCTACACCGAGCTGATCAGCCAGCATGAGGGCTGGGAGCTGGTGGACATTTACGCCGATGAGGCGGTGAGCGGCACGAAAACGGACAAGCGGGAGGACTTCAACCGTCTTCTGGCCGACTGTCGGAAGGGCAAAATCGACCGGGTGCTGGTGAAGTCCATCTCCCGCTTCTCACGGAATACCAAGGACTGTCTCGCCGCCCTGCGGGAGCTGATGCGGCTGGGCGTGACCGTCCAGTTTGAAAAAGAGAATATCGACACCGGAACGCTCACCACAGAATTGATGGTGAGCGTTTCCGGTTCCTTGGCCCAGCAGGAGTCCATGTCCATCTCCCAAAATATCCACCAGAGCTATCGCCGGAGGATGGAGCGGGGCGAGTTCATCACCACAAAACCGCCCTACGGCTACCGGCTGGTAAATCGGAGAGACCTGGAGATCGTGCCGGAGGAGGCGGAGATCATCCGCTGGGTGTTTGACGCCTATCTCGGCGGACAGAGCGCCAAGGATATCGCAAACGAGCTGATCCGCCGGGGTGTCCGGGACCGGAAAGGCAACGTCCACTGGACCACCAGGGAAATCTACTACTGGCTGTCAAATGAGAAATATGTGGGCGACACCCTCTGCCAAAAAACCTACAAGACCGGCTTCCCCTTCGTCCAGAAGATCAACCGGGGCGAGGTGGACCAATTCTATGTGGAGGGGACCCACCCGGCCATCGTCAGCCAGGAGGTGTATGACAAGGCCCAGGCCCTGCGGCAGATGAAGAAAAAACAGTCCAAAGGCCCGGACGCGGTCTACCCGCTGTCCCGGAAAATGTGCTGCGGGATCTGCGGCTTCACCATCTACCGAAGGGTGACCCGGAGAGGCACTGGTGCCTGGAGCTGCGGACGGCATCTGAGAAGCGCCGCCAACTGCCCCACAGGCCCTATCCCGCAGGAAACCATCTACGATGCCTTCCTGCGGATGTACAACAAGCTGCGGCTCCATGATGGCATTATCCTCAAGCCTGCCCTGAGCCAGATGGAGGCCCTGGAGACCGCCGTACAGCGGGACAACCCCGCCATGCTGGAGGTGAACCGGGCCATCGCCCAGGCCACCGAGCGCGGTTATAAGATCAGCAAGCTCCGCACCAACGGCCTGCTGGACGCGGACGCCTGCGCCGCTCAGATGGCCGCCAACACCGCCCAACTGACCCAGCTCCGGGCCAAGCGCCGGAGACTGCTGAAGAATGATGACATTGGCGAGGCGGCGGAGGCCCTGCGTCAGACAGTGGACGCCATCCGCCAAGGCCCGGAACGGCTGGACAACTTCGATGAAGCCTTGTTCGAGGAGCTGGTAGAGCAGATCGTGGTCAGCCCCACGGCCCTGCGGTTTCGGCTGTATGGCGGCATCGAGGTAACGGAACGGATCGGGGAGGACGCAAAATGAATCGGAAAGTGCTGTATGGCTATCAGATCGAGGACGGGAAGCTGGTTCCCCAGCCCCAGGAGGCGGCGGTGGTCAGCCGGGTGTTTGCCCTCTGCTTAGAGGGGAAGTTTCAATGGGAAATATCGGACATCCTGAACGCCGAGGGCATCCAGTACAGCCCGGACTGTCCTGCGTGGACAAAGTTCAAGATATCCCTGACCCTCAGAAACCAACGATACGCCGGCGCTGACGGATACCCCGTCCTGATCGGCAGCGAGACCTTCCAGTCCGTTCAGGCCCTGCTTCAGAAGAAGTGGGGGAAGCACGTCCATCGGGAACGCCCGGTGTCCGCCCTGCGGGAGACACTGCGCTGTCCCTGCGGTGGACGCCTGAAGCGGTGGTTCAGTAGCGTACACAGACCCGACACGCTGTACCTTCGGTGCGCTGAGTGCGGCGGGGAGGTTGTCATCCCCGATGCCGACCTGCTGGCGGAGGTGGAGCGGCAGGCGGCGGGGTACATCCCACCGGCAGAGGGCGGATACACCCCCTCTGAGGATACCGTCCGCCTGACCAACGCCATCAACCGTGGACTGGAGAAGCCGGAACGCCCGGAAGATGTGGTGACCCTGATTTTGCAAGGCATTTCCG
>CAJTLI010000075.1:0-3103 GCA_910577525.1 uncultured Oscillospiraceae bacterium | reverse complement strand
GGTACGCCTGCTTTGAAGCACCGGCAGCCTCGCCGGACACCCAGCGTCTGATCAAGGAAAAAGCCTATGCGCAGGCGATAAAATATATCACCATCACTGCGGACAACGCGGTGACAGTGACCTTCAAGTAACCGTTCAAAACCGATTGGGAAAGGAGCCGTCATGGAACAGACCGTACAAAAGCAGCGGGTGGCCGTCTACTGCCGGGTATTTGCCGGCAGTGAGGATCACCCCGCCAGCCTCGCCGCCCAGGAGGCGTACTACACCGAGATGGTGGGCCGGCGCCCGGATTGGGATCTGGCAGGTATCTACGCCGACAGGGGTATCACCGGCACCGGCCGGCAGAACCGGAAGGAGTTCAAAAAGATGCTCACCGCCTGCCAGAAGGGCAAGATCGACATCATCCTGGTCAAATCGATCTCCCGCTTCTCCAGGAATATCATGGAAAGCCTGGAGACGGTGCGGATGCTGAAAGCCCACGGTGTTGGCGTGATCTTTGAAAAAGAGAACATCGACACCCGCATGGAATCCGGCGAACTCCATGTTGCAGTATTCAATGAACTTCCCCGGATGGAGAGCGAGTCCCTTGAAAAAAGCCATGGCTGCCCATGCAGATACGGCTGTGTCCATGTGGCGCACAGGAAGGAGTAAGCTATGGAGCAGACCGTACAGCGGGAGCGGAAGATACGCATCATCCCCGCCACAAAGCCGGTGTCGGCCCCCGGACGAGCCTCCGGCAGCAAGCAGCGAGTGGCCGCCTACTGCCGGGTGTCTACCGACAGCGAGGAGCAGCTCACCAGCTACACCGCCCAGAAAGCCTACTACACCCAGAAGATTGGGGAGAACCCCGATTGGGAGATGGCCGGTATTTTCGCTGACAAAGGCATAACCGGCACAAGCATGAAAAAGCGGACGGAGTTCAAGCGGATGATCGCCGCCTGCAAACGGGGCCGCATCGACCTGATCCTCACCAAATCTCTCTCCCGCTTTGCCCGGAATACGGTGGACAGCCTGGAGATGGTGCGGATGCTCCGGGCAAACGGCATCGGTGTGATCTTTGAAAAGGAAAATATCAATACGTTGACGGAGTCCAGCGAGTTCCTGATTACCCTGTTCAGCGGCTTTGCCCAGGCAGAGAGCGAGTCCATCAGCAAAAACGTGATCTGGGGCATCCAAAAGAGCCGGGAGGCGGGGAACGTCCCCTTCCAGTACCAAAAGCTGTTGGGCTACCGGCGGGGGCCTGACGGCCAGCCGGAGATCATCCCGGAGGAGGCGGAGACGGTAAAGCGTATCTTCCGCCGCTACCTGGACGGGTGCAGCCTGGGCCAGATCAAGACGGAGCTGGAGGCGGATCATGTCCCTACCTCCTGCGGCATCCAGGGTTGGACATATCAGGTCATCCACAACATCCTGGTCAATGAGAAATACATTGGCGACGCCCTTCTGCAAAAGACCTATACCACCGACTGCATCAGCAAGACGGTGAAGAAGAACCAGGGGGAGCGCCCCATGGTGTATGTGGAGAACAACCACCCGCCCATCATCCCGAAAGAGATCTTCTATCAGGTGCGGGAGGAGATGGCCCGCCGGTCCAGCAAGCGGAAGGTGATGCAGAAAACGGGCAAAACCGAGCAGGGCAAATACTCCGCCAAATACGCCCTCTCCGAGCTGCTGGTATGCGGGGAGTGCGGTACGCCATACAAGCGATGCACCTGGGCCAGAAACGGGAAAAAGCGGATCGTCTGGCGGTGCGTCTCCCGGCTGGAGTTCGGCACGAAATACTGCCATACTTCTCCCACGCTGGATGAAGATAAGCTGCACCGGGCCATCCTGGAGGCCATCAACGGCCTTGACCAGACCGGGCAGGAGATCACTGAGGAGTTTCTGGACATCGCCAGTCTCGTCCAGCAGGGACAGGAGAGCGGCGGGGTTGACCCCCTCGCCCTGCGCCAGCGGCTGGCGGCTCTGACGGCGGAACAGGCGGTGCTGATGGAACAGGCGCTGGCACTGCCGGTGGACATGGAAAACAAAGAATTGAACGCCCGACTCAGGGAGATCGCAGAGGAGCGGGAGAGCATCCTGCACCAGCTTGGGACGCTTCGGCAGGCAGATGAGCGGCAGGCTGGCCGAGCGGCCCGGATGGAGCGTCTTCGGGAATTTGTTGAGCAGCGGGAAACGAAATTTGCGGTATACGATGACGCTATCACCCGCAAGTTTGTGGAACAGATCACAGCCCTGAATGCTGAAACCATCCGCATCAAGTTCCGCTATCCGGGGCTGGAGGTTGACAAAAGCCTGAACTGACAGGGAGGATCATGATGGAAATTTATATTATGGGCGACCTCCACGGGGATCTCCGGCGCTTCCAGCCTGAAGTCTTCTACGAGCAGGAGGGCCTTACAAAAGAGGACATGGCTCTGGTATGCGGAGACTTCGGCTGTGTTTGGCACGGCGATGGACGGGATGACGAGAGCTTGGACTGGCTGGAGCGTCGGCCCTTCACCACAGCCTTTGTGACAGGGAATCACGAAAATCATGACGCCCTGCGGAAATATCCGCTGGAGGAGTGGCGGGGCGGGATCATCCGGCGAATCCGCCCCTCGGTGATCCTGCTGGAACGGGGCCAGATATTCGACCTGGGTGGGAAGCGGTTCTTCACCATGGGCGGGGCCAGCAGCCACGACATCCAGGACGGCATCCTGGAGCCGGACGATCCTCTACTCAAGAAGAAATGCAGAGTGTTGGATGCCAGGGGCGCGATGTACCGGGTGAACCACCTGTCCTGGTGGAAAGAGGAGCTGCCCAGCGAGGAGGAGTACCAGACCGCCAGGGCCAGCTTGGACAGAGCAGGCTGGGAGGTGGACTGCATCATCACCCACTGCTGCTCCACCTCGGTGCAGGATGAATTGAGCGGCAGATTTTATCAGGCAGACGCCCTGACAGATTTCCTGGAGGAAGTTACCCAGCGGTGCAAGTTCAAATACCACTTCTTCGGGCATTACCACATGGACAGGATTATCCAA
The DNA here is from genome assembly GCA_910577525.1 of uncultured Oscillospiraceae bacterium. Classification (GTDB taxonomy): domain Bacteria; phylum Bacillota; class Clostridia; order Oscillospirales; family Oscillospiraceae; genus Enterenecus. The sequence continues at coordinate 80 of CAJTLI010000075.1, read as the reverse complement.
AAGAAATATGTTCTGCTGTACGAGCAGATCATCCGACTGAAACTGTGAAAAGCGTCCGGCAAGGCGGGAACAAGATCGGT
>CAJTLI010000074.1 GCA_910577525.1 uncultured Oscillospiraceae bacterium | reverse complement strand
CTGGGTTTCTTTCACACTATCTTCCTTCCCGATGGTGCCACGCAACGCACTTTATTGACAGTCTGGGGCGGGGCGGCATAGATCGCGCCGCCCCGCCTATCGTTTTTGGAGCGCCGCCAGCAGCGCTCCCCGTTCATTGGGAAGTTCCCCGCTGAGCACCCGCTCCAGCAGTCCCCTCAGCATCCGGCCCACCTCCGGCCCCGGTTCCATTCCTGCGGCGGTCACATCCCGCCCGTTCACCGCCAAGTCCCTTACCGTAAGGCACTGCCCCTCCGCCAGAATCCGTTCCGCTTTGGCCCTGATTTCATCCAGCTCCAGCAGACGGTCCTTCACCTTTTCCAAATCCTGTCCCATGCCGTCCGCCCGCTTGACCTCCAGAAGCTGAAAGAACGCCTCCGGCCCCAGCCGGTTGAGCCAGCGGCGGATGACCCGGCTTTCGGGCGGAAGCTGCGCGCCGTGGCGCTCCACCAGCAGCACCACCTGCTCCCGGGTCTTGTTGTCGAATTTCAGCGCCCGAAGCATCTCGTCCGCCAGCTGGGCGCTGACGGCAGGGTGGCCGTAGAAGTGGTCGACGCCGTTTTCATCGGTGGACTTGCAGGCGGGCTTGCCGATGTCGTGGAGCAGCATGGCCAGCCGCAGGGTCACATCGGCGGGCGCCGCCTCCACGGCGCGGACGGTGTGCTCCCAGCCGCCCCAGCAGTGCCAGGGGTTGCGCTGCTCCAGCCCCACCAGCGGTTCCAGCTGGGGCCAGAACTGGCAGAACACGTCCGGATACCGCCGCAGAATATCTCCGACGCTCCGCCCCACCAGCAGCCTGCGCAGCTCCCCGTTGATCCGCTCCGCCGCCACCCGGCCCAGCATGGCCCGGTTTTCGTGGACGGCCCGGGCGGTCTGCTCCTCAATGCCATAGCCGAACACAGCGGCAAACCGCAGGGCCCGCATCACCCGCAGGCCGTCCTCCCGAAAACGCCGGCCGGGCTCCCCCACGCAGCGGATCAGCCCGCGTTCGATGTCCGCCGCCCCGCCGAAGGGGTCCCTCAGATTCCTCTCCAAGTCCATGGCGATGGCGTTCATGGTGAAGTCCCGGCGGGCCAGATCCTCCGTCAAGTTGGGGACAAAGCGCACATAGTCCGGCCTCCGGCTGTCGGAATAGGGCCCCTCCGTGCGGTAGGTGGTGATCTCATAGGGCTCGCCCTCCACCAGCACGGTGACAGTGCCGTGCTTCAGCCCGGTCTCAATGATCCGCCGTCCGGAAAAGCACCGCTCTGTCTCCTCCGGGCGTGCGGAGGTGCAGATATCCCAGTCGCAGGGCGTCACGCCCCGCAGCAGGTCCCGCACGCAGCCGCCCACCAGATGGGCCTCAAAGCCCGCCGCGGCCAGCGTCTGGAGGATATGCCGCGCACCGGCGGATATCTCAAGCTTCATTTTAAACCACCGCCTCAACGCTCAACAGCAAAAGCCCCCCGCCGGAGGCGTTTTGCGAACTCATACAGGGCCTCCCCGCCCGCGCTCCCTGTTTGGCGCTGTAAAACCGCCTTATGAGGAAATTTTACCCGCCGTCAAAGGCCGCGTCAAGCGGAATATGGCGCGCGCGGCCATCCAAAAAGAGGGCTGTGGATAAGCGGCGGCGCTTACAAACAGCGGTCACGAGGCTCTTGATACATGGGAAAAAATAGGCTATACTATCCGATGGGGAGAGGCCAAGTCCGTTGCGCGGCTTTTGACCCGCAGTCCGTCTGCGCCCTTGAAACCTTTTCTCTGGAGGGGAGCTCTTATGCGATTCTTCGAAAACAAAAAACTTGCCGCGCGAATCGGAATTGCAACAACCGCTATCACTCTGGCGGGGATGGCGCTGCTCTGGCTGGCGGTGTCTACCAACGCCGCTTCCGTGGTCAAAAGCGACATCACCAACCAAATGACCGACGCCGTGGAATCCAGGGCCGCTATAATCGACTCGTACGTGCTCTCCACGGAGGAATATATGACCGCCTTCGCCCTGGGCAGCTTTGAACACGGAAACCACCGACGCCGGATATCAGGAAATTCTCCGGCGCATCCGGGCGGGGGGCAGCACCCAGGCCGATACATACTCCTACCGGGACGAGAACGGAGTCAGGCAGCTGGTCGTGTACAAATACCTGAGGGACCGCGGCTGGGTCTTTATGGTCCGAGACAACGCCACCGAGGTCTACGCCGCCGTGACGACCGTGCGCATTCTGGTGGGCGCGCTGTGCGCCGTAACCGCCGCCGCCGTCATCCTGCTCACCCTGCTGCTGCGGCGGGAGGGCCGGGAGCTTATGGTGGTGGAGCGGGCCATCGGCCGGCTGGGGGATCTGAACCTCTCCGCCGATCAGGAGCTGGAGCCGTTCTATGGCCGGTCTGACGAAATCGGCATGATCGCCCAGACCACCCACCGGGTCTGCGGCTGCCTGCGCCAGACCATCGACGACGTGGGCCGCATCCTGGGCGAGATGGCCGGCGGCAATTTCGCCGTCGATGTCACGGCAAACGAGTCCTATTATATCGGGGACTTCAAGGCTTTGTCTGTCAGCCTCCAGTCCATCCACGCCAATCTGGTGAATGTGATCCGCGATATTTCCCAAGTGGCCGGCCAGGTAGACGCCAGCGCGGTTCGGGTTTCGGCGGACGCGCAGGCATTGGCCCAGGGCACAATGGAGCAGGCCGCCTCCGTCGACGGTCTTGTGACAAACGTGAGCGCCATTACGGCCCAGATCCAGACCAGCACCGTGCGCTGCGGCAGCGCCAGCCAGCTGGTGGCGCAGGCCACCGGCTACGCGGCTGAGGCGGACACGAAAATGGGCCAGCTGACTGCGGCAACCAAAAATATCGACCAGTCCTCCACCCAGATCGGCACCATCATCAAGACCATTGAGGATATCGCCTTTCAGACCAGCATCCTGGCTCTGAACGCCGCGGTGGAGGCCGCCCGCGCCGGGAGCGCGGGGAAGGGCTTTTCCGTGGTGGCGGACGAGGTCCGCAATCTGGCCACCAAGTCCGCCCAAGCGGCGCAGCACACCAATGAGCTCATCAGCCGGTCTATCCAGAACGCCAAAACCGGGACGGAGTCCACGGACCTGGCCGTCTCCGCCATGCAGGATATCAACCACTGCATCCAGTCCATCAAATCGCTGATGGACGAGATCGCCGCCGCCAGCCTCCAGCAGTCGGAGATGATCTCGCTGGTCGAGCGCGGCATCAAGGAGATCTCGGCGGTGGTTCAGAACAATTCCAACGCTGCGGAAAAGAGCGCGGCGGTATCCGAGGAGCTGTCTCAGCAGGCGAACACCCTGAACAGCCTTATCAGCCGCTTCCGCGTCCAATAAACGGACCGTGCGCGTAAAGGCGTCAGCCGCCCGCGCCGCTTTGGGGGACAGCCTGTCCCCCAAACGTGTCCTTTGGTAACCACCCCCCATGTGGTGGAGCCCAAATGTCCCGGCGCGGTGGAGCGCTACATAGACCTGAGCCAGTTCTATGACCGGGCGGGTCTTCAGCCCCTGAAGGACGATCTCATCGCCGCGGCGGCGGAATATCAAGGGCATTACAAACGGGTGTACCGCTGTTTGGGCGCGGCGGGCGAGCTGCGCCGGGATATGAACGAGCTGGTGGACAGCGAACCGGTCCAGCAGCGGATCGCCAAGCGCGCCGCCGGCATCATCGGCCGGGAGCTGAAGCGCCCCGCTCAGGGGGAAGGCCACGGGTCCCAGCGCTTTCTCTCCGCCGTCACCCACAAGGGCCTCGTCACCCTCTGGGGCACGGTGGCCGCCCAGGCGGACCGGGTGTATGAGCTGGCGGACAGCTACGGCCTGGCCCATCAGCTGCTCAATCCCATCCTCACCGCCGCCCTCTCCGCGGGGCACGACGCGGTGGCCTGTCCCGACCCCATGGCTCCGGACCGGCTGGCCCATCTCATCTTCCCCGGCCTGTCCCTGGCCTTCGTCACCTCCACCCAGGAGGACCCCTGGCCCCACCGCGCCTACCGCCGGCTGCGGCTGGACGCCATGGCGGACGCCGACGCCTGCCGTCTGAACCGGCCCCGCCTGCGCTTTACGCGGCGGGTGGCGTCCGCTCTGCTGGAGGAGGGGATCTCCGGCCTGGTCCAGGCCAAGCAGGCCCACGACCGGCTGGAGCAGCTTTACAACCCCTATGTCAGCTTTGACGGGGTGTCCGAGACCGCGGACCGGCTGGCGGAGGAAATTCTGAGCCTGGAGCGCATCTAGCACGGAGCGGGGAGGACATGGTTCTCCCCGCTCCGCTTGCCGGAACGGCTTTTTTGACAGACGGAGCGGGGCGCAAAGAAATCTCTTGTTTCAGCCGGAAAAATGTACTATAATGCCTACTGCCCCGACCTTGATTTTGAATACAGGAGGGACCCCTATGCCTGAGGAGACCCGTACCATCGGATATATCTGCCCCGTGTGCGGCCAGACGGTGATCGCCCAACGCTCCGCCTTCCAGCTGGCCGCGGGGAGCGGCGCGCTGCCCTGCCCCTGCGGCAGGTCCGAGCTGGCCTTCCGGCAGCTGGGGGACCGGTGCGAGATCACCGTGCCCTGCCTGTTCTGCGCCAGGGACCACCGGGCGGTGTGCGCCAACGAGGCCCTTCTGGGCGAAAAGCTGCTGGCGCTGAGCTGCCCCGCGTCGGGGCTGAGCTGCTGCTGCATCGGAGAGGAGGGCCAGGTGTTCCGGGCCATGGAGAAGCTGGAGCGGGCGGTGGACAAGCTCCGGCTGGACGACCAGACGGACCGGCGGGGAACCTTCCTCAATGAGACGGTGATGGCCGAGGTGCTGGGCGAGCTGCGGGACATCGCCGCCCGGGGCGGGGTGGAGTGCGCCTGCGGGAGCGCGGACTACGGGGTCAAGGTGGGCTATTCCTCGGTGGATCTGGTGTGCGCCCGGTGCGGCGCGGCCCTGCGCCTGCCCGCCGCGGCCCCGGACAACTTGGTCGAGCTGTGCGCCCGGGACCGGCTGACCATCCCGGGGAAAAAGGAGTGAGCGCAGTATGAGCACCGTTTATGAGATGAAGCTCCGGGTGGACTCCCGGGACGTGGACCTGTTCAACCAGTGCCGCCCCTCGGCCCTGCTGGGCATTTTGCAGGAGGCCGCCACCCAGGCCGCGTTGGCCCTGCACGTGTCCGGGCCGGAGATTCTGGCGAAATATAACTGTCTGTGGATGGTCACCCGCAGCTGGGTGGAGCTGGACGCCCCCCTGCGGTGGAACGACGCCATCACCGTGCGCACCTGGCACCGGGGGGCGTCGGGGGTTTCGTCCTACCGGGATTTCGACCTGCTCCGGGAGGGACGGCCCGTCGGGCAGGGCTCCACCATCTGGGTCATGGCGGATCAGGACAGCCGGAAGCTGTTCCGGCTGAAGGAGCTGGAGGAGTTCCAGGGCACCGGCGGAGGCGAGCTGAACAAGGCGGTCAAGCTCCGGCGCCCCGTCATGCCGGAGGTCTTTGACGCCCAGAGCCGCCGGGAGCTGGGCTACTCGGACACCGACATCAACGGCCACGTGAACAACGCCCACTACGCCGACTTCGCGTGCGACGCCCTCCACCTGGAGCGGCTGGGGGCGGACAAGTTTATCCGCTCCTTTCAGATCGGCTATCTCAGCGAGTGCCGGGCGGGGGAAGCCATCCTCATCGACACCGCCGCCCGGGGGGACCGGCTGTTTGCCCGGGGCCAGGGGGACGGGGACGGCACGGAGCGGTTCGACCTCACCCTGGAGCTGGCGGATCTCCCGAGAAACATTTAATTCTTTTGTAACAAAATACTTCGAACTTTTGTAACCACTGGCCTTTATTCTAATCCTTGCAAGAGATGCTTTCCTTTTTCATTCTATCCTCCATCCTTGAGCCGGGGCTGAAACGCCCCGGCTCGCTTTTTATGCGGACAGGCGGCAGCGCAGCTTTTCCCGCTCCAGCCTCCCCTGCTCCCACAGCAGGGCCAGCACCTGCTCGGCGCAGTCCTCCGGGAGCTCCGTCCCCTCCAGCTCCAGGGCCAGGCCCCCCAGCGTCCCCCCCTCGTACAGCTCGGCGCACCTGCCCCACCGCCCGCCTCCGGGGCCGAAGGCCAGGGTCACGTCGGCCCCCGCCGACGGCGGGCGGATGGGCAGGCCGAACCGGGCCTGTAAATACCGGGCGTACTCCTCTCCGCCAGGGGCGTCGATGAGCAGCCCCCGCACCTGGGGGCACAGCCGCTCCGCCGCCCGCTCCAGCTCGGGGCACAGCCGGGGGGCGGACAGGGCCGCCCGGCCCCGATTGGGGGGAATGCCCCCCGCCGCCAGGGCCCCCAGGGCCAGCGCGTCGGCGCACCC
>CAJTLI010000073.1 GCA_910577525.1 uncultured Oscillospiraceae bacterium | reverse complement strand
ATGGAGGACTTGCGGGACGTGATCGAGGCCCGCGCCGACGCTGTGATACAAGCTGAAAAGAAAGCGGGCCAGCGGGAGGGACGGTAGATGGGCTATGTTACGCCGGAACAGATCACCCAAGCAAAGGAGCTTGACCTGCTGACCTACCTCCAGCGGTTCGATCCCCAAGAGCTGGTACACGTCAGCGGCAGCACCTACTGCACCCGTGAGCATGACAGCCTGAAAATCAGCAACGGCAAATGGAATTGGTTTTCCCGCGGCATCGGCGGCAAGACGGCTCTGGACTATCTCATCAAAGTCCAGGGCTTTTCCTTTACCCAGGCGGTGGAGGCCCTGGTGGGCCAGAACTTCTCCCCTGCGCCCCGTGCGGCCCAGGCCAAGCCGAAGGAACGGGAACCACGGAAGCTGCTTCTGCCCCAGGCCAGCCGGTGCGCCACCCACATGGTCAGCTATCTCCACGGGCGGGGCATCGACTATGACGTGATCGACTACTGCATCCAGACCGGGCGTTTGTACGAGAGCCTGCCCTATCACAACTGCGTGTTCGTGGGCCGTGACCTGAAAGGCCAGCCCCGGTACGCCGCCCTGCGCGGCACCGTGGGGGACTTCAAGGGCGAGGCCCCCGGCAGCGATAAGCGGTACTCGTTCACGATTGCGGAGAACCCCAGCGCCCCCGGCGTCCATCTGTTTGAATCGGCCATCGACCTGTTGAGCTACGCCACTTTGCTGAAAATGAATGGCCGGGACTGGCGGCAGGACGCTCTACTCTCCCTGGGCGGGGTGTTCAAGCGGAAACAGGAGTTTGTTATCCCTCTCGCTCTCAGCCAGTACCTCCAAGACCACCCCGGCACCAACACGCTCTATCTCCATCTGGACAACGACGAGGTGGGCCGGGACGCGGCGGCGGGCATCATGGAGGGCCTGGGGGACAAGTACACGGTACAGGACAGACCGCCGCCCTATGGCAAGGACGTGAACGAGCTGCTTCAGCGGAAGCTGGGGCTGACGCATCGAAAGGAGGAATGGAGCCGGTGAAGGACTATCAGGGCATGAAGATCATCGGCATCGACAACGGCTACGGCAACATCAAGACCGCAAACTGCTGTTTTCCGGCAGGGCTGACCGCCCATGACGCCGAGCCGGTATTTAAGGACGAGTTGCTAATCTACGGCGGGCGGTACTACCTGATCGGGACGGGCCACAAGGAGTTTGCCGCCGACAAGACTGGGGACGACGATTACTATGTCCTCACCCTGGCCGCTATCGCCCGTGAACTGAACGCATACGGGCTGACCGCCGCCAGGGTGCGCCTTGCGGTGGGCCTGCCCCTCACCTGGGTGAGCCAACAGCGGGAGGACTTCAAAGCATACCTCCTGCGAAGCCGGGAGGTGAGCTTCACCTTCTGGGGAAAAACGTATCAGGCGGAGATCGCCGGGGCTGATGTGTTCCCCCAGGGCTTTGCGGCGGTAGCCAGTCAGATCAGGGACTTCCAGGGCGTGAATATGCTGTGCGACATTGGAAACGGCACCATGAATATCATGTTTATCAACGACCGCAAACCCGCCGCAGACCGAATGTTCACGGAGAAGTACGGCACCCACCAATGTATGCTGGCCGTCCGGGAGAACGTCATGCGAACCCACCACGCTACGGTGGACGACTCCATCATCAACCGGGTGCTGCGGTTCGGCACGGCGGACATTCAGGAGGACTACCTGACCACCATCCGGGAAACCGCCGCAGGGTATGTGCGTGAGATTTTCCGCATCCTGCGAGAGCATGAGTACAACCCGGCCCTCATGCGGCTTCATGTGCTGGGCGGCGGGAGCTGTCTGATCCGCAACTTCGGGGAGTACGACGCCGACCGTGTGACCATCTACGATGATATTTGCGCCACAGCCAAGGGCTATGAGTATCTGTGCGAACAGGCTTTGCGTAGGGGCGTGAGAGAATGAAAATCAAGCGGTTTTCTCTCCGATTTAATCTTGATTGGGAGGATGACCGCAGGGCATGGGAAGCCCTGCACCGTATGGACGCTCAATCCATCAATAAAGAGATTATCGCAAGGATAAACGCAAAGGAGCAAACCGATGTTTTGAAAGACTTTATCCGTCAGGTCGTTTCTGAAGAACTGATACGAGCCACAGAAGGTGGCTCTATCCAGCCAGCGGCGCAAACGCAAGCCAGCGCAGAGGAAATAAACGACGTGTTTGACTTTCTGGACAGCTTTTAGTGGCATCACCCGTGATGCCACTTTTTCCAGCCCATTGAGGGGCATGGCATCACCCGTGATGCCACAAATAAAACCGAAAGGATGTTGACCTATGGCTATGAACCGGCCCCAGAGCAAACCGCCCCCCAAGCCCGTCCGCCGCATTTCCCCAGCGGAGTGGGCATGGCTTGACTGCATCAACCGCCAGCTTGCCTATGAGGAATATATGGAAGCCAAGCGGGAGTTTTGGCTTTGGGAGCGTCCGCCCAAGGCGAAATCCGACCAGGCTTGAACCTACCCCGACCGTTCTCCCGCGCCGCAGGCGCAGAGGGCGGTATTGTCTTAACAAGCAACGAATTTGCTGGGGCAAATTCAGCTTGACAGGGGCTTGCCGCCCCTATGACCCCGCAAAATGACCGCCAACCGAACAATGTCAGTTGGCGGTCATCACCGCACGTTATCCCTTAATCTTCACGCCGGTAATGCGGCTCCGGCGTGTAGCGTTCTTTTTGGTACTTCTGATATTTTTCAGAACGCTGACGTTCAAACTCCGTATCTGGCGTCAACTCGTACTCGATGGGATCATCACAAACGGCATCCATCAGTATCCGTTCAAGATACTCGTACTCGGAAAACTGGTCTAACGATGCCATCACAAAGGAATCCCGCACATACCCGGCGCTCTCGGCCAAAAGCTCCTGATCCATGTAATAGCCGTAGTGTTCCACAAAGAATGTCAGCATCATAACAACCGTCCGGGTGTTCCCCTCACGAAAGGGGTGTATCTGCCAAATTTTCGCAAAGCACCGGGACACGGCTGGCACAAAGGCTCCTCTTGAAAGAGCGTTCCAATCCTGGGCGTGAATATCCTGAAAGACAGACGCTAAATCATCACTGATCGCTTCATCGTTGCTGTACCACACGCTGCGGCCCGCAAGAAGCCGTTCCCGTTTCTCAATGTTGATGATACGAAACTGGCCCGCCCAATCGTAAAGGTCGCCAAACAAAAAGCGGTGGATGCTTTGCAGGCCCTCCGGCGTAAAGTCGTGGAAGCCCTGTTCGTAGAGCAGCATCATGTTTGCGCGGGACTGTTCTGCCTCGATCAAATCCAGCGTCTTTTCATCTTTGATGGAAAGTGCGTTCCGCAGGACAGGAACATCATCATAGAGATAAGGATCAGCCATGCTTTCGTACCTGTGCGGCCAGTTTTGCGTGAGAAGCCAAGAGCGCCTGTTTCATCTGTTCGCCCGTGATCTCGCCTTTTGCCCAACTGCGGGAAAGAACCTGGGCATACCGGGAAACCGGCACACCTTCAATGGCATTGATGGCATCAGCCGTTTTTACTGCCGCAATTCTCCGCCGAATTTGTGCTGCTGTCATATCGACCACCTCTTTTATAGGATAGCACATAATCGACGAAAAGAAAAGACGATTTTCCAACCACTGAAAAATGATTAAGGAGGCAATATGAGAAAACGTAATTGCAGGGTGGAGATTTACTTCACCAAGACCGAACTGGAAACCCTGACAAAAAAGGTCAGAAAGAGCGGCCTGTCCCGTGAGGGCTACTGCCGCCGCATCCTCAACGGCGCAGTTGTGAAGGAGGCCCCGCCCGCCGAGCTGCCGCTGCTGATCCGGGAGGTACGGCGCGTGGGCTATAACATCGACCAGCTTTTGAAGCGGGCCAACTCCATCGGCCTGCTGGACGTGCCCCAGCTCCGCAAGGCTCTGGAGGACAACCGGGCCGTGGAAAAGCTGATCGTGGACACCTACACCACCCCCTCCGACTGATATGGCCGTGACCTCCATCTGGCCCATCAAGGGGCGCGTGGACAGAGTGATAAACTACGCCCGGAACCCGGAAAAGACCACCGAGGCCAGCTATGAGGAACTGGCATCCCTCCACGCTGTTGACAATGTGGTGGAGTATGCCGCTAATGATATGAAAACGGAGCGCCGCTCCTATGTGTCCTGCCTGAACTGCCGGGAGGACACCGCCGCCGCACAATTCATGGAGACAAAGCGGTTATGGGGCAAGCTGGGGGGCCGGGTGTGCTACCACGGGTATCAGTCCTTTAAGGCGGACGAGGTAACGGCGGAAACCGCCCATGAGATCGGCGTCAAGCTGGCCCAGGAGTTGTGGGGCGACCGTTTTGAGGTGGTAGTGGCGACCCACTGTAATACCGGCCATTATCATAATCACTTCGTCATCAATTCTGTGTCCTGGGCAGACGGCTATAAATTCTACAATTCCCCCGCCGACTATGCCCGTATGCGGGAGGCGTCAGACCGGCTTTGCCGGGAGTACGCCATTTCCGTGATAGAGAACCACGGCGGGCGGGCCAAGCACTACGCCGAATGGCAGGCCGAGCAGAACGGCAAACCCACCCACCGGGGCACCATCCGGGCCGACATTGATCGGGCCATCTGCGCTTCCACCACCGAGCGCGACTTTCTGCGGGTGATGGGTGAAATGGGCTACCAGCTCAAAACAAGGGGCAAGGGCGGCAAGACCTTGAAATACCCGGCGCTGAAACCGCCCGATGCTGGCGGCTACTTCCGCTTCCACAAGCTGGGCGAGGGCTACTCGTTGGAGCAGATCAAGGAACGCATTTTGCAGAACCTCCAAAAACAAGTCCCATTCCCGGAGGCGGTGCATCGTCCGCCCCGCCGTTACCGGGTGCGGGGCAAGCCGAGGAAGAAAGTCACTGGCTTGCGGGCGTTGTACTTCCGTTACTGTTACGAACTTCACATTATCGTCAAACGACCGGCATCCGTCAAGCGGGTGTCTTTTTTGTTGCGGGAGGACATCGCCAAGCTGGACAGGCTGGACGCAGAAACCCGGTTTTTAGGGAAACGGCACATCGACACCATCGGAGAGCTGACCGCCCACCGGGAAACGGCGTCGGCGGAGGTGGACGCCCTGACCTCCCAGCGGCAGGAACTCCGTAAGGAACTGCGGCGGCTGAATCGGCAGGGCGACCCCCTGGCCGTGGATGAGGTGAAGCAGAAGATCAGCGCCCTCTCCACCCGGATCAGGGCGGCACGAAAGGAGGTGGTCTTATGTGACGGCATCGCCCAGCGTTCCGGGCAGGTCAAGGAAAAGCTGGAACGGCTGATAGAGCAAAAGGAAACCGAAAGAAAGGAGCTGACACAGCATGAGCTATTCAGGCGACGCGGCGGAGCAGGTCGTGAGGCTGTCCCTGGAAACAGGTGAGGTAGCGGTGAAGCTGGCCGGTGAGGGTGCCAAGCAGATTGCCATTATTCTTTACGCCATCCTGCGGGAGCAGAAGAAAACCAAGGGCAAGACCCGCCTGACCAATATGCTCCGCAGCGGCAAGGAGCTGAAGGTGTTCGCCGTGAAAGACAGCGACCTCCAGCTTTTTTGCCGGGAGGCCAAGAAGTACGGCGTCCTCTACTGCGTTCTGAAAGACCGGGACGCCACGGACGGCATCACCGACATTATGGTGCGGGCCGAGGACGCCAGCAAGATCAACCGTATCTTTGAGCGATTCAACCTGGCTACCGTGGATATGGCTGAGATCAGGAGCGAGATCGAGCGCAGCCGTCAGGAACAGCAAGCAGAAGTCCCGGAAGCGCCAGCGGCGGCGGAACCGATGACCGAGCAGGAGGTGGATGAGCTGCTGGATGCTATGCTGTCCCCGCCCCCGGAGGGCGAACTGCCCGCCCCGGAGCGCACCGCCCCCGAACCCGAACAGGACATGGACGAGTTTTTGGCATCGGTGCTGGGCGCTTCCCCCACCAGGGAGGAGGGCCAGACCGAAAACCCCACCGAGGGCCGGATCGAGAAATCCCGTCAGTCCGAGCCTACCTCAAAGCCCAAAGAGCCAGCCGCACCGGGTACTTCTGATCCGCAGGAGCGTTCCCGTCCCTCCGTCCGTAAGGAGCTGGACGCGATTAAAGCGGAGCAGAGAGAAAAGGCGGCAAAAGGTAAGGAGCAGTCCAAACCCAGCAAGGGGCCGAAGCACAAGGCCCCGAGAAAGTATAAACCCAAACGGTTAAAGGAGCGATAACGATGCCGAACTATGATGATCTGTTTACCAGCCAGCCCGCCCAGCGGGAGGAAACGCCCTTTGATAAGGGCGCATGGGCGGCGAAAAAGCAGGCGGAGCGCGAGAGCGTCTACGCCATGATCGACAGCCACGTTCACGACATGGGCATGGACGGCGGCGTGTTCCAAGGCTATCTGGACGTGCAGGCCCGGTTTGACCTCTACTCCGTGAGCAACGCCATCCTGATCGCCGCCCAATGCCCGGAGG
>CAJTLI010000072.1 GCA_910577525.1 uncultured Oscillospiraceae bacterium | reverse complement strand
GCCAGGTGAAAACCTGGCTTAGAGTTTTCTTGTGGAGGGAAGGTTTGACGCTTACCCTTATTTTTCTTTTCTCCAGGGTACATAGTTGTCAAACCGTTTGCTGTCATCACAGGTACACGGCCAGTTGATTTTCCATTCAAAGTATTCTTCCCTGGTAATCTCCCCGGCGTGTAGCTCCTGCTGACGCAAGAGCCATTCCCGCATGAAATCATCAACGAGGCCAAAGTTGAAGTAAATACCCACGGGAGGTTGAGCGGGCCAATCGTCCGTGTCATTGTAGCGGACGGCGGTATCATCGGAGGCTCCTGTCTTGCCGGGGTTGTGGACGAGCTGAAACAGACGGATAGAGCCGGGGCTGTCCTCGTCCAGCCAGAAGAACGTCCGCATGAAGTCCTCGGCACAGCCGGGTTGAACCGTATAAAAGTTCTGGCGGTCTACCCGCAGGGCCTGGGCAATCTTGTCCAGCAGCTCCCTTTTTGGCACACGGTAATTTGTTTCGTACTGGGCAATACGGTTATCCGCTCCCTTTTCCTCAAAGCCGATAGCCAGCCCCAATTCCTTTTGCGTCATACCCCGAAATGTGCGGATTTTCTTGATTTTTTCTCCTACTGTCATATGTTCCACCGCCTTTGAAAATAGTATAGCGCAAATAAGCGAAATATGCAAAAAAAATTAACAAAATTGCGAAACAAACCCTTGGCATTAACAACCATGCGAATGTATAATAAGAATGTACGCATTAATAATTTTGCGAACCAACAATAAGTCTGCAAATAAAAAGTCAAGGGAAAGTTTACAGAGAATCGAAGAAAAGTGAGGAGGCAAAAAAGAGCACAAAAACAAGGCCGCCACCGAAGCGCCGGCCTGCCAAGCTGTATGTAGCAACGCTCAGATATGCTCTCCAGAATGGGGTTTAGGATTCCCGTCCAGGGTGGCCAGATACTCTTTCACCCTGCCGTAGTAGATACGCAGGAACTTGTTTGCTCCGGCGGTCATATAAGCTGGCCCTCGTTGTACTTGCCCAGGTTCGCTACATAGGCTTCAATTATCGCTATCTTTTTTCCCTCCCTCCAATTCCTCTTTTACTCCCGCCATGATGTACTCCGCGCAGGGCAGGGCGATGGAGTTACCCAGGGCCTTTTGACGGGCACGGGCGGAGATGGGCCGCCCGTCGTGGCCAAACGCCGTCCAGCCGTCGGGCAGGCCCATAGCCCGTTCTCCCTCGGTGGGGGGTCAGCCACGTGATCACTCCATCCGCCTCCCGGCCCTCCCGCCACAGGGCAAACACCGTCAGCCCTCCGGCAAGCAGAGTGGGAAAAGGGTCAGTTGGTTTCCCGAAGCTCCCCAAGAAGTTCCCGATGTCCCCCGCCTTGGCCGCGCCCCGCATACGGTAGCCTTGAAAGGGGTGGACGACTGGTAGCGACCCCCCTGTTTCAGAAGCAGATATTCGATTGCCTCCGGCGGGGGGCAGCCCAAAGTCTCCGCAAGGCGCAGGTAGTGGGAACAGGCGGCGGGGCTTAAACAGGATCGCTCCGGCACGTCGGCCTCCAAGATCGGCCACGACAAACACCCGTTGACGCCGGGCCAGCCGGGGGTCTGCCCAATGCTGGGCGTCCAGGAGACGCCAGCACACGTCACGCCCTCCGCCTCGCACCATTCCCGCGTTGGCCCAGCGCCCGGAAGCAGGCATTGGAATTTCGGTGTTTGCGAGAGATTGCAGGACGGCTCTAAAATACAGCCGGTTTCCTGATAGCAGAGCTCCCATGACGTTTTCCCAAATAACGATTGTTGGAAATTGACCTCCAGTGGCATCCCTCATTTCCTCTATGATACGGACCGCCTGGAAGAACAGGCTGGATTTTGCCCCACCCAGCCCCTCACGGCGGCCCGCGCTGGAGAAATTTTGACAGTCGAAACTAAAGAAGCAGATTCAATCTCTGAGGGTTGAGGTTGACCGGCAGGGCCAACAGATGGACAATCCGGACCGCTTCATTCGGATGATTGGCAAATACGTGGATTCGCAGAAGCTAACCCCTTACGCCTTACGCGAGTTGGTGAAAACCATCTATTTGGAAAAGGTTACAGCGCAATCTGATAAGCGCAGAGTCAATATCAAAATCCACTACGATTTTGTAGGCTATATCCTATTGGATAAGCTCATGGGCTTGCATTCCAAGTAAATCGAGTGATGCCCATAGACCAAAGGGCACTGCAAACTGTCTTACGGATACGGAGCTAGGTCCCCGTATTTGCCTCCGTCCGCGCCCCCTGGCCCGCAACGTGGACCTGCGCGGCCCGGGTTTGGCCGTCAGCGTCGTGCTGGGCATTCTGTTCCCCTACATCGTGCTGAAAACCGACGCCTTCGGCCTGGTGGGCGGGAGCCACTACGCCAACCTGCTGAAGCTGAGCTTCAACCTGGGCTATTCCAACATGGCCTTCGGCGCCATGGTGGGCATTGCCGGGCTGGGGGTGCTGGGCTTCCTGCTGTACTACTTCACCGAGGGGAAAAAGGTTGGGTTCGGCTTGAGCGACACCGGCCTGCTCCCGGAGGGCTGCGAGTCCTCCTCTTTCAAGGGCAGGGATACCGCGCGGTACATACTCAAAACCCTCTTCCTGGCGGTGCTGGTGATCGCAACCGGCTGGTCCTATATCCAATTCATGGAGACTGTGCTGGGCACCTCCTTCTATGCCTGGTTCTTCGGCATCAAGGAGATTTCCCTCAACAAAATTCCCCATTACTGGAACTATCTCATCATTTGGATTCTCTGCTTTGTGGTGTCCAACCTGGGCATCAATGTGGAGCGGCGCCTGCCTTCCACCGGGAACGAAACCCTGGACATCATCCTGGGCATGGTGTTCAACGTCGTGGTCGTGACCTTCACCATCACGGCCGTCGTAATTGTCAAATGGATCCTCCAGACGGAGGGAAGCCCGGCGGACACCGGCCTGATCTGGGGCATGGGCCTGGACACCCAGCGAATCTGGGGTATGCCTCTGGGCATGACCTGCGCCATCGGCGGCTCCACCTTCCTCTATAAAAAGACGGGCAACACCTGGCTCAGCGCCATTCTGATGGGCACCGTGGCCTGCCTGATGTGCCTCACCTTTGGCGGCACCCGCTTCCATTTCCTGACCTTCTTTGTCCGGTAAACGGGGATTGTGAAGGGCGTTCCGCCTGCCCCCGCCTCCCGGCCAGCAGCGCCACCGCCACATCATTCACGTTGGTGCCGGTGGGTCCGGTCATAATGAGGCCGTCCACCGCCTTCAGGGCATGGTAGGCATCGTTGTCAGCCAGCGCCGCGGACACCTCGATATCTTGAGCCTTTAGGGCATGCAGCGTGTCCCCGTCCACATAGCCGCCTGCGGCGTCGGTAGGGCCGTCGGTGCCATCGCTTCCCAAGGAGAACACGGCGGCATCCAGCCCAGCGATACCCGGAGCGGCAGCCAGGGCCAGCTCCTGATTCCGGCCCCCCAGCCCTTTTCCGGTCAGGCGGACCACCGTCTCGCCCCCGGCGATGTAGGCCAAGGGCCTGCCGCCGCCGGCGTGGGTGCGCAGGATGGCGGCCAGAAACGCCCCCGCCTCCCTGGCTTCACAGGCCAGCCGGTCGGTCAGGTACACCGGCAGGTAGCCCAGGGCCTCGCACTCTTTGGCGGCGGCGGCGCACAGCTCCCGCACACTGCCGGTGACGCGCGTGGTCACGTTGTCCAGCTGTTTGGGTGTCTCCTGCTTCAGCAGGGCGCGGGCCTCCGGCGTAAGCTGTAAACCATACTTGTCCGCAATGGACAGCGCCTGCTCACCGGTGGACGAATCGGGATAGGCCGGTCCGCTGGCAATCATATCCAGCGGATCGCCCAGCACGTCGCTGAGCACGACGCTGAATATATGGGCGGGGGCACAGGCCTGGGCAAAGCGCCCGCCCTTCACCCCGCTCAGCCGCTTGCGGATGGTGTTTATCTCCACAATATCCGCGCCGCAGGCCAGCAGCTGCTTTGTTACGTCCTGGAGCTCCCCGCCGGGGATCAGCGGTTTCTCAAACAGGGCGCTGCCGCCGCCGGACAGCAGAAAAATCACTGTGTCCTCCGCAGTCAGGCCCCGCACCAGACCCAGGGCCTTCTCCGTGGCGGAAAAACCGTTTTCATCGGGGACGGGATGCCCCGCCTCACAGCAGGTCACGCCTGGGATATCGCCCTTTACATGGCCGTATTTGGTAATCACCACACCGCCGTCTACGTGCCCCAAGGCGTCTGCCGCCGCCCTGGCCATCTGCCAGCCCGCCTTTCCGGCGGATACCAGCAGGGTCCTGCCGGCGCCGGGCCGGAACTCCCTCAGCGCCCGCTGAACAGCCTCGTCGGGGAGGACGGCCCGCAGGCTGGCGGAGATGATGCGGTCCGCGTCCCTTCTCAAATTTCGGTTCATCGTATCTCACCTCACAGGGCAGGGCTTTTTCCTGCCGGATTTCCTTGAAATACGCCAAGTATTTCTGCGTCAAATCGGCTTTGCCTGACGAAAAATTCCTCGCCGCCGGCCAGCGATGAGGCGGATATGGCGGCCTCTCCATAATTTCCCAGCATGACCGTGTTCATCTGGCTGCCCCCAATGGTGATGAGGCTCTGTGCCGCAATGGGAACCGCGATTGCCGCCGCTTATTTTGGCAAGCTGGTAACAGCCGTTTCCGGCCTGATTCACCGGCCGAGCTGAATGCCGGTGAGGTATTCGTAATACTGGGCGATGGCAGAGTGATCTTTTTGACCGCCCTCGTGGTTATGCAGCCACTGGAGGATCTCCTGGACGGCGGCGGTCATGGGCACCGGTGCGCCCACGGAGTGGGCGCAGTCCAGGGCGTTGTTCAAATCCTTGATGTGCAGGTCGATTTTGAAGCCGGGCTTGTCGTTGCCCTCGATCATCATGGGGGCTTTGGCGTTCATGACGGTGGAGCTCGCCAGACCGCCCTTGATGGCCTCGAACACCAGCCGGGGGTCCACCCCCGCCTTCTGGGCCAGAGTCATGGCCTCGGCCAGGGCCTGGATGTTGCAGGCCACAATGATCTGGTTGGCCAGCTTGGTGGTGTTGCCCGCGCCCACACCGCCGCAGCGCACCACGGAGCCGCCCATGGTGTCCAGCAGGGGCTTGAACTGGTCAAAGACTTCCTGCTTGCCGCCCACCATGAAACTGAGGGTGCCATCAATGGCCTTGGGCTCGCCGCCGGACACCGGGGCGTCCAGCATCTCGATGTCCTTCTTGGCCAGCTCGGCGGCGATCTCCTGGGAGGCCACGGGGTTGATGGAACTCATGTCGATAAACACCGTGCCTGGCCGCATATAGGAGGCCACGCCGCCCTCGCCCAGCATGACGCTTTTGACGTGGGGGGAGTTGGGGAGCATGGTCAGCACCACGTCACAGCTCTCGCCGATTTCCCGGTTGGCGGCCGCTTTGGCGCCGCAGGCCACAACCTCGTCCACGCTTGCCTTGTTTAGATCGCTCACCAGCAGGTCGGAGAAGCCGCCCTTGAGGATGTTTTTTGCCATGGGCTTTCCCATGATACCTAAGCCAATCAGTCCAATTTTCACGAAATACCCCTCCAAAAAGCAGATTTTTTCACAGCTGGCTGATTCAACATATCTCATTATAAACAGTTATTTTCGTTTTCACAAGATTCAGAATCCTTGTACCTCGACTACGGCTCCCGCCCGACCTTTACAGTTCCCGCCGCCCTCTGTTTCAACGACAATGGCACTGTGCTTGTCAATACCGCCCCCACCGCCCCCTCCTCCATCACCATCCCGCCCCAGATCAACGGCGGCAGCACCGTCACGGTGGAGTGGGGCCCGGCCTCCGACGCTGAGGACAACCTGGAGGGCTACAAGGTGGAGCGCAGCGTGGACGGCGGCTCCGCCTGGACCCAGATCTACCAGGGGCCTGCCCAGAGCACCACCAACCTGGTGCCCTTCGGGACCCAGAGCGTCATGTATCGAGTGAAAGCCTACGACACCGAGGGGCTGGAGTCCGGATGGAAGACCAGCGCCCAGGTCAGCGTGTTCAACAACACCGCGCCCAACGCCCCGGGGAGCATCACCATCCCGAACGAGGTGCTGGGCGGTGGCTCCCTGACGGTGACGTGGGAGGCGGCCAGCGACCCGGACGGCAACCTGACCGGCTATGAGCTGGAGCGGCAGACGGAGGTTGGGGACTGGGCCCAGGTGTACAAGGGCCCGGACACCAGCTATACGGACGCCGTCACCCGGGGCTGGAACAGCGTCAATTACCGGGTCCGGTCCTACGACGCCTACGACGCTGTCAGCGGCTACACCACGGGGACGGCCCGGGCGGTGAACAACAACCGGGCCCCGGTCATCACCTGCGGCGCGGACAGCGGGACCGGCCTGGGGACCAAAAGCGAGGGCTTCACGGTGGCGTACAGCGCCAGCGACGCGGACGGGGACGCCGTCACCGTGACGGAGGCCATTGACGGCGTGGTCCTGCGCAGCTTCCTGCTGGACGGCGTGAGCGCCGCCGTGGACGTGACCGGCGACACCTTTTTCAAGCTGCTCAACGGGGAACATGTGCTGACCATCACCGCCAACGACGGCAAAGCGGAGGCGGTGCACAAGCTGACCTTTACCAAGTTGGTCACAAGGGCCACTATCACCCTGACCGAGCCCATGGAGGCGGACGGCCAGCTCACCATCTGCGTCCTGTCCGTATCCGGTTCTATTCCGGCGGACGCGCAGTACAGTGTGAAGGTGACGAACAACGCTAAGGACGATGAGCCCATGTGGGAGGACTGCACCACCGAGGTCAGGAACGGCGGCAACCACATTTTCGCCAATAAGACCGCCGCAAACGGCTTTGCGTACAATTTCAAGGTGGAGGTGGAGCGGGGGCCCAGCGGCCAGGGCGGCTACATCAATTCGGTTCAGGGAGG
>CAJTLI010000071.1 GCA_910577525.1 uncultured Oscillospiraceae bacterium | reverse complement strand
CTGATAGCACAGCACGTCGGCGTCCCGTTTCTGCTCCCGGCCCGTGATTGCTTTATACCGGGCCTTGCTCAAAAGAAATTCGCTGTCAGCGGTGAGGGGGTCGCACTCATAGGAGCGGATCAGGGCCCCGTCCAGGGTCTTTTCCGGGTTCTGGCCGTAGTCGAAGCGGTCCGACAGAGAGGCCAGGATCGACTTGTCCCCGCTGATATGGTGGGTTATAAGACGGGTCGTCGCCAGGGACAGCACCCCCTTTCAAAATCGGTTCTCCCCAGCTCTGGACACCGTGTCCAGAGGCGGGGACAGCCGGGGAGCGGCCTGGGCCGCTCCCACGGGTCACAGGGCCACCACCTGGGCCAGCTTCTCCAACAGTTCGGAGAGAGGCCCCCACAAATCGGCGTAGTCCTTTTGGAGCGCCTGGAGCTCGTTGGGGTAGAGGCCGCCGTAGGTGTTCACATGGAGCGCCGCCTGATTGAGATTGTTGGCGCACCGCCGCTGGAGGGACACCAGCTCCCGCACCGGGGAAAGGTCCACCTGGAGCACATAGCCGTTGAGGGCCATTTTTCGCATATAGGCCCCCATGTTCAAAATCCCCACCTGGGTCATGCGCTCCTGGATTTGCCGCTGCTCCTCCGGCGTCACCATCACATGAAGATGAACAGAGCGACGGCGTTTCTTTCCTGCCACGGCTACCGTTCGCCCCGGTCCGGGGCCTCCCTTTTGTGGCTGGGCGGGGCCTGCCGCCCCGCCTCCTGCATCTGCCGGGAAATGGAGGGTTTCCGCTCCATGCGTTTCCCCACAGCCGGGTTGTCCTTGGAGGGCCGCAGCTCATAGTCCGCCATATCCTTTTCCGACAGGGGCCGCGTGTAGGTCAAATGCCCCCAGGCCAGGAACGCGCCGCCCTCCACGGGAACGCGCTGGCCGTAGTTGACGATCTCGTCCGGGGCGTTGTGGGACGGTTTGGGGAACGTACCGATGTCCACAGGCCGCTGGGTGGAGTAATACTTGTAAAGGCCGGGCTCCTCCACCCACGCCACCTTGACGGAAAACTGCTGCTGGTAGTCCTCCACCCGCTCCGTGAGGTCCCGCGCCAGCGCATCCCGGTCGCTGCCGTAGTGTCCCCACTCGTATTGCCGCCTGCCGTGTTCGTCGTCATAGCAGGCCCAGGTTACAAAGGGCTCCGGCGCTCTGGGGCACTCCCCCAGGGCGAAGCCCCGGCCATTTTCCAGTATGACGGCCTTTAAGATCGCGTAGCCTTGATTTTTGTCCATATTGATCTCCTCCAAAATGTTGACAGTATGGGGCCAAAACAGGGGCGGGGCGGGAAATGATACGCCCCGCCCCCGTTTGGCGTCTGGAAAGCCTTGAAAACACGGGACTTTTGAGGGCCTAATTGTCAACAGGTCAGCCCCGTTTTTTCCTCATGTGGTCCCGCTGCTGTTTCCTATGGGCGGCCTGGGCGCAGGCGGGGGAGCAGTAACGCCGCCGCCCGCCCAGGAGGGCGGGCCGTCCGCAGAGGGGACAGGTCCGCGTCTCCACGGGTCCGGGGGCGGTCAGGGCGGCCTCCAGAACCGGGTCCAGGGGCAGGACCGCCGCCCGGAAGTACCGGCACAGGGGCCCCGTCCAGGTTTTCCCCAGCATATAGCACTCACAGTCCAAAGGCAAGCATCCCACGGCCCGGTCATAATTGGCGCACCACTTCACCACCAGGGCCCGGATCGCCGCCCGCTCCTCGCGGGTGAGCTCCCGCTGGTCCATGCCGTCACCTCCCCCCGCCGGGTCCGGCCCGGCTCCGCAGATAGGCCCGGAAGCAGGTCACGCACCGCAGGCCCCGCCAGTAGGGGCATCCCCCGCACTCCGATCCCCTGGGGGCCTGGGCAGGCTCCGGGGGCGGTGGTAGGTGGGCTGCTTCATAAAGGGCTCATAGGGGCTGTCAGTGAAATTCACTCGTCCCCTCCCTCGTCCTCGTCGTCCACGTCCCAGGGGGGCGCGTCGTCGTAGTCCTCCGGCTCGTCATACTCGGAAAAATCCTCCTCCGGCTCCGCCGCTTTCTGCTGTTTGGGGCGGTAAATCTTGAAGTACCACCCGGCCCCGCCGCCGATAGCCAGCACCGCCAGGAGCATCCCGGCCCCGCCGGACTTTTTGGGCTCCTCCGGGCCGGGGTCAGGTTCAGCCTCCGGGGGCTCCGGCTCCGTCACAGGGGGCGGGGCCTCCGGCTCCTGCCCAGGCTCCGCCAGGGCCATCAGGTCGGAGACGGTGACGGCGTTGAGAAA
This sequence comes from uncultured Oscillospiraceae bacterium, assembly GCA_910577525.1. GTDB lineage: Bacteria > Bacillota > Clostridia > Oscillospirales > Oscillospiraceae > Enterenecus. The sequence goes on along the minus strand of CAJTLI010000071.1, from coordinate 4,660 downwards.
ATACACGTTCTCCGCCCCACGCTGCCGGTCTATCACAAGATAGAAAACCGCCTCGTCCGCCGTGGTGATAGTGAAAAACTCCTTGCCGTCCTGGTCCGTGGCGTTGTCCAGCACCGTCCCCGTCCCCTCCGGGGTGAACGGCTTGGGCTCCTGGGGCTGCTCCACGGGCAGAGGGTCCACAGGCTCCAGCCCTACCCAGGGGACATACTCGCCGCCCTCGTCGCCGCCGCCAGCGTAGGCGGGAACGGTGAGAACCCCCACCATCAGGACGGCGCAGAGCATCGCCGCCAGCATACGGGATTTTTTCATTATGTCTCCTCCTTTCTCTCGCCGGGCTTCTGGACACCGTGTCCAGAGCCGTCCCGGAGCTGCCGCAGGAGGGCGGGCAGCTCGTCCAGGGACACGCTCATGCCCCGCACGATGTCCACGATCTCCTCATTCTCGGCCTCCCGGTGCTTCTGCTCCAGCTCTTTCAGCCGGGCCTGCTGCTCGTTGATCTTGGCCTTGACTTTCTCCATCTCGGCCCAAATTTTCGCGCTCTTGCTGACTGCCATTCAAAACCTCCTTGTTCATGGTAAACGCCCCCAGGCGTAAAAATGGGACTGCCAGTAGCTTGTATTCAGACTTGTAAATTGCACCGGGTCCCCACAGTGCAGCATCATCCCGTCCCCCACATAGAGCCCACAGTGGGTCACGCCGTCCGGGTTGGGCGCGTCGTAGGTGTAGCGGAAAAATACAAGGTCGCCGGGCCGTGGGGAGCTGACGGGGGTGCAGTAGTTATAGAGCCCCTGGGCCCCCAGGCGGCCCACGTCCCAGCCGCATTGGTTCAGCACATAGGACAGGAAGCCGGAACAGTCAAAGGACGTGGCCGGGGAGCTGCCGCCCCAGACGTAGGGGTAGCCGATGTACTTCTCCGCCTCGGTGAGTAGGGCGGCAAAGTCGGGATCGGAAAGATACTGCTCCGGCACGTCGTAGGGCTGGGGCGGGTTGGTGATGTACTTGTCCACATAGCCGGAATTGGGGAACAGGTCGGGCCGGTTGCCCAGGGCAGCCATGTAGAGGGCGTACCGGGATAACTGCTCCTCTCCCATCATGTAAATGGGCAGGTGGGACAGGTCCTCGTTTTTCAGTGTCACGGTGCAGATGTAGTAATTGTAGGGGACCCGGACAGTATAGGGGCCGTCGGGCCCCGTCCGCGTCTCCGTTCGGTAGCGCACCTCCACCACAACATTTTCCGTGAGGATATACTGCCGGTCAAAAATGGTCTGGATCGTCCCCCGCACCTCCTCCAGCGTCCACTCCCCCTCGTGGAGCGCGGAGAGCATGGAGATCAGCGCATAGGGGTCGTGCTCGATGTCGTCCAGGTCGAAGTGGTATTCGTCGTAGTCGTGGGTGCTGGTGTAGGTGTCCAGGTAGTGTTGCAGCTCCGCCTCCAACGCGCAGTAGGCGGCCTCGGCCCCCAGCATATCCCCGTCCTGGGCGGGGTAGGTGCTGGCCCCGATCCCGCCTATGATCCCGTTGCCCAGCGTCACCAGGGAGGAGGCGCAGGACTGGACCGTAAACAGGAGGAGGAGACAGGCCAGGGTGATCACCACCCCGCCAGGGTGTCTCTTGACGAAGCCCGCCACTTTTTCCGCCAGCTTCTCCGCAGGGACGGCGGTTTTTTCGGCGGCCCTGGCCCCCTGCTTGGCGGCCTCCCGCGCCTGTTTCGCGTACTGCCGCTTTTGGCGCTGCTTCTGTGCGAACCGGGCCAGGGCGTTTTTGCCCAGGTCCGGGTGCTTCTCCAGCTCCACCTGGAAGCGGTGCTCCGCCGTGGCCTTGACATACCGGCGCTCGGCGCGGGCGGCGGCCTTGGCCGGGTGGTCCCGGATGGCCTGCCGCGCCGTCCGGGCCGTTTTCCGCCCCACGGCCTCGCCCACAAGCTCGGAGTGGTGGGCCCCCTCGGTCCCCACATTCTCATGCTCTACCTCGTACACCTTGCCGTGGACGAAGCCGTGAACGCCCCAGCCCAGGGCCCCGGCCCCGCGCTTCACCGGACCGGGGGGCTTGACCGGGGCCTGGGCCGCCAGCTTCTCCTGGGCCGCGCCCATACGCAGCTTGGCCTTTTCCGCCTTGACCGCGCTCCGCTCCGCCCGCGTCTGGCCCTGGGCACTCCGCTTCTTCCCCTCCTGCCGCAGCCGTTCGGAGGGCCGGGCCCGTTCGCTCTCCTGGTGCAATTTAGCCTTGTACCCGGACTTATGGACACGGTGTCCAGAGCCGGGCCGGGCCTTACCCCTGCCCATTGGCCTTGTCCTCCGGCTTGGTGGTCAGGAGGGTGTAAAGCTCGGTGTCCTGGGGGAAGTGGTCCACAAAGGGGATGGTGGTGTCCCCATAAAAAAGCAGCCCCTCGCCGGAGCCGGAGTGGGTGACGTAGGAAAGCTGGTGGGGGGAAATCCCCAGGTGGCTTGCCAGCACCTTTTGATCCCCGGCGGCCTGGGACAGCATATAGAGGAAATCGCAGTTGCCGAAGATGGACTCAATTTCGCTGCTCTCCAGCAGGCTTTTCACATTCTGGGTGATCCCGCTGGGGATGGCCCCCCATTTGCGGAAACGCCGGAAAATCTCCACACTGTACGCCGCCGTCTGGGGCTCCGCCAGCAGAACGTGAAACTCGTCCTGATATACCCAGGTCGCCCGCCGCCGGTCCCGGTTCTCCGTCACCCGGCCCCAGATTTGGTCCGTGAGGATCAGCAGCCCTATCTTTTTCAGCATCTTCCCCAGGGCCTTGATGTCAAAGCACAGCAGCCGGGAATTGACCTGGACGTTGGTACGGTGGTTAAAGAGGTTGAGGGACCCGGTGCAGTACAGCTCCAGGGCGGAGGCCACCCGCCGGGCCTCCGGCTCGGACTGTTTCAGCAGCTCGTCGTAGAGGTCCTGGAGAATGGGCATACGCTCCGGGGCCGGGTCCGCCAGATAGGGCCGGTAGATGGTCCGCACGCAGCGGTCGATCACCGTCTTTTCCACAGGGGCCAGCCCGCTCCGCCCGCCCACGATCAGCTCGCACAGCGACAGAATGAAGTCGGATTTCAAAGACAGCGGGCTTTCATCGTCCGAGTAGTCCAGGTTTAGGTCCATCGGGTTAATGTAGTCCCCGGAGGTGGGCGAAATCTTGATAACCTGCCCATGCAGCCGCTCCACAAGGGGCGCGTACTCCGATTCCGGGTCGCACACGATGATGTCATCGGTGGTGAGCAGAAAACAGTTGGCGATTTCCCGCTTGGCGGAAAAGGACTTGCCGGAGCCGGGAGTGCCTAAAATCAGGCCGTTGGGGTTTTTCAGCTTCTTGCGGTCCACCATGATAAGGTTGTTGGACAGGGCGTTGATGCCGTAGTACAGCGCCTCTTTCCCGTTCTGGAAAAGCTCCTGGGTGGTAAAGGGGATAAAGATGGCGGTGCTGGAAGTGGTCAGCCCCCGCTGGATTTCCACCTGGTTTTGTCCCAAAGGCAGGCAGCTCATCAGCCCCTCCTCCTGCTGGAAGTCCAGCCTTGCCAGCTGGCAGTTGTACTTCTGCGCGATGCTGGACGCCTGAAAAACATTGTTGCCCAGCTGTCTGGCGGTGTCCGCCGTATTCAGGATCAGGAAGGTCACAAGGAACATCCGCTCGTTGCGGCTCTGTAAATCCTGCAACAGCTTTTTGGCCTCGTTTCCGTAGGTAGCCAGGTCGCTGGGAATGATGTCCATATCGTACCCTGACCGGACCGCCTTTTTCTGTTCCTCGATCTTGGCCCGGTCCAGGTCGGTGATTTTGCGCTTGACTGTCTTGATGGCCTTTACCTGGTCTAAGGACTGCACATGGAGGCTGACAATCAGGGAGCTTTCCATATCCAGAAAGTCCGCCAGCATCCGGTCGTTCAATTCCGGCGCGAGAATCTGCACAAAGCTGACCGCGCCGTACTTTTTCCCCATGCGGAACTGCCTGCCGGTGCGGAACTCAAAGGAAGTGGGGGCGATGAAGTCCTTGGTGGAAAGGCCGGAGGGGGCCAGCCAGTCCCACGAAAAGGAAAAGGGAACCTGTTCATCCATGTGGAATACGCCATGCAGCTGGGACAGCCGCGCCCGCCCGTCCAGCGGCTCCGCCACTACGCCCAGCCGCTTGAAGTTGTTGAGCAGGTCGGTTTCAATCCGTTCCAGCCGGGGCTTTGCCGCCCGGATGCTGTCCGCGTCAATGCCGAAGGTCAGGTATTTTGTCTTAATCAGGCCGTTGTTCCCCTTTGCCAGCTGGTTTTGCAGCATCTGGGTGTACTCGCCGCGGATGTTGTCAAAATCATCCCCCTGGGGCGGGATGGTGATGGACCGGGCAAAGGTTTCCTGGGACGCGGCCAGGTTGAGGAAGGACAGCTGGAACCGGATGGAGCTGTCAAAGTAGTTGAGGAAATCGCACCAGCCCTCGAAGATGGCGGTCTTATCCTCGTTTTGGGACAGCTGGTAATTGATGTCCTGAAACTGAATGGTCTTGGTATAGTAGCAGCCGGTCACGCGGCAGATGCCGTCCGGCCACATCCGTTCATAGGGGATGCTGTCCTGCGCGGAAATCCCCTTCTGGTCAGTGCGGCTGGCGCGGGAAATGGCGGCTTCGATCTGCTTCCTATCCGCGCGGGAGAGCTTCTTTTTCACCGGCATT
>CAJTLI010000070.1 GCA_910577525.1 uncultured Oscillospiraceae bacterium | reverse complement strand
TTGCTGCTTTCAGCACTTTACTCAAGCGGTTTTAGCCTATTGGTACAGCTTCTGAGTATCTCAAAAATTGTGTCCTTAGGGCAGGCGGAGGCAGAATGATGGAGATCCCTGCCAACGCCAAGTATGGGATCATCCGAGAGACATTGCTGCGGACGGACAACCTGCTGAACGTCAAGCAGCTGTGCAGCCTGGCCGGCGTGTCCCGCTCCGGGTATTACCACTATCTGAGCACAGAAGAGGACAGACAGCGCCGGGAACAGCAGAACCAGGAAGATTTCCGGCGGATTGTGGAGGCGTATCAGTTCCGAGGCTATGCCAAAGGCGCGCGGGGCATTTATATGCGGCTGATCCACATGAATCCCTCAATGGTGATGAATATCAAGAAGATCCGGCGGCTGATGAGGAATAGCGTTCACCGGAGCGCGGAAACGGGCGGTGTCTTACCAGCGCCGCCCGTTTTCTATGCTGCTGTTCACTTGTTTGTGCCGCTCCGTTTTCCGCCGTCCTTAAAAGCGGCGGTTTTGTCATTCGATGCCCATATCCCGGTTAATGTGGTCCCGCAGCGCGTCAAAGGACTCCACACTGACGTCGTGCTCAATGCGGCAGGCGTCCCGGGCGGCTATGTCCTCCGATACGCCCAGGTGGATCAGCCACTTGGTGAGCAGCAGGTGCCGCTCATAGATGCGCCGGGCGATCTCCAGGCCGTCGCCGGTGAGGGTGAGAAAGCCCCCCTGGTCCATGACCACAAAGCCCCCCTCCCGAAGCAGGCTCATGGCCCGGCTGACGCTGGGCTTGGAGAAGCCCAGATGCTGGGCCACGTCGATGGACCGCACGGGGCCCTTTTCCCCCAGGGCCAGGATGGCCTCCAGATAGTTTTCAGCGGATTCATGGATGTTCAATGCGCTCACTCCTGAATGGATGGGGTTTCCAGTTTTCTGTCCGTACTATAACATAAAACCGCCCGCTTGGCAATGCCAAAAGCCTGTTTAACATCTCTCAAAACGCCATTTGGCGGGTGTTTTTCCGCCATGCCTCGTTGTGATTTCTTGAAATAACCACAATGGTTCCTGCAAAATCCCTCGGCAGCTGGCATTCTTCGAGATAATAAACAGGCTCTAAGATCACAAGCCGGTCACGGAGAGGCTGCGGGCTGTCCCTCTGCCGACGCCAGATGATACCCCAGCCGCCGGACGGCCTCGATGCGCACGCCGGAGCCGACACTGGCCAGCTTTTTCCGCAGGAAGCCCACATAGACCTCCACATGGTTCTCCACCGCGTTGGAGCCGGGGCCCCACACACGGTTCAGAATGGTCTCCTTAGTCAGGCTGCGCCCTTTGGCCTGCATGAGGCAGCGCATCACGCCGAGCTCCCGGGCGGACAGGCGCACCCACCTCTCCCCGCAGGCCAGGGTGGAGGAGGCCGGATCCAGCACCGTGCCGCCGAAGGCCAGCTGATCCTCCTGCCCGCCCTGACGGCGGAGCAGGGCGTTGACGCAGGCCAGCAGCTCCCGGGTGTCAAAGGGCTTGGCCAGGTAGTAGTCCGCCCCGGCGTTGAGCCCCTCCACCCGGTCCTCCAGCTCCGACCGGGCGGTGAGCATGAGGATGGGAACAGTACAGCCTGCTGCCCGAAGGCGGCGGGCCGCCTGCCAGCCGTCCAGCACCGGAAGCATTACATCCAGGATGATGAGGCCGTGCTCCCCCGGCAAGGCGCGCCGGACTCCGGTCTCGCCGTCGTAGGCGGCCTCCACCTCATAGCCCCGGTCCTCCAGCAGGGCCCGGAGGGAGTCGGACAGAGGGCGGTCGTCCTCCACAATGAGAATTTTCACAGCGGGTCAGGCCAGGCCGGCGCAGAGCTGGTACAGGGTTGTGACCCCCGCGCCGGTGGCCCCCGCGCACTGGTACTCCCGGCGGGGCCGGTCGGTCCAGGCGGTGCCCGCGATGTCCAGATGAATCCAGGGCACGTCCCCGGCAAAGGCGCCGATGAACAGCCCGGCGGTGATGGCGCCGCAGCCGTCGCTGGACAGGTTGCTCAGGTCGGCCACGGGACTTTCGATCATCTTTTTGTACTCGGGGAAGTCGGGGAAGCGCCAGTACTGCTCGCCGGAGCGCTGGGCGGCGGCCATGAGCCGGCCGCAGAACGCGTCGTCGTTGGATACCACCCCGGCGGTGGTGAAGCCCAGGGCCCGCACGCAGGCCCCGGTGAGGGTGGCGATGTCCACCACCCTGCCGGCGCCCTCCTTTTGGATGGCGTAGGTGACGGCGTCCACCAGAATGAGCCGGCCCTCGGCGTCGGTGTTGTTGATCTGAATGGTTTTGCCCGACATGGTGGTGACGATGTCGCCGGGGACCATGCTGTCGGGGGAGATGCGGTTTTCCACCGCGGGGATGACGGCCGTCACGTTGACCGGAACCTTGTTTTCCGCCAGGGCCAGCACCGCGGCGCAGGCCGCGGCGGCCCCCGCCATGTCGGAGCGCATGGAGCCCATTCCGCCGCCGGTCTTGAGGTTGTATCCGCCGGTGTCGAAGCACACCCCTTTGCCCACCAGGGCGGTGGGGGCCGCGCCCTCTTTTCCGCCCCGCCAGCGCAGGACGATGAGGCGGGGCGGATGGGCGGCGCTGTCCCCCACGGCGTGGAACGCGCCCATGCCCAGGGCCCGGGTCTCGGTTTCGTCCAGCACCTGGACCTCCGCCCCCGCCGCCTCAGCGGCCTGGGCCATGGCCTGGGCCATGAGCTCTGGAGTCAGGAGATTGCAGGGGCGGTTGGTGAGGTCCCGGGCAAAGCATACGGCCCGAGTCACCGCGTCCGTCTGCCGCAGGATCTCCTCCGCCTCCAGTCCCTCCGCCCCGGAGATATACAGGGTGAAGGGCTTGTCCTCCCGCTCCTTCCACACGGGTTGGTGATAGCAGGCCAGCTCCGCCCCCTGGGCCGCGGCGGCCAGGCCCTCCGCTCCCAGCGCCCCCTTGACCGGGGCGATGTCCAGCAGCAGGGACTGGGCCCCCAGCTCCCGAACGGCCTTCACCGCCTTGGCGGCCCCCCGGCGGACAGCCTCCGCCCCGGCGTCCCCGCCCAGGTTCATGACCAGGCTATGGTCCTGCCCCACCGCCCGCAGGGTCAGGGGGGCGGAGTCTCCGCCGGGCTCCATAGACAGCCGCCAGTCGGCGGCCTCGTGATTCCAAAGCTTTACCATGTGACATCCTCCTTATGGGTTGGGCCGGACGGCCCCGGTGTTCTCAGCCATTCTACCGCCTTTCCCCCCGTGAGGCAAGACCCAGGAGGAGAAAAGTCAAGAAAATTTACAGCAGGATTTTGCCGCGAAACGCCGCAGGCGATTGATTTGGAGATTTCTTCAAGCAGGCGTTAAAAATCTTGTCCCGCATAAATGAAACGGGCCAGCGGCTTCCCGTTCCAGCAGGCACACGATGCAGGTGTTTCGGCATGGTCCGGCCCATGGGCGTGGATGGGTCGAATTTCTCCGCGAAAAACTCCATGCCGTGTTTCTGAAACAAAACCATCACGCTTGCAAAGCTTGGAATTGTATATAATGGAAAGGAAAAAAGTGATAGAAATGCCCGCTCTTGGCGGCGTAGGGTGTACATTTTTGAACAACAGGAATAAGGTGGACGAAAATTCTTAAAAAAAACTTAAGAAGCAGCTCACTTGAAACACAAGATTTATCCTTTATAATCAAAACCGTGAAAACAAGAGATACTCTTGCGGTGCTGATTAGAGGAGGCATCATCCATGAACGTTTTGATCCTGACAGGGAAATTCGGCATGGGCCACCTGTCCGCCGCCCGGGCGCTCCAGGAGCAGCTGGGCCAGGACGGACACCATGTGGAAATTGTTGACCTGTTTGAATATGCTCTGCCCGGGCAGGCTTCCGCCAGATATTGGTGGTTCAACGTGCTGGTCACTTACGGCGGAGTCTTCTATAACCTTTACCACGATCTCACGGCCAACAATACCGGGGACAGCCGGGGCGACGAGCTGCTGGGCGGTCTGGCTCAGCTCCTGGAGGAACGCCGGCCTGATGTGGTGCTGTCCACCCACCCCATCTGCTCCGCCGCCATGGCTCAATACAAGGAGGAGGGCCTGTCCGGCCTTCCGCTGCTCACCTGCGTCACTGACGTGACCTGTCACAGCGAGTGGATTCACGCGGGCACCGACTGTTACTTGGTGGCGGAGGAGGCTGTCCGGCAGGGATTTATCGCCAAGGGCGTGGACCCCAGGACCATTGTAGTGTCCGGCATTCCGGTAAGCGGACGCTTCCGCCCCGCCCGGCGCGAGAGTACCCGGCGCAGGGAGTTGCTCATCATGGGGGGTGGCCTTGGCCTGATGCCCCGGCGGGACAGCTTCTATCAGGCGCTGAACGCCCTGCCTGGGGTTCATACCACCATTCTCACCGGGCACAATGAGAAGCTGTTCCACCGCCTGGACGGAAGGTACGCCAATATTGAGGCGGTGCCTTTCACCGAAGAGGTGGAAAAATACATGGCCCGGGCCTGCCTGATGCTGTCCAAACCCGGCGGCATCACCTGTTTTGAGGCCATCGCCGCCCGTCTGCCCATACTGGCGTGGCAGCCCTTCCTGAAGCAGGAGCAGGAGAACGCCGACTTCCTGGTGCGCCGGGGCATGGCCCGCATTGTTGCCAAGGAGGAGAGCGCCTGTCTGGCCGCCATTTCTGAGACAATTTATGACGACGAGGCGCTGTCGTCCATGGAGCGCTCCATGGACGAGGTGGCCGCCACCCTGAGCCGCACGGCAGCCTGCGCGGTGGTGCGGGCGCTTGCCGGGGAGAGACGGGTGTGCGCGTGAAAAAACGGTGGAAAACGATACTGTGCACTGGAGCTGTTCTGGTTCTGCTTGCCTGGACAGTGTACGCCATTTTCAAGGATCAGACGCCCGGACAGCTGGCCACCGCCTTGTTCGGCGCCGATTGGCGGGTGCTTCTGCTGGGCCCGCTCCTGATGGCGCTCTTTATCTGTTGTGAGGCGGCGGCTACCCACTCCATCCTGCGCGCTTTGGGCTGCGCTCAGCCCTTCCGCCGGTGCGTCTACTATTCCTGCACTGGCTATTTCTTCAGCATCATTACCCCCTCCTCCTCCGGCGGACAGCCCGCTCAGGTGCTTGCCATGAGCCGGGACGGCACGCCGGTGGCCTCCGGGGCGCTGGATATGCTGCTGGTAACAATCGGCTATAACACCGCCGCCATGCTTTGGGGGATCGCCGCCCTGTTTTTCGCGGGAAATCTCACCGAGGGGCTGGGTGGTCAGCTTGGGCTGCTGCTGGGCCTCGGACTGGTGATTTTGGCCGTGATGGATGCGGCCATGTTCCTGTTTCTCTTCCTTCCCGGCCCTGCCCGGCGGCTGCTTTTTGGCTGCATCGCCCTGGCGGCCAGGATATACCCCGCCTTGGACCGGACGGGTTTGGAGAAAATGGCGGATGAGCACCTCCGGGAGTACCGCAGAGGCGCACAGCTGATCCGACGCGCTCCGATTTTGCTGGTTCAAGTGGTCGGGCTGAGCATGGTGCAGCTGGCCTGTTCCTATGCAATACCCTACGTGGTATACCGGGCTTATGGCCTGTCCGGGTATTCTTTATGGGAGATCGCGGCGTTGCAGGCCCTCTGCTCTGTCGCGGTGGGATATCTTCCCCTGCCCGGCTCCGCTGGAGCTGCGGAGAATGTGTTTCTCCGGGGATTCCTGCTGATCTATGGCGAGGCGCTGGTGGCGCCCGCCATGATCCTCACTCGAACGCTGAACTGCTATCTCATATTGATCATCACAGCTCTTATCCTGTTCGTTGGGCGGATGGTCCGCCGGACCGCCTTGGTGCGCAATGTTCCCAAAAAACTGCTCAGGCACGATATTCAGACCACATCTATGAGGCGTGCCAGCTAGAAAACCTGCAATATAAAAACCCTTGCTGGTCCATTTGTGAACTGGCAGGGGTTTTTATAGTTCTTCAACGCCGGCTGTCCATTTTTTCTGCATGGGAAGCAATATCTCTTCTCAGGTCCCTTGACATTTCCGAGAAGATAAGGTATTTTATTAGGGAAGGACTGATTCAATCGGCAAGAGCAGGCTGCAAAGAAATTTTGCGTCAGAATGCGGCGCGAATTTGCAGGAATCATTGTGTTTATTTCAAGAAACCGCAACAAAGTTATGGCGCAAAATATCCGCAGGATGCCGCAGACGCATTTCATCAGTGCTTCTTTAGAAACAGGCAGTTCCGCAGGTATATGGCAGCCGCTCAATAATGCAGAATCTGGGATTCAGCGGTATCAGTGTGGTCATAGCATGGCTGGCTCGAAAACGAGTGACCACTTTGGAACGGCTTTTCTAAAAACCTTGATTTTTCAAGGCTTTGGGGGTATCATCAAGAGGAAAAACTTTCGTAGTTCTCTCCATCAGTTCTCTCCTTTTTCCGAGGCGTTTTTTGAGGGCTGATGTTGCGAAAAATACACGCAGCGGTATCGAAGTGGTCATAACGGGGCTGACTCGAAATCAGTTTGGGAGCAATCCCACGAGGGTTCGAATCCCTCCCGCTGCGCCAAAAAAGTTCAGTCTACAAGCGGTTTTATGCCGTTTGTAGGCTTTTCTTTTTGCTTTTTTGAGGGATGGTGATTGGAAATTTATGTGCCAGTTCTCTCCTAAAGCGGCGTAGTTCTCTCCTAAACCGCCTATGAAGCTGTGATTCGAACCCATTATGTAGCGGCGTATTGGCTTCGTGGCCTGCAATACGCCTGCGGGGTTATTTGATTGCCTGCAAAGCACCGCTCAATCCGTTTACCATTGCGTCAGCAGAGGACAGCTTGGAATTGTAGTCCAGATGTGCGTAGACGTTGGCGGTAGTCGAGAAGTCGCTGTGTCCCAGCCATTCTTGAATCTGCTTCATAGGAACACCGTTTGCAAGCAGAAGTGAGGCACAGCTATGGCGAAGGTCATGAAACCTAATGCGTCGCAGCCCATTCTTTTCAAGCAGTTTGGGGAAAGCGGATGTTAGGTAGTGGGGAGAGATCAGGTTACCCATTTCATCTACACAGATGTACTCCAGATATTGCTTGTTGTAGCATTTCCCGCATAGACGCTTACACTCCTTCTGGTAGTCCCTTGCCTCCAACAGCTTTTCCCGGAAGGCAGGAATAAGAAGCTGTACCAATAGAGGGAAAAGTAGTATAATGAGGGAATGATACAGAAA
>CAJTLI010000069.1 GCA_910577525.1 uncultured Oscillospiraceae bacterium | reverse complement strand
ACAGACAACAAGCCCTTTCGGCTGCTTGAACAATTTTACCGCCTTATTTTTGTCTGACTTTTTGGGCGCACTTCAATCTCTGGTCCCGGCGTTTTTATTTTAGTAGAACTTCTTGTTGCGGTTCTTCCGGGCCGCCTCGCTCTTCTTGCGGCGCTTGACGCTGGGGCTGTCGTAAAACTCGCGCTTACGCACCTCGGCCAGCACGCCGGACTTGGCGCAGGAGCGCTTGAAGCGCTTCAGCGCGTTCTCCAGAGACTCGCCTTCGCGGACATGGACTTCGGACATCTATTTTCCCTCCCTCCGAAACATCCGGCTTTTTCCAGGATGCTTTAGGGGCCATGTGATTATGGCTTTAACAGCACTATTATATGTGAAAAACTGCCGCTTGTCAACCGCAAAATATGGGGGATTTTGCGGCCCGCTCCCCTACCCGCTGTCCGGTTCACCGCTCCTGAAAAAACTCAATGGATTCCCCCGCCGGTCCCCGGCAAAAGGCGATCCGGACGGGATAGCCCTCCCCCAGGGTTTTGTCTGTAGGCTCCATGGTAATTTCGCAGCCCGCGCCCCGCACCAAGGCCACGGCGCTGTCCACGCCGTCCGTGCGGAAGGCCACGTGGCGGTACACGCCGGAGGGGAGAGGCCGGTCCGCCCCGGCGAAAATTTCCAGCAGGCAGCTGCCCGCGTCCAGCATGGCCCCGCTGCCGTCCCCCTCGCCCCACGTCCGGACCAAGGGACAGCCCAGTACCTGGGTGTAAAACGTCACTGTTTTCTCCCACATGTCCCGTCCGGCGGTTTTTAGGCAGATGTGGTGTACCCCTGAAATTCCGCCGTTCACTGGGGCTTCACAATCAGGTTTACCAGCCGCTTGGGCACCACAATGGTCTTGACCAGGGCCATGCCGTCCGTGAACTTCTGGACCTTGGGGTCGGCCTGGGCGGCGGCGAGGATGGCGCCGCCGTCCGCGCCGGCGGGGACGATGATGTTGGAGCGCACCTTGCCGTTGACCTGCACCGCCATCTGAATGGTGTCCGCCGCCGTCTTGCTCTCGTCGTAGGCGGGCCAGGACTGCCGGCACACAAAGCCCTCGCCCCCCAGCATCTCCCAAAGCTCCTCCGCCGCGTGGGGGGCGAAGGGGGAGAGCAGCGTCACCAGCGTGCGCATATCGCCCCGGGAGCAGCCGTTCTTTTGGAAATCCCCCGCCAGGGTCATCATGGCGGCGATGGCGGTGTTGAACTTCATGGCCTCGATATCGTCCGCCACCTTCTTGATGGCCTTGTGGATGGCGGCCTCGTTGGCGGAGGTGTAGCCCAGGCTGTCCGAACAGCTCTCCGCCAGGTTCCACACCTTGTCCAGGAAGCGCTTGCAGCCCTTCACGGCCTGATCGGACCACACGGCGGCCTGCTCAAAGTCGCCGATGAACATGACGTACAGCCGCAGGGTGTCCGCGCCGTAGGCCTTGACGATATCGTCGGGGTTGACCACGTTTCCCCGGGACTTGGACATCTTTTCGCCGCCCTCGCCCAGGATCATGCCGTGGCTGGTGCGCTTCTGGTAGGGCTCCTTGGTGGGCACCACCCCGATGTCATACAGGAACTTGTGCCAGAACCGGGAGTAGAGCAGATGCAGGGTGGTGTGCTCCATGCCGCCGTTGTACCAGTCCACCGGGGACCAGTAGTTCAGCGCCTCCTTGGAGGCCAGGGCGCTGCCGTTGCGGGGGTCCATATACCGCAGGAAGTACCAGGAGGACCCGGCCCACTGGGGCATGGTGTCTGTCTCCCGTTTGGCGGGCCCGCCGCAGCAGGGGCAGGTGGTGTTCACCCACTCCGTCATCTTGGACAAGGGGGACTCGCCGTCGTCGGTGGGCTCATAGGACTCCACCTCAGGGAGGAGCAGGGGCAGCTGATCCTCGGGCAGGGGCTGCCAGCCGCACTTTTCGCAGTACACCATGGGGATGGGCTCGCCCCAGTACCGCTGGCGGGAGAACACCCAGTCCCGCAGCTTATAGTTCACCTTGGCCTCGCCGATGCCCTTCTCCTCCAGCCAGCGGGTGACGGCGGAGATGGCGTCCTTGACGGTGAGGCCGTTGAGGAAGTCGGAGTTCACCATAATGCCGGTCTCGTCCTTGGCGGTGAAGGCGGCCTTCTGCACGTCCTCCCCGCCGGACACCACCTCGATGATCTCGCAGCCGAACTTCCTGGCAAACTCCCAGTCCCGGTCATCGTGGGCGGGGACGGCCATGATGGCCCCGGTGCCGTAGGTGGACAGCACGTAGTCGGAGATGAAGATGGGGATCTCCCGGCCGTTGACGGGGTTGACGCCCGCCACGCCGTCCAGCTTCACGCCGGTCTTTTCCTTGCTCAGCTCGGTGCGCTCCAGGTCGGACTTGGAGGCGGCGGCCCTCTGATAGGCCCTCACCTCATCCGCGTTGGCCAGCCTGCCGGACTCCAGCCAGCTGTTCACCAGGGCGTGCTCCGGGGACAGCACCATATAGGTGGCGCCGAAGAGGGTGTCGGGCCGGGTGGTGAACACCACGATATCGTCCCCGGCGGTGCTCTTGAACGTGACCTCCGCGCCGGTGGACCGGCCGATCCAGTTGCGCTGCTGGATCTTCACCCGCTCGATGAAGTCCACCTCGTCCAGATCGTCGATGAGCCGCTGGGCGTACTCGGTGATCTTCAGCATCCACTGGGACTTCTCCTTGCGGATGACGGGGGAGCCGCACCGCTCGCACACGCCCTCCACCACCTCCTCGTTGGCCAGCACGCACTTGCAGGAGGTGCACCAGTTCACCGGCATGGTGGCCTTGTAGGCCAGCCCGTGCTTGTAGAGCTGGAGGAAGATCCACTGGGTCCACTTGTAGTAATCGGGGTCGGTGGTGTCCACCACCCGGTCCCAGTCGAAGCCGTAGCCCAGCATTTTCAGCTGCCGGGTGAAGTTCTCAATGTTCTGCTTGGTGACGGCGGCGGGGTGGACGTGGTTTTTGATGGCGTAATTCTCGGTGGGCAGGCCAAAGGCGTCGAAGCCGATGGGGTAGAGCACGTTATACCCATCCATCCGCTTTTTCCGGGTGACGATGTCCATGGCGGTGAAGGGCCGGGGATGGCCCACGTGGAGCCCCTGGCCGGAGGGGTAGGGGAACTCGATGAGGCCGTAGAACTTGGGCTTGGCGCTGCCGTCCTGGGCGGCGTAGACCTTGGCCTCCTCCCAGCGCTTCTGCCACTTGGGCTCGATGGCGGCGAAATCGTATTTCAAAGCAAACACTCCCTTGGGTGGTTTTTCTCAAGTCAAGATATTATATAGGAAAAGTGATGGGATTGCAAGGGTTTCAGGAATATCTGAAAATGTCAATTTCACCTGCCGCGGGCCGGGCGGAGGGCGGGACCGCCTCCGCCGGGCAGAGCGCCTTTCCTATGCCGCGGCCCCTATGGCGCAGGACGGCTGAATAAGACCCGGGGAAATGTTCCATACAGCATATAGGATTTTGAACGGTCCCCCGGTGGTTAAGCCCTCAGTATTCATAGCGCTTCCGGTGCCGGAGGAACATGACGGCGGATAAAATCAGCGCCATCCCCTCCGCCGCTGGGGTGGCCAGCCAGATGCCGGGGATGCCCAGCAAGGCGGGCAGCACCGCCATAGCGGCCAGCATGAACACAAAGGACCGGGAGAAGGCCAGCACCGCCGACACCACCCCATTGGATAAGGCGGTAAACATCCCGCTGGCGAAGATGTTGAAGCCGATGAACAGCAGGGCGATGGAGCAGATGCGGTTGCCCGTGACGGCCAGCCCGTGGACGGGGTTGTCCGGCTGGGCGAAGATGCCCACCAGCGGCTCCGTCGCCGCCAGGGACAGGATCAGCGTTGTCACGGAAATGACGGCAATGACCCGCAGGCTGACGGACACCAGCTTTTTCAGCTTCTCCCGGTTCCCCTCCCCGTAATAGTAGCTCAGCATGGGGGCCACGCCGTAGGAGTAGCCCGTGTACAGGGAGCTGGCAAACATGAGCACATACATGATGATGGTGACGGCGGCCACCCCGTCCTCCCCCACGTAGTGGAGCATGGTGGCGTTGAAGGCCAGGGTGACGATGCCGGTGACCAGGGCGGTGGCCATCTCCGAGCAGCCGTTGGAGGCGGCGGAGAGCAGCACCCGGGGTCGGAGGATGGGCTTGGTGAAGTGGAGCAGGCTGGACTTCCGGCTGAATACGATGAGCCCCGCCACGGCGGTGACGGAGTAGCCCAGGCCGGTGGCGATGGCGGCCCCGGCGATGCCCAGGTCGCACAGGGCGATGAGCACGTAGTCCAGGGCCATGTTCAGCACGCCGCCGCTGACGGAGCACACCAGGGACAGGGCGGCCTTTTCCGAGGCGATCATGTACAGGGTGAAGTTGTTCATCAGCAGGATGGGCACGGTAAACAGCAGGTAGCGGCTGAGGTAATCCACGCAGTAGCCGGACACCTCCGGGGACAGGTCCATGGCCCCGAAGATTTTTCCGGTGAGGGCGTACCCCGCCCCGCACATCACCAGCCCAACAATCACGTTGACCAGAATGAGGAAGGTAAAGTCCTGCCGGGCCTCTGCCTCCTTCTTCTCCCCCATTTTCTTCATGATGACCGCGCTGCCCCCGGTGGCCAGCATGGTGGACACGGCAGTGACCAGCTGGATCACCGGGGCGGTGAGGTTGATGGCGGACAGGGCGTTGGTGTTGATGAGATTGGCCACAAACAGGCCGTCCACCATGGTGTAAAAGGACATGAACACCGACATGGCGATGGTGGGCACGGCAAAGAGCAGGATGTTTTTCAGAGTGACGGGCTTGCTGTAGGCGGTCTGAGCTTCCATATTTGTTTTCCCCTTCGCTTGTTTTTTTCGCTGCCGTGGAGTATGATAGACCGTACAGTAACTGTACGGTCAAGAGGAGAGAACGAGATATGGAGAGAATTAACAAATTGTTCACCATCGGCCAGTTTGCCGCCCTCCACGGCATCAACAAGAAGACGCTCATGTGGTATGACGAGATCGGCCTGTTCCGCCCCGCCAGCCTGGACCCCAGCAACGGCTACCGTCTGTACAGCTACCGGCAGAGCGCCGCGTTGGAGACTATTCTGCTGCTGCGGGAGCTGGACGTGTCCCTGGAGGAGATTCGGGCCTTCCTGGCCGAGCGGTCCGCCGGGGGACTGGAAAAGCTGCTGGGGGAAAAGATCGGGGAGCTGGACGGGCGCATTGCCCATCTGCGCAGCGTACGGGCCGCGCTGGACAAGCGCCGGGAGGATGTGCGGAGCCTTCGGGTTCTGGACTTATCCAGGATTGAACTGGTGGAGCTGCCGGAGCGGGCCCTGATTACGGTGGACATTGGACGGGACGCCTCCTTTGACCGGCAGGTGGAGCTGATTGTGGCGGAGACAAAAAAATACCAGCTCCGGCGGCTCCATGACGCCGTCTATGGGACCATGATTTCGGTGGAGTCGCTGGAGCGGGGAGATTTTGAGGACTACTCCAAGCTGTTTATTGAGATTCCCGGGACCGCGAAAAGAGCCGGGCAGTATACGCGGCCCGGCGGACAGTGGGTGCGGACGTTCTATCAGGGCCCCTGGAACGAGATGGCCCGGCGGTACGGAGAAATCTTCGCGTTTCTTCAGGGACAGGGCCTGGAGCCCTACGGCTGGGCCTATGAGACCATCGTCAACGAGAGCGTGGCCCAGGGGGAGGAGGACGCCGTCGTCCGGATTGAGGCGCCCGTGGGGCGGGCCTGACGGGGAAATTTAAGCCGGCGCGTCAGGGTGATTGCCGCGAAGCATTTCCCCGCAGTTAAAAGACACTTCATGACAAAACGCTTGATGGCCGCTTGCCAGTGCAGGACAGCCGTAGTATAATATTCCATCGTAATAGCAAGGGAGGTGGATTACCCCATGCTGCGTATTGCCATCTGCGACGATGACGGTGCCGCCGTCCAATCCAACCGGAGCATCGCGGAGGACTGCCTGAAGCAATGTGGGAGCGCCGGCGAGATCGCCGCCTACACCCACAGCGGCAATCTCCTCTACGACATCACCGAGGATGGGTTTTTCTTTGACCTGATCCTGCTGGACATTGAAATGCCCGGCAGCACCGGGATGGAGCTGGCCGGGAAGATCAGGCCCTTTTTGCCCAATGTGAAGATTATCTTCATTACCTCCCATGTGGAGTACGCCATCGACGCCTTTGAGCTGTCCATCTTCCGGTACGTCCCCAAGAACGACATCGCCCGGCGGCTCCCTGGGGCAGTCTGCGACGCCATCCGGCTCATTGAGCTGGAGGAGGGGCAGTTCTACACCATCCAGACCAACAGCCGCCTGGAGAAAATCCCATATAAGGAGATCCTGTTCCTTTCCCGGGACGGCAAGAACACCAGCATCACCACCGCAGGCGGGGCGGCCAGGGTGCGCAAGAGCCTACAGCAGGTCTATGAGGAGCTGGCCGCGGAGGAATTCATCTTCATCGACCGGGGCTGCATCGTCAACATGATCCATGTCACGCAGGTCAAGGAGGGCACGGTTGTGCTGAAAAACGGCGCCGCCCTTCCCATCAGCCGCTCCCATCTGCAAGAGGTAAAGGCGCGGATCAACGCCTACTGGGGGGCGCACATATGACGGATAT
Organism: uncultured Oscillospiraceae bacterium; assembly: GCA_910577525.1. Lineage (GTDB taxonomy): Bacteria > Bacillota > Clostridia > Oscillospirales > Oscillospiraceae > Enterenecus. Next base: position 593 of record CAJTLI010000069.1, on the reverse strand, counting down.
GCTTCTGCTGCTCTCCGGCCTGTTGACCGGGGCGATGCGTGTGCTTGCGGGACTGACTTTCGTTCACCGGCTGCTGTCCGTAAAGAAACCAGACCGAAAAAGCATCGCGGCGGGGCTGGCCGGGGCGCTGGCTCTCACGGTTTTGCTGTCCCTGCTCCATGCGCCGGATTTCTACCGAATGGCTCTGGAGGCGATGTTGATTGCCGTCTGCGCCCACCGGCTGCAAGGGGCCGAGCTGAGAATGGGTCTGTTTATCGGCATCTTTTACGAGATCGGCGTCTCCTTCTGGTCGTTTCTCCTGCCGGCATGGCTGGGCGTGCTGTTCCGCTCCCAGGACTTTCTGGACGTTGGAACGCTGGCCGGGCAGTCCGCCCTCTGGCTGCTCCACGGGCTGTTGGCCGTTTTGGCGGTCTGGCTCTCAAGGGGCCAGGAACTCAACCGCGAATCCGCGTTCCGGGCCGTCTCCGCGCTTACGCTGGCGGGGTTCCTCGGGGCCGTCACGCTGTCGGAGCAGACCGTTTTGGCGATCCCCGGCGACACCCTCTATATGTGGACCATTCTGGCGGTGGTGCTGATGATGTCGGTGCTGGTGT
>CAJTLI010000068.1 GCA_910577525.1 uncultured Oscillospiraceae bacterium | reverse complement strand
GGAGGAATGCCGCGCCCTGCAAAAGAAGGCTCGCAAGACGAAGCTGGTCGCCGCCGGGATGCCGCCGGAGCAGGTCGCCTTCATCCACGACGCCAGCACCGACGAGCAGAAGAAGGTCCTGTTCGCCAAGGTCCGCTCCGGCCAGGTGCGGGTACTTATCGGCAGTACCCAGAAGATGGGCGCCGGGACGAATATTCAGGACCGGCTCATAGCCTCGCACGACTTGGACGCACCATGGCGTCCAAGGGACCTTACGCAACGCGCTGGACGCATCATCCGGCAGGGAAATGATAACGAAAAGGTCCACATCTACCGTTATGTGACCGAATCGACCTTCGACGCCTATTTGTGGCAGACCTTGGAGGCCAAGCAGAAATTCATCTCCCAGGTCATGACCAGCCGGACGCCCCTGCGCTCCTGCGAGGACGTGGACGAGACGGCCCTCTCCTTCGCCGAGATCAAGGCCCTGTGCGCCGGGGACCCCCGTATCAAGGAGCGCATGGAGCTGGACGTGGAGGTCGCCCGGCTGCGCATCATGAAGACCGATTATCAGTCCAAGAAGTTCCGGCTGGAGGACAGCGTCATGAAGCGTTTCCCTGCCGAGATCGAGCAGACCGAGGCCATAATCGCGGGCATACGGGCAGACATGGAGACGTTGAAAGCCCACCCGCACCCGGAGAACGGCTTTGCCGGCATGAAGGTCCACGGACGCAATTATCTTGAGAAGGACAGGGCCGGGGAGGCCCTCATGGACGCCGCCGCCGCCATCGCCGAGACGGACCCCGTGGAGATCGGCAGCTACCGGGGCTTCGGCATCACTGCCCAGATGATCATGTTCGGCGACCACAAGGTCAGCTTCAAGGGTGCTGTTTCCTACACTATCGACCTGGGCGAGAGCGCCACGGGCAACATCACCCGCATCGACAACGCCCTGGCGAAGCTCCCGGAGCACATGAAGGAGTACCAGGCCAAGGTGGCCGACCTGCGACAGCAGCTGGAGTCCGCCCGGGCCGAGGCCGCGAAGCCCTTCGCCATGGAGGCCGAGCTGCAACGGAAATCCGCCCGGCTGGCGGAGCTGGACGCAGCGCTGAACCTGGGCGGCAAGGGCGGCGGGAACGCGGCGGCGTGATAAACCAAGATAGGGCGGTCAGGCTTCGGCCTGGCCGCCCCGCACGCATATGATGAGGTTTGCAAATGAAAATCAGTATCCAAAGGAAAGAAATATTTTACTCGAAGGATGAGGCCCTTGACTGCCAGGCGCAGCACGAGGGCGCGGAAATGGATTTCCGTGTGGGACATGGAACCATGCTGAACGGCAAATGGACCTACGAAATTCCCGAGAACCGTCCCTCCTGGACAGTCAGTTGGACCGTCCCCGTGTCCGTCGCTGTGGAGGTGTCCGGCGGCCTGGTGCAGGCTGTATACGCCAGGGGCGGCGACGTTGGCGCCGACGTTTTCGACCTGGACGCGCCCGACTTCCCGGGCGAGGGTGAGCAGGAGGAAGTCGAAAGTCGGAAAAAGCAGTTGGCGGAGCTCATCGGCTCCCCCGGCTGGAAGCAAGTCTGGTAGGAGGAATGAACATGGAAAAAATCACTTACGGGGAGCTGAAGGCGCTGTTCCTCCAGCACGAGGGCACCCGCCCCGAGAAGCACCTGACCGGCTGCATCGTGTTCACGGAAGACAGCTTCGAGAAGCCCTATCCCCTGGAATCCCGGAGCTATGTCGTATCCAGTAACAACAAGGCATACCGCTCCTGCATGGGCGGGTACAGTATTTTCGCGCACAACCTGGACGGCAGCGACCCGCACATCCGCTTGGAGGCGTACATGGCCGAGGAACGCGGCGGAAAGGACGGCTGGAGGGTGGAGTATTGCTACCTGATGTAGATCAGAAGCCCCGGAAAATGTCATCGTAGGAGCATTGATATATCTTTCGCAGCGCGGACAGCTCGCTCACCCGGACGTTGTAGTCTCCGGATTCGATATGGGCGTAGAAGTCCCGCGACATGTCGATGCCCGCTACTTGCAGCTTCGCCGCGACCTGCTCCTGGGTGAGCCCGGCCTGCTTCCGCAGCTGACGGAGGTTCGCGCCGATACAATAATCCTGCTTGACTTTCTGATCCATGCGCACCCACCCCCATGCCGTTTTGTGTGGCAGTCCACACATTTGACTTGATTATATAGGATGATGCGCTTATAATTGCGTGGTATACCACACAAGCGGAGGAATAGCCATGAAAGAACTGCCAGATAGAAGATACTGCTGCTGCTTCACCGGGCATCGGCCCGAAAAGCTGAAAATAGGCCCCGATCTCGTTATCCGGCGGCTGGACGAGGCGATCACCGCCGCCATAGGGCGCGGATACACGACGTTCATCTCCGGGGCCGCGAAAGGGGTTGACCTTTGGGCGGCGGAGCTGGTCTTGGAGCGACGGCTCTCCCGGCCAGAGATCCGGCTGGTCTGCGCCGTGCCCTATCAAGGCTTCGGCCTGCACTGGAAGGACGGGTACTCGGAGCTGTTCGCCCGTGTCATCCAAGCGGCGGATGCCGTCCGCTATGTCTGCGACTCCTACTCCCGGTCCGCATACCAGTGCCGGAACGAGTGGATGGTGGACCGCTCTTCGCTGCTGATTGCCGCCTACACCGGCGTCAGCGGCGGCACGCGCAACACGATTGAGTATGCCAGGAAGCAGGATGCGTGCGAGATACAATACCTGGAGCTGGCGGCAGAGGGCCAAGCCGAAGAAGGGCGGCTGCGCCGCCCTCAAGGGTAATAGCAGAGGAAAAATACAGGGAGCGCAGTACGGAAAATCCGTGCTGCGCTCTCGCCATATCAACAGGAGGCATGAAACATGGGATTTTTCTCCGAGATCGCCAGTGAGGCCCGCCGCAATACCCGCTCCGCCGCAACGTCCCTGCCCGCCGCGCCGGAGCAGGGCGCGTTGCCCCGGGAGGCCCCGCCCCAGTCGGCTCCCGCCGCACCCGAACCCGAACCGGCTCCACCTGAGCCGGTCCCGCCCCAGCCCGAGCCTGCTCCGGCCCCGGAGCAACCGCCCGAACCATCGGCCCACGTCCCTCCGCCGCCCGAGGTCAAGCTGGCCGTGGGGGACGCCGCCCCCGCCGCAAACGACGACGCCAAGCGCAAGGCCCACGAAGCCGCCGAGGCCAAGCGGAAAGCCGAGTGGGAGGCCAAGCAGGCCGAGAAGAGAGCGGCCCGGCAGGCCGCACTCGACCGCATCGCTGCCATGAACGGCGCCGAACTGCTGGCGGCAGCGGCGGAGCGCGTCGCCGCCGACACGGAGCGCCTGACCCGGCGCAACATGAAGGAGGCCGTGGCTGGTCATATCCAAGGACTGTGCAGAAAGGACGCTGCCTTCGCCATGCTGGTCATGGACCCTGCCAAGTCCATGATTCACTGCTTCCAGTACATCAACAGGAAGGCCCAGGAGTATGCCGAGCAGGAAATGAAGGACAACGGCATCCAGCGCACCGGCGTCTACGGCTTGGACGTGCCCGACGGCCTGTGCTTCCAATGGGCAGAGGATTATTTTAACGATGAAAACGCAGAGGAGGATCATAATGAAGATGAAAAATTCGTACCCAAGCCGTATGTACCTGCTTCCACTCCCCGTAAGACGGCCAAGAGCAAGGCAGCCAAAAAGCCGACTCCTGCGGCGAAGCCCAAAGCCGAAAAGCCGAAGGATGCCGGTATGGAGCAAATCAGCCTGATGTAAGGAGGGGTGGAAATGCTGGACAAAAAAGCCCTGCGAAAGTTTACCGCCGACAGCCCTGCCCCCGCCATCCCCCCGGGGCATGGGCTGCTTCATGCTCCGCAGGTGGGCTATATCGTCCGCACGGCGGTCAAAATCATCGGCCGCCGCCGGACGCTGGTACTGTACGTCTACGACCGCAAGCGGGCCGCGTCCGGCGATTCTCGGCCCGTCTGGACGATGTTCCAGGCGGGAGAGGACTATATCACCCTGGCCCGGAGGGAGGACGGCTCCACCCGCTGGCGCGAGGCCAGCTTCGAGCGGCTGGGCAAGGACTATTCCTTCACCAGGAAATGCGTGTTCTACTCCGCCCCGGACAATCAGAGGGTATGCAGCTTCTTCCACGACCATAACCACGACGGCATGGAAGCTCTGACCTACGCCCAGCAGGCCATCCTTGACAAGCGCAGCACGGAGCGCCAGCTCAGGCGGGAGAGGCGGACTATTGACCGTATGCGCCCCCTCCACGCCCTTCCCCGGAGCCTGGAGGACTGGGTACGGCGCGAGGTCATGCCGGCGTACTTACGTTGCGGGCACACGTCGGTGCGGCGTCCCGTGACCGGGATCTGCACGTCCTGCGGGAAGGAGGCCACGCTGCCCAGCGCGGCACACAACAGCAAAATTACGTGTCCCCATTGCAAGCGGGAGCTGACGGTTAAGTCCGCAGGGAAGGCCGGGCGGACCTATGACCGCGATACCGTCCAGGTCATGGAGCGTATCAGCAGCAGCGAGGTCGTGGCCCGGGTCGTGAAGGTCTATTACGACTACGACCGCGACCATCTTCTGCCTACGGAGCGGATATACGAGAACGCCCGCGTATTCATCCGGCTCGGCCCGGACGGCAAGGCGGCGGTCGAGCCGTACTACTATTCTTACAACAGGGGCACGCTGACCCATTGGATGCCCGGGGACCGGCCCATCTTCTATCCCTACAACGACAACTTCGAGGCCGTCACCTGCGGCCATGTGTACTGTCGGAACCTGCCGAAGACACTGGCGGGGACGCCCTGGGAGTACTGCCCTGTCACGGCGTTCTATGAACATTTCCACGAGCCCATGCAGCTCTGGCCGTTCCTGCGGGCGTACCTGGAGCACCCCCGGCTGGAGCACCTGGTTAAAACCGGCTTCTTCAGTCTGGCGGCCGATCTCGCCTACAGGCAGTTATCTAAGGACACCCTGGACGAATCCCAGGGCCGCACCCACCGGATTCTACGCGTTGCCCCGGAGGACGTGGCCTTTCTGCGGACACTGGACGTGGATGTGGGGGACCTGCTGACGTTCCGGGAGTGCGGGGACGCCAAGGACCGGCAGGGGCTGTTCCTATGGCGGCGGGAGCATGGCGTGGAGCGCGACGTGACCCAGATTCTGAAGCATATGACGGCCCACAAGCTCATGAAATACATGGACAAGCAGTTCGCCGCGCTCCGCACCGACGGCGGCAGAGGCCGCTATTATAATATGCAGTCCGCCGTGTCGGAGTACCGCGACTACCTGGACATGTGCGCCAAGCTGGACTACGACATGGGCAACAGCTTCGTCCTATACCCCAAAAATCTGCGGGAGGCGCATGACAGGGTGGCCCGCAGGGTGAAGATCAAGGCCGACGCCCAGCTGCGCCGGGACTTCAAGGCGGCTATGAAGGCCATCTCCGGGCGCCTGGACTTCGAGGCAGACGGCATGAAATTCCTTCTGCCGACTACCCCGGAGGAGTTGGCCGCTGAGGGAAACGCTTTACACCACTGTGTCGGATCATATGCGAATCGCGTGGCGCGGAAGGAGTGCATCATCCTGTTCCTGCGGCGGTGCGAGAACCTGGCCAAGCCGTTCTACACAGTGGAGGTTCGGGGCAGGAAGATCATCCAGGTGCATGGAAAGGGAAACTGCGATCCGACGCCGGAAGTCAATGCTTTCATGTCCAAGTGGGAGCGGCAGGTCCTCCGGGCCCCCGCCGCAGCATAAGGGGGTTGCCATGCACATACGATTAGCCGTCACCATCCGGCCACGCCCGCCCCCGTGGTGGGTTTTGCAACAAAAAAAGCGGCTCGCCAGTGCAAACCGTGTCAAAAACCCTTGATTTATCTTCCAGCATAAGCTATAATGGGCAACGAGATAACAAAAGCATAAGGCAGGCCTGGGGGGCGGCAACCCCCCAGGTCCTATGTAGGGAGTCCCCGTTAAGAACCAGCCCCACACAGCAGAAATTTTCTGCGCCCAAAGCCCATTATAACGGTTTTCCCGGCAATAATCAATGGGGAAATCAATGGCTTGTGTGCGTAGCTTCAGCGGTGTAGGGATTATTGTGCCCTGCGCCGCTTTTGTTGTCTCGACGGTCCAAGAAGCTCTTGGGGGACGGGGGAGGCCCCACCCCCAAGGGCGGAACGTCGAGGACAATATCCAAATAGATAGAGGAGGGTTGGAGCGTAGTACAATAAGTAAACCCCGCCACGCCCCGGAGACCGGAACGCGGCGGACGGCTTGGGACATCGGCTTGGCACCTCCGTCCTCATGTGCCCCGGCTTTTGCCGTGGCACAACGGTGGGAGTAGAGCAGACCTGCCAGAACAAGAACAGCAAACCGCAGGCCCGCCTACTAAATTTATCATTACGCTTAGAAAGGAGCGCGATCAGAATGTATTTTCCCGACAAGAAGAACAAACGCTTTACCGCAGCCATTCTCATTACAAGCATCCTCGCCATTCTCTGCTTAAGCATCCTCGACCTGGGCGGCGATAGCAACGACGCCCATCCCAAGGGCCTCCCCCAGGGCACGGCCTACGTAGAAGTCTACGACCAGACCCCGGCCAACGCCGTCGCTTCCGTGGCCGCAAGCACTTCCAGCACGGCCAAGACCCGCGTGGCCTACGGTACTACCAAATATCCCAGCCTGACCAATATCAGCTACGATACGTTCCGCAAGCTGGACTACCAGGAGAAATCCGGCAAGTACTACACCTACTTTTACGACTTCCGCGACACCTGGTACGCCGGCTGCGACAAACTCGGCGACAACCGGTACTCCACCGGCCTGTACACGGATAAGCAGGGCTTCTGGGGTATCCGTGCCAGCATCGAGGGCAACATCCTGACCTACGAGGCGTTCTCGGACCTGGACAACGTAGAGGTCTATGCCGTGGAGTTCCGGACGTACGACGACGCCGAGAAGATCGTGCTGGACGCGACTGCCAACACGGAACACACCGCGAAGACGACCAACTTGAAGAACGGCCCCTACGCCTTCTGCGTGTGGTTCGACTTTACTCATGAAGATGGCACTGTCGAGACCGTCAGCGCGTGGCAGACCGTCTACGTGAGCGACGGCGTCGGCAAGTTCGCGGATCGCGAGCTCCAGGCCAGCGACCAGGCGATGAAGACGTGGCTGACTGACAAAAAGGACAGCCTCACGATAGATGATATCTTCCAGGCCTGGGTCGCCAAGCAGGGCGGCAACGACCTGGAGAAGGCCACCGACGTCACGGTTATTCATTACCCGTTCAAGTCCAACACCAGCCGTTATCCTGACAAC
>CAJTLI010000067.1 GCA_910577525.1 uncultured Oscillospiraceae bacterium | reverse complement strand
ATGGCGGTGCACATGGACGACCCCCCCTGGGACATCTTCGGCCTGCCCCGGCTGCTCACCAGCGGCGCGGCCATCGACAAGTTCCTCAAAATGGTGGACGACCCCTATAACTGCCTCACCCTGTGCTCCGGCAGCCTGAACGCCGACCCGGACAACAACGTGGCGGACATCGTGCGAAAGCACTGCGACCGGATCGCCTTCGCCCACATCCGCAACGTGAAGCACTTCCCCAACGGCGACTTCTCCGAGGCCAGCCATCGGGACTGCGACGGCGACACCGGCATTCTGGACATCCTCAGGGCCTACCACGACTGCGGGTTTGACGGCTACATCCGCCCCGACCACGGGCGGCACCTGTGGACCGAGGGCCCCGGCACCGTGCGCCCCGGCTACGGTCTCTACGACCGGGCTTTGGGCGTGATGTATATGCTGGGCGCCTGGGACATGATGGATAAGGAGGCGGAGCAGAAGTGAAACTCACCGGCATTTTGAAGGGCACGCCCGACCCCAAGACCTGGGCGGGCTATCAGCTCCCGAAGTTCGACATTCAGGCCGTCCGGGCCAAGACCTATGACCAGCCCACCTGGCTCCATTTCGGCACGGGCAACATCTTCCGGGCCTTCCCCGCCGCCATCCTCCAGGACGTGCTGGACAAGGGAGCGTATGACCGGGGCGTTATCGTGGCCGAGGGCTTCGACTTTGAGATTATCGACCGGGCCTACGCCCCCTATGACAACCTGAGCCTGCTGGTGGTGCTCCAGTCCGACGGCTCCATCCAGAAGAAGGTGGTGGCCTCCGTCACCGAGAGCCTGAAGGCCGACCCCCAGTTTACCGGCGACTGGGCCCGGCTGGAGGCGGTCATGACCGCCCCCTCCCTCCAGATGGTGAGCTTCACCATCACCGAGAAGGGCTACTCCGTGTCCCCGGCGGACCTGGAGCGGGGTTTAACACCCGCCCTCATCATGGGCAAAGTCACCGCTCTGCTCTACAAGCGGTATCAGGCCGGGGCGCTGCCCCTGACCCTTCAGAGCATGGACAACTGCTCCCACAATGGGGACAAGATGAGGGACGCTGTCATGGCCTATGCCAACGCCTGGACCAAGGCCGGGCTGGTGGACCAGGGCTTCCTGGCCTACCTCACCGACGAGAGCAAAGTCACCTTCCCCTGGTCCATGATCGATAAGATCACCCCCCGGCCCGACGCCCTGGTCCAGAGAATGCTGGAACAGGACGGCTTTGAGGACCGGGACGTCATCATCACCGAAAAAAAGACCTACACCGCCCCCTTCGTCAACGCGGAGGAGACGGAGTATCTGGTGGTGGAGGACCGCTACACCAACGGCCGGCCCCCCCTGGAGCAGGGCGGGGTGCTGTACACCGACCGGGCCACCGTGGACAAGGTGGAGCGGATGAAGGTGTGCACCTGCCTGAACCCGCTGCACACCGCCATGTCTATTTACGGGTGCCTGTTGGGCTACACCCTCATCTCCGACGAGATGAAGGACGAGGACCTGCGGGGACTCATCACCAAGATGGGCTATCAAGAGGCCATGCCCGTGGTGGTGGACCCCGGCGTGCTCAAGCCCGCCGACTTCATCGACGCGGTGCTGAACAAGCGCCTGCCCAACCCCTTCATGCCCGACGCTCCCCAGCGCATCGCCACCGACACCTCCCAGAAGCTGCCCATCCGCTTCGGCGAGACCATCAAGGCCTACGGGGCCAAGGGGCTGGATAAAAATGAGCTGGTGCTCATCCCCCTGGTGCTGGCGGGCTACGCCCGGTATCTCCGGGGCGTGGACGACCAGGGGAACGCCTTCACCCCGTCTCCCGACCCCCTGCTGGCGGAGCTCCAGCCCATGGTGGCCGGTCTGGAGGTGAAGGAGGGCGCCCAGGACATGAGCTGCCTCAAAGCCCTCTACAGCCGGAAGGACGTGTTCGGCGTGGACCTGTACGAGGCCGGGCTGGGGGATCGCATCGAGGCCATGGCCGCGGAGCTCTTCGCGGGCCCCGGCGCGGTGCGCCGCACGCTGCACAAATACGTCTCCGCCCGGTGAGTTCCGGGAGAGCTTTCCTCAAATCACGCAGCGGCCTTTTCCAAAACAAACAAACCCCCGCTTTCCGGCGCGCCGGAAAGCGGGGGTTTGTTTTATCGCGCAAAGGCCGGAGTACCCGGCAGGATCACCTGAAGTACAGCGCGCCGGACTCAAAAATGGGCTGGAGTTTGTCGCCGGGGATGTTTTTCGCCACAAACTCCCCCCGCCGCTCGGAGTGGCCCATCTTGCCGAACACCCGGCCGTCGGGGGAGAAGATGCCCTCGACGGCCCCCATGGAGCCGTTGGGGTTCACCGCGATGTCCATGGAGGGCACGCCCTGGGCGTCCACGTACTGGGTGGCGATCTGCCCGTTGGCGATGAGCTGGTCCAGTACGGCCTGGGGGGCCACGAACCGGCCCTCGCCGTGGGAGACGGGGATGGCGTGGAGGTCGCCCACGTGGCTGAGCAGCATCCAGGGGGACTTCACCGAGCACACCCGGGTGGTGACGTACCGGCTCTGATGCCGCCCGATCAGGTTGTAAGTCAGGGTGGGGCTCTCCTTGTCCACGGGGGTGATCTCGCCCCGGGGCAGCAGCCCCAGCTTCAGCAGGGCCTGGAAGCCGTTGCAGATGCCCAGCATCAGGCCGTCCCGGCGCTTCAGAAGGTCGTGGACCGCGTCGGCCAGCCGGGGGTTGCGGAAGAAGGACACGATGAGCTTGGCGGAGCCCTCCGGCTCGTCGCCGCCGGAGAAGCCGCCGGGGAGGAACAGGATCTGGGCGTTGTGGATGGCCCGCTCCAGCTCCAGGGCGGAGTCCGCCAGGGCGTCCGGGGTCAGGTTGCGGATCACCACCGTCTCCGCGTCCATCCCCGCCCGCAGGCAGGCCCGGACGCTGTCATACTCGCAGTTGGTGCCGGGGAACACGGGGATCACCACCCGGGGGCGGGCGATCTCGCCGTCGAACACGGCGGGGGAGCGGCGCTCCCAGGTGATGGGCTCCACCGGCTGGTCGGTGCCCGCCCGGGTGGGGTAGACCTCCTCCAGCACGTCCTCGTTCAGCTTCAGCAGCTCGTCAATGGGGGCGGAATCCTCGCCCTTGAGGTGCTGGGGGGGCAAGTCCCCGTTGTGATGCAGCGTGACGGCGGGCTCCTCCGTGGTCATGCCCAGCCGGACCACGTTGGGGATATCCACCTCCTCTGTCAGTTCGGCGACGATGCTGCCCTGGGCGGGGGCATACCAGAGTATTTCCAACTCGGGGTCAGCCCGGAAGCCGATCCGATTGCCGAAGGACATGTTCATAATGCCCTCGGCGAGGTTGTGCTCCACCGCCCAGGCGGCTTTTACCTTGCCCTCCTGGGCCAGCTTGTGGAGGGTGTCCCAGGCGGACGGGTCCTTGGACCCGCCCATGAACACATACACCGGATGGCCCGCCTCCTTGAACTCGGGGGAGAGCACGTCTCCCGCCTTCACCGGGGCGATGGCGAAGGAGATGAGGGTGGGGGGCACGTCCAGGTCCAGGAAGGAGCCGGACATGGAATCCTTGCCGCCGATGGCCGCCGCGCCGTAGTCAAGCTGGGCGTCCAGCGCCCCCAGCAAAGCGGCGAAGGGCTTGCCCCAGCGCTCCGGCTCATTGCGAAGCTTCTCGAAAAACTCCTGCAAGGTGAGGTAGGCGTCGTGGTAGTCCGCCCCCGCCGCCACGATCTTGGCGAGAGACACGGTGACGCTGGCCCGAGCCCCGGCGAAGGGGTCTGCGGACAGCCACTCCGGGTTGCAGCCCCAGGCCATGACGCTGGCCTGGTCGGTCTCCTCCCCCGGCATGGTGGGCAGCAGCGCCGCCATGGCCTGGGCGGGGGTGGTCTGGGTCTTGCCACCAAAAGGCATGAGCACGGATCCCGCGCCGATGGAGCCGTCGAACCGCTCCACCAGCCCCCGGCGGGAGGCGCACTTCAGGCTGGCCGCCATCTCCCGCAGATTGGAAAAATCGTACCCGACCAGTTCGTAATTCCGCTCCGGTACGGACACACGGGCCCGCTTCACCGCGCCGTTGGTGTTCAAAAACTCCCGGGAGAGGTCCGCCACGGTCTGGCCCCTCCAGGTCATCACCATCCGGGGGCTCTCTGTCACCACCGCCACCCGGTACGCCTCCAGGTTTTCCGCCTGGGCCAGGGAGATGAACTGCTCCTCGTCCTCGGGAGACACCACCACCGCCATGCGCTCCTGGCTCTCGGAGATGGCAAGCTCCGTGCCGTCCAGCCCCTCGTACTTCTTGCGCACCGCGTCCAGGTCGATGGCCAGCCCGTCGGCCAGCTCGCCGATGGCCACCGACACGCCCCCCGCGCCGAAGTCGTTGCAGCGCTTAATCATCCGGGTGGCGTTCTCGTCCCGGAACAGCCGCTGGAGCTTGCGCTCCTCGGGGGCGTTGCCCTTCTGAACCTCGCTGGCCATGGTCGCCAGCGACTTCTTGTTGTGGCTCTTGGAGGAGCCGGTGGCCCCGCCGATGCCGTCCCGGCCCGTGCGGCCCCCTAAGAGAATCACCACGTCCCCGGGGGCGGGGCGCTCCCGGCGGACATGGCCGGCGGGGGCCGCCGCCACAACAGCCCCGCACTCCAGCCGCTTGGCGATGTAGCCGGGGTGGTAGAGCTCGGCCACGTGCCCGGTGGCAAGGCCGATCTGGTTGCCGTAGGAGGAGTAGCCCGCCGCGGCGGTCTGGGCAATCTTCCGCTGGGGCAGCTTGCCCTCCAGCGTCTCGGACAGGGGCACCGTGGGGTCGCCGCCGCCGGTGACCCGCATGGCCTGGTGGACGTAGGCCCGGCCGGACAGGGGATCCCGGATGCAGCCGCCGATGCAGGTGGCCGCGCCGCCGAAGGGCTCAATCTCGGTGGGGTGGTTGTGGGTCTCGTTCTTGAACATGAGCAGCCAGTCCTGCTCCTCCCCGTCCACCACGGCGGGTACATGGATGGAGCAGGCGTTGATCTCCTCGCTCTCGTCCAGCTCGGGCAGGAGACCCCGCTTTTTCAGCACCTTGGTGCCAATGGTGGCGATGTCCATCAGGGTCTGGGGACGCTTTTTGGCCTTCTCGGGGCCGTAGACCTCCTCTCGGGCGGCCAGATAGCGCTCATAGGCCCCCCGCACCCGCTCGTCTTGGATGTCAACCCCGTTCAGATGGGTAGAGAACGTGGTGTGGCGGCAGTGATCGGACCAGTAGGTGTCCACCACCCGCACCTCGGTGATGGTGGGCTCCCGGCGCTCCCAGTCCCGGAAGTAGTTTTGCAGGAATTTCAGGTCGTCCAGGTCCATGGCAAGGCCCAGCCGGTCCAGCTCGCCCTTCAGGCCCCCCTCGTCCAGATCGGTGAAGCCCTCCAGCACCGCCACCCGGCCGGGGGCGTCGTAGTCCCGCGCCAGGGTGTCCGGCTTGTCCAGGGACGCCTCCCGGCACTCCACCGGGTTGATGAGGTAGCCGCGGATCTTGTCCAGCCCGGCCTGGGACAGCGCACCCTCCAGCACATACACCTTGGCGTAGGCGATGAGGGGCCGGACCTGGCCGGTCATAAGCTGGACGCACTGGGCGGCGGAGTCCGCCCGCTGGTCGAACTGGCCCGGTAGGGCCTCCACCGCCAGCAGGGTGTGGGGGACGGCGGGGCGGGGGAAGTCCCCGTCGCACACCTCGTCCACCTGGGGCTCGGAAAACACCGTTCCCTTGGCCTGTTCGTATACTTCGGCGCTGACGCCCTCCACGTCGTAGCGGTGGAGGACGGCCACCCTGTCCAGCTCCCTGATCCCCAGCTGCTCCCGCAGGTCCCGGCACAGGCCGGCGGCCTCCACGTCAAAACCGGGGCGCTTGCGGACAAAGCAGCGGAATACTTGGCTTTTCATGGTCTATTTCTCCTTCACCCGGCGGGTGTTCCGCCGGAAATAATCAACGGCTTGAGGCGGTGGACCACTCCTCGATGCGGTAGAAGGGGTTGGCCCGGGTGGGCTGGAGGTTGGAGGCCATCCCCCACCGCACCAACAGGGACCCCCGTTTGAAGCACAGCGGGGCGATGGGCGCGTCCTGGACAAACCGGGCCCACAGAGCCTGAGCCGCCTCCTCCCGCCCCTCTCCCTGGGCCCCCTTCCAGGCGCTCAGGGCCTGGGCCGTCTCCCAGCCGGCGTACCCGCCGTAGTTCAGCGCCCCGGCCAGAAGGGGAGAGGGGTCGAAATCCCCGGTGAGGCGCACCTCGCCCAGGTAGAGGTCGAACTTCCCCTGGGCCAGGGCGCTGAGGTAGCCTTCCCAGGGCAGGGTGCTGACGGTGACGCTCGCCCCCAGCTCCTCCAGGGACCGGACCAGGGCGGCGGCCACCGCCTGACGGCACTCGTTGTCGCTGTTCACCGCCAGCGTGACCTCCAGCGGCCCGCGGCGGCGGTAGAGCAGCCCGTCCTCCTCGTTCCTCTCATAGCCCGCCTGGGCCAGCAGGGCGGCGGCCTGCTCCAGGTCATAGTCCAGCAGGGCGGCGGCCTCCCGGTCATAGCCGGCGCAGGCCGGGGAGAGGGGCAGGCTGGCGGCGTCCCCGTGGCCGGACAGCTCCGCCTGCACCAGGGCCTCCCGGTCAAAGGCCCTGGAGAATGCCTGACGGACCAGGTTGGACTGGCAGGGACCGGACCCGGTCTGAAAGCCCACATACAGCATTACCGTGGTGGGAAAGTCAGAGGTCTCATAGCTACTGGAGTATCCCAGCGCGTAGGGGTCGGTAAAATCCGTGGTGACGGCGGTGATGTCCCCGCTGTCAAAGGCGGCGATGCGCTCGTCGGCGCTGGTCACGGCGGTCAGCGGCACGGTGGACCAGGGCAGCGCCGCCCCCCCGGCGTGGTGGGGATTGGTCTCCAGAAACAGCCGGTCCCCGGCCAGCTCGTATTGGTAGCAGCCCGTGCCCAGGGGGGCGGGGCCCTCCTCCCGCTCCAGCACGATGGGCACGTCCAGCAGGGCGGGCAGGTTTCCGTTGGGGGCGGAGAGGTAGACGGCCAGCGTGGCCTCGTCCGCTGCCGACACGCCGGTGACGCCGGACAGCCGGGCGGCGTACAGCGCGGAGCTCCGGGCCGCGTTTAGGGAGGCGGCGGCGTGCTGGGCGGTGAGGGGGGTGCCGTCTGAAAACACCGCCCCGGCCTTCATGGTAAAGGTCCAGCTGTACCCGTCCCCGCTGGGCGCGCCGGAGGCGGCCAGCACCGGATGGGGGGTAAACTCGTTGTCCAGCTCGTACAGCCCCTGATACACCAGCCCCGTCAGATCCTGATTCACCTGGCTGTCCCCGGTGATGGGGTGGAGGGAGGCGGAGGGGTCATAGCCCAGACTGAACCCCATGGCCTCCGGCGCCCGGGTGGGGGAGGGGG
>CAJTLI010000066.1 GCA_910577525.1 uncultured Oscillospiraceae bacterium | reverse complement strand
AACGGAAAGTTCGGTTTCATCGACAAGACCGGCAAAACCGTCATTGCCCCGCAATATGAGGCTGTATCCAGTTTTTCCAACGGCCTGGCCTTGGTGACCAAAGACGGCAAATGCGGCTATGTGGACAAGACCGGCAAAACTGTCGTGGCCCCGCAGTACGATGGAGGCTATAACTTCACCTCAGACGGCTTCGCTCTGGTGCGCAAGGGCGGGAAATGGGGCTACGTGGACCGCACCGGCAAGGAGGCCGTCGCCCTCCAGTATGACCAAGCCCTGGTGTTCTCTGAGGGCCTGGCGGCGGTGAGTAAAGGCGGCAAGTGGGGCTTCATCGACAAGACCGGCAAAGAGACGGCCTCCATTTCCTATGACTCCGTGGGCACATTTTACGAGGGCCTTGCCAAGGTGAGCAAAAACGGGAAATGGGGCTATATCGATCAGACCGGGAATGAGGTTATCACCCCGCAATATGTTTCTTCCTCCCGCTTCTCCAATGGCCTGGCAGCAGTAGAAACCAACGGCAAGTGGGGTTACATCGACAAGACCGGAAAGGCGGTGGTTTCCCCCAAGTATGCCCACGCCGGGAACTTCACAGCCGATGGTTTGGCCTTAGTCGAAAGTGCCGGAAAATACGGCTACATCGACAAAAACGGCAAGGAAGTCATCGCTCCGGCATACGAGAAAGCTCACGACTTCTCCAACGGTCTGGCGGCGGTATGCCAGGGGGGTAAATGGGGGTTCATCGACAAAACAGGCAAAGCGCTTACCCCGTTTGAGTATGACGGCGCGGCGGATTTCCTCCAGGATACCGCCATCGTTCGGATGGGTGGGCAGTATGGCGTCGTGAACGTCACCGTAGGCGGCTTCTCCGATGTGCTGGTCAGCTCCCCCTATGCTCAGCCCATCGACTGGGCGGTGGGCAAGGAGATCACCAACGGCACCAGCCCCACCACTTTCTCCCCCGATGAGCGGTGTACCACCGCCCAGATCCTGACCTTTATGTGGCGGGCCATGGGCCGTCCCGAGCCATCAAACACTGCCAATCCTTATGCCAACATCAAGGCCGAGGATTACTTCTATAAGGCGGTGCTGTGGGCCCGCGAGAAGGGAATGCTCTCCGGCAGCACCTTTGATCCCAACGCTCCCTGCACCCGCGCCTCCACGGTGACCTATCTGTGGAAGCTGGCGGGCGGCCCAGCCGCCCAGGGCGGCGGCTTCTCCGACGTTCCGGCCAGCGCGGCCTATGCCCAGGCCGTGGCGTGGGCCGTGAGCAAGGAGATCACCAACGGTACCAGCCCCACCACCTTCTCCCCCGGCGACACCTGCACCCGGGGCCAGATCATGACCTTCCTGTACCGGGACTTGGTGTGACGGCGACATATTCACAAAAAACATTTACTTGATACGCCGGACGCGGCGCGGTCACCTTGAAAGGAGGTGAGAACCATGGGCGAGAAGCGGGAATTCCTCAACTGCGCGGGGCTTCAGCGCTGCTTTAGGGTGCGTCCACCCCCGGTAAAGTGAGCGCCCCGCGGCAAACGCGCCGCACATGAAAAATCTAAAATGAATCAGTTAGGAGAAATGCCATTATGAAGAAGCAATTTATCGCCAAGCTGCTGGCGCTGGCCCTGGTCCTGTCCATGGCGCCCGCCGCTGTCCTGGCCGCCAGCGCTGACGGCGCCGCCGGCGACATCAACCAATCCCCTAGCGGCAGCTATGATCCCACCGTCCCCGATACGGCTCCTGTGACCACCACCGTGGATGCCGCCGAGGTCAAGGTGGAGAACGGCTCCGCCACCATTGAGGCGAAGGTTGTGGCTGGCACGGCCACCGTCGTGGTTTCCGAGAAGGCCCTGGAGGCCATGGCCGAACAGGTCACCGGCGATGAGCTGGTGCTGAAGGTCGAGGCCAAGGGCGCCACCAAGGTGGACGTGTCCATCCCCGCCAAGGCCCTGACCGCCTTTGCCGAGAAGACCGGCGCCAACCTCACCTACGAGATGGGTGATGTGGCCATCATCTCCATCCCCAACGAGGCCCTGGCCACCGTGTTCGGGACCAGCGGCAACGCTAAAATCTCCGCCCAGGCCAGCGGCAGCAATATCGGCTTCTCCATCCAGGTGAGCGGCCGGTCCCTGAAAGCCATCAAGGGCCTCCAGGTCACGTTCTAAATTACTTCAGACCGCGTTGCCATCTGCTCGCAGACGATAACGCGACCCCAGCGGGAAGGAGGGGGCTTCGGCCCCCTCCTTTGCCCAAATCCCCGGCGGTGTGCGGCGGGAATTTGGGCAAAGGAGTTTTCGGAAAGAGGCGATATGAAATGGCCCGCAAATCTCAAATGAATCCATCCGCACGGACGGCCCTGGGCGGATTGGGCATGGTTCTGGCTGCAGGGGCGTACTTCTTGACCGTGTGCCTGTGCTCAGCGGCCACCGTCAGACCCATGGCAATGCTGCTGACCCTGCTGGCGCTGTCGGCGGCGTTTTTGTTCTACAGCCGGTTGCGGGACCGGCTCAAGCTCCCTATGCTAGCCCTCTCGGCGATGGTGCTGATGGATTTGGTCAGCTGTTTTTATGCTGTGTCCAAAAAGTTCGCGCTGCATGAGATTCTAAAGGTGATGACGGCGTTTTGCCTGACGCTGATCCTGCTGGCGTTCATTGGGGGAGAAAAGCCGGAACGGAGGCTGGCGGAGCTGCTTGAGGGCTTTTCCGCCTTCGCCGGGCTGGTGAGTATCGATCTGCTGTCCACCCGGATTATCAGTACTCCGGTGATGACGGCGCTGAGCTGGTTCTCCACCGACTACCTGGATATCCCCGCGGTGGAAGAAGGGGTCCGCATGACCTCCATCCTTCTGTATCCAAACACCTTTGCGACCTGTGTGGGTATCGGGGTCTTGCTTAGCCTAGGTCTGTCGGTGTCCTCTGAACGGCCGAGACAGCGGGCGGTCCACCTGGCCTGCCTGTTCCTCAATTCTCTGTCCTTTGTCCTGGCGTTCAGCCTTGGGGCCAGTATCATGATTGTTCCGGCGTTTCTGGCCCTGCTGGCACTGACGGGATCGGAGCAGCGGACGAGTCTGCTAATCCTGATGGTGGAAACACTGGCGGTCGCCCTGCTGGCCGCCTTCCCCATCTCCGTGACCTCCATGACTGCGTGGAACGGCGTCCGGCCCATTCCCTTGATGTGTGCCATCGGCGGGGCGGCGGCGCTGTGCGCCCTGGATCTGTTGGCGGGGCAGAAGTTAGCGGACAAGCTGAAGGGCCACGGGAAGGCGGTGACCGCCCTGGTTGCTTCCCTGCTGGCCGTTCTGGTCGTCTTTGTCATTGCCGCTTGTAACCTTACAATTGGAGCGTCCCTCCAGCCTGGGGAGTCTCTGCGGCGCTCCGCATACCCCGCGCCGGGGGCTTATACGCTCACAACAGAGGCGGACGGGGACCCAACTGTCGTCATCCAAAGCCAAAACCGGGAAAACGCTGTGATGCACACCTATCTGGATCTATACCAAGGTCCACTGTCCCAGGCGGCGTTCACCGTGCCGGAGGACAGCCAGGTGGTGTGGTTTACCTTTTGCGCCGCCGAGGAGGTCCGGCTGGATTCGGTGGAGTACGTGGGAGAATTGGGTTCCGGCAAGGTGCCGTTGGACTATCTCCTGCTCCCGGGCTTCATCGCCAACCGTCTCCAGGGCCTGTGGTCCAACCAGAACGCCATCCAGCGATTCGCTTTCTTTGAGGATGGGTTGAGGCTGTCCCGGCGCAGCCCAGTCGTCGGCTTGGGACTGGGCGCCTATGCCAACAGCGTGAACGGCGTGCAGTCCTTCTATTATTTCACCAAATACGCCCACAGCCATTACATCCAGACCCTGGTGGAGCAGGGGATTGTGGGCCTTGCGCTGTTTTTAGGCATGATGGCGGTGGGCATGGCCTGTGCATGGCGGGGCCGGAAGAAACCCCTGGCCCCTGCTCTAGGTGCGGCGGTGGTCTTTATCGCCGGGCACAGCGCCGTGGAGGGGACTTTCTCCCATTTTGCTTCCCTGCCTGTCATATTCGGTGTGTTCGCCGCCACCGGTCTGTGCTGCGGGGATAAGATCCCGCTCCCGGCCTGGATGGAAAAGAAAGCTGTGAAAAATGGGCTGGCCCTTGGTATATGCGCCCTGCTGGTCCTGTTTGAGGTTCTGCTGGGCTGCAACATCGCGGCCCGAAACCTGGTGACAGATCCCTCGAACCTGGAACAGCTGGCACAGGCCGCGGCCCTGGACCCCTTTGAAAAGGCGGATTACCTGCTCACCTATGTGGTCCAGGTTGGAGCCTCAGAAACGGACGAGGAAATCCGGGAGAAAGCGGACGAATACGCCGCCCGGCTGGCCAAGCTGGACTCCAACTCCATCCCCATCTATCTGGCAGAATATTACCTGCAAACGGGGCGGAGTGAGCAGGGGCTGGTGCAGGCGGAGAAGTATGTGAACTATGTCTCCGCCGATGCCACCGTGTGGCAGAAAACCTTCGATCTGCTGGAGCAGTACGAGCAGGACACGGAGGAATACCGGGCGGGCGTCCGTCATATCGCGGATCTGCTGGATGCCTGGAACGAACAAAATTTGGGCCACATCGAGCTGGACGGACAGGCCCAGGCGTTCATCGCCAGAATGCGCGAATAACGTGTAAAAAGAGAGAAAACGCATGATAAAGGAAAACCAACGGCTGCTGAACCGGCTGCATGTGCTCAGCGACGGGGCCATTTTGTACCTGTCCCTGCCCGTTGCCTTCTGGATACGCTTTTACCTCCTGCCCAACGGTATCATCACGGTGCCGCTGCCCCGGTATCTGGCGCTGGGAACGATCTTGACTGCTGTCCAGCTGTTCGCCTACGCCGCCTTCGGGCTGTACCAGTCCCATCGCGGCATCCGCCTGCGCAAGGAGCTGGAGCGGCTGTGGCTGGCGGGGGCGCTGGTGATGGGGGCGCTGCTCAGCTTCCTGTTCGTCCAGCATTACATCGACTTCTCCCGGCTGACGCTGGTGATCTGGTTCCTCCTCAGCGGCGGTCTGCTGAGCTGCAAGCGGGTGGTGCTGCGCCGGGGCCTGCGTTACTTCCGGCAGAAGGGCTACAACCAGAAGCATGTCCTCCTCATCGGCGGCGGAGAGATGGCCCGGATCTACTGGGAGACGGTGCGTGGGGACCGGGAGCTGGGCTACACGGTGGCGGGCTACGTGTCTGCCCGCCCATGGAAAGAGCTTGGGGCGCTGAAGTGGTTTGGCGGATATGAAAAACTGGGCCGGCTGCTGGACCAGCACCGCCCGGACGAGGCGGTGTGCGCCATCGGGGCGGAGGACTACGGGCGGATGCCGGAGATCATCGCCGCCTGCGAAAAAACGGGGACCAAGCTGTCCATCATCCCCTTTTACGCAAAGTATATGCCCTCCAATCCCCAATTCGACGAGCTGGACGGCATCCCTTTATTGAATTTCCGGCGCATCCCCCTGGACAACTGGGCCAACGCTTTCTGCAAGCGGGCCATGGACATCACCGGCTCACTGGCGCTCATCATCCTGACTTCGCCGGTGATGCTGGCCTGCGCCATCGGGGTGAAGCTGTCCTCGCCGGGCCCCATCCTCTTTAGGCAGGAGCGAATAGGCCGGGACAAAAAGCCCTTCTATATGTACAAGTTTCGCTCCATGCGGGTGAACGGCAAGCAGAATACCGCATGGAGCACCGACCATGATGACAGAAAGACGAAATTCGGGGCGTTCATGCGCAAGTGCTCCCTGGACGAGCTGCCCCAATTCTTCAACGTGCTGAAGGGGGACATGAGCCTGGTGGGACCCAGGCCGGAGATCCCCTACTATGTGGAGAAGTTCAAGGAGGACGTGCCGCTGTACATGGTGAAGCACCAGGTGCGGCCCGGCATCACGGGCTGGGCCCAGGTGAACGGCCTGCGGGGGGACACCTCCATCAAGGCCCGTGTGGAGCACGATGTGTATTATATCGAACACTGGAGCTTACTGTTCGACATTGAGATCCTGCTGACCACGGTGTTTCGGGGAAAATTCGTGAACAGAGAGGCGCTGAACTGAAAGAAGGGGATACCCATGGGCCGGAAGGTGCTGTTTACCGCGTCTACATACTCCCACATCGTGAATTTTCATCTGCCCTATCTGCGGAAATTCCGGGAGGAGGGCTGGACAGTCCACGTGGCCTGCGGGGGCAGTCCCATGCCGATCTCCGATGTGGAGAGGGTCATTGACCTGCCCTTTGAGAAGTCCATGTGGTCCCCGAAGAATCTCAAGGCATCTATCCTGCTGAGTGATGAAATGCGGCGGGAGAACTATGCTCTGGTTGTTACCCACACCTCCCTAGCGGCATTTTTCACCCGGCTGGCCCTGTGGGGGCTGGAGGAGCGGCCCAAAGCAGCCAATATGGTCCATGGATATCTGTTTGACGATGAGACCCCTTGGCTGAAGCGGAACCTTTTGCTGGCAGCGGAGCGTTGGATGGCTTCGGATACAGATCTGGCGCTCACCATGAACCAATGGGACTGTGAGCTGGCGGAACGTTATCAACTGGGAGGAAGGGTGGTCCAGGTTCCGGGGGTGGGGGTGAACTTCTCGCGCTTTGACAAGGTCCCACCAGATACCCGTCAGCGCCTGAGAAAAGAACTGGGTATCCCGGAGGATGCCTTTGTTCTTATATACGCGGCGGAATTTTCGGCGCGGAAAAGTCAAAAGGTTATCATTCGGGCTATGGAGCATCTACCCCAAAAGGTATGGTTAGTGCTGGCCGGGGAGGGGGCCTTGCGGGAGGAATGCAGGGAGCTGTCCCAAAAACTGGGGCTGGAATACCGGGTGCTGTTTCCTGGTCAGGTCCGGGATATCCCGGCCTGGTACGCCATGGCGGACGCGGCGGTGTCCGCCAGCCGGAGCGAGGGCCTGCCCTTCAACATCATGGAGGCCATGTACGCAGGACTTCCAGTTGTAGCCAGCGATGTGAAGGGGCACAGCGACCTCATCGAGGACGGGGTGACGGGGCTGGTGTATCCTTACGGGGATGCGGAGGTTTGCGCCAGGCAGGCCATGCGGCTTGTGGGGTCTGAACAACTGCGGCGGGAGTTGGCCCGAAACGCCGGGGAAACGGCGGAGCGGTACGGCCTGGAGCAGGTGCTGCCCGTGGTTTGGGCGCAATATGCCGCATTGGCGGAGCGAGAGGCCGCTGTGAAGAGATGAGAGGCGCTTCCGATCTGAAGCCATGCCAGATGAGATATGGTCTGCATACTTCCAGGAAAAAGACTGGGATTCTCTCGTATCAGAGGAGCAGATTTGGTTTGAGGGGCATACCATGTACCTCATGGTATATTGACCGTGCTTGAATAAGATTGAAATAATGCGGCTCATCGGGCAGGCACTTCGCCCTTAAAACCGTCCGATTTATCCAGATATGACGAGGTGCTGTATGACTGAATTTACCATGGACAGGCTGAGGGAAAACCTGGAAGCCCTCAAGATGAAAAACACGCTGGAAATTCTGGACAACTACCTGGAACGGGCCGTGGCGGACAAGCTCAACATTGTGGAGGTTTTGGATCACATTTTCTCAGAAGAAGCCAAATCC
>CAJTLI010000065.1 GCA_910577525.1 uncultured Oscillospiraceae bacterium | reverse complement strand
GCTTGGGGGCGGCGGGTTTTTCCGGCCTGGGGGCGGGCTTGACCTCCGCCACAGGCGGAACGGGGGCGGGGGCGGGCTCGTCGGGGGCCTCGTAGGTGAGCTTTACCTTGGCGGGCACGGAGCCGATGCCCAAGAAGCCGGTCTTGCCCCGGTCCAGAATTTCCACAGAGACATCGTCCCGGTCCATGCCCAGATAGGCCAGACCCTTGGCAATGGCCTCATCCTCAGTTTTGGCGGTGAATTCCATGTATTTCAGCATGAAACTGCACTCCTTCTATTCATCATAAAGAGTTTGATTTCTTTCGCCCTCCCAACCGGTGGGAGGGAAAATAGAGAAAACGCGCGTACTCGCGCTGGGTCAGTTCTCCTCGCCGTCCTCGGCGTAGGGCGCTTCGTAGTCCCCGCTGCCGTCCTCCGGGGGCTCGGCCTGAGCCTCCTTGGCCTTCTTCTCGGCGGCCTCCGCCTGGGCGGCCAGCGCGGGGTTGGACTCCTCTACAATGGCCTTCTCCTCCTCCGTCAGCTCCACAGACTCCTCCTCTGCGGGCTTGGCGGGGCCGTCGGGGTCCCAATAGGGGGTGACGGGGTAGCGGTTGGGGTCGTAGGCCCGGCCCCGGGCATAGGCCCGCAGGCCCTCCCGGCTGGCGGACAGATCCACGCCGGGCTCCTTGCTCTTCTTCTGGTGGGCCTTCTTGGGGTCCTTGCCCGCGGCGATGGCGGCGGCCTTCTTCTCGGCGGCGATGCGGCGGCGCTCCTTTTCGGCCTCCTTGGCCTTGGCGGCCTGCTCGGCCATCTCCTTCTGGGCGGCCTCATAGTCCTTGCGGCACATCTTGCCGCAGATGAACTCCTGCACCATGCCCAGCAGGGAGTTGGCGATCCAGTAGATACAAAGGCCGGCGGGCATGGAAAAGCCGATCCACAGGGACATCAGCGGGCTCATCAGGAACAGGGACCAGTTCATTTTTGGGGCGGGCTGGTCCCGGTTCATCTGGTTGGTCTTCTGCATCACCAGGCTGGACAGCACGGATACCACCGCGGAGATGACGGGCAGCAGGAACAGCCCGATGTGCCCCCAGTCCAGCCCCTCCTTCCAGAACATGAGCTGGGGCACCTGGGACAGGTCGATGCCGAAGAAGTTGAAGTTGATGACGAACATCCCGGCGGCGGACACCCCGGTGGCCGCGGCGGCGGCTTTGGCGGCCTCCAGGTTCTCGGCGGTCATCATAGAGGCCAGGGTCAGCTCGCCGTAGCCCGTGGACGTGAAGGCCTCCAGACCCAGCGCGGTGGCCACGGCGGCGGCAGCCCCCTCGGTAAGGCTCATCATGTATTTCAGCGGGCGGCGGATGATGGCGTACAGCGGCCACAGAATGAGAACGGGGATAAAGGTCCAGCCGCAGCCGCCGAAGGGGCTGGCGTTGTTCTCGGCGTAGAACTTCTGGACCTCCTGATTGTACCGCTCCTTGTCGTTGCCGCACCGCTTCTGGATCTCCTGAAGCTGGCCGTTCACCACGTTCATCTTAATCATGCTCTTTTTGCCCTTGAGCTGGAGGGGGAACAGCACGATCTTGACCACCACGGTGAACAGGAACAGGGCGATGCCGTAGCTGTTGAACACCTGGCAGAACAGCTTGAGCAGCCAGCTGAACGGGGTCATGAGGATTTGCCAAATATCCATGTTTGGCCTCCTAAATTCGTTTGATTTTCTTGGGGGGGACGGGGTCGTAAATGAAGTTTTTGTCCCGGTGGAAGGGGTGGCACCGCAGAATCCGCCACGCCGCCAGCGCCCCGCCCTTCAGGGCCCCGTGGACCTCCACCGCCTCCAGGGCGTAGGCGGAACAGGTTGGGATGAACCGGCAGGCGGGCGGGGTATGGGGGGAGATATCCCTTCTGTACCAGCGGATCAGGGCCAGCAGCAGCTTTTTCACGCCCTGTTCTCCTTTTTCAGCAGGTCCAGCTTGTCCGCCAGCCGGAGAAAGGACTTTTCCAGCTGGTGATAGTCGCTGGAGGCGGCCCGGGTCCGGGCCACCACCACCACGTCCCGGCCCCCCAGCACCTGGTCCTCGTGGAGGCGGTAGACCTCCCGCAGGCGGCGGCGGACACGGTTGCGCACCACGGCGCAGCCCACCTTGGTGGACACGGTGAGGCCCAGCCGGTTTTCCTTCCGGCCGTTGCCCCGGACATAGAGGGCCAGGCGGCTGTCGGCGGCTGTCTTTCCCCGGTTGTACGCCCGGCGGAACAGGTGGTTTTCCTTCAAGGATACGGTCTTCTTCATACGGCCTCCATTCGAGGGATCATGTTGCTGCGCCGCGTAGCGGTCAGGCCGCTCGGTCGCTTTCCCTCCGATTCGGGCAAAAACTTCGTCCACGCCGCTACGCTGCGCCTGTTCGCGACACGCGGCTTCACTGCGGCTCAGACAAAACCCAGTCCCACTGCGTGGACCTTGGGCTTTTGTCTTCGCTCCGTTCCATCCGTGCTGCTCACGACGGCTCCGCGCATAAACGCCTAGGGGCGAGGGAAAATTCCCGCGCCCCGGTGTTTATCGTCTATCCCGATGTGTGCGCCATCAGTGGCTGAGCCGGGCGCGGCCCTTGGCGCGGCGGCGGGCCAGAACCTTGCGGCCGTTGCTGGTGGACATGCGCTTACGGAAGCCATGGACCTTGGAACGCTGGCGCTTCTTGGGCTGATAGGTACGAACCATGCGGGAACACCTCCTGTATAATTTGGCGCGCCCCCAGCCGGGAGCGGCGCTCTCCACAACGCCCCGAAGGGCGCGGTTGGCAGTCTCTGCGCGCAATCACGCGAAAAAGATTATACCTTGATTTTATAGTTCTGTCAACAAAAAATCGGCAATATTCTTTTTTCATCCTCACCGCACAAGATATTGTAGATTTTTTTACGGCACTGACGCCAAAAACGACCTACATTAATATATAGAATTGGAAAAAACCCTTGTTTCCGGGCCTGGTTTTTGGTATAATATAAAAGTTACGATATCTAAACGCTGAGGAGGCTCCCGCCTATGAAATCGGCCGCCGACGTCTGGGAAAAAGTAAAAAGCTTGATGGAGTCCACCATGACCGCGGTTTCCATTGAGACCTGGTTCGGCGATGTGGAGGCCGTCGCCCTGGAGGACACACGCCTGGTGCTGTGCGTGCCCACGGAATTCAAGCGGAACATCATCCGCACCCGGTTTCAGGCCGGGGTGGAGGCGGCCCTGAAAGAGCTGTTTTCCTTTGACGTGGACGTGGCCCTTCTCCTCCCCGAGGAGCGGGACGCCTACGCCCACCAGACCGCCCCCAGCCCGGCGGCCGGCGGGGCGGAGCGTTACACCTTCGAGCGGTTTGTGGTGGGCTCCACCAACAAGTTCGCCTTTACCGCCGCCCAAAAGGTGGCCGACGAGCCCGGTGGCGCCTATAACCCCCTGTTCATCTACGGCCAATCCGGCCTGGGAAAAACCCACCTGCTCCACGCCATCGCCAACCGGGTCCGGCAGAACCACCCCGGTTTCCGCATCTTGTATATTCAGAGCGAGGACTTTGTCAACGAGCTTATCGGCAATCTGCGCCGTGGCAAGGATATGCAGGAATTCCGAGACAAATACCGCCTGGTAGACCTGTTTCTCATGGACGACGTGCAGTTCATCGCCGGCAAGGACTCCAGCGAGGAGGAGCTGTTTCACACCTTTAATACCCTGTACGAGCAGAAAAAACAGATCGTGTTCACCAGCGACCGGCCGCCCCACGAAATGCTCCGCCTGGAGC
Organism: uncultured Oscillospiraceae bacterium; assembly: GCA_910577525.1. GTDB lineage: Bacteria > Bacillota > Clostridia > Oscillospirales > Oscillospiraceae > Enterenecus. The sequence goes on along the minus strand of CAJTLI010000065.1, from coordinate 3,953 downwards.
AGCGGCTGAAAACCCGGTTTGAGCAGGGCCTCCCCGCCGACATCCAGCCCCCGGACTACGAAACCCGGGTAGCCCTGCTGAAAAACAAGGCTCTGGAGCGGGGCATCTCCCTGCCCGACCCGGTGCTCTCCTATGTGGCGGAAAACATCACCTCCAACGTGCGGCAGATCGAGGGCGTGGTCAATAAGATCATGGCCTTCCAAGAGCTGATGGGAGCCCAGGTGGATGTGGAGACCACCATACGGGCGGTGCGGGATATCCTGCGGGCCAAGGAAAATTTCCTGCCTTCCGCCGACACCGTCATTCAGGAGGTGGCCCGGTTCTACGAACTGGACGCCGCCGCCCTCCGGGGCCAGAGCCAGAACAAGGAGATCAGCACCGCCCGAAACGTGGCCATGTACATCATTCGGGAAATGACTCAGCTGTCCCTGGCGGAGATCGGCCAGCAGTTTGGAGGCCGGCACCACTCCACAGTGCTCAACTCCATTAACCGGGTAGAGAAGATGATGAAGACCCAGCCGGAATTGATGGAAATCATCCGGGATATCACCAACGCGGTCAATTCCGCCTATTAGCCGCCGTGCGGCGGAGTTTTTTACGGCCTGAACTTCCACAAATTTAAGGACTGTGGTGTTGAAGCCTGTGGAAGGTTTTCCAGATATCTTTTTCTGTGTGGAAGACGCAAAAATTTGTGGAAGAGGCTGTGGACGTACAAACCCTTGCCTATCCCCGGCTTGCCGGACTTTCCACAGCTTCCGCACCCCCTACGGACTACTGCGAAAAAATAAACCCTTCCTCTCCTTGCGGAGGAGGGAGAAAGGATCAACCTATGAAATTCTCCTGTGAAAAAGCGATTCTTCAATCCGCCGTCACCACCTCCGGCCGGGTGGTGGCTCCCAAAAGCTCCATCCAGGCGTTGGAGGGCGTGCTCATTGAGGCGGAGGGCGGCAGTCTGAACCTGAGCGGCTACAATCTGGAAACCGGCATTATAACCACCGTGCCCGCCGGCGTGGAGGACGGCGGCGCCATCGTCCTGTCCGCCCGGCTGTTCGGCGAGATCCTTCGGCGGATGCCCGACGACGTGGTATCCATCCACACGGATAACTGCTCAGTCCATATTCAGTGCGGCCCCACCTCCTTTGATATCATGGGGAGCAGCGACGAGGACTTCCCTGAGCTGCCCTCCGTCAGCGACGGAAACGGGCTGTCCATCACTCAGGGAAACCTGCGCTCCATGATCGGGCAGACCATCTTCGCGGTCAGCGACAACGAAAGCCGCCCGATTCACACCGGGGCTCTTTTTGAGGCCGACGGCCAGGAGCTGACCATAGTGGCGGTGGACGGCTACCGGCTGGCCCTACGACGGGAAAAGCTGCTGGGCCAGGACGGGGAGGAGAAGCTGTCCTTTGTGGTCCCCGGCGCGGCCCTGAGAGAGGTGGAGAAAATCTGCGCCGACTCCGACGAGCCGGTGAATATCACCCAGGGGGAGCGCCACGTCACCTTTGAAACCGGCGGCACCCTGCTGGTGGCCCGGCGGCTGGAGGGGGAGTTCCTCAACTACCGTCAGACCATCCCCCAGAGCAACGCCATCGTTCTGGAGGCCGAGACCGCGGACCTCCAGCGTTCCATTGACCGGGCCTCCCTCATCATCAACGACAAGCTGAAGAGCCCGCTTCGCTGCAAATTTGAGGATAACTGCCTGTCCATCACCTCCAAAACCGCCATCGGCTCCGCCTTCGACCGCTGCCCCATCTCCGGCGACGGCAGAGGGCTGGAGATCGGCTTTAACAACCGGTTTCTGATGGAGGCGGTAAAGGCCGCCCCCGCCGGCCGGGTGCGGCTGGAGCTGAATACCGCCACCTCTCCCTGCTTGGTTCTTCCCAAAGCGGGGGAGCCCGACAATTTTCTCTATATGGTACTGCCCGTCCGCCTGCGGGCGGCGGAGTAAGAAGCGCCGAGCCGTCGTGAGCAGCGCGGATGGACCGGAGCAAAAGCGGCCGAGCGGTCAGCCGCATGTGAAGCATGACAACAATGCGATCAAGGAGATTATCATGGAAGAGGAGCGCATCAAAATCAGCACCGAGTATATCCGGCTGGACGCCCTGCTGAAGTTTGCCGGGGCGGCGGGCACCGGCGGCGAGGCAAAGCTGGCCATTCAGAACGACGAGGTCAAGGTAAACGGCGAGCCCTGCACCCTGCGGGGCAGGAAGCTTCGCCCCGGAGACCGGGCGGAGCTGGACGGCCGGAGTTATGTGGTGGAATGACAGTCAATCAGATTTCGTTGGACTTCTTCCGGAATTATGTCCACGGCGAGGCCCGGTTTCACCCCGGCGTCAACGTCATCGCGGGGGAGAACGCCCAGGGGAAGACCAACCTGCTGGAGGCTGTGGCCTACCTGTCCTCCGCCTCCTCCCACCGGGCCCGGTATGACCGGGAGCTGATCCGGCACGGCGCGGACCATGCCTTTGTGAAGGGATTAGTGACGAGCCGGGGCCGGGAGATGGTTCTTGAGGCGGACCTCCACCGGGGAACCCGCCGCCAGCTGCGCGCCAACGGAGTAAAGTTGAAAACAGCGGGTGAACTATCCGGTATATTAAACACAGTGTTGTTTTCTCCGGAGGATCTGTACCTGATTCGGGAGGGGGCGGAGGCCCGGCGGCGGTTTCTGGACAGCTGTATCTGCCAGCTCAGGCCCCGGTATGCCCAGGCGTTGGCGGAGTATAAACGGCTGTACCAGCACAAGACCCGTATTTTGAAGGACAGCGAGCAGCATCCCTCTCTGCTGGACGCCCTGGATGATTTCTCCCTGCGGATGGTCCAGTGCGGAGCGGTGCTGATTCACTACCGAGCCCATTTCATCAAGCGGTTGAACCGCGCCGCCCCCGCCATCCACGCGGACTGCTCCGGCGGGCGGGAACGGCTGGAACTGCGTTATGAGACGGTGTCCTCTGTAACAGACCCAGAGGCCGCCCCCAAGGCTCTGATCCCCCAGCTGCTGGCCCATCAGGAGGCCCACCGGGCGGCGGAAATCGCGGCAAAGTCCTGCCTGTCCGGCCCCCATAAGGACGAGCTGGCGGTGGAGATCGACGGACAGCCCGCCAAGTCCTACGCTTCCCAGGGCCAGACCAGGACGGCGGCGCTGGCTCTGAAGCTGGCCGCCCGTGATATTTTCCGCCAGGATACGGAGGAGTGGCCCGTCCTTTTGCTGGACGACGTGCTCAGCGAGCTGGACCAGCGGCGGCAGGAATTTGTGCTCAACCGGATCACCTCGGGCCAGGTGTTCATCACCTGCTGTGAGGAGGAGAAGCTGGCAAAGCTTCGGGAGGGGTGCGCTTTCTGCGTTCAAAATGGAACGCTGTTCCCGGCATAAAAACTCTATGCCTTTTTGCACAGACGGAAAAGTATCCGCCGGAGGCCGCGTTTCTAAGGAAGAACTGATTAAATCGGCAAGAGCGATTCGCGCGAGATTTTTTGCCACAGCGAGGCGGGATTTCGCAGGAATAATTGTGTTTATTTCAAGAAATCGCAACGAAGGTGTGGCAAAAAAAATCCGCAAAGCGCCGCAGACGTATTTAATCAGTGCTTCCCTAAATAAGGAGGCATAAATATGTATCTCCACTTGGGCCAAAACGTCATGGTCCGCCGTCAGGACGTGATCGGCATTTTTGATCTGGACAACACCACCTGGTCCTTCCGCACCCGCCGGTTTCTGGACCGGGCGGAGCGGGAGGGACAGGTGATCTCCGTGGGGGAGGATCTGCCCCGCTCCTTTGTTCTGGCCAACGGCCAGGGGGGAGAGGTCAAGGTTTACCTGACGCCCCTATCTCCGGCGGCCCTGGCCGCCCGGGGAGCGCGGAACAGGTTTGAATCATTTTTCTAACGAAAACACTGGTAAAATAGTCCAGTGGTATGAAGTCAAGGGGTGATTAAAGAAAAATTTTAGGAAAAAGCAA
>CAJTLI010000064.1 GCA_910577525.1 uncultured Oscillospiraceae bacterium | reverse complement strand
GGAGAGGGCGGCGGGAACGGAAACGCCGTTCACATCCAGATAGGTCACGGTTTTACCGTCCAGCAGACTGTTCCCGTCATAGATTTTGCTGTCAAATTCAGCAGTCCAGGGGACGGCCTTGGGATAGACCAGCAGCCGCTCCGCCGTCCGCAGCTCCACATTGTCATAGATGGCGCTGTCCACGGTGATGATAATGCCATAGGAGCCGGGAGCGGTGACGGACACATGGTTGTCCAGCGTAGTGCCCACATAGCGGTGGAACGCCGGGGCCACGTTGTAGACTACCGTGTAGGCGTTCCCGCTGTACTCCACGCCCGTGGTAGTGGCGGAGAGATAGGCCGGGTCCAGGGTAAACGCGCTCAGGGTCAGGGCGGGGACATTGATCTGCGCCCAGCTTCCGCAGGTATCGCAGGTGTACTTGACCCGCCCGCCAGCGGAGGCGGTGGCCTTGACAATATCCGGGTTCAGCTCCGCGCCGGAGACGCAGTAGTGGGAGGCCCGGATGCCACCGTTGTCCTCGTCGGTATAGTCCAGAAACAGATACACCGGGTTCTTGTCCGGGGCGGTGTACCGGGAATCCGGCGCGGGCCATGTGGCGGGATCATCGTCCATGGAGGCGGCGAACGCCTGGGCGGGCAGCAGGGCCACGCTCAGACAGAACGCCAGAATCATGCTCATTACGCGGGAAAGGTTTTTCGTTTTTCGCATAGGCAAATCTCCTTATCTTAAAAGTCAAATACAATGGAATAGGTGATGTTGCTCTTGTTATACATACAGTCGTGGTTCGTATAGTAATAGAACCGCATCTGCGTATAGGTGCCGGTGGGCAGCTTGCCGGAGAGGGTCACGCCGTTATTCGTAGTCTTATAGGCAATCTCATCCCATTGGCCGGTGCGGATGTTATAGGCTTCGACCCTGCCGTAGTCGCTGCCGTTGTGACCGCTGACGGGCGGCACATCAAAGGTGTACTCGGTGATGTAGCCATAGATCGTCTCCCCATCGTCCTGGAAATTGATGCCGGTTTCCTCAATGAAGGAGTTGGCGGAGGTCAGGGTCATGCCGCCGCCCACATCATCCGCCACAAAGAACACGATAGCGGACCAAGGAGAAGCCGCGCCATAGGCGTCCACCGCTCTGCACTTGATAAGGTGCTTTCCATATCCGTAAGTGGTGGTTTCCTTGTCCCTGCCGTCCCATTCATAAGTAATAGCGTCCCCTTCCGGGTCGGTGGAGCTGGCGGTGATCGTCACCGCTTGGCTGGGCCGCACCACGCCGTTGGCGGGGTTCCGGGAGATCACGGGCTTGCTGGGGGCCTGATTGACAAATTCAATGGTCTTTTCCTGCCAGGGGGAAGCCGCGCCATAAGCGTCTACCGCCCGGACACGGATGGTATGGGAGCCGTTCCGGGAATACCAGCCGGAGGAAACATAGTCCCCGCCCCATTCCAGCCGGACCGTATCGCCGTCCGGGTCACTGGCCGCAGCGGAGACATTGGCAAAGAAGTTATTGCCGCTGGTCTGCCGGGTCACGCTGGCGGTGAAGCTGGTGATAACCGGAGCGTTGTTGATAAACTCAATCGTCCGGCTCTCCCAGGCGGAGGCCGCGCCCCACTCATCCACCGCACGGACGCGGATGGTATGTGTACCAACCTCATAATAGCCGTCCTGCTGGTACTCGCTGCTCCATTCCAGATGCACAGCGTCCCCGTCCGGGTCGGAGGCCACAGCGTTGAGATCGGCGTAGAAACGTCCATCCTTCATGTTCCGGGTGGCGTTGGCGGTAAAGCTCTCAATGATTGGAGCGGTATTGGTAACGGTAATATTGGCAAAGCCGCTGGTCAGGTTGCCCGCGTCATCCCGCACTGTGGCGGTGATGGTGTAGGTTCCTTCGGCATAGAGGGCCAGATCACCGCCGTCATTGGAAAGGAAGCCGGTGTTGCTGTCCAGGGTGACAGGTCTGCCGCCCAGCTTCACGCCCCAGCTCACGGGCAGACTGCCCGCTCCGCTGATGCCCACGGGGAACTTGGAGCCGATATGAATAGAATCCGGCGCGGTGACGGTCAGGGCGGCTTTGAAAATGATGGTAATACTCTGGCTGGCGGTGGCAGTCTTGCCATTGCTGTCCCGGAGGGTGGCGGTCAGGGTGTACTCGCCGGGTTCCGGGAAGATCACGGTGCCGCCGTCATTGTCCAGGGTGGAGAGGTCAATCAGGCAGGCCGCGCCGTCCTTCTGCGCGGACCATGCGATAACTGCCCCGTCCGGGTTAAAGAGCTTATCCATGACCACGGGGACGCGGTTGCCCACATACTCCATATCCGCCATGGAGAATTGCAGGGAGCCAACGGGCAGAACAGTAATGGTGTCGCTGGCGGTGAAGGTCCGGCCCAGGCCGTCCCGCAGAGTGCCGATCAGCCGGAACTCTCCGCCTTGGGTGAACTGAATCGCCCCGCCCAGGTTGTTCAAATCGCCAGTAACGTAGGTGGAGAGGTCTGCGGGCTTGCCGTCCTTCTCCAAGGACCACTCCACAGGCAGCTCAATGTTGTTGCCCAGGGTCCGCACCTGTACCGTCTCGCCGGTGTAGACCTGCCGCTCCACCATATCCACCTGCAATTCCTGATCGGCCAGAACCTCAATGCTGGGACCGTCAAAGGAGAACACCCGCCCGGTGGGGTCGGTGATCTCACAGCCGAGGGTGAACACTCCGGCGTGTTTGATACGGATGTCGCCTGGTTCGGTGGTCAGGGTTCCAGCAACATAGGTCCCCCAATTCTGGCGGAGGCCGTAGGTGTCGTCAATGTGCCACTGGATTGCAGCGTCCGCCACCACGTTTTTGGATTCAACAGCTACGGTGAATGTGCTGTCCGTGTGGGCATAATTGGGCATGGTCCAGGCGATCACGGGAATGGGGTAGACGTTGAAGGACTGCTCATAGGAGTAATTGCGGCCCCCAGCGTCCTGGAAGCTGGCCCGGAGCTTGTACTCGCCCGCCTGCTTGAACTGGATTTTCCCGCCGTCAGCGGTCAGCTCCCCGGTCACATAGTCGGCCACGGGGACATTCTCGCCGTTCAGGGTCAGGGACCAGCGCAGGGGGTTCTCGCCCAATTCCGCAAAGCCCGTCACCAGCGTGACCACGGAATCGGTGTGGAACATTTTGGGCAGATAGAAGCCGGACACGCCCACGGGGTAAATCTGGATGGAAGCCGTGGCGGTGGTGACACGGCCCAGCTCATCCGTCACACTGGCGGTGAAGGTGTAAAGGCCCGCTTCGGGGAAGAAGCCGTGTCCGCCCTTGGCGGTCAGGTCAAAGGGCGGCATGATCTCTTTGCCGTCCCGCAGTACCGTCCAGACCACTTCGTTGCTGCCCAGGTTTTCCGTGGTCAGCCGCACATCCTCCGCAGTATCGGTGTGGCTCATATCGTTGGCGGAAACACTCAGGCCGACAACAGGGTAAATCTTGATTGTCTGCGAACAGGAATACTCCTGGCCCAGCGCGTCTACGGCGGAGGCGGTCAGGGTGTAAGTCCCCACTTCCGGGAAACGGACCTTGCCGCCCAGGTTGCCCAGGTCCCCCAGCATGGAGCCGGTCAGGGAAACCGCTGAGCCGTCCTTCATCAGCGTCCAGGTCACGTCCTGCCCCTGCAAATCGGAGGTCAGGAGGTCCACGGGGGTGCTGCTGTCCGTCCACGCGGCGGCGGGAAGGGTGAAGTCCAGGCCCGCCACGGGGTAGACCGCCACAGTCACAGCGGGAGCGGCGAACACCCGCCCGGTGGCATCCGTCACGCTGGCGGCAATGTCATAGGCCCCGGCGCTGGTGATCTGGATGGTGCCGCCGTTGTCCGTCAGATTGCCAGTGTACTCCACAGCAGCAGAGGGGTCATTGGACGGCGTGATCTTCCAGGCCACGGGCAGGGCGGTGTCCTTTTCCAGCGTGACGCTGATCTGCTCGTCCGTATGAGTGGTGGCATCCGCCGTCAGCTCCAAATGGAGGACCGGATAGACCGTGATCGTCTGCTCATAGGTGAACGCACGGCCCAGGCCGTCCGTCAGGTCGGCGGTCAGGATGTTGGTGCCGGTCTGGAGGAACTTTACGCTGCCCCCAACATTGTCGAGGGTCCCGGCAATACCGGCAGGGAGGGAAACAGGCTGGCCGTCCACGGTCAGGGACCACTCAATCTTGCTGTCTCCCACATTTTTTGAGGTCATTTTTACCTTTACTGTCTCATCCGGGTGGGTGAACTCCGGGAGCCGGAAGGACAGGCCCATGGTGCCCCATACGGCGATGGTGGCCCTGGCACTGAACGTCCGGCCCAGGTGGTCCGTGACACTGGCGGTTACGGTGTAGCTACCAGCAGAGGGAAAAGCAATCTCGCCGCCCTCGTTGGTCAGGGCATTGTCAATAGCCATTCCATCTTCGGAAACAACCTCCCACTCTACATCCAAGTCAGTCTCAGAAAGACTGACAGCGGCGGGCTGGTCAACGTGGGCCGTCTCCGGTGCGTCCAGGGCCAGGACAATCACCGGACAGACCTCAATGGGCAGGGCGGCGGTGTACTCCTTCCCCAGCTCATCCGTGACGGTGACAGTCAGGACATAGGCCCCGGCTCCGTCAAAAGTGAGAGTGCCGCCGTGATCGTCCAGAGAAACAGAAACACCCGCGCCGTCACGGGTCAAGGCCCATTGAACAGTCGAGGGTGCGCCATGCTCCACGGTCAGGCTGATTGCCGCCGCTTCATCTTCATGGAGCTTGTCGGTGTCAGCGGTCAGGGAGAGGGACAGGTTCGGGAGGGCCTTGATAGTCACAGGCTTAGAAGAAAACTCCCGGTCCTGGGCATCCTTGGCGATAGCGGTAAGGGTGTAGTCCCCAGCACCGTCAAAGGTAAGTGTCCCGCCCTGGTCGCCCAGGCTGACAGCAGCCTCATTGCCATCCTTGGTCAGCGCCCAGCGGACGGAATCGGGCTTGCCGCCCTCCATAGTCAGGCCAATCTCCACGGATTCATCCTCATGCACCATCTCCGCACTGGCGGTCACAGCGGGGACGATTACCGGCAGGATGGTGATGGACTGGCTGGCGGTGTACTGCTTCCCGGCGGCGTCCGTGAGGGTAGCCGTCAGGGTGTACTTGCCCGTCTCGGTCAGAGCCAGCGTGCCGCCGTCCTCGGTGAAGCTGGTGAGGGGCTGGTTTGCGCCGTCCTTCGTCAGCGTCCAGACCACGGAGCCGGTCAGATTGTTCCTGGTCAGCAGCTTCACATCCTCCGTCCGGTCGGTGTAGCCATACTCCGGCAGAGAAAAGGCAATGTCACCGATGGGCAGGACCTCCACAGTTTTCTCGCAGGAGGCGGTGCCGCCGCTGTTCTCCACAGTGCCTTTCAGCGTGTAGCGGCCAGCCTCCATGAAGAAGCAGATACCGCCGTCTTTGGTGAAGCCCTCCGGCATGGCGATAGATTTCCCGTCACGGGTCAGCTCCCAGGTGACGGCCTCCGCGCCGGTGAGCGTGGTTTTCACGGAGACGGAATCCCCCACATACCGATATGCCGGGAGGTCAAAGGCGATGGCGGGCTTGTCGGCCTTGTCGGTGAAGATCACCCGATTGCCCTTGTCCATGCCGCTGGGGTAAACGGTGGAGCAGTCCTTCTTGGACAGTTCCGCAGCGGCGGCGTCAAAGACCACCTGCACCGGGCCGTCATTCCGGGGCGTGACTACGCCCGCAACGGTGGATTTTCCGGTGATGTTGACGGCGGAGCCGCCCCATACCACCAGCCGTCCCTTGACGGTGATGTTATTGAGGTCCAGGGCGTTCTCCCCCAGACCGTTGGCGAGAATCAGGTCGCTTTCAAACACAGCGTCCTTGATGCTTACTGCGCCCCGCACCAGAACCGTGTCCCGGTAGGTGCCGGTGAGATCACCGGAATCGTGGACACTCTGGAAGATATTGCTCATGATCTGCGCCATCTCCGCCCTGGTGATCTGGCCCTTGGGATTCAAGCGGCCATCGTTGTAACCGCTGACGTAGCCCCGCTCTACCATGGCTGCAACAGCGTCCGCCGCCCACGCGCCTACCTGGTTCCGGTCCGGGAACCGGGCCAGAACGGAATTACCAGCAGAGGACAGGCAGACCGTCCGGGCCAGCACCACCATGGCCTGTTCGCGGGTGATATTCTCATTCGGTCCCATGCGGCTGCTGGAATACCCGGCGAAGGTCCCCATGTGGACTGCCTGGGCGATGTAGTCATGGTGCCAGCTCCCACGGGGCACATCCGTGAAGCGGGAAATATCGGCGCTCTTGTAGGTGCCAAACAGCCGGTCGATCATAGCGGCCATCTGAGCGCGGGTGAGATAGCCGTCCGGGTTCAGTTTGTCCTCGGACGTACCCACCAGCACACCGTTGTCCACCGCCCACGCCAGGGCTTCATAGGCCCAATGGCCGTAGGCGTCGCCGTAGTCGGTGATCTTGTTGGCATTGGCGGCATGGGCGTTGACCGCTAAAAGGCTGACCATCATCACCGCCGCCAGGAACAGAGAAAAGAATCGCTTTAGATTGGGAAATTTGATGCTCATGCGTCCTCCTTTCAGATTTTGGATTTTCCGGGGTGTGCTATGTACTAAGGCGGGACCAGCAGGCGGCGGAGCAGATGGCGGGCTGTCAATCCTTATCGCCTCCTTCCGGGCCGGACGTGGCGAAGTAGGCTTCAAATTCCCGCTGCTGGGCAGGGGTCAGGGAGGTAAAGTGTTCCCCCTCAAAGCCGCACAGCAGGAACGTCCCGGCGATAAAGTCCCCGCTGTCCGTGGGGTTTTCCCGGTTGGGCATCAGGCCCATATTCTTGCCCTCACCATTGCAGACCAGCATCACCCGCTGGGGCAGGTAGCACCCCGCCTCGATGGGTCCGCCCACAATCTGCTGAAAGGCTTCCAGCGTGTCCTCAACCTGGGCGGGGCGGGGAGCCTCGCAGGGTTCTACCACCAGAATGTCGATTTTGTTTGCCATACAGAAAATCCTCCTTCGTCTGTCCGGTTGTTATATTCCAGCCGCATCCTGGGCCAGATCGTGGCTGACTAGGGATGCGTAATACTGGCTGATGGTCGTGGGCGCGTTGTAGAGCGCCGCCAGGGTGTACGCCTTGATGTTCTTTACCAGCGTGGTGTTCTGGCTCAGACTGTCCAGAACGTAGGCGATATGCTCATGGTTCAGCTTCAGAAACCGGCTCTTGACCACGCCGGTGGGCATTTCCTCCCCGGCAATGCGGATGAAGTCCCGCCGGGAGCAGCAGACCTCTACCATAAGCTCCACATAACCATCCAGCGTTTCCTGGTCATAGGGATGCTCTTGGAGCAGGAGGTCAAAGTCGATATTTTCTTTTATCAGCTCTCGGTATCTGTCCATCTCATCCATCCTCATCCGGCCTTTGGGTCTGGCACGGGCAGACGGAGCGGGGGTAGGGGGAAGGATGGATGGGTCAGTATCGTTCAGATCAGTATTTTTCTTTTCAGTCTTATTAGGGGCGGAAAAGCCGCCGTCAAGACCGCGCGTTTCCAGCGGTGCAGACTGCGGTTTTTCCGCAGTCAAGAGTGCGGCACGGTCCAGCGGTCTTGACTGCTGATTTTCCGCAGTCTGAGAAGCCGGGGGCGGCGGTGCCTGTTCCGGCTGCTGGGGCTGGCCCGGTTCCGGGGGCAGGATGAAGTTTTTGACGTAAATCCGCGTGGGCCGTCCCTGACCCTGCTTCTTCCGCTCGATCAGGCCGATGCCGTCCTTGTCCAGCTCCCGGAACAACTTCGTGGCCTTGTCCTTGCCGCAGCTCATGAGGTTCATAGCGTCCTCTTGGGTGAAGTAGATGTAGACGCGCTTATCCCCGTCCATCCAGCCGTTTTTCACTGAAAGTCCCATCCGGTCCAGCAGAAGGCCGTAAAGGACCTTAGCCTCAATGGAAA
>CAJTLI010000063.1 GCA_910577525.1 uncultured Oscillospiraceae bacterium | reverse complement strand
TGTGCCGCCACCTCCGCAATGGTGTATTCCTCTCTGCGCTGGGCTTCCTCTATAAATTCACGGACAAAGGGAATCGGCTCTGAGCGGAAAATGGGAAACCAGCCCTTCATATCCAAGTCCAGCAGGCTGACGGTCCCCGCCTGGAAATCCACGCTGTCGATCTTCATGCGCCGTCCGTCCATGGTCAGTTCCATGCCCAGGGGGATGAACTCCGCCGCGCTCCGCTCCTTGATGATCTCATAGGGCGCGTCCGGGCCGCGTTCGGGGTCAGGCCGGGCCAGAACCACACTATGACCATGTTCCAGCAGGTCCGTCAATGCGGACTGCCAGCCCAGGGAGGTTCCGGTGACAAAGGTGCTGCCCAGGCCGGGAATATCCCGCGTCAGCAGGTCCTTTCCCATGGCGGGGGCCGCTGCTTCGGCGTCCTTCCCGTAGAACAGCATATAGTCCCCCACCTGAACGCCGACGAGCTTATCCGGGTATCGGGCCTTCAAGTCCAGATATTCGTCAACATTGGGCGTGAGATTGGGTTCAGACTGGACAGCGGCAGGGGTTTCCGGCTGCTCCGGCGCACCTACCCCGGTTGGTTCCGGCACTGTCTCCGGCGCGGGGGGTATCTCTACACCGGCCTCCGCTTGTTCCGGCTCCGAACGGTCCGCAGCGGGGACAGCCCGCGCCCAATCCGGTGCGTCCGGGCTGTCGGCATACCGTTCCGGCGCAAGGCGCGGGTCCGTAATCACGTCCTGATAACGGCGCTCCATGAGGTCCTCTACCAGCCACTCCCGGAACATCGGGAGAGAATGGAACGCGGCAAGAATGTCGGGATAAGCCCTCGCCGCCTCCATGAGATCGGGCATTTCAGCATTCAGCGTGTCCGCCGCTTCATTGTAATCCAGATCACGGTCCCGCAGATATTGAGAAAGACTGCTGTTCCCGATTGCCCGGTCCAGTATTTTCAGTGCCGTTTCATAGAGCGTAACCGGAGTGACCACCCACTCTGCGGAAGTCTCTGGGGGAACCGTCCGCCCGGTGACGCGGTGGATATTCGCCAGATAATTCTCCGCGCTGCCCCGCTCTACGAATTGGAGCGTTTGGGTTCCTTCCGCATAGAAGCGTTCCAGTGCATTGTCATAAATACCAAAGGGGCCGTTTCCCCAAAGGCGGACAATTTCAAACCGTTCCGGGGAATCCATGGAGACGGGCGCTTTTGCGGCCTGCTCCGGCTGGGGCTGGGAGATTGTGGAATAGGTTTCGCTGATAATCTCCTGATGGAGCCGGTTACGGAAAGCGGTATTATCATAATACTGCTTCAACAGCGGTGTCTCATTGATCGCCAGCACCGCCCGCTTGATTGCCTCGTTACCCTCCAAACGGGCAAGGTCCTGGTCGGAATTGGCGCAGGCGTTTTGATACGCCGTATCCGCCAGAACCATATTTTTGACTATGGGCGTGTAATGCTCATATATCTGCCTGACAGTAGGATTATCGCCTAAACTGTCATTTTCCACCGCCCTGCCGTCCTGGTCAAAGGTCAGGCGCACGTCCTCGCCGTCCCGGACCATGACGGCCTCCCGCTTGTGGTAGCCCTGCTCACTGATATTCTTCAGCCATTGTTGGGCAAAGGTGTTCAAATCCCGGTGCAGCTTGGGAATCCACTTACCGGGTTCCGGGTAGACCTCCTGATAAATCTGAATAGAGCCGTCCTGCCGGAAGGTCAGCGGTTCCATGGTTCCCTTCTCCCGGTCCACCCGGAAGGTCATTTCCGGGTCGCGCATGAGATCGCCATTCTGCGTATAGGTATGGCTGACGGCGATCACGTCCGTGTCAATCCATTCCAGGTGGAGGGGCATCATGGCTTCGCCCGCTTCCATGCTCAAATAGCGGTATTCGCCGCTGGCGATTTCCGGGAACAGCTTCACAAAATTGCGGTAATTCAGCTCCACCTTGGTCCGTCCGGGCTTTTGGGGCTTGGTAGTGGCGTAACTTGCCGCCACCGCCTTTTCCAGCTCCGCCCGCAGCCTTGCAATCAGATTTTCAACCGCGTCCCGGTCAGCCGCCGAAAAGCTGAATGTAACTTCGCCGTTCTCATGGACAATCTGCGCGGCGCTGATTTCATTGGTCTGCATGAGCCTTGCCAGAAGCGGCGCTTCCTCCGCAGTTACCGTGGCCTGATAATTGGGAACAGTGATAGTGATTTTGGGATCATCGGCCCCGTCAGGGAGAGAATGCATGGTGTGGGGCTGTCTGTCTAAGGGTACAACGGTCACATCATGGCTGGCCCGCAGTTTCTCTACACAGCTATCCAGCGCATAGGTGGGAAAGCCACAGAAAATCACATCGCCCAAGCCAGGGCGGACCACATCAGGAATGACACGTTGGGACAGTCCCAAGTCCAGCAGAGGTGCGGCGGTCCTGGCGTCCTCGCCGTACATCTCAAAGAAGTCGCCCACCTGATACAGCACAATGCTGTCCGGGTGGGCTTCCTTGATGGCCTTATAGGCCGAATATGGGGATGGGACGAAGGTGCTGCTCTGCTCCGGGACCTGGGGTGGCGCTGGCGGCTGGACCTCCGGCGCGGGTGTGGGCGATTCCGGTTCCAGCGGGGCGGGCGCTGCCGGGGAGAACAGGCTGAATTGACCGCTCTGGTCCTCCTGTGCCTGTGTGCGCCGTTTGCTCGCCAGGGCGCGGGCCGCAGCCGCCAGCCGGTCGCCGGAAGCGGGCGGGGCTTCGGAAGTTGTGCGTTGGGGCGCGGGAGCTTTGCGCTTGGCCTCTTTTGCCGCCTGTTTCTTCTGGCGCTCCGCCTCCAGGACAGCCTCCGGCAGTGGAGTAAACAAAGGAGATTCCCCCCTCTGATACATCCCCACATCCCGTAGGGCGAGCTGCATTTCAGTATAGTGGGGTGTATCAGGCGAAAGAGGGGCAAAGTCGCTCAACATCCGGTTGAAAATCTTCTCCACCTGTTCCGGGCTGTCTAGCAGGGGCAGAATATCCCGTTTCGCCGCATTAAAATCCCACTCGTGGGGATAGGTCCGGTCGGGGTCCGGCTTATAGTAGTTGAAAGCGTGAATCCTCTGGGCAAGGGTTACTTTCTCATAGGCCGGAAGATACGCCTTTTCCTGATCGTTGAGGTACTGCCCGCTGTCAATCAAGGCTCGGACACGCTTCTGCACCTGGTTCCAGTTCAGCGTGACCGTATCATAGCCCTTATAGCCGGATTCCTCATCCGAACGGGTGAAACGGATTCCCTTGGTGCCATAGTTCTCGTCATAGCCGGTATAGCAGCGTCCACCTTCGCCATAGCTGCTTTTCAGAAAATCAGCGCACTCTTTGGCGTTGTGGCCCTGGACAAAATAGGAGTATATTTGCAGCTTGCTCTCGGCAATGTTGGGGCCTCCGGTCAGCAGGCGGGTGATCTCGTCCTCCGTGATGAAGCTGGCCTTTGCCGGGGCGAACCCCTCAACTGCTTTATATTGCTCTTTTACTGTAGATAAACGGCCAATGCTTCTGAACAATTCCACCGGGTCATGGATTTTCCGAAAGCGCAGAAGATCAGGGCGGTATTTGTATTCGTCTACAAATGCGTCCAGCTCCCGTAGAATCTGCTGCCGGTGAAGCGGGAATTTCAGCAGTTCAGCGATCTCCTTTGTATCGTCCGGGAAACCTTTGCCGAAGAAATGCTGGGAGATGATGGGCATAAGGTTCCGCTCCTTTGCGCTGTCGCTGAAATCCTGCCGCAGATACCACAGTTTCTCCGCCAATTCCCGCACTTCGTTGTCGGGAGCCACGTCAATTTTATCCTGCGTAGCAAATGTTCCATCCCGCAGGAGGTTGGAGGCCATAGCGGCGGCGTTTACCCAAGTAACAAGGGTGCTGCCCGGACCAAATGCGGACCGCCCCGGCGCAATGCGAAAGCCTTCGCTGTTAAACCACAGAGAATATTCCTGTCCTCCAATGGTAACGCCCTTGCCGCCCTCGCCAAACTCTTTTGCCATAAACGAGGCGGCGGCGGAGCCGGTGGGACCCTTCTGGAAAAATGCTACAATACGCTCAATGCTGTGCTTCTCGTTGCCGCCGCAGGTGAGGGCGCGGCCAATGACCGCAGACTGCACCTGACCGGAAGGAGTAGACGTGTGCTGCTGGGTTGTCCGCCGGTCCTCCGCCTGGGCTTGGGCAATATTTTCAATCTGTTCCTCCACCGTGGGGAACAGGGAGAACAGCGAAAGGTCCGGCGACCCAGGAGCGGGCGTTTCCTCCACAGACGCAGAAACGGCGGGCTGTTCGCCCACCGTCTCCTGCTGTTCCTGATTTACTTGTAGACGATCTCCGCCAGCACGATCTCCTCCGCCTGGGCCGTGAAGCTGTTCACCGCCTGGACCCAGCCCATCTGATCGCGGGCCTTCATCGCCTCGTCCACGCCGTTCTGCTTCATCAGATCGGCCACCGTTCTGTCCACCTGCTCCTGGGCCTGCCGGTCGATCTCCCGCAGGTGCGGGTACAGCCTCCCCGTCAGCAGCATGGAGGTGTGCGTCCCTGGGTGGTGTTCCTCCAGAAATGTCTCCCGCAGCATCCCGTACTTGCCCAGGGGCATTTCCTCCAGTTCCTCCGCTCCGTCCACTTCCAGGTCGGGAATCAGGTAATCGCCCGCCTGCTTGTAAGTCAGTTCCATCGTCATGGGTAACGCTCCTTTCTTCACTTTCGCGCTTTACAGTGTTAAATTCTTCCTTGACCTTAGTATAGTCGATCACAGGCGATTTTGCAAGAGGTTTTTCAATATTTTTTTCTTTATTTTTCGCCTGTTCCCGGTCATAGGTCTTGACGGCGCGCCCGATTTCTTCCAGAAGGTCCAGGGAGACTTTGCTGGCGGCGCTGCCCAAATGGTGAAGGACGGCGGGGGTGGAGAACTCAACAATGCCCGCAAGGTCCTCATCTTCCAGATAGTCGCTGGGGTACAGGCCGCAGCGGGTCAGGAGGGTGTACTGGACGCTGGCGGTCAGAAGGTTTTTATAGCGCACTTCCAGATTAAGGTCGTCCAGTTCCTCCAAAAAGCTGTCCCGTACGTCATAGCGCAGGTCCTCCAAGTGGTCCCGGTAAACCTCGCTCACGGCGCGTTTCGCCTGCTCCATGAGCGTCCAGCCAATGTCACTTTCCTCCGTGGGTCCATACTGCCGTTCCAGCGCCTCCGCAACAGCGCCGGATTTTTCTGCCGTCATTTCCCACAGGTAGGGTATTTTCGCCCCACGAACGGGCCGGGTGTCCGCTACGTCATAGACATACCGCAGTTTGGGCTTGCCCCGCGCGTCTTTTGTAATCAGGGCAATCCCCGTGGACCGGGCCTTGACCCAGCGGCGCATGGTATTGTTCCACAGCTCCATCTCCGCACAGGCGGTAGCGTCCGGGCGCTGCGCGTAGATCAGCAGTTGCTCATCAAAACGGTATTTATAGAGCCGGGAGGCCGTCGTTAAATACTGTTTCCAGCTCTCCACATCCTGCGTGACGGCATGGGCGGTCCGAGCGGCCAATTCCGATGTTAATTTTACTGTGCTTGCCATAAAACCTCCTTATTTCAGTATAGAAAGGCCCGGAGGGGCCCACTCCGGGCGGTTTGGACGGTCAGCCGTCCTTTTGCTTGTTTTGGTTCATTTTGTCCAGCACGGCCCTCTGCGCCGGGGAGAGGACACGGGGCGGCGTTACCCGCAGCCACTTCTTGGGCAGTTCAAAGGTCAGCCCGCCCCAGGCGTTGGCGGCGGTCTGGCGTACCTGCGCCGGGTGGGTCTGGCACAACTCCAAAAGCTGGTGTTTCAACGTTTCGTTGTGGGTGTAGACGCTGGCCATGCGTTCCGCCTCGTTAAAATTGATGACCGTCTCCTTCTCAATGTTGGTCAGCCGCATGGCGTCACCTCTCCGGGTCCCGGTTGGGGGGAGCGGCCCCGCCCTGGGACTTCCCTGCTTCCTCTTGGTATTGACGCAGATTGTCCAGAACGGATGGCGGCTTGGGGGCCTCATTGTTGATGATGCCGTCAATCTGGTTGTAGTTGCCCTCCACGCTCATTTCAGCGGCAACAAGGTGATCCCCCGTCTGAACGGCCCTAACCTCACAGACCGGCTTGAACTTTTCGGCCTCATGGTAAAGCGCCTGACGGCGGGGATCGTCAATCAAGCCCAACTGCTGGGCCATATCCAGAGCGCCGATATAACTCCAGTACCAAGCCAACTGCGCCGCCGCGCTGATGGTATCCTTGCCGATTTCCCGGATGGTTTCATCCCTCATACCGGCAATGACCTGTTCCACGTTGGGCATCTGGTCATTCATTCCGCCGTCCCTCCATTTCCGCAATCACGCTGCCGGCATAGCGGTCCAAATCCTCAAATACGCCATCAATGACAGACAGCGCCGCACAGATGGTATTGTCCACGGCCTCCAATGCCGCCTCGTTGCCGCCCTCCGACACCATATCCAGCAGGGCCTCCACCGTCTCCGGGGACAGCCCCAGCTTCACGGCCAGATCGTCCACGTTGGGGATGCCGCCCTCGTCCTCCGTGAACCACTCATAGGGCAGACCGAAGAAGTGGGCGATTGCCCGGAACTGATAGACGTTGGGCGTGCTGATACCGTTGAGCCAGCGGTTGACCGTGGGCACGGACACGCCCAGGTGACGGGCCAGCTCCCCGCGCTCCACGCCGCTGGCAGACAGAATCGCCTTCAAACGGCGGTCAAAAATATTATTATTCATTCTCATTTTCCTTTCTTTTCGGTAGATTTGTTGTCAAATTCCAGCTTGAAGCGGACAAATTTGCCGCCATCATCATCTAGGACAACGGTAGCGTCATAGAAAACGCCCTTCTTCTCGGAAAACAGGCCGGTGACAGCCGCGCGCCCGGTTTTCAAGAGAGAAGCGGCGATTTTCTTAGTCAGCTCCTTGCGCTTGCTGGTAAAGAAGCGGTCATTCTTCCACAGAGCAAAGCCGCAGGAGGGGGTATCGTGGTAGCCCTCGCAGTAAAAGCTCTTTTTGCCCTCCACCACGTTTTTACCGCAGCGGGGGCATTTGCCAATTCCCGCCCGCCCGGAATCGGAGAGCGGGGACGGGGCCACAGCCACATTCCGGTAGGACCGGACCAGCCCGGTGAGCATGGCGGTGATCCCGGCCATGAAGTCCTCCGGGGCCAGCTCGCCACGTTCCACAGCCCCCAGCCGGTCCTCCCACTCCGCCGTCAGCTTGGCGGATTTGAGCTGGTCGGGCATGGCCCAGGACAGCGCCAGTCCCTTCTCCGTGGGAAGAAGCTGCTTTTTCTTCCGTTCCACAAAGCCGGATTTCACCAGCTTTTCAATGGTGGCGGCACGGGTGGCGGGTGTGCCCAGCCCGGTCCGTTCCACGGATTCCAAGGCAGCAAAGTCCTCTGCGCTGGCGTGTTCCATGGCGGAGAGCAGAGTGTCCTCGGTGAATCGTGCCGGGGGAGATGTAGTGCCCTGCTTCAACAGAGCGTCCGCACCCTCCAACCGCTGACCATCGGACAGCACCGGGAGAGATGGGGCCGGTTCCTCGGCTTTCTGCTTCAGCGTGGAAAGGAACGCCTTTTCGGTCCCCTTCCAGCCCGCCGCCGCCACTGTGCGGCCCTTGGTCATAAAAGAAGCGCCGCCACAGTCCAACGTGACGGCAGTCTCCGCATAGGTATGGGGTTCGCCCACGGCGCACAGCAGCCGGACGGCAATCATGTAGAGGATATTCCGTTCCCCGGTAGGCAGGGCGGCAAGGTCCGCGCTGGCGATCTCTGCTGTGGGAATGACGGCGTGGTGGTCGGTCACTTTGCTGCTGTCCACCACCTGGGCGGCGTTCACCGGGAGGGGCTGGCCCTCCATGAAGGACAGCGCACCGGCCACAGTGGAGCAGAGGGCGGGCAGGCCCTCCGCCATATCCTCAGTCAGATAGCGGCTGTCCGTCCGGGGATAGGTTGCCAGCCGCTTCTCATAGAGGGATTGGAGATAGTCAAGGGCCTGCT
>CAJTLI010000062.1 GCA_910577525.1 uncultured Oscillospiraceae bacterium | reverse complement strand
ATCTTTTTTTCGCCTCCTCCGCCACTAATCTACATTTTTTCCTCGGCGTTTTCTTTCATTTTATCACTGGCGCTGACAGTCCAGGCCGTCTACCAGAATCCGGCCGGTATCTGCCCGTTCCACCAGATGCTGACCCCACGCTGTATCCGTGAATACGACGCCCAGAGCGGAACATAGCTGCTGGCGGTATAATGATTTGGAGGTATAAAGGTTGAGGCATTGTAATTTAAGCACCATTCCCAAAAAAGAGCGCACAAAACCAAGCCTCCCCGAAAGCGAGCTAAAAAAAGTTATGCTCAAAGTTTAAGATGTTGAGGGTGCAGTCACCAAGTATCCTTGTCGTTGGATGATGTAGATAGCCTCCTCAAGAGAAAGCTCACGATGTACAGGAGGACGGTCTGCTTTGCGATAGAGTTCAGGATCGTAAGGCTCAGTCCAGCTCACCACTGGGCCTGCCCACCTCCATGCGCTCTGTAGTGCGCCTGCTTCCTCAAGCACATTCTAACCAATTACGACTTGCTGCGTTAGAGGCCCCTGTGTTTCATTCCCTTTGGTGCCTTGGAGCGCAGCGGAAAGGAATGGTCATAAAAATGAAAGATTTAATGGCTGATTTTATGCTCAATGAAGAACAGCTGGCCATCCGCGACCTGGCGCGGAAGTTTTCCGACGAGCAGGTGGCGCCCACGGCGGTGGAGATGGACCAAAAGCACGCGTATCCGCTGGAGCAAATCAGGGCGCTGGGTGAGATGGGCCTGCTGGGCTCCCTCATCCCTGAGGAGTTTGGCGGCACCACGCTGGGCTGTTTGGCGAACGCCGTCGTGATCGAGGAGCTGGGCCGGAACAGCGGGACTTTGGCCCTGTGCGTGGACGCCCACTGTTCGCTGGGCATGGTTCCTCTGTTGGCGGGGGGCAGCGAGGCGCAGAAGAAACGGTATCTGGAGCCCGCCGCCCAGGGGCAGGAGATTCTGGCCTTCGGCCTCACCGAGCCCCAGTCTGGCTCCGACGCGGGCGGCACGAGGACCACCGCCGTGCTGGATGGAGATGAGTGGGTCATCAACGGCTCCAAGAGCTGGATCACCAATGCGGGATACGCCGACACGTACATGGTGGCCTGCAAAACGGACCCGAAACTGCGGGGCAGCAAGGGCATCAGCCTCATCATCGTCAGGAAGGGCACTCCGGGCTTTGAGATCGGGAAGCCCGAGACCAAGCTGTCCGTGCGCGGGTCCAGCACCTGCCAGCTGTTCTTCTCGGACTGCCGCGTGCCCAAGGAAAACCTGGTGGGCGAGCTGGATCATGGTTTCCCCTATTTCATGAAGGGTCTGGATGAGGGGCGCATCGCCATTTCCGCCTGTTCCATCGGGATGGCCCAGGGCGCGGTGGAGCGCGCGGTGCGCTACGCCAAGGACCGGGTGGCCTTTGGAAAGCCCATCACGGAATTCCAAGGCGTCTCGTTCCAGCTGGCGGAGATGGAGACCCAGGTAGCGGTGGCCAGAACCATGCTGTACAATGTGGCCAAGATGGCAGATGCGGGCATACCTTTCTCGAAGGAGGCGGCCATGCTGAAGCTCTACGCCTCTGAGATGTGCGATAACGTTTGCCGTCAGGCCATCCAGGTCATGGGGGGGAAACGGCATCAGCGAGGAGTATGAGGTGGAGCGGTTCTACCGTGACTCCAAGCTGAATACCATCGGAGAGGGGACCAGCGAGATCAATAAGCTGGTCATCGTCCGGCATGTTCTAAACAAATACTGAGCCGGCCCTGGCGGACTCCAGGATAACGGCCGGCGCCCATGACATATGCAGCAAAGCGCACCAGAACTCCACCAATGTGTGGAGTTCTGGTCCTTTATTTGGGCAAAAAAAGACCGCCTGCTGGAGATGAGCATCAAAGGCGTTATCACCATGGCGGAATTCAAACAGCGAAACGACGGTTTCAACCAGCAGTCCAAGCTTCTAAAGGAAAAGCTGCCGGCGATCCAGGCGGAAGCGGAAAAAGGAAAGCAGACGATCAACCAGTTAGAGGAAATCCGCGCCGTCCTGGAATGGGAGCTGCCCTTCCAGAACGGCATCAATTCCGCCCTAGTGACCACCACTCTAGACTACATCGTGGTAAAAAAGTGCAGCACCAAGGAGGTGCTGCACCTGGACATCCATTTGAAATTCGGCGGCCCCTGGGGGGCCGTTTTTGAGCGGCCAAGTTCTTCCTTCCGCTTTACCCGTCTAAGAAATACTATACCCCAAATGGCAACCAGGACGATTTGATTTCCATCGGCACGATTGGCCTGATTAAAGGGGTATCCACATTTAAGGCGGATAAGAATGTGAGACTTGCGACATATGCAAGCCGGTGTATTGAGAACGAGATCCTGATGTACTTCCGCTCCCAGCGCAAGCTCCAGGGAGAGCTGTCTCTCTCTGACTCGCTGGACAGCGAGGACGATTCCAACTCCCTGTCTCTGATCGACGTGGTCCGGGTGGATGACAACATGCTGGAGGAGCTTGACCTGCGGGATGCCTGCGCTAAGGTGCGCCGCTGTGTGAAAACCTGCCTCACCGCCCGGGAGGCCCACATCATCCGCCTACGCTATGGCCTGGACGATCAGGCGCCGCTGACCCAGAGGGAGATTGCCTCGCTGTGCGGGATATCACGCTCCTATGTATCCCGCCGCGCTTATTGTAAACGATGCCCGGAAAGCCTTTGCGGAGCAAGGCTTTCCGGGCATCGAATATTTTGAGGCAAAAGCGCGGCGGATATGAGAAAACGCCGCAGGCCGTAGGCTTTTGAGGTGTTTACCGGCCTCCGTCGAAAATGTCGTCAAACAGAACGGGAATTTTTTCCCGAAACCCCTCCAAAAGCATGCCCGCGATTTCACGCATCTGCGGGTGCGCGGCGGCGGCGGTTCGCAGCCTGAAAAAATGCCGCCACTCCCTGATGTTCATGGTGACAACTATTTCTGTTTTCAGGCTGTTGGACAAAACGCTCCTTGCCTCCTGGGGGGTTGCGCCGTCCTCAATCAGCCGGTTATAGGTGTGCTCAATCTGCTGCATTTGATCTCTCCAGAGCGCAAACCGGGCGCTGTCCTCAGGCCAGAAGCAGGGCTTGATAAAGGTCAGCTCGCGCCCAAACTGCTCCTTAAAATAATTGCAGTAGCGGGTGCTCTCCTGGCTGTAGCTGGCGATTCGGTGGCGGACCAGCTCGTGGGTGACGCCGCGGTCGCAGACAATGCTGACAGTGATCTTTTCATGCTCCAAAACAGATTCGTGGCCCCGCTTGATGATGTTTTGAATAAACTGCCCGGCGGAGCTGTCCGTGATTTTGCCCTCGCTTTTATAACAGACCCGTCCGGCCCGCTCCAGCCGCTTTAGCATTGCCGCCCCGTCAATTTCTTGCAGAAACTCAAATGCCGGCGTGATAAGTCTCACTGCTTCAATCAATCCCTTCATTTATTAAGTATCGCGCATTGCGGATTCCTCGCTCGGTCCTGGAGCAGCCGCGCCTCACGGATGATCCGGCGTGCGCAGCGCCGCCAGCGACTGGGTGTAGGGGGGGCGGCAGACCCCTTTTTCCGTGACAATGCCGGAGATCAGCGTGTGGTCCGTCACGTCGAAGGCGGGGTTGTAGCATTTCACCTCCGCCGGGGCCATGGGCCGGGCGTAAAATTTCGATTTGATCTCCTCCGGGTCCCGCAGTTCAATTTGAATATCGTCTCCGGTTGGGCAGCTCAGGTCGATGGTGGAGGTGGGGCCCAAAACATAGAAGGGGATGCCGTAGTGCTTGGCCAGAATGGCCACGGCGCTGGTGCCGATCTTGTTGGCGGCGTCGCCGTTGGCGGCCACCCGGTCACAGCCCACAAAGCAGGCGTTGACCCAGCCGTTTTTCATCACCATGGACGCCATGTTATCGCAGATGAGGGTCACGTCCACCCCGGCCTTGCTCAGCTCGTAGGCGGTGAGCCGGGCCCCCTGGAGCAGAGGCCGGGTCTCGTCGGCAAACACCCGGAAGTTCATGCCCCGCTCCCTTCCCAGCAGCAGAGGGCCCAGGGCGGTGCCGTACCGGGAGGTGGCCAGCGGCCCGGCGTTGCAGTGAGTCAGCACCCCGTCCCCGTCCTTGATGAGGGCCAGGCCGTGCTCAGAGATGGCGCGGCACATGGCGATGTCCTCCCGGTGGATGGCAAGGGCCTCCTCCCGCAGGGCGGCGGCAATTTCGGCGGGGGCGGCGTCCATCATGGAGTGGGCCAGCCTGCCCAGGCGGTTCAGCGCCCAGCTCAGATTCACCGCCGTGGGCCGGGAGGAGTTGAGGTACTGGGTCAGGCGGTGGAGCTCCCCAGCGAATTGGGCGGGGGGCAGGTCCTTCCGCTGCTCCGCCAGGGCGGCCAGACAGTACCCGGCGCAGATGCCGATGGCCGGGGCTCCCCGCACCCGCAGAAGCCGGATGGCCTCAAACATCTCCTCCGGCTCCCGGAGGGTGAGGTATTTGACCTCGTTGGGCAGCAGGGTCTGATCCAGAATGACTACGCTGGTCAGGTCATCCCCCAAATGGACGTGATCGCTGAGATATTGTGACATGAAACCGGCTCCTTTCTCAGAGAAGGTCGGACGGGGTCCGGCGGGGAAGCGCCCGGACCAAGGTCTCCAGATTGGTTTCGTCGTGCTCCACCTCCCGGCTGAACCGGGCCCACAGGGCGGCCTCCTCCCCCGGCTGAAACAAGGCCAGGTGGTACAGGGCGGAACAAGCGGCGCACACAAAGACCGCCCGGCCATAGAGCGCGTCGTCGTTCACCGCCTTGTGCCAGTGGCGGAATACGAAATAGCACGCCAGATTGACGGCCTGACGCTCGCAGTCCGGGTTGGCGCGGGCGTACCGGACGCACAGCGCGGTGTACTCGCCGGGGGACAGGCGGGCCAGCTCCTCCGCCCGCTCCCTCAGCAGAAGGGGCCAGGAGGGGCGCAGGGGCTCCAGCGACCCCAGCAGGTTCAGCAGTCCGGCGGCGGCGGTTTGGCGGCGGGGATTATCCCGGGGCGGAGAGAGGGTCAGGGGGCAGGCGGACAGCTCCGCGTACCGTCCCCCGTCTATGCGGGCCTGAAGCTCTCCGGCGTAGGCCAGCGTCAGGCGCAGCTTGTGCCAGATGCCTCCGGGGCGCCGCAGCAGGTCCAGAACCTGGGCGCGGCTGCGCTCCAGACCGGCCAAAAGGCCCGGGTCCACGCCCTCAAAGGGCGAATCCGCCTGACCATCATCTATCTCCGCAAGGGTAAACCGGGGGGCCTCCAGAAGCAGATGGGCCGCCTCCGGACAGGAGATGGCCAGGGATGTCTCTGTCAAACAGCCGAACTCCTCGGTGAATCGGGGATAGGCGGCGCAGTGGGCGCACAGGTGCTCCTCCCCCCAGTCCTTCTGGATGGCGCACAGGCCCTCGGGGGTCAGAAGGGTACACATACCCTGTCCGTCCAGGCGGAAGCAGGTGTCCCCGTCCTCGTCTGTAACCAGATTTTGAGAAATGCGGGACCGCAGCGGGGCGGGGGCGGCGGCATAGTCTGTCAAGGCGTCCTCGTCGGGCACCACCGACCAGTCCCGGCAGCAGGTGTCCGGGCAGGTCCCGCCTAGGCAGCGGAATTTTGTGTAGTAGTCCGGGCGGCGCTCAATCATAGGAAAGCTCCTTTTAGGATTCGTCGTCCTTTTTCACCAGGATGGTGGCGGCCACGCACAGCAGGGCGGCCACGGTGTAGACGATGGGGGCGGCCTGCTCCCACAGGTCCAGCCCCAGGCCCAGGCCCACGTACAGCGCTGTGGCGGCCACCATGCCCGCCCCCCAGATGCGGCCCACCCGGCGCTGAGACGGGGTCATTTTCTCCTCGGGGAAGCCGTACTTGGAGTGCAGAATGCCCGCCCACACCAGAGTGACGGTGGCGATTGTGATGCACAACAGAAACAGGGTGCCGCACAGGGCATCCCATTGCTCCGGGTTCGGACCAAAGACCACGTGGGTGGAGGTGTACAGCTCCAAGACGATTATGACAACTATGCCCAGCAGGATAAGGGCCACCGGGGCGGCGATGAGCAGGGGGAAGCGGCGCTCAAAGCGCTCCATCTCCTCCTTGGCGTAGCAGGGGCCGGCGCCGGGGTGCTGGCGCAGAAAGATGTCGTGATTCATGCCCGAGATGATGAAGATGGTGACGGCGGCGACGAGGAACAGGAAAAAGACCACCATCGCCGCCATCACCTGGCCGAAGAACCCGCCGATGAGCAGCAGGAGGGTGACGCCCAGCAGCACCAGCCCCACCCCTCCCGCGATGGCGGCGGCAAAGCCGTTCATGTGTTTGTCCCAGAGGGCGGCGTCCTCCCCAAAGCGGCGGGACACGTCCCCCCGGAGCAGAGTGTCCATGTCGCAGTGGAACAGATCGCACAGGCGCAGGATGGCGTCGGTCTCCGGGTAGGAGGCGTTGGACTCCCACTTGCTCACTGACTGGCGGGAGACCTCCATCTGTTCGGCCAGCTCCTCCTGAGTCATACCCCGGCGCTTGCGCAGAAATTGCAGGTTTTCTCCAAATGTCATCGCAATGACCTCCTTTCAAGGTGCCCCCATTTTAGCGCGGGGCACCCCGTTCAGGCCACCAATTTGATGTTGCGTTTCGGTTGACAGACGTAACGTTGCGGTTGCACGGGGCTTTTTCAGCCGGAAATGATGGTTTCCGCCACTTTGATCCCATCCACCGCGGCGGAGGTGATGCCCCCGGCGTAGCCCGCTCCCTCCCCGCAGGGGTAGAGGCCGGGCAGGGCGGGGGACTGGAAGGATTCATCCCGCAGGATGCGCACCGGGGAGGACGAGCGGGTCTCCACTCCGGTGAGCACCCCGTCCGGGTGGGCGAAGCCGTGGAGCTTCCGGTCGAAGATGGGCAGGGCCTCCTTTAATGTGTCGAGGACATAATCGGGAAGTGTGCCGTCCAGGGCGGTCCAGGCCATGCCGGGGCGGTAGGTGGGCAGGACGGAGCGGGGGCCCGTGGAGAGGCGGCCCGCCAGAAAGTCCCCCACCAGCTGGGCGGGTGCGCTGAAGGCTCCGCCGCCCCGCGCAAAAGCGGCCCGCTCCCACCGCTCCTGAAAGCGCACCCCCGCCAGGGGGTCCTCCCCGCCGAAATCCGCCGGAGTAACCCCGACAAGGAAGCCGCCGTTGATGTTGGCCCCGTCTCGTGAGCGGAGGGACATGCCGTTGGTGACTACCTGGCCGCAGGCGCTGGCAGCGGCTACCACCTGCCCGCCGGGGCAGACGCAGAAGGTGAAGGCCGACCGGCCCGAGGGCAGGTGGCAGGCCAGCTTGTAGTCGGCGGCGGGGAGCTTGTCCCAAAAATCGCCGAACTGGGCCCGGCTCACCGCCTCCTGGTGGTGCTCGATACGCACGCCGACGGCGAAGCTCTTGGATTCCATGGGCAGGCCGGACTCATACAGCATATGAAAGGTGTCCCGGGCGGAGTGGCCGGGGGCCAGCACCAGCGCGTCGCAGGGGATATCATATGGACCGCACTCGGTCATGACGGTGATGGAGGAAAGCCACCCACCCTCCTGATGGAGCGCCCAGAGCTGGTGCTCGAAGCGGATGTCCGCCCCCAGGGACAGCAGCTCCCCCCGGATGGACTTCACCACCCCCCGCAGCACGTCGGTGCCGATGTGGGGCTTGTGGGACCACTTGATATCCGCCGGGGCCCCGTGGGACACGAAAATGTCGAATACGTGAGAGATCCGGGGGTCGTTCACCCCGGTGGTCAGCTTGCCGTCGGAGAAGGTCCCCGCGCCCCCCTCGCCGAACTGGACGTTGGAGGAGGCGGAGAGGATGCCCGTCCGCCAGAAGTGCTCCACGTCCTTTGTGCGCTGGTCCACGTCCCGGCCCCGCTCCAGCACGACGGGCCGCAGGCCCGCCCGGGCCAGGGTCAGGGCGGCGAACAGTCCCGCCGGGCCCATCCCCGCCACCACCGGAGGCAGGGAGGAGGTCCGGCCCAGGGGGGGCAGCGCGTAAGAGACGTCCACCGCCGCAGCCACCCCTTTGGGGGAGCGGCGGAGAACGGACGCTTCATCTATTAAGGAGGCGCGGACGGTGCAGACCAGATGGATGTCGTTCTTTTTCCGGGCGTCGATGGACTGGCGGTGAAGGGACAGCTCTGAAATGCCGGCCGGAGGGACGCCCAGAATTTTAGCGGCCCTTTGGCGCAGAAGGGCCTCGTCCCCGTCCACGGGGAGTCTGATATTGGAGATTTGGAGCATCGCTTACATCTGGGGCGACTCCAGGGAGATCTGTCTGGGGTCATAAGGGGTGGTCTGGTAGACATAATAGTTCAGCCAGTTGGTATACAGCAGCTGGCCGGAGCTGCGCCAGTTGACAACGGGGGTGAGGCTGGGATTGTCGCCGGGAAAATAGTGGGCGGGAAGGTCCGGGTCCAGCCCCCGTTTGACATCCCGGAAATACTCCTGGGCCAGGGTGTCGTCGTCATACTCGGGATGGGCGAAGATGAAAAAGCGCCGGTTGTCCGTGCTCTTCACCCCAAATACCCCGGCCTCATGGGACAGAGCCAGAATCTCCAGCTCCGGCCGCTCCAGCAGCTGCTCCATAGTGACCTCGGTGTACCGGGAGTGGGGGGCGTAAAAACGGTCGTCAAACCCGCGGAACAGGGGGGAGCGTTTGCGGATGATGGTGTGCTCATAGATG
Organism: uncultured Oscillospiraceae bacterium; assembly: GCA_910577525.1. GTDB lineage: Bacteria > Bacillota > Clostridia > Oscillospirales > Oscillospiraceae > Enterenecus. The sequence goes on along the minus strand of CAJTLI010000062.1, from coordinate 813 downwards.
CCGGACAGCTTTTGGGGCAGGGTGCGCTTCTTCACTCCATAGTGGTAGTACAGCCCCGCCTGGGCCCCCCAGCAGATGTGGAGGGTGGAGTGGACGTGGGAACGGGTCCAATCCATTATCTCACACAGCTCGCCCCAGTAGTCCACTGCCTCGAATTCCAGGTTTTCCACCGGAGCCCCGGTGATAATCATGCCGTCAAACTGCTGGTCCCTCACCTGATCGAAGGTGGTATAGAAGGATTCCAGATGAGTCAGGTCGGTGTTCTGGGGGGTGTGGCTGCTGGTCTGGAGCAGTTGGACGTTGACCTGAAGAGGAGTGTTGGACAGCTTGCGCAGAAGCTGGGTCTCGGTGACGATCTTGGTGGGCATCAGGTTGAGAATCAGAAGGTTCAGGGGACGGATATCCTGGTGCAGGGCGCGGCGCTCTGTCATAACAAAGATGTTTTCACCCTCCAGCACGCTGGTGGCGGGGAGGGAGTCGGGGATTCGGATGGGCATGGGTGCGCCTCCTCACATGACACATATTATAATATCATTAGGGTAACACAGGCGGGACGGTTTCGCAAGAGGGAAAAGCGCGGGGCCGCCGGAGGCGGGCAAAAGGTGATCGACATGACGGCCCAAAAACGGCTGCCGAAAAAAGACGAAAAAACTTGAAAAAGGGGGTTGACATTTCAAGAAAGATTTGCTAATATAATCGAGCGCCAACCGAGAAGGGCCGTGAGAGCGGACCGGCGGTCAAGTAATTTCGAAAAAGTCGAAAAAAGGTCTTGACAAACCTTCTGAGGCGTGGTAAGATAACAAAGTTCGCGGC
>CAJTLI010000061.1 GCA_910577525.1 uncultured Oscillospiraceae bacterium | reverse complement strand
GATTGAGGGGAGGGGATCGTCCAAAAAGCTGGGGGGAGCGGGGAGGCCCGCCACGGCGTACTCCAGCTCCAGGCGCACGGCGGTAAACAGGCCGAAATGGGGGATGGCGTTGTTGGCGGTGTACTCATAGGTGTAGTAATTTTTTACCGGGCCCAGAACGGACAGCAGGTAGGCCGTCAGCTGGCAGAGTACCAGAGCCGCCGCCAGAATAATGCGCACCGGCGTCTCGCCGCCCTCGTCGGGGATTACGCCGCCGCGCAGGGGAATAAAGGCCGCCAGCGGCACAAGGGACAGCAGAATGAACGGAATGAGGCCCAGAATGACCTGGAGCAGGGTGGAGCCGAAGCCGCCCACCACGTCGCCCCCCATTCCGCCCATGAAAGCCAGGCCGTAATAGGTGCCGAAGGTGGAGCGCACCCCCCGCTCCACGCAGAACAGGACAGCGCTCAGCCCCAGCAGCGCGCCTCCGGCAATGCGGGACGCCTTCCGCCAGGGGAGCAGGTCCAGAATGAGGCCGATGGTCAGGCCGGCGGCGATGGAAAACAGGGCGGTGCGCAGCAGGGCCAGGTCAAAAAAGGGGGTGCTCCGGTCAAAGGCCCTCAGCAGCAGCTCATGGTAGAGGGCGGCGGCGGGGAAAAACAGGATGGGCAGCAGCGGCCCGCCCATGTTCCGCCGTCCGGTGTATCCGGACGGGCCGGTATAGGGACGATACATCAACAGTCACTTCCTATGGCGGTTATGGCGGGAAAGAGGGCCTTTTCCGGCCTCCAAAGCCGCTTTTTGAGATGCCCACATCATACCATAGGGAGGATGGAAATGCAACAATCCCAGGAAATTTAATGAAATTATCATAATTTTGGCGGTGAAACGGAAAGGGCTGGGATGTTCTCATCTCAGAAATGCCCTGGAAGAATTTTGGACAAACCGAGCAAATGTGGTTGAAAAATCCGAAAAAGATTTGTATAATAGCAAAAGAATCCGGCATATTCTATCCCGAGAAAACGGAGGGCCGGATCAAGAAAAGAAGGGAACGGTGAAATTATGAAAGCAAAAAGCAAGCTGCTTGCCATGCTGCTGGCGCTGGTGATGGCCTTCGGCATGGCGGTTCCCGCCTTCGCGGCGGACAGCGCCGCCCCGGCGGAGCCGGAGGGGAAGATCGTCATTCTCCACACTAACGACGTCCACTGCGGCATCGAACAGGTGAGCAAGGACGGCGCAGTCACCAACATCGGCTACGCGGGCCTGGCGGCCTACAAGGCCCAGATGGAGGCCCAGTACGGCGCGGACAACGTCACTCTGGTGGACGCGGGCGACGCGATTCAGGGCGGCCCCATCGGAACCCTGACCAAGGGCTCCGCCATTGTGGAAATCATGAACAAGGTCGGCTATGACCTGGCCATCCCCGGCAACCATGAGTTCGACTATGGCATGGACAACTTCCTGTCCCTGGCGAAGGATACGGCGGAGTACACCTACGTCTGCTCCAACTTCACCGATCTGGAGGGCAGCGCCGTTTTCGACGCCTACAAGGTGCTGACCTACGGCGAGGTGAAGGTGGCCTATGTGGGCATCGACACCCCCGAGACCTTCACCAAGTCCACCCCCACCTATTTCCAGGACGACGCGGGCAATTACATCTACAGCTTCCAGCAGGGCAATGAGGGCAAGGACCTCTACGCCGCCGTGCAGAAGGCCGTGGACGCCGCCAAGGCGGAGGGCGCGGACTACGTGGTGGCGGTGGGCCATCTGGGCGACGACGGCTCCACCCAGGAGTGGAAGGCCCAGACCGTGATCGCAAACACCACCGGCATCGACCTGTTCATCGACGGCCACTCTCACGAGGAGATCGAGAAGACCGTGGCCAACAAGGACGGCGAGGACGTGGTGTGGGCCCAGACCGGCACCAAGCTGGCCGCCATCGGCAAGGTGGTCATTGACACCGAGTCCGGCGAGATCACCCACGAGCTGGTCACGGGCATCGAGGAGCAGGACGAGGCTGTGGCCGCCCTGGTGAAGGAGAAGACCGACGCGTTTGAGGCGGAGCTGAAGAAGGTCGTCGCCACCTCTGAGGTGGAGCTCACCGCCAACGACGGGGAGGGCAAGCGTTTGGTCCGCAGCGGCGAGACCAATCTGGGCGACCTGTGCGCCGACGCCTACCGGGCGATGCTGGGGGCCGACGTGGCCTTTGTCAACGGCGGCGGCATCCGGGCCACCATCGCCGCGGGCGACGTGACCTACGAGGATATCATCAGTGTTCACCCCTACAACAACGAGGCCTGCCTGGTGGAGACCACCGGCCAGAAGATTCTGGACGCCCTGGAGATGGGCGCCCGCAACTACCCCGAGGAGAACGGTGGCTTCCTTCAGGTGTCCGGCATCACCTACACCATCGACGCCGGCGTCCCCTCCTCCGTGGTGCTGAATGATGAGCAGGAGTTTGTGAAGGTGGACGGCCCCTACCGCGTCACCGACGTGATGGTGAACGGCCAGCCCCTGGATGTGACTAAGACCTACACCCTGGCCTCCCATAACTACATGCTCAAGAGCGGCGGCGACGGCTTTGTGATGTTCAAAACCGACAAGCTGCTCAAGGACTGCGTGATGGTGGACAACGCCGTGCTGATCAACTACATCGTGGACGAGCTGAACGGCACCGTCACCGCCGAGCAGTACGGCGAGCCCGCCGGGCGCATCACCATCAAGGCCGCGGCGGAGCCTACTCCCGAGCCCGAGCCTGAGCCGGAGCCTCAGCCCGAACCCGAGCCCCAGCCGGAGCCCCAGCCCGAGGGCACCTACACGGTGGCCAGCGGCGACAACCTGTCCAGGATCGCCAAGCGGCACTATGGCGACAGCTCCAAGTGGCGGGTCATCTACGAGGCCAACAAGGACCTCATCAAGGACCCCAACAAGATCTGGCCCGGCCAGGTGCTGATTCTCCCCGCGGCGTAAGCCGGCTGAAAACCAAATCCGGTTAAACCTCACCCCATTTGCCAGACAGGTCTGCTGTCCGGCAAATGGGGTGATTGGCATGCAAGTCCAATTTTCCCGGGCATTGGTCACGGCGCGGGGAGGAATGCCTCCGTGGTGGGCATTCCCTGCCAGGTGTTCCCGTCCGAGCGGAGATACTCCGTCACGACGGAGCCGTCCGTCATCGTGTACTTGATGACAAATACCTGTCCGGCTTCCACCGGCATGGGATAGTTATGATAGGGCAGGACGTCCCCGGTGAGGGCGCAGTCCTTGAAATCGCCGTAGGCGTCCTCCAGACGCCAGAATTCCCGGTACTGATACTGGGGAAACTCCGCCGACAGGTCCACCTGCCCAAAGTACAGCGCCGTATACGTTTTTCCGCTGATTTCCATGGTATCGGTCCGGTACGGCTCATCGTTGAGGGCCAGCGGGGACAAGTCCTCTGTGAACAGCGCGGCGCCGTATCGTTTATGAAGCTGATTTGCCATGCAGGGAATTGAGTTGGTGGTGTCCTTCGCCTCCACGCCGGTGTGGGCAGAGCCGTAGATCCCCATCACATCCGCGCCGCCCAGGGCGTCAAAGGCCCGGATGAAGTTTTCGACCATGGCGTTTTCCCGATAGACGTAATCGGAGTCTTGATAGAACCGCTGGCCCTGCCGGATGTTCTCCTGGGCCAGACGGCACGTCTCGGACTGCCCTTGCCCGGTGGACTCCAGATACGCCAGAAAGCGCGCTCCCGTGGTGTTGTACTGATGGCCCACATCGGTTCCGTGAAAAACGGTCTCCGGGCACCGCTCCTTGATCCGCCGGTAGAATTCGGCCACCTCCGGCGCGTGCATGGCCGTCCCGGTCCAGTCCTGGTACAGCGCGTCCAGGATTTCATCGTCCCCGGATTTCATCCACAGGTTCATGTACTCCGCCGTGTAGTAGGGAAGCTCCACAAACAGGTCCCGCATCCCGTCCTGATAATAGGCCGACCACAGCTTAAATTCCCGGTCCAGAATACGTTCCACGCCGTGCTTTTCTCCGTACAGGAAGATTCTTCCCCTGGATGGGTCCTGTTTCTCCCCCCGCCTGACCAAAAAATATCCCAGGATGAGGAGCGCCGCTGCCGCCGCGATTACGGCCCCCAGCCCGATCCATTTTGCTGTTCCGCCTGCCGTTCCTTCTCTTTTGCTGTGCTCCATGGCGTCCGCCCCCCAATATTACGTTTACTGTAATTATGGTATCACCAACCGCAATAGATGTCAACCCCCTTTTTCCCCGGGGACGGGCAGCTCCCTAAGCCGCCCCGCCCAAATCCTCTCTTGCAAAACCCGCCGGTTGACCCTATAATAGAAGAGACTATATAGTCAGCACAGTTGAAAATCGGCAGATGCCGATTTTCACACAGCGGCGCAGCCGCTGTCCGGCAAAGCCTGTGCGCTGACTATGAAGTCTGACACGAGGCCGCTTTTCAACCGTGTCAACTATGAACGAGGGGGCCGGCCAGTGAAAAAGAAACCTCCCATCCAGCTCTCGCCCAACCGGGTCATCGCCCTGGGTTTTCTGGGCATCATTCTGGCGGGGGCGGCGCTGCTCATGCTGCCCATGGCCAACCGGAGCGGGCGGGGCCTGTCCTTTCTGGACAGTCTGTTCACCGCCGCCTCGGCCACCTGCGTCACCGGCCTTGTGGTGGCGGACACCTGGACCCAGTTCAGCCTGCTGGGGCAGATCATTCTGCTGGCGCTGATTCAGGTGGGCGGCCTGGGCTATATGACTATGGTGCTCCAGGCGGCGCTGCTGCTGGGCCGGAAGGTGGGCCTGCGCCAGCGCTCGGTGATGATGGAGAGCGTCAGCGCCGAACACCTGGGGGACGTGGCCGCCCTGCTGCGCTATATTTTGGCGGGGACCGCCGCCATTGAGGGGGCGGGGGCGGCGCTGCTGGCCCTCCGCTTCGTGCCGGAGCTGGGTCTCCTCCGGGGGATCTGGTACGCCGTGTTCCACAGCGTGTCCGCCTTCTGCAACGCCGGCTTCGACCTGATGGGGTTCCGGGAGCCCTACAGCTCTCTGACCGCCTATGTGGACGATCCCCTGGTGAATCTCACCGTGTGCGCGCTGGTGCTGCTGGGCGGGCTGGGCTTTCTGGTGTGGCGGGAGGTGCGGGAAAAGGGTCTGTCTTTCCGGCGCTACTCCCTCCACGCCAAGGTGATGCTGACGGCCACCCTGGTCCTCACGGCGGGGGGCACGGCGCTGTTCTGGCTGGCGGAGCGGGACAACCTGCTGGCCGGCATGGCCCCGTGGGAGCAGCTGCTGGCCTCCCTGTTCCAGGCGGTGTCCCCCCGGACGGCGGGCTTCAACACCGTGGACCTGGCCGGGCTCACCTCCGGCGGCGGGCTGCTCACCATCGCGCTCATGTTTGTCGGCGCGGGCCCCGGCTCCACCGGCGGCGGCGTGAAGGTGACGACAGTGGCGGTGTGCCTGCTCACCCTGGCGGCCTACATCCGGGGCAGACGGGAGGTGGGCGCCTTCAACCGGCGGCTGGACGAGGAGCAGATCCACCGCTCGGCGGCGGGGGTGACGCTGTATATGACGCTGGCCGTAACCGGCGGCTTTCTGCTGCTGGCCACCCAGCCCTTCCCCCTTCAGGACGCGCTGTTTGAGGTGTTTTCCGCCCTGAGCACCGTGGGGCTGTCCACCGGCATCACAAGGGACCTGTCCCCCCTCAACCGGGGCATTGTCATCGTCATGATGTACTGCGGGCGCATCGGGAGCCTGACCATGATGATGGCGCTGGCCCAGCGCCCGGCCCCCCGGATCAAGGACCCGGTGGAGCATATCACAATCGGATAACCGACGTAGAAAGGTGTGTAATGCGATGGCTGCGACATTTCTGGTGATCGGCCTGGGCCGCTTCGGCACCAACCTGGCCCTGCGCCTCATGGACTCGGGCAACGAGGTGATGGTCATTGACAGCGACGAGGAGGCGGTGAACCACATGGCCCCCCACGTCACCCAGGCCAAAATCGGCGACTGCATGGACGAGGAGGTGCTGCGCTCCCTGGACCCGGCCAGCTTTGACTTCTGCTTTGTGTGTATCAGCGAGAACTTCCAGTCCTCGCTGGAGATCACCTCCCTGCTCAAGGAGATGGGGGCGCCCATGGTGGTTGCCAAGGCGGACCGGAGCCTCCACGCCCGGCTTCTGCTGAAGATCGGCGCGGACGAGGTGGTATTCCCCGAGCGGGACATAGCCCAGCGCACCGCCGTGCGCTTCAGCGTCAACGGGGCGCTGGAGTACATTGAGCTGGCCCCGGGCTACGCCATCTTTGAGCTGGATGTGCCCGACCACTGGTCGGGCAAGACCCTTATCGACCTGGACATCCGCAAGAGGTGGAACGTCAACGTGATCGGCCGCAAGGAGGAGGGGGCTATTCTGCCCATTGACACCGCGTTCGTCTTTGCCGCCGACACCCATATCCTGGTGGCGGGCAGGCCGGACGACATCTCCGCCATGATGAAATAGAGAAAACACGCGCCGCGCCGCGGCGGGAAAGACGGTGACAAACGATGTATACCTGGACCGACCTGTGCCTGCTTCTGCTCATCTACTCCTTTTTGGGGTGGGCGGCGGAGGCGGGCTACTACGCCGTGGCCCGCCGGAAGTTCTGCAACCGGGGCGTTGTGGCGCTGCCGCTGGTGCTCAGCTACGGCTTCACCTTTGTGCTGCTCATCATGGTGCTGCCCACCCTGGCGGGCCGCCACATTCTCTCGTTTCTGGCCGTGATGGTGGTGTCCTCCGTGGTGGAGAGCATCGCCAACCACTTCTTCCGCCGGGTGGGCCCCAAAATCGACTGGCAGGCGGAGCGCAGCCGCCTGCTGTCCGGCACGGGGAAGGGGCTGCTGTCCACTCTGGCGGTGGCGGCGGTCTACTACGCCGTCTATCTGGTGATCCATCCCCTCCTGCTGGCGGGGGTGCTGTTGGTGCCCGAGGTGCTCAAGCGGATCGTGGTCATCGCGGCGTTCGCCCTCATCGGGCTGGACTTTGCCGCCGTGTTTTACGCGGTGCGCACCGGGGACGCCTCCCCCTATGCCCAGCGGCAGGCGGACAGCGGCCAGGGGAAGCTGGCCGCCCGGCTGTACGGCGCGGTCTGGAAGCGCCTGCAAAAAGCCTATCCCGGGATGCAGCAGGCGGAGGGACAGGAGGCGGGGGCCTACACCTTCGCCAAGGGCCTGTGCTGGGACAAGCTGGTGTGGGTGTTTCTCATCTCCGCCCTGCTGGGGGACATCATCGAGACCTTCTGGTGCGGGCTGGTGGACGGGCAGTGGATGAACCGCTCCAGCGTGCTCTACGGCCCCTTCAGCTTTGTGTGGGGATTAGGCGCGGTGGTGCTCACCGTCACCCTCCAGCGGCTGGCGGAGAAGAACGACCGGTACGTGTTCGCCGCCGGTTTTTTTATCGGAGGGGCCTATGAATACCTGTGCAGCGTGTTCACCGAGCTGGTGTTCGGAACGGTGTTCTGGGATTACAGCGAGATGCCGCTGAACATCGGCGGGCGGACCAACGTGCTGTTCTGTTTTTTCTGGGGGGTGCTGGCGGTGGTGTGGATCAAGACCATCTATCCGCCCATGTCCAAGGGCATTGAGGCCGTGCCTGCCCTGGCCGGAAAGATCCTGACCTGGATCGTGGTGCTGTTCATGGTGTGCAACGCGGTGCTCACCAGCGCGGCCATGCTGCGCTATGGCGGCCGGGCGGTCCAGCCGGAGCCCGTCAACGCCTTTGAGGAGTTCCTGGACAATCAGTACAGCAGCGCGTACATGGAGCGCCGCTGGCCCAATATGATTGCGGCGGAGGGCCCATAAAAGCGTTGCCTTTCCCGGCGTTTTATGGTATGATGGCCGGCACAGACTGAATACACCATGGAAGGAGCGGCAGACAAGCCATGATTACCGTCACCGACCTGAGCCTCAATTACAGCGGCGCCCCGCTGTTCTCCCACGTGGATTTGCAGTTCGACCGGGGCAATTGCTACGGCATTATCGGCGCCAACGGCGCGGGCAAATCCACCTTTTTAAAGATCCTGTCCGGGGAGCTGGACTCCACTTCCGGCGAGGCGAGCATACTCCCCAACATCCGCATGTCCGTCCTCAAGCAGAATCAGAACGCCTACGATGACTACAGCGTGATGGACACCGTCATCATGGGCAACCGGCGTCTGTACGATATTGGGAAGCAGAAGGACGCCCTCTACGCCAAGGAGGAGATGACCGACGAGGACGGCCTGCTGGCCTGCCAGCTGGAGGAGGAGTACGCCGAGCTGGGGGGCTGGGAGGCGGAGAGCGGCGCCAGCCGCATCCTCCAGGGGCTGGGAGTGGGCACCGAATACCACGAGAGCGATATGGCCACCCTGGACCCCCGCCTCAAGGTGAAGGTGCTGCTGGCCCAGGCCCTGTTCGGCTCCCCGGACCTGCTGATGATGGACGAGCCCACCAACAACCTGGACATCGACGCGGTGAGCTGGCTGGAGGACTTCCTGCTGGACTTTGAGGGCACCGTCATCGTGGTGTCCCACGACCGGCACTTTCTTAACACCGTGTGCACCCACATTGTGGACATCGATTACAACAAGATCAAGATGTACGTGGGCAACTACGACTTCTGGTACGAGTCCTCCCAGCTGGTCCAGCAGCTGGTGAAGAACCAGAACAAGCGTAACGAGGAGAAAATCAAGGAGCTCCAGGACTTCATCTCCCGGTTCTCCGCCAATAAATCCAAGTCCAAGCAGGCCACGGCCCGGCGCAAGCTGCTGGACAAGCTGACGGTGCAGGAGATGCCCGCCTCCTCCCGGCGCTATCCCTTCGTGGGCTTTACCCCGGACCGGGAGGTGGGCAAGGACATTCTGTTTGTCACAGACGTGTCCAAGACCATCGGAGGCGTGAAGGTGCTGGACAAGGTGTCCTTCATCGTGGGCCACGGGGACAAGATCGCCTTTGTGGGGGACAACGAGAACGCCCACACCGCCCTGTTCAAAATTCTGGCCGGGGAGCTGGAGCCCGATGAGGGCACGGTGAAGTGGGGCCAGACCGCCTCCTTCTCCTACTTCCCCAAGGACAATAATCCCTACTTTGAGGACTGCGAGGACGATCTGGTCCAGTGGCTGCGCCAGTTCTCCAAAGACCCCCAGGAGCAGTACCTCCGGGGCTTCCTGGGCCGGATGCTGTTCTCCGGCGAGGAGGTCCACAAGCCTGTCAAGGTGCTGTCCGGCGGGGAAAAGGTCCGGTGTATGCTGTCCCGGATGATGCTGTCCGGGGCCAATGTGCTTCTGCTGGACCAGCCCACCAACCACCTGGACCTGGAGTCCATCGCGGCGCTGAATAAGGGCCTGGAGGCGGTGAAGTGCAATGTCCTGGTGGCCTCTCACGACCATCAGCTCATCCAGACCGTGTGCAACCGGGTGTTTGACTTTACCGCCGGGGGGAAGCTGATCGACAGCAAAACCCCATATGACGAGTATCTGGAGCGGCAGCGCCAGCAGCAGTGACAAAATAATGGAATCCGGTCCCCTGTGGGGACCGGATTCCGTTTTTTTATTGCTGCTGGGGAAGGTAGTCCGCCGGGTCCACGGGATAGCCCTCCTTCAGCAGGGCGTAGTGGAGGTGGGCCTGCCGTCCGCTCTCGGCGGCGGCGGTCTCGCCCACCGCGCCGATGACGGCCCCGGTGGTCACAGCGTCGCCCACGGAGACGGTGGGGGCGGCGGCCAGATTGGCGTACCGGCTCATCAGGCCGCCCTGGCCGTGGTCGATCTCCACCACGGTGCCCATGAGGTCGTCCTCATAGATGGCGGACACCGTTCCGTTGGCGGCGGCCAGCACCCGGGTGCCCAACTCGGCGGCGATGTCCAGGCCCTCATGGGTGCGCCAGTCGCCCATGGTTTCGCTGTAGGCCAGCGCCTCCACGGAGAAGCCCGCGATGACCGTGCCCTTCACCGGCCATGTAAAGACCAGCGGGGCGGGGGCAGGGGTGGGCGCGGGGGTGGGTTGAGGCGT
>CAJTLI010000060.1 GCA_910577525.1 uncultured Oscillospiraceae bacterium | reverse complement strand
GGAGTTGCCGCCTGGATTCGGCTGGGGATTGGGCTTTGTGGCCGTCTGATAGCCGATGGCCACCGGGGACAGACTGCTGAACTTGCACCGCAGGCCGTCTGCGGTCAGCTCATAGGGCAAGGTTTCCATCGTCCCGGCCTGCGGGCCGCTGGAAATGAGGTGCTGGACGGTGAAGGTGTAGCCGGTGGCCCCGGTCCCTGCCGGGTAGGGCAGGACCGCCGTCACGCCCTCCGCCGGGAAATGGTTGGGATCGACATTGCGCCACACGCCGCTTGCGTCCTTGTACTGGAGGGTCACATCGAACACCGCGATCTGCTCTCCCACATTGGACATCACCTCGGCCACTCTGGTCCGCAGGGCGGTTTCGATCTTCCCCGGCGTATTGAACTGCTCATTTGTTTTCAGCGCCTCCGGGACGGTGGACAGCCCGGTTTCCACCTCCAGCCGCAGTTCGTGGCCGTCGTCGTCCTTCTGATCCAGCGGTTTCTGCTCCACAGGATTGATCTGGAATACCGCTGTGGCTGTTCCTGTGTAATTGCCCGTTCCGGTGAGGGTGACGGTATATGTGCCCGCTTCCGTTCCCTCCGGGATCGCGGCGGTGTAGTCCACGTCCGCCGTCAGCGGGGTCCCATTCAGCGTCACGCTGGTGATGCCGGGGCTGTGGGGCTGGCCGTCGTACTTGAACGCCGTATGGTCCAGCACGATCACAACACCCGTAATGGGGGCAGGGAGGACCTGGATCAAGGCGGTTCCGGTGACAATGGCGTAGGTTTTGTTATCATCCGGCTTGAAGATCCATGCCGCCGCATAGTTTTCCTGCACAGCAGGCCGGTTATCCGGGTTGCTCCACTCAAATTTACCGGGAACAGGCGTTTCACCGTCCTTCATGTTGCCGGACAGGGTAATTGCACTGAGGGCTTGCCCATAGGTGAGGGTATTCCCGCTCAGGTTGGGTCCGCCAGTGGGGATGATCTTGTTGACGCTCCGCACGTCGATGGTGGCGGTCATATCCTCGAAGTTTTGGGTATGGATGGTGACGGTGATGGTTCCGATCCCGGTTTCGCTGTTGCTTTCCACTGCCTCGATGGGCAGGGTCAGCGTCTGGCCCTCGATCTTCGCGCCGCTGGTGTAGTAGCTGCCCAGGCTGACCGTACCCAGCTCGTAGGTGACGGCGCTGCTGCCCAGGCTCATCCCATCTGGCACATCGGGCCGCAGAGCGCCCAGGCCGTAGGTGTAAGTATGCTCCTGCTTGTTGGCAACCGCCAGATCGCCGGTCTTGGGGGTGAGGGCCAGGGCCTTTTCAATCGTCACGCTGGCCGGAACCGCGCCCGCAGGCTGGGTCAGGGTGTAGTTGGACGCCGCCCCGCCGGTGAGGGTCAGCCGGGTCAGGGTGACGGCGGTATAGGTCCCTACGTCGGAGCCGTTCAGTGTTCCGGTCAGGTTAGCCAGATTGACGGACACCGTATCGCCGGTCACGACCCCGCTCAGGGTCACATCGGTGATCTCTACCGCATTGGTGCCGTCATAGGCCCTGTCCTCCGCAGTCAGGCCGGTGACAGTCAGCACCTTGGGAACGGCGGTAAAGGTGATCTGATCTTCCGCCGAATAATGGTTGTTATCTCCGGGCTTTGTTGCGGTAATGGTCACTTTACCTGTGCCAGTGACAGTGACCTTGCCGGAGCTGTCCACAGTGGCGGCGCCGCTGGCGGACCAACTTACACCGCCTTCGGTATGCAGGGTGAAGCTGTCTCCGTAGGTGATGGTCCCTGTGGGCAGGCCGGTGATGCTGGGCGCAGTCTGGCTGGCCTTGGCGATGGTGCCGGTGGCATTTACCGAGCCGTTGGTGAGATTGTAATTGTTCGCCTTGGCGCTGTCCTTGAGGGTCACAGCGATGCTGACGCTCTTACCCGTTCCGGCATTCGCGTCTGCAAAGGTGCCGGTAGCGGTGTAATCTGTACCGAGGGCCAGCGCCTCGCCGGGCACCAGCCCGGTAAAGGTCACGCTGGACACAGAAGCGGCAGTATTGCCATCGTAGGTCTTGGATGCCACTGTCGCGCCGGTGGCGGTCAAGGTGGCCTTGCTGATGGTCACGCTGGCCGGGACCGCGCCCATGGACTGGGGCAGGGTGTAGTTGGACGCCGCCCCGCCGGTGAGGGTCAGCCGGGGCAGGGTAACGCTGGTATACGTCTCTGCGTCGGAGCCGCTCAGCGTTCCGGTCAGTCCGGTGAGGTCAACGGATACATTGTCGCTGTTCAAAACTCCGTCCAGAGTCACGCCAGTGATCTGCACCGAATTGGTTCCGTCATATGTCCTATCCTTCGCCGCTGCGCCGGTGACGGTCAGCGGGGCCGGGGTGACGGTGACTTGGCCTAATACATTGAAACGTTTAACAATGGTATTATTTCCCTGATAAGAAAGGCGGGGGGACGCATTATACCAGTATTCTCCAGCTGGCAGATCAGCTGGCAGTTTGACTTCAAGCTCGCGCCCAAGATTCCAGGATTTGCCGTCAGACAGTGCCATCAGAACCCAGCAATTGTCCGCACTATCCGCCGGCTCAAGGCTGTAGCCATCCGCCAGCTCCGCCGTGCAGACCAGCGTTGCGCTCCCTGTCTTCCCGTAGGTCACAGAAAAATCGGGCGTTATGGAGACGGTCCCCACGACTGTCTCAATTTCGCATTTGTCGCAGGAACGGCGGATGATACCTGTTGCCGAGGTACACTGGTGTACCCAGCCGTGGGCCTCCGTCTTCTTCCCGCCGCACAGAGTACAGGTCTGCCAGTGGTTTGTTTCATCGTGCCCGTAGTCATCAGAGTATGCGCAGCTCTCCGCAGCTCCCTCCAGCCCGCAGGCCAGACAGGTCATGGCGTGGGTTTCCGCACCTTCATTCGGCGTGTACTCACAGACACCCTCGCCGGTATGGTTGCACTTCTTCACCGTCACTGTGCCGGTCAGCGACTTATTGCCCAGCACACCCGTAAAGGGGGTTGTGCCGCTTTCGTCAAAATAGGCGTACCGGGTGTCGCCGCTGTGGGCCAGCAGGCCGCCGAGGGTGAGAGAGGAGGATTGGCTCACTATGACAATTGCCCCCGCCGTCCCGGAGTATTTTCCACCTGAGAGTTGAACAGACTGTGCATTGCTGACGGCCAATCCATAACCGCCGCCTGTGTTCTGTATGGTTACATTTTCGGTGACGGATAGAGATCCGCTCTCATCATTGACATTTACACCAGCAGATTGCGATCCCCCACCGGTAAAGGTTCCACCTTTCAGCGTGACATTTCCCCCCACATCAAGAGCGGTGCCGCTTGCAGAAACAACCTCGCCCGCACCCTGAATGGTCACATTTGCTTGGCCGAAAGTGCTGACAGCTGTGCCGCCTGTGCAGGTGATGGTATGCCCGCCCAGGTCCAGAATGCAGTCGATGCTGATGAGGAGATATTCTGTCCGCGTTACATTCGCCAGCAGCGTGATCGTTGCACCATCGTTTTCCGTTTTGAACGCATCCTCCAAATTGCCCACATAGGTGGTAGAGCCGTACTTCTCCACCTTCGCAACGGCGGAAATATTGATATTTACCGTCCCTGCCGCGTCCGCCATATTGTTATTCCCTACGAATTTCGCGGTCAGAGTGATGGTCTGGTTAGGCTCAACCCCGCCCAGCGTCAGCACATCGGCGGCGCTGACGGTCATGGTATAGCTGCCGTCCGCCCCTTTGTCCGCAGGAGCGGACACCTGCGTATCACCCACAAACACCGCCATCTGGCCCGCAGCGGGCGCGGCAAGGCTGGCCGTAAACATAGCGGAGTTGGCCGGAGCCTGCCCGGTTGCGGTGGGCGTGGCCTTGACGGTGATGGTGTCGCTGGCGGTGAAAGTAGTAGTCTGCGTGTCGCTGTTGTAGGTTTTTACCGCGCCGTCAAGCGTCGTGCCGGACTGCTGGAGCGTGATGGTTTTCTGGAAAGTGGTGGAGTTGTCAGTATTCGTATAAGTAGCAGTATAGTGCGAATCGTCTGTCCTGCTGACCTCCACCGACCAGCCGCTGAACGTAAAGGTCTGGCCGCAAATCACAATACCCTGGGTCAGTCCGTCGGAAAGCCGGGTTTTTATGTCATTTGACCTGTCATGCCCGTTATAATACAAATCGGTGGGGACAGAAACCATATCCTCCGACAAATCGGCGGTAAACGTTCCGCCGCCGGTCAAAGTTCCGCTCCCGGACAGGCTGGCCCCGGCGGGGATGTTCAGCGTGTAATCCGCGGGGACAGGATAGCTCCCGTTAAGGGTCACATCGCCGCAGACAGTGCCCGCGCCGTTCTCAAACACGATGGCGTTGGTTTTGCTGACGGTCGCCGCTGCGGTTGTGTTCCCGCCGTTGCCGATGGAAGCGCCACCTCCGTTTTCTGTAGCGTCCACAATGCCGCCGGTAATGGTGACGCTGCCGGTGCCGCCGGTAATATTCATACCATAGTCACCACTATACCCACCGCCGCCGCCAATGCCTGCGGCATTGCTGCCTCCAACAGCAGTTACAGTGCCGCCGCTGATGGTGACGGTGCCATCTCCGCTCTTCTTACTACCGCCACCGCCGCCAATACCCGCACCCAAAGAGCCGCCTGTGGCCCGTACTACGCCGCCATGAATGGCAATAGCATCCCCGGTGCCGCCATTTTGTTGACCACTACCGCCGCCAATACCAGCCCCGCCATTACCAGTCGAGTGAGATGTCGCTGTGATGCTGCCGCCGTAGATGATGATATTAGTTCCGGCACCGCCGTCTCCAGTACCGCCACTACCGCCGCCGCCAATACCTGCGCCAGTGGTATATCCTGTACTCTCAGCGGTGATCGTACCACCATATATCTTGATGGCACCACTGTTGCCGCCATTTCCAGAGCTGGGGGTGCTGCCGCCAATACCTGCGCCGCTATACCAGCGAGACGCACCACTGGTCGCATTGATCACGCCGCCATGAATGGTGATGCTGCCGCTATCAAAGGAGGATGTGCTACCGCCGATGCCTGCGCTGGCATTACCACTATCGTCAGCCGTGCCGGTGGCATTTAACGTCCCGCCATCTTCTGACTGGGCATAGATGGTCAGACTGTTGGTGCTCGTCACTACAATGCCCTTTTCCGCTGTGAGGGTGCAGCCATCCGTCAGGATCAGGTTCACCGCGCCGTTGACGGTGATGGGCTCGGAAATGGTGACGGTGCCGCTGACGGCGTACCAGCCCGCGTTCCATGTAACTGCCTCGGTGCTGTTTTCAACAGACGTACAGGTTTCGGTTCTGTCCGTATAGATAACTTCGCCGTTATTCCAGGACGCTTCCCGGCAGTCCACGGATTCCGCCGCTGGCATGGGGTCATTGGCTCCGTCCAGCGCCTCTTGCAGTTCGTAGACGCGGGACAGGTCGATCTGTCCCTGTTCGTCCTCGGTCAATTCCGAGAACAGGGCGAGGATTTGGTCAAGCTGTGCCCGCACGTTGTCCGCGTTGTCCGGCGTCACTTCATCCGGCAGAGCGGCGATCAAGTCCTCAATGGGGCAGACGCGGCACTCATACCCGCAGGGCGCACCTGGGTCGCCCTGGACATAGCCGCAGTCCTCGTCATGGGTGTGCTGGCAGTCCAGCAGGTTCTCCGTATCCGCGCCGATCTCGTAGGGGTCGCCGCCGTCCGCGTCGGGGAGTACCCCCAGAGTGTAGCACTCCGCTGTGTGCTGGTGGCCGCAGGGCTGGCCCTCGGTGGGGGCGATGTAGACGCACTCCCCGGTATGCTCCCGGTGGTGGGGGCAGAGGGCGGGGTCCGCCTCCGCCGCAAACGCCCAGGTGGGGCATAGGCTCAGGCACAGGGCCAGAGCGGTGATGATGCTTAAAATCCGTCTTTTCATTGTTCGCTACCTCGCTTATTGTACTGATATATGCGGTTCAAACCGATGCCCAGCGTTCCCGTGTTGGCCTCGCCCAACAGGAAAAAACAGTCTACATTCAGATGGTAGGCTTGCAGGGAAAAATCCAGGTTGCAGCTCCAGACCATTCCAACCTTCGGCCAGACCCGCCGGATATGCTCGGCGGCTTTGAGGCTGTCCACACCCGCCATGGCGATCACCACGGCCTCCGGCGGCGCACACGGCCCGCGCAGCTCCCGCAGATAGCCCTTTACATCCTCCGGGACGTTCAACGGAGGGAGCGCCACATTCCACACCGAATAGATTTTCTTCATCCAGCCGGTCAGTTCTCCGCGCCGCTCCGGGGTGTCCGTTAAAATGAGGATTTCATGCCTGGGCGATCCCACGGCGATTGCTTGTTCAAGGGCCGCTTTCCTCTTTGCGGGTACTTCGTCCAACTGGAGGTTGATCTTATACCAAATGGCCTCGTCCGGGGGATCGTTCACCAGCCATAGCGGGCAGGTTTTATGTTCTCCCACTTGGCAGGTCATACTGTGCAGGCCGTGACCGTAGGGAGCCTCCACGATCATCAAGTCACAGCCGGTTTTGCCGTTGAACATTCCCATCAGGAGATTGAAGTTATCATCATCCCGTATGATCTCCACGTCCCCGCGCCGGAGCAGGGCGCGCTCCGTCTTGGGCAGGGGGCCGCAAAGGGCCACGCGGAGCTTTTGCTCCTGATTTAAGTTTTGATGTTCCATTGGCAACTCACCCCTTTCACGCACCGGCTGTCTCCTGCTGGAAGGACTTTAATACACACCGTCATCCCACGTCCTCCCGCGCTAAAAAACCGCTGAACGCCTCAATAAATACGGCTATGGACAATCCGGCAAGAGTGACCTCTGGCTCCAAGCTCTCCTCGGAAAATCGCTGCCGCATTTTCTCAACCACTGGCGGTTCTTCATCATCCCAATTGCGCCACAGCTCCGAGAAGTAACGATTTATTTCCGGCATCACTTCCCGGATCATCCGCGCCCGCAGATCGTCCAGGCGCAGCTCCCCATCGCGCAATGTCCGCAGAAGCCACGCCTCTACCGGGTTCCCGGCAAACCGCTCCATGTCCCCCAGGCGCAGGCCGGGGAGGCCGTCCTGGTCGATCATCTCGGCCTCCGGGTCGAGCGCGAGGGTATCCTCCCGCTCCACTCTGCGTTTGGTCCTCTCCCACTGCCGCCGCTGGCGCTTCTCATGGAGCAGTCTGTCGATCTGCTCTGTCACCGGCTCCATATCGGCCTCGCTGATGGTGTCCGTCACCAAAAGCACTGGGCAGTCATCTCTGGCCGCTCGGAAATAGAGCGGGTACAACCCCGCGCCTCCGGCAGACTCCACCAGCGCGAGGTCAATGGGTTCGGCCTGATCGTCCAGCAGCCGGTCCCGCAGCACCCAACTGTCCTGGAACAGGCAGTACCTAATATCCTCCCGGCAGGCCAGCCGCCCCGTCATATCGGGCATATCGCCGCAGATGGCGATTTGTAAGGTATCCGATACCATAAAGTGTCCTCCTCGTTCAGATTAGATGCAGTTTCAGGGCGGCGTCCTTCACCGCGCCCCTATTTTTCACGTCCAGCTTCCGCAAAACGGCGCTGACGTAGGTTTTCACGGTGGGCAGCTTGATACCCAGAATCTCCCCGATCTCCGCGTTGCTCTTGTGGTGGCACAAAAGCCGCAGCACGTTCATCTCCGCTGGGGAAAGGGGTTCCGGCAGGTCCCCCCGGAAGCGCAGAAAGTCCGGGTACTGTGCCGCCTGCTTCCGGGCGGCGGCGGTGAGGCGGTCCAGGAAAGCCGGGTCAGCCGTCCAGCCTCCCTTTTCCAGCAGGGGCAGGATGGCCGCGCCGTATTGGGACACGGGCCGGATGAATCGATAGTCCCGGCAGGTATCCAGCGCGGCCCGCAGGGACGCCTGCCAACCGCCGTCTCCTGAGCGGAACTGGCAGAGGGCGGTGAGCAGGTCCAGGTAGATGCCGTCCATCACCCGGTGGGCGGCTTTGAAGTAGGGCCGCAGGGGAGCCATAACCAACAGCGCCTCCTGATACTTGCCGTAGACGATCTCCACCATGGCGCGGGTCAGGTACTGGTAGCGCAGCATTACCCGCAGCTTCAGCAGGTCTCTGGGGGCCTTTTCCCGATACCATGTGTCAACCGCCTCGTCGTTTCCCTGATACATGGCGATCCGGCACATCAGCGCGTCCAGGTTGGGCAGGAAACGTTGGCAGTCAGGCCGCTGAAACCGCTCCCGCAGGGCCTCCAGATGCTCTATGGCCCGGTCCGCCTCCCCCTGGTCGATCCGCAGCCGCACCAGCAGGCCGATCAGGGCAAATTCAATGTCCGGGGTCCCTTTCTTCTGAATTTTTTCCAGACGGCCCAGCAGGTCCAGCATCCGCCCGGATATTTCCTCGCCCTTTTCAAATTTACTCTCCGCGATGGCGCACTCCGGGAGCGCCACGCCGTCCCGTTTCAGCAGGAAACTCACCGGGATACGGTACTTGCGGTAGAGATCGTCATCCTCTCTGCTCCACGCACAGAAGTCCTTGCCGCCGTTCATAATGCTGGGCAGACGGCTGGTGACAGAAAACTCCGGCATGACGATCTCCTTGCTGGACAGCAGGCTTACAACATTGGTGAGCTTGGACAGAATGTCGCCCACACTCCGCTGGGGCAGAGCGATGTCCAGATAGGCCAGCCAGCCCCGAACAGATTTGTAGTCCGCGTCAGACCGTTTCAGCCGTCCGGCGCAGCGTTCCAGTTCCAGATACCACGCCTCGGAAGCGTCATAATCCATGCAGATGGAAGAAAGCATACTCATCCCCGCCATCAGCGCAGGAGAGGACAATACCTGCTCCCTGGGCAGGGCGCGGTAGTAGTCCTCCATCTCGTCATAGTGGGCGAGGCCGGGATGAACTTCACTGTTCTTGATCAGCAGTTCGGACACCTTCTGATACTCCCCGCAGCGGGTGTAGCAGTCCAGGGCATTTTTATAGTTGTCGTGCAGTTCATAATAGAGGGCGGCGCGGCCATAGAGCCAGTTTTGTTCCTCGGCGCTATATTCCCGTTCCTGCTGCCAAAGGAGGAATTGCCGGAACACAGGCCAGAAGTGGCAGCGGTGGAGATCGTCATAGCGGAACATGGACGTGTCCTGCTGCAATTCACCCAGCAGCTCCCCGGCGCGGCTGTTTCCGGAGAGAATCCGGGCGAACTCCACGTCAAAGGGTTCAAAGGGGGCTAAGTCCAGAAGCAGGCGGCGGGTCATTGGCTTAAAGCGGCGGTACACCGCTGTTTGAAAATGGGTGAACAGCTCCCGCCGCACATCCGCATCCACGGTTTCATCATAGGGTCTGCCGCCCTGCATCTGGTGGCAGAGGATGCCAAGGGCCAGCGGATAACCCTTGCAGCTTTTTTGGATTGCGGACATCTCTGCCGGTGTGGGGGAGATGCCGGAGAGCGACAGCAGTTTGTCCGCTGTTTCCTGGTCCAACATCAAGTTTTGGGTTTCAAAGACCTGCATCCGGCGCTCATAGCGGAAGGACGCCAGCCAGCCGGGGACAGCTCCACGGCTCAAAAGAACGAAATGTGTTTCGAGGCGCTCCAGGATCAGCGCGCGAAGGGCTTGCTGCGCGTCCGGGCTTTTTAGGGCCTGCAAATTGTCCAGAAGCACCGCGTCGCAGGTGAAGTTATGCGCCGGTTCCAGCGGTTCGGACAGGGCATCCCACCGGCAAACAGTGTACGGCTCCAGAAGGGCCGAAGCTGCGGCGCTTTTACCGCAGCCGCAGGGGGCGCTGAAGAAAATTACCTGCCGCTGTGCCCATGCCGTCTTGAATTTTTCTTGTAGTTCAGTCGTTAATACAATGTTCTGATCCATACCTCGCCTCCCTGTGAAAATTTCCCCATGTGTGCTTCAAAAAATAGAAAATCTCCGGTGTCACAGTTGCGTGATGCCGGGGATTTTTTATGTCTTAACCCCCAACTCTTTTGGTTTCTCCAAGTACACTTTGCAAAATTCTTGCGCCGCTATGGACTGACTGTATTTTATCACACAAATTTTTTTTGCGGTATCAGTCCAAAGTATGAATTGGGGCAGTTTTTTCAATTTTTTTAATCGTCATTTTCGCCAAACTTTTCGCCGTGATTTTTGTCGAATTTTACAAAGCGATATGCGGTGCTTCTGGACACGCCCAATCGCCGCCCGATTTCCTCCAGTGAAATTTTTTTCTCCCGCCAAAGAATCGCGTAATCGTCCGCTTCCGCCGGACGCTCAATGCCCGGATTTCCCCAGCACCGTCCCGCCGCCTTTGCCGCCGCAATCCCCTCCGCCTGACGCTGCCGGATGTTTTCCCGCTCCTTCTGTGCAACGTAGGCCAATATCTGCAAAACCAGATCAGCAACGAACCGGCCTGTCAAATCCTGCCCCTCCAACCGGGCGCGGGTGTCCAGCAAGGGGAAGTCCAGCACCACAATGTCGGCGCTCTTTTTCTTGGTGATGATCCGCCATTGTTCCAATATTTCATCATAGTCACGTCCCAGCCGGTCAATGCTCAGGATGTAGAGCGCATCGCCGGAACGCAGCCTCCGGAGCAGGCGCTGGTAAGCGGGCCGGTCAAAATTTTTGCCGCTCTGTTTATCCAAGTAGATGTTTCCGGCAGGAATGTTAAGGCCAGACAGCG
>CAJTLI010000059.1 GCA_910577525.1 uncultured Oscillospiraceae bacterium | reverse complement strand
GTCCGACATCTGGTTCATGGTGGCCCAGGCCATGAGCTGGTACTATGAGCATGGCATCATCCTGGACGTAAACAGCAACCGGGAGGGTTTCATCGAGCAGGCCGCTGAGGAATTTGTGGCTGCCATGAAGCTGTATCATGAGACCTACGGCCAGTCCTCCTTCATCAAGGACTGGAGCAAAATCGGAACCCACAGCATCATCGACAGTGCGGACGGCGGCGTCACCGGAAACTCCGCCTATGACTACATTGCCGCCGGGGTCAATTCGGTGATGGACCACCCGGAGAATTATCTCAATTACCATCTGTGGACCTACGAGTGGGATAAAAGCCAGCCTTGGAAGCTGGCGGGCCAGTCCGGGGTGCCCATGCAGCGCCTGCTCATTGCGGTGCCGGATGATAAGCCTACCGAGGGAACAGTAAGCCTCACCGTGAAAAAGCTGGAGGCTGGCACTAACAAGCCCATTCCCGGCGTCACTTTCAAAGTAGAGGGAATGGACGAAGGCAGCGATTTTTCCGTCACCAGGGAGACCGGCGCGGACGGCACCTTTACCCTCACCGCCGAGGCGGACGGGCTGGCCGCTGGTCAGTGCAAAATCACTGAGGAGGCTGCGCCGGAGGGCTATGTTGCCCAAACCGCATCCCAAATCGTGACTGTATTGCCCAATAGTTCTGTCAGCAACACCTTTACCTTTTACAACACCACGACCACCATGGACGGAGACGGCTCCATCAGAAAAGTGGATGCGGACAACCCCACGGTGGGCATCCCCGGCGCTGTCATCCGCATTACCAGCGTCAAGCTGGACGACGGCGGCAGCTTTACCTCCGAATATGTCACCAAGGACGGCGGCTATATTTTGAAGGAAGATCTGGATTTCTCCGAGCTTCCCATCGGCAGCTATATCGCGGAGGAGATCACACCCCCGGAGGGATATATTCTCAGCTCCGATGTGTCCAAAGTAAAGCAGCCCTTCGTGTGGGACGGAGAGCATGATATCTCCCTGATTTTCGAGAACAGCGCGAAGGTCCGTGTGCAGTTAAAGAAGGTGGACGAGAGCGGCAGCCCCCTGGCTGGCGCTATTTTTGTCATCCTGCGGGATGGACAGGTCATCGGCACCGAGGAAACCAAGCTCGATGGCACCATCACCGTGTCCAATGTCACCAAGGGCTACTACGAGTTCCGCGAGGTGTCCGCCCCTGCTGGTTTCGACTGTGACCGTTCCCCGGTGGGCGTCCACGTCAACGCCGAGGATTTGCAGGGTGAGCAGACCATCGTGGTGGAGAAAATGAACCATCACAAGCGCAGCCTGACCATCACCAAGCGCAACACCGAGACTGGCGATCCCGTCCCCGGCACCAGCTTCCACATCCGGGGCGTCAACCTGGGCTACGAAAATGACGTGGTGACAGGGGCGGACGGCAAGGCCACCCTCTCCGATATGCCCTCCGGGTGCTATGAGGTGGAGGAAACGGACGTGCCCGCCCCCTACCTGCTGGACACCAACAACCGCAAGACCGTCTGGATCGACGCCACCAAGGACCAGGACGTGGTGGTGGACTTCGTGAACAGCACCCGCCCCGGTCTGCGCCTGCTGAAAATCGACCAGCAGACGGGGGAACCCCTCTCCGGGGTGCTGTTCCGCATTGCCGAGGTCAACGGCGGCTACGACGAGCAGCATTTCACCAACGCCGAGGGCCTGATCGTGCTGGAGGGGCTGAACCCCGGCGCGTACACTGTCCAGGAGGTCAAACCCAAAAACGGCTGGGTGGCGGATGATACCGTCCACACCATCTATTTGGAGGAAAACAAGACCACCACCTTGGAATTGAGCAATCTCCGCAAGCCGGATCTGTTCATTAAAAAGGTGGATTCCATCACTGGCAGTCCCATTGAGGGCGTGAAGTTCCAGGTCTGGCGGGGCAGCGACGATACCAAGACCGGCGAATACAACGACCTGGGCACCTTCTACACCGACGCGGAGGGCCAGATCCATTTGGAGCGGGTGGACACGGGCTGGTATAAGATCCAGGAGCTGGAACCTGCCCCCGGCTACACCATCAAGCAGCCGGACACCCAGGAGGTCTATCTGGCGGCGGGCAAGGATCACACCGTCACCTTCCAGAACAAGCTGGTGGACACCATCACCCGGAACCATGACGTGGATCTGCTGCTGCCGGGGCAGAAGCCCTGCGCCTACTTCGTCATTATCTCCGCCCAGGACAGCGCCTACCGCTTCCTCAGCTCGCTGTTTTTCTCCCTGGCCCTGCCCCGGCTGTCTGACTACGCCCGGCTGGAGGGGCCGGGCGGCCGCCTGCCGGTACTGGTGAACTTCTGCCTGGACGAATACTGCAACATCGGCTACATGGACGGCATCGCCGACGCGCTGAACAGCATCCGGGGCTTCAACATGAGCTGCCAGGTGGTGGTGCAGTCCCTGTCCCAGTGGCAGGAAAAATATCCGGGGAAGGAGTGGGAGAACCAGCTGGCCACCTTCGATCAGACACTTTATATGGGGTGCAATGACTGGACCTCGGCGGATTACATCTCCAAAAAGTGCGGCAAGGTGACCATCGCCACCGCCAGTCAATCCAAGCCTCAGCCGCCGCTGTACGGCTTCGTCTACGGCAACACCCGGCCCTATTCCCAGACCCGCAGTAACAGCCAGCGGGATCTGATGCAGCCGGATGAGATCACGCGCCTGGACCGCCGCCAGTGCATCGCGTTGTTCCAGGGCCGCAAGCCCGCCCTGCTCTACAAGCTGACGCCGGAGGAACTGCCGGGATACGGCGAACTCAAATCCTGCCGGGTGGCGGACTACACGCCGGAGTGGAGGCTGAAGGAGGAGCAGAAAAAAGCGCAGGCGGCAAAAAAAGAGCCGCCACCTGTGTCCGGGCAGAAACCTCCTGATACACAGAAGCAGCCAACCCCAGAGGATGAGCCCAACCCGGCGCAGGATCTGAAGTACCAGTTTGGTGATAAAGGTCTGGGCATGGTGGAGCTGGGCCCCGCCGGCGTGGTGGGCGGGGAGGATGAGGACGAAGAACTCCCGCCGGGGAGGTGATCCCGGCGGGAGTTGGCATCATGCTATTCGGTTGTAAATCCATAACGCAGGATAGAACGCCAGTCGCTTTTCCCGTAAAGAAAACGAATGATGTGGACAGTCCGCGTTTCCTCGGCGATGATGTAAAACGCCAAATATTTTTTAATCTGGACATAACGAATCCCCCATGCGGACAGGATCTTGTCGTTCACTACAGCATACCGCGCCGGCATCTGATCCAAGCTGGCTAAAACGGCCTCCGCCTCATCCAGCAGGCTATCTGCCGCTCGGGGATTTTTGAGGGAGAACTCAATATAGTCCAACGCTTGGTCTAAATCCCTCTCTGCTCTTTGTGTGATGTGGACTTGGTACTTCATTTGGCACGCCGCTTTCTGAGCGCCCCGATGGCTTCGGACAATGGGCGGGTTCTGCCTTCGGTCACGTCATCCAGGCCTTCCTGGATCAGACCATAGAGCTCAAAACGCCCCATCAATTCCTCATATGCCTCAATGCTCATGACGGCCAAATCGCCCTTGCCGTTTTTGGTGATGAATACCGGCTCAGCGTAATCGTGACAGAAGGTAGATATCTCGTTGTACTGGTTTCTCAGCTCTGCGCTTGAGCGAATATTCGGCATGATATTCAGCCCCCTTTATAAAGAAATCATACCAAAATTTCTTTATGGTGTCAAGTCACAAAGCTCTGTAAGCTTTCTGGAAACTATTCTATCACAATGAAAGCAAATATATTTCACGAGGAGGTGCCCCCTATGAGGGCCGCAACCATGAAAGAGCGCCCGTCCTTTCCGCTGATGCGGCAGTCGGACGTACAGAGCATTTACCATATGCAGATGCCCCGCTAGCTGTTTTCCGATCCCCGCTACGCCGACATGGGCCTGGAGGCCAAGGTGGCCTACACCTTTTTGCTCAACCGCTTCCAGCTCTCCCGCAGGAACGGCTGGGTGAACGACCTCGGGGAAGTGTTCGTCATCTTCCCCCGGAAGGAGCTGGCCCGGGAGCTACGGATCTGCGAGCAGAAGGTGACGGCGGCCTTCCGCACGCTGAAGGAGCTGAACCTGATCTGGGAAAAGCGGTGCGGACGGGGAGACGCCAACCAGATCTACTTGGCCACCGTGACGCCCCAGGACGACCCGGACTACACCAGCGCCCCCTTTGTTCCGCCAGAGGAGGAAACTTCAAGACCCGCCGATTCTGGGGTTCTTGACGACCCAGATTTTTCTTTGCCCTCCCAAGAACCGCAGGATATGGGCGGCAAGAACCGTGAAACCTGCGCTTCAAGAACCGCAATATCCGAGGTTGCAGAACCGCAGGAACTGCGGCCAAGTTATAAAGAACTTAGTCATACTTACCCCAGTTATACTGATGTCAGTCTGTCTGTCCCGCGCGGGGACGGACGGGCGGACGGTGAGACAGAGCTCACGGGCATTTTAGATGCCTGTGAGCTCCAGTGTTTCTCCCGCGAAACTGCCCGGGTGTTTGAAAACGCCATTGAGCGCCTTTATTACGCGGACAGCTTCCGGGTGGGCAACGCCACCCTGCCCCAAAGCCGGATGCGGGCCAAGCTAAGGCTGCTGGACTACACGATTTTACAAACCGCCGAGGCCAAGCTCCACGCCAACCTGGACAGGCCGGTGAAGAACTCCACGGCCTATGCCATGGCCACGATTTTCAACTGCGTGGCGGAGAGCGAGAGCGACCTGATGGTAGATCCCTACTTGAACGGGTTACGTCAGCCACCCGATGGGAGGTGACTGCCATGCTTTTATCCACGCAGCAGAAATTCATCCTGGATGCGCTGCGAACGCTGAACTGCGTCCGGCGGCGGCAGCTCCATGCCCTGGTACGGGGACAGTTTGAGAAAGACAGCTTCCAGGTTACCCAGGCCCGCATGGACGCCATGCTGCGGCAGCTCCGCATGGGCACATTCGATGTGCGGATGGACGATGGGCTGGTCTGGCTGTCCAACGCACAGCCGGACGGTCGTCGGCTGGAGGCCATCGACGTGATGATCGAACTCACCGGGGGCAGGCCCCAGGAGTTTAGCGCCAGCCGGGAGCCGCCCCGCTTGCTGCGTTTTGCTTTCGGGGACGAATTGCGCCTGTTCACCGTGGCCTCTTTGGACACAGCGCCCGCTGGAATGCTGGAACGGGGCAAGGCGGAGCGCATCGTCTGGATCGCGGACGGCGGCGAGGCACCCCAGGGGCTGGCCCTACCGCCCAAGCACTTTTTCGCCGCCCGCCAGCCGGACGGCTCCCATCGCTTCTATGGCTCCAACGGGCCATGAAGATATATCACACCAAAAGGAGGATTTTATTATGCCAAGGAAGAAAGTCAATTCCGCAGGGGAGCCCCAGCAGGACGTCACTGAGATGGAACAGTCCGGGATGGAGGCCCCCGCCCTGCTGGAAAATCCGTGCCGGGACACGGACGGCCCCGGCGCTGATCCGTCCGCGGAGCTGGACGAACCGGACGATGGCCTGCCCACGCCGGAGAATGGTCCCGGCCTGCCGGGGGAGGACATGGGGGACACCCCGGAGGTGATGGAGGTGGACGTGTCCGCGCCCCCGGCCCCGCCGGATGACAGCCCCGAGGACTGGCCGCCCATGGAGCCGCCTTATGCCGCGCCGGATGGGGATTCGCCTATGGACGCGCCGGACGGTGAGCCGCCTGTGGACGGGCAGGAACCCGGCCCCGCTGGGGATGTGCCTATGGAAGATGAACCGTCCGCCATGGTGGAGGGCACCCCGGTGCCGGAACCCACGCCGGAAGAACCCACGCCGGACGGGGACGCACCCCCCGCGCCGCCCTTGACGGATCGGCAGAGCTTTTTTGCCCTGGACTTCCGGGAGCTGGACCGGGGGCTCTCCCAGGAGGAGCGGCAGGCATGGAACTCCATCTACGCCTCCTTCCGGGGCCGCAGTGCCCTGTCCGGCACAGTCATCGGCACCGACCCTCATTCCATGAACGTGCGGAATCGGGAGACCGGCCAGGTGGAGCGGCGCACCATGTACTGCGTGGTGGTGCTGGTCTATCGGGTGCCCGTCTACATCCCCGCCACCGAGATGTGGATGGGGGAGACCCGGCCGGACTACGTGCTCCAGAATATGATGGGGGCCAGCATCGACTTCATCATCACCAAGGTGGATCGGGAGGGTGGCTACGCCATCGCGTCCCGGCGGCAGGCTGCCCGTGCCCAGCGGTACTTCTTCGCCCACCGGCCCGACCTGTGCGCCGAGGGGGCCAGGGTGAAGTGCCACCTGCTGGCGGTGGGACCCCGCCGCTGTCTGGCGGAGTGCTACGGCCACGACATCGACCTCACCCAGCGGGAGCTGAGTTATACTGCCATCGCCGACCTGCGCACGGAGTATCATCCCGGTGATGAACTGGACTGCATCGTGAAAAGCTATGACGCCGCCCGGAGGGATCTGCTGATCTCGGTGAAGGAAACGGAGACCAATCCCTTCGAGGGCGCGGAACAGCGCCACCCTGTGGGCAGCCGCCGGTACGCGGTGATCGCCGGGAAGTACGGCGGCGGGGTATTCTGCAACCTGCCGGACGGCACGGTGTGTATGTGCAACTACTCCTACCAGCACGAGGATTCCGATTTCCAGTCCGGGGATCACGTCACGCTGGTGGTGCAGCGGTTTGAGCGGGATAAGCGGCAGATGTACGGCAAGATCATGAGTAAGCGGTGACAAAAGGGCCCGGATCGTTAGTATTTTGGCGGTCCGGGCCTTTTCTTTTTAGACCGGGGAAGCTTCCCCGCTCCAGCACCTGCACTGCTCGATGCGCTTGCCGCCGTCCCCCTGCTTTTCGTCGTAGGCAAACTGGTGGAGCAATTCGCAGGGAAACTCCCCACACTGGCCGCAGTGGTCGTGGCCTTTGCCCTCACAGCAGGACTTCACCGGGCAGGCATCCCCCCAGAAGGGCTTGTTCATATGTACGCAGCCGGGGCAGTTCATCTGCTCCCGGTAGGCGCACTGGGCGCACAGCAGGCCGCACCTTGATTCAACCATGGTGATCTCTCCTTTCTGAGCCCATCATACCAAAAGGGACATGACAACGGTATGTCATGTCCCTCGGTATTTTTTCGCCATGGCCTGCGCCTGCCGCAGCAGGTCGGCCCGCAGCTCCTCTGGCTCCAGCGCCTCCGCTTGCCCGCCAAAGCTCAGCACCCATTCCCGCATATTGGAATAGCTGGCAAAGTCCCGCTCCAACAGCAGGCCATTCGGAGTCTCCCGGTAACAGTCCGGGCCATATTCCTCTACAAGCCGGTATCGCTCGCTTTCCGCAAACAGCGCCTTGAGGTGATACGTCCCGGCGGAAAAATAACGGTCAAAGTCCACCTCCTCCGGTGGGAATGCCCTCGCTTCAAAGGGCTTCACCCCCGGCTCCAAATTCCAGAGCCGGTTTAGCTTGAACAGGCGGAACGCCTCCCGCTCCGGGCACCAGCCCCACACATACCAGGCGGACCATCGGAACACCAGCTTGTAGGGTTCCAATATTCGGCGGCACTGGCCCTTTTCGTAGTAGTAGTCAAAGGAGATGGGAAGCCTGTCCCGGATGGCCGCCCGGATGGCGGCGATTTTTTCCGTCAGCGATCCCTGGTAGTGGGAGGCCAGGTCGATCAGGATATCATCCGAATTGCCATCGGCCAGCTTTTCCACCAGCGCGGGGAAGTGGGATGTGTCCGATACGCTGTCCAGGCCCTTCACCCCGGAGAGGATGGCCTGGATCTCGTCCCCAGTGAGCAGGGATTTGTCCAGTTTGAAGCCCTCCGCGATGGACACGCCGCCCCCATAGCCCTGGGTGGTGACCAGGGGGATGCCAGCCCGGCAGATGTCCTCAATGTCCCGGTTGATGGTACGCCGGGACACCTCGAAGCGCCGGGCCAGCTCGGGCGCGGTGATTTTGTCCTGCTGGAGCAGAAGCGTGACGATGCCCATCAAGCGGTCGATTTTCATAGCGATCCCACCATTGCTTTTTGGACAGTATAGCATACGGCGGAGGAAAAAGAAACAGCGCCCTGCGCCTCGTGCAGTGTAGGGCCAGTTTTATTGCAGTTCTTGCTCAAGATTCTGGAATAGCTCGGAATGGAAGAACTCCTCCAGTGAAATCTCCAGGCCATCGCAGAGCTTTTTCAACGTGGCAACTGTGGCGCTATTGTTCCGCCCGCTGATAATGTTGTTCACTGTGGACTGCGTGACCCCGCTGATCGTACACAGCTTATTTACGGACAGTGACCTCTCATCACACAGTTGTAGGATACGCTCTTTTACCGCAATTCCGACAGTCATTGGATTATCCCTTCCTTCATAAGAAAAGGATAACCAACTCCCTCTTGAAACGTTACCTCTTTTGAGTTAAAATAACCCAAAAGAGGTAACTCGCACAAAGAGAGAAGGGCGGCCTTTGGATAAGGAACTGCTGTCAATTCTGCAATATGAGCTGGGCGAGGTCATAGATTGGGATGAACTGTGCCCGGGGGCCTATTACTTTGGCGTCGAGCCAAACCCGGACAGCCCGTTCTCATGCAGTGAATTTTACCTGGTGCTGCCGGACGCGCCCATTACTCAGGAGGCCCGTGGTCTGGGTAAGACGCTGGACGGCGTGCCCGGCCTGCTTTACCCCATCGACCCGCCGGAGGAGGGCGGCTGGACGGCCGTCATGTATGAGCTGTGCGGAAACAAGGCGGCGTCCATCCCGGAGGGCTGGACACTGGCGGACGCGGCCATAGAGGGTATGGAGCTGTGCCCTGCCTACTTTGGGACGTTCCCCGTTCCGCCCTACACCCCTTGGGGCTGGACATTCCGACACCGGGCGCTGGACAACGGCATCTATTGGATCGAGACTAGCCGGTGCAAAACTGTCCTGGCCGTCTGCAATCCGATTTGGACATCGGAACTCTCTGAAGGTATGACGCGGGCGGGGAAGAAGCTGGCCCATGACAGGGGGGATGACAACGATCTCGAATATCTATTTTTCGAGGGAGACATCATCTGCGCCGCAATTTTCGAGCTGCTGAAGGTGCGTTCGGAGTGGATAGACACTGGCTTGATCCGCAAGCCGGAGTTGATGAATGCAATCTGGAAATATATGCCCGAATATGCCGCCGCCTATAACGCCCAGGAGCAGGCGGGGCTCCACGACGCTTTGGCGATTCTGTTGCAAACGCTGGGGGCGGACAGCGAACCGCAGGGACTGCCGGAGTACATGATCTCCCTGTCCCCGGACGCCGGGACGGATTTCACCGGGTTCTGGAAATAGCGGCCCATGGTGGAACCCCTCCACCTATCCGCCCGGGCCTGGGCATGGTACAATGGGTTTGTATTTCAGGGCGGAGTAAGTTAGGGCGGAGTAAGCGAGGGAGGAACGGCGTGGAAAGGGGGCGAAGTCTGCCCTCCGCCGGACTGATGCGGCCTGGAAGAACAAAATACGGACCAAGAAGACTGTGAATTGCCCCATGGGGCGGCCACAGTCTTTTTTTGTGTCCAAAACAGAAAGGAGAACGCAAATGAATGTCAAGCAGATTGATTGAGCTGTCCTATTTCGACCCTGGCGCCAAGGTGCGGCTCACCGCCTACGCGGACACTGTGATGCTGGAAAACGCCGGAGGGAACGGCACCATCACCGCCATCCGCTTTGGCGGCTACCCGGAAATGGTGCGGGCCATGTCCGACGCCATCTACGGCGGCGGCACCGTGGAAGCGGTGCGGAATGGGGAGAAGCGGCAGTTCAAAAGCACCCCGAAGGGCTACCGCAGGCAGCTGAGCCACGACGGCGTTTACGCCACCGCCACGCTGATGGCCAACGACGACAAGCTCACCGCCGCACCCGTAGACGACAGCGGGGACGATGATAGGGCGGAGACAGGCACACAGCAGGAGCTTCAGCCCCGGAAGTGCTACATCTTCTGCCCCGCCGGGGATCGGGACCGCCTGTTTGAGGAGGTGGACCGCAAGACCGCCGCGCCGCTGGTTCCGGCGTTCCGGGACTACGTGCTGGACGAGCTCACCGCCCAGGGCGACCCGCGGCAGCTGGAGGTGGTCTCCCTGCGGGAAAAGCTGGACGCCTATGTGCTGGAGCTGAAGCCGGAGGACGCCAACGTGGTGGAAATTCTGGAGGACGGCCTGAAAAGCGGGGCCATTGCCATCCCCGGCGCGGCCCCCGGCCAGCCGGACGGCTTTGACGGCGTGGAGAACATCACGGACTACCTCAACACCTTCGGCCCCACCGTGGCCCAGCGCATCCGCAGCCAGTTCCAGCCCCTGTTCGACCCGGCGGCGGAGCCGTTGAGCGAGGAGGTGCTGGCCGTCAACGACACCATCATGGCCCAGGCGGGGCACTCGCTGTACCACGCCCAGCTGGCGGTGGCCGAGGCCACCAAACGGCAGCTCCAGCGCAAAAAAATAGCCCTCATTGTGGCGGAGTGCGGCTCGGGCAAGAGCAAGATCGGCGCGACGGCCCTGGGCGCGCTCCAGGGGATGCACGCCGCCCTGGAGGGGCGGGGCAAGACCTTCAACCTCATCATGGCCCCCTCCCACGTCACAAAAAAATGGGTGCGGGAGAGATTTGCTTGTCAGCGCCAGTGATAAAATGTAAGAAAACGCCGAGGAAAAAATGTAGATTAGT
>CAJTLI010000058.1 GCA_910577525.1 uncultured Oscillospiraceae bacterium | reverse complement strand
GGTGTGGGGAAGGTCCACAGGGCGCTCTTGTCCATCCGGACCTTTAAAGGTCCAGCTCTTGTTCAGGTTTATGGTTGTTCTCAAGCTCATCCTCCCGCGCCCCCGTTTGCGCCGGAAAGAATCAAGTGATTCTTTCCTATTATAATCGTGTCTTCGGCAGATGTCAACAGAACTCCGGGGAATTTTGTCCTGATTTCCAGCTAATTCTACAAAAATATTCCTTTCGCCAAGGGCGGAGGCTCCGCCGGACGCCTCGCTCCTTTCGTCATGATTCGACCGTATCCGCCCGCTCCCCGGCGGACCTGCGGATATCCAGATAGGCCCGCAGGGTGAGCATGAGATAGTTTTTCACGTGGTATTTCAGCTCTTCTCTGGATTCGGCGAGCCTGGAATGGCCGGGCATGACCTGTTTGTATTGACGGCAGTCTCCCGACATGGACAGCAGGGTGGCAAACATGATGCGGCCCACCAGCTTGGACCAAACCGAGGCGGGTGTTCCCGTGTACCGCTCACAGAGCAGCTGAATCACAGACAGCTTTTCCTCAATGATCTCCTCCGGCAGGCCGGAGACCGGCGGCCCCTCCAGCATCTCCCGGCCCACCAGGATAATACCCGGCTCGTTTTCCGGGTCAAAGGCCCACTCGGCGTATTTTGCCACAATCTCATACAAAAGATTCCAGGCGGTCTCACCGTACAGCAGGCCCTGGCTGTCCAGATACCGCACCTCCTCCACGCTGGGCCTCATCAGGTCTCCCAGCTGGTTGATGGCCCGGCAGCGCACCTCGAAATAGACGTTTTCCTTGCCCTGGAAATGGACCTGAAGGGAGGACAGGCTGGCTCCCGCCTCCCGGACGATCTCCCGTGTGGTGGTCTCCTTGTACCCCTTTTCCGCAAACAGTTTTTCCGCCGCGCTCAGAATCCGTCCGCGAGTCGATTGATCCCGCCCCTCCATAAACCCCCACCTCCGCTGTTATATACCGCTTAAAGAATACTACCTCATCCGCTCTGTTTTGTCAACAGAGTCGTGATTTTTTACAACCATAGAACATTATACCGCAAATTCTATGTTGACATTATCCATTCTCATGGCTATAATAGGGGCAGAATCAGTTGATTCGCCACGCGAAACGCGCCGCATTTTCCCGACAGCGCAATTTGAAGAAAGGAGGAATCCGCGCCCCCGAGGCAAATGTCAACAGGCTGTTTCATGGCGGGCCGGCCCGCCATTTCAAAATAACCCAGGTTATTTTGAAGCCCCCGCCCGACCTTCCGGGGCGGAGGAGCGTGCGGCGCGATTTTAACAATGAGGAGGAGAGGTAACGAATGCTTGCAAAAACAAAACGCGGACTATGGCGCGGCTTGACCGCCCTGCTGGTCTTCGTCCTGTGCATCTCCATGGTGCTCGGCGGCGTGCTGGAGGCCAACGCCGGCACCATCGACACCGCGCTGGGCACCGTCAGCTCGGGCTTTGTCTCCGAGCAGAACGCGAACAACCCGCTCTATGACAAATTCACGCCTCCGGAGGAGTTTCTCAACGCCGACGGCACGGGCAACTCCCGCGCCCTCATCACGGCGGCCATCGAGCTGAACCGCCGGGAGGCCGCCGAGGGCAGCGTGCTGCTGAAAAATGAGAACGGCGTCCTGCCCCTTGCCTCCGGCGCCAACGTCACCCTGTTCGGCATCCGCTCCCACAGCAACCTGCTGGGCTCCAGCTTCGGCGTGAAGGCCCAGGGCGCGTACATCAGCCTGGAGCAGGCCCTAAGCCAGAGCAAAACCGACTTCGCCAACACCATCGCCTGGTCCGTGGGCTCCCGCGGGGCCCCTCCGGGACCCACCGTGGGCGGCTGGAGCGGCGACGAGTTCGATTTTGAGGGCGCCGGCTACAACCTGAACCAGACCATGATCGACATCTACGACAAGCTGGGCGAGACCTATGTGCACTACGAGAACGAGCCCGCTTCCGAGCAGTACGATCCCGGCGAGCCCTCCGTGGATGAGATCGCCGGCGTCAATTCCGACTATAAATCCAGCTTCGCCCAGTACGGCGACGCGGCCATCGTGGTCATCGTCCGGCCCAGCTGCGAGCAGCTGGACTACATGCCCGGCGGCGTGGTGGACGGCCTGGACTTTGAGAGCGGCGAGCCCTTCTCCCTGACCAAGAACGAGCGCGACATGATCGAGCTGGCCAAGGAGTGCTCCGACAAGGTCATCGTCCTGATCCAGAGCTCCGCCTCCGTGGAGCTGGGCTCCCTGAAGAACGACCCCGATGTAGACGCCATCCTGTGGATCGGCGCGCCGGGCTGCTACGGCTTCCTGGGCGTGGCCGACCTGCTGTGCGGCAGGACCAGCCCCTCCGGCGGCCTGTTCGATATCTTCACCACCTATAACATGTCCGCCCCCGCCATGCAGAACTTCGGCCGCATGTTCTACACCAATACCGAGGGCACCATCACCCGCACCGGCGGCGTGCTGGGCTTCAAGCCCGGCGCCTACGCCATTGAGGCCGAGGGCATCTACGTGGGCTACCGCTATTACGAGACCCGCTACTATGACTGTGTGGCCGGTTCCGGCAACGCCGGCTCCTCCACCGGCGCCTACGCCTCCAGCGGAAATTGGAATTACGACGACGAGGTGGCCTACGGCTTTGGCTACGGCATGAGCTACACCACCTTCGACTACGCCATTGAGGGCGAGCCCAAGTTTGAAATCGGAACCAATGCAAACGGTTCTCCCAGCGCCTTCGCCACCTTCAGCGTGAAGGTGACAAACACCGGCTCCGCCTCGGGCAAGACCCCCGTGCAGATCTACGGCCAGGCTCCCTACACGCCCGGCGGCGTGGAGAAGCCCGCCATCCAGCTGCTCAACTTCGAGAAAACCGACGTGCTGGCCCCCGGCGACTCCCAGACCGTGGAGGTGAAGGTGGACCTCCAGTACATCGCCAGCTATGACATGGAGCACGACAACGGCGACGGCACTAAGGGCACCTACATCATGGACCCGGGCGACTACTACTTCGCCGTGGGCAACGGCGCCCACGACGCTCTGAACGCCATCATGGCCATGCAGGGGATGGACGCCTCCAAGATGGCGGGCCAGGGCGTGGCCGCCCAGGCCTGCAAGAAGAGTGTGGACGAGAGCTTTATCTCCAAGACCCTGTTCTCCACCTCCAAAACCGGCTACAAGATCTCCAACCAGCTGCCCTACTCCGACTGGAACTACTACCAGCCCGGCGAGGTCACTTACCTCAGCCGCGCCGACTGGGCGGGCACCTGGCCCAAGACCTACGACAGCATGACCCTCACCAGCTCCGAGCTCATCGACGCCCTCAACGGCAAGATCTATGAGCTGAGAACCGGCGACGACACCTCCGCCATCAAATGGGGGGTGGACAGCGGCATCAAGCTCTATGAGATGTACGGCGTACCCTATGACGACCCCAAGTGGGACCAGCTGCTGGACCAGATAACACTGGAAGAGGCCATGTACATCTTCACCTTTGGCGGCCCGTCCATCCCCGGCGCGGAATCCATCGGCGCTTTGGAGACCTACATGACCGAGAACGCCGGCAACGGCATCGCCGTCAACCTGAGCGCCTCCAAGGACCCCGACGCCCCCTGGGCCATCCCCAGAAGCGACCCCAACGGCACCTGGCACCCCGAGGTGTTCGCCAACGCCCCCATGGGCGCGTCCACCTTCAATCCCGAGCTGATGTATGAGCTGGGCGAGTTCACCGGCATCGAGTCCCTGTTCACCGGCATCAACATCCTGTGGGGCCCCGGCCTGAACACCCACCGCCACGCCTACAATGGCCGCAACGGCGAGTACTACTCCGAGGACCCGGTGCTGTCCGGCGTGGCCGCCATGGAGTTTGCCATCGGCGCGCTGAAGTACGGCCTGGTGGCCGCCCCCAAGCACTTCGCCTTCAACGACCAGGAGACCGAGCGCGGCGGCGTATCCCCCTGGATGACCGAGCAGCGGGCCCGTGAGGTGGAGCTGCGGGCCTATCAGATCGCCTTTGAGGCCACCAAGTACGACACCGCCGATTACGACGCCGGTATGCGGGGCCTGATGACCTCCTTCTCCAAGATTGGCGCCATCGAGTGCACCAGCAGCTACGGCCTGATGACCGAGATCCTGGCCAACGAGTGGGGCTTCATCGGCTACGCCGTCACCGACATCTATGACGACGTGGACCTGTGGACCGCCGTGCTGAACTCCGGCACCACCTGCTTTGACACCCGGGGCCGGGAGGGCTTCTATGGCAACACCACCCTGGACAACTGCGACCTCTTCAAGACCCAGATGTACAGCGATCCCCTGAGCGCTCACCTCATTGACGGGGACGCCAACCTCCAGCTCAAGCTGAAGGACGCCGTCCACAAGAACATTTTCGCCTGGAGCGAGAGCCACCTGATGAACCGCTACAACGCCACCACCCACTTCGGCTCCCGGATGACCTGGTGGCGGGCCACCTACATGGGCCTGGAGATCGGCTCCGGCGTGCTGGCCGTGGCCTGCGCGGCGCTGTACGTCATGTCCTCCATGAAGAAGAAGGAGGGGAAGTAACATGTTAAAGAAACTGAGTCTCGGGGGATACCTCTGCGCCCTGGCCGCCGTGCTGGGCCTGGCGGGCGCCGTCCTCACCATCGCCAGCGGCTTTGTCAGCGCGGATAACCCCCTGTCCAACCTGCCCGTAATCGCCGCGGCGGTCTTCGCGGGGGCGGTGCTGTCCGCCCTGCCCATCGTTACCTCCACCCGTTTCGGCAACTTCGACCTCATCGGCAGCGCGTCCATCATCGCCGCCATCGCCCTGTACTGCTACGCCTTCGGTGCCGCGGTCAGCCAGCGGGTCATGCTCATCGCCGGTCTGTTCTCCTTCAACTCCGGCAACGCCGCAGGCTGGAACGTGTTCTATGTCTCCGTGGGGGCCTGGGCCTGCCTGCTGGTTGGCTGCCTGATGCTGATCGTCAGCGGCTTCCTCCGCTCCGCCAAGGAGAACGCATAGGCTCAAACGGCGTTTGAGGTTGTAAAAACAGCTTCTTAAAATCCGGCATCATAAAGGCGGCCGCCTTGGTAATCCAAAGCGGCCGCCTTTTGCTGCGGCAACCATGTTTTTCCGCCTTCAGCGTGTCAAGCAGCGCCTAACGGCTGTGCCGGTGCTGCCGTAACGCCTCTCATACCTCCCACTTGAGGGGCCCGCCCTCCCGGTCCACCAGGGGGCACATCCCCCCGGCGTAGCCACTCTGGACGAACAGGTACTGCACGCCGGTGGCGGAATCCATCAGCACCATGCATTGGGGCTTGCTCAGGCCGTTGCCCTCCTGGTGGATGATTTGAAAGCGCTCGTTTTTCGCCATGGTGATCCTTCCTTTCTCATCTGATGCTGAATAATATTATACACTATATAAATCATGTTGTCAACGCGGTCCCCGGCGGCTTTATGAATTTTTAACCCTGAGCCGGACGGTGGAAAACACCAGCGCCGCCATGGCCGCGCACATGACCACGCCGTTGACCCGCACCGCCCAGTCGGGCAGAGGGGAGGAGAGCCGCCCCACCGTCCACAGCATCACCGACAGGAACAGCGTCAAAAGGCTTACAAACTGTAATTTTTTCATGAAATATTCTCCTTTGGAATCAGCGCCGCCAGATCGGCGGGCAGAGGCGCGGCAAAGCTGAGGCGCGCCCCGGTGACGGGGTGAGCCAGCTCCAGCCGGGCAGAGTGGAGGGCGGGCCGTCCGATCAAAGCCGGATTTTCCGTCCCGTACAGGAAGTCCCCGGTGAGGGGGCAGCCGATGTGGGCCATGTGCACCCGGATCTGATGGGTGCGGCCCGTGTCCAGGGTGAGCTCCACCAGCGTCCGGGGGCCCAGGGGGCGCACCACCTGATAATGGGTGCGGGCGGGCTGTCCGTCCGGGCGCACCTCCCGGGCCATCAGGGAGCCGTCCGCCCGCCCGATGGGGGCGTCGATGACGCCGGAGGGCTGGGGCGGCGCCCCGTCGCACACCGCCAGATACACCCGGCGGAAGTCCCCGGTGTGGAACTGGTTTTTCAGCCGCTCCTGAGCGTGGGGGTGCTTGGCCACAACGACAAGCCCCGAGGTGCCCTTGTCCAGCCGGTGGACGGGGTGAAAATCGGACTCGTCCCCCTCCTTTTTGTAATGATACATCAAAAAATTACCCAGCGTATCGTCGAAATGGCCGTGGCCGGGGTGGACCAGCACTCCGGGGGCCTTGTTCAGCACGATGATGTCCGGGTCCTCGTACACAATATCCAGGGGGCCGGGAGCGGGGACCACCCTGGGGGTCCCCGCCGGAGCCCAGCGAAGCGGGTCCGGTGGGGAGAGGAGGGGCAAGGGAGCACAGGGGGGAATACCCGAAGGGTGTTCCCCCTGGAGCGGACTTTGCCCCGACGAGGTGAGCCGGACGGCCAGCGTCTGCCCCTCCCTCACCCGGACCCGGACGTTCACCCGGACCCCATCCAGGGTGATGCCGTCCTCCAGCCACTTCACCCGGCGCAGGACGGTGCCAGACAGCCCCAGCCGGCGGCGCAGGAGGGTGTTTACCTCCAGCCCCGCCAGCTCGGGGGTGATTTTTAAGGTGAGATACCGGGCGCTCACAGCGTTCTGGACAGATAGGCGCAGGAGATAAGCCAGACCACGGCGTACACCGCAATGACGCCCAGCACCGCCATAGCCGCCTCCATACTCACCGCCACCAGCACGAACATGGAGGCCGCGGCGGCGAAAAAGGTGAACATCCCGGCGAACTGAAACGCCTGGTTGATGATGGTCTTTTCCCGCTCGTCCTGCTCCTGGATTTTTGCCTTTTTCCGAGCCGCCGGGTGGGTGAGCAGGTACTGAATCCGCACCAGCAGGAACACCGAGCCGATGGCGATGCCGCTGGAGCCGCCCAGGTAGAAGCCCTGGGCAAAGTCGGGCAGGACGTCGCTGTCATGAATCAGCAGGAGGTAGCAGACAAGGCCCGTCAGCCCCACCGCCAGCAGGCCGAAGCCCGCCAGACGGCGGCGGCGCAGGGAGCGCTCATAGTTGGACGTATCAAATATGTGCAGCATCATAGGGGTTCCTCCTTATTCCCGGCCTAAGAGCCGGCGCTTGAAGGCGTGGAATTTATCAAACAGGGGCCGGATCTTGGGAGAGCCGTACAGTAGGCCGATCAGCAATAGCGTGCAGGCCGCGCCGGATAGGAAATGGGCCGCGGAGGCCGCAGGGCCCCCCAGCTCCAGCACGTTTCGGATGAGCAGGCTGATCCACATCAGGGTGACGCCGGCGGCAAAGGCGGGATTGATGTTAAAATTACAGTTGCGCCTCATGGTTCCTCCTCCTCAAACAGAAAAATGTCCTCGATGGTGGAGTCAAAGTATCTGGCGATCTTGTGGGCCAGCAGGAGCGAGGCGTTGTAGCGCCCGCTCTCCAGCGAGATGATGGTCTGCCGGGTGACGGCCACCGCCTCGGCCAGCTCCGCCTGGGAGAGCCGCCGCTCTTTTCGCAGGGCGGCGATTCGGTTTTCCATGTCATCCCTCCTGACGGCACAGCTTGTCTGTACCATTTTGATTTCCTCCTCATAGGAAGTGATGTAAAGTTTGCTTTACAAGATGGAGTATAGCACGCTTTACATCTGATGTCAAGCATATTTTACATTTTCGCAAAAAATGTGGGGGCGGATATGATCCGCCTCTACCAAGGGCACCGGGTACATGGCCGGCAGCGGGCGGCTGATAGCCGCCCCTACAAAGGGCCACTGTAACAAATAAGCGCCCGGGCTATGGCCCGGGCGCTCCCGATGTGCCGCCTTACTCGGCGGAGATCATATAGTAGTAGACGGGCTGGCCGCCGGACAGCAGGGTGATCTCGGCGTTGGGGCACTCCCTCT
Source organism: uncultured Oscillospiraceae bacterium (assembly GCA_910577525.1). Taxonomy (GTDB): domain Bacteria; phylum Bacillota; class Clostridia; order Oscillospirales; family Oscillospiraceae; genus Enterenecus. Next base: position 2,827 of record CAJTLI010000058.1, on the reverse strand, counting down.
GGAAGATGGACAGGGCCTCGCCGGCCTGGTCCTCGGTGACATCCTCCCCGTAGAAGATGCTGATGAACTCGGCCTTCTGCTGGGAGTCCGCCTGGGCCAGCCGCTCCAGCAGGGAGCCGATGGCCCGGTCGGTGCCGAAGAGCTGGCCCTCCGCCAGGGCCATGTAGTCCCCCTCGTGGATGTCGAAGCCGTCAAAATCAGAGTCCCGGGCGGCGTAAGTGACCTCAGAGGTGCGCACGTTTTTCCGGGCCTCCTCCATGGCGGCGGAGTTGGCCTCCACCTCGGCCTCCGGGTCCAGCACCAGCATGGCGGAGATGCCCTGGGGCACGGTGCGGGTGGGGATCACCACCACCTGCTTGTCGGGGACAAAGCCCACGCACTGCTGGGCGGCCATGATGATATTCTTGTTGTTGGGCAGGACGAAGACGATTTCGGCGGGAGTGCGGTCGATGGCCCGCAGAATGTCCTCGGTGGAGGGGTTCATGGTCTGTCCGCCGGAGATGATGTCGTCCACCCCCAGGTCCCGGAACACGGAGGCCATGCCCTCCCCGGCGCACACCGCCACCACGCCGTATTTCTTCTCCGGAGCGGCCACCTTCCACGCCCCGCCGTCCTTCTCCTGGGCCTCCAGCTCGGCCTCCACCTGCTCCAGGTCGTCGGTGGACTGGGCCTTTTTGCCCGCGGCCAGCTCCTCGGCCTGGGTGCGCATGTTCTCGATCTTGGCCAGCTCCAGGGTGCCGTATTTCTGGGCCTCGGACAGGGCCTCGCCGGGGGTGTCGGTGTGGACGTGGACCTTGAAGGACTCGTCGTCCTCGCCGATGACCAGGCTGTCGCCAATGCCGTTCAGGTAGGCGCGGAAGGGCTCGATGGACTTGCCTGCGGCCTTGCGGACGATGAATACGGTGTCAAAGGTAAAGGTGATGTCCTCCTCGGACAGGGCGGCGAAATCGGCGGACTCGTTCACGGGCAGGGAATCGTCCTCCTGGTCGGGGACGGGCAGGCCCCGCAGCTCGTCCAGCATTCCCTGGAGGATGACCAGAAAGCCCTTGCCGCCGGCGTCCACCACCCCGGCCTTCTTCAGCACCGGGTTCTGATTGACGGTGTTGGCCAGGGCGGCCTGGCCCTCGGCAATGGCGGCCTCCAGCACGGCCTCCACGCTGTTGTTCTCCTGGGCCGTCTCAGAGGCCTTGACGGCGGCCAGCCGGGACACGGTCAGAATGGTGCCCTCGGCGGGCTTCATCACCGCCTTGTAGGCGGCGGACACGCCCTCGCTCAGGGCGGCGGCAAACAGCGCGCCGTCGGCCTGGTCCTTCTCCTTGAGGCCCTTGGACACGCCCCGGAACAGCAGGGACAAAATCACCCCGGAGTTGCCCCGGGCCCCCCGCAGCAGGGCGGAGGCGTTGATGGACGCGGCCTTTCCCACGCTCTCGGCGGGCTTTTTTTTCGCCTCGGCGGCGGCGGTGCCGATGGTAAGGGACATGTTGGTGCCGGTGTCCCCGTCGGGGACGGGAAACACGTTCAGGTCGTTGATGGCCTGCTTCTGGGCGTTGATGGAGGCGGAGCCGTGGATCACCATGCGCTGGAACAGCGCGCCGTCAATGATATCTACCATATTCGGATAATCCTTTCTGTCTGGTCTGAGCGGCCTTAGCCGAGTACCATGGAATCCACGCAGACGTTGACGCTGCGCACCTCCACCCCGGTGAGGCGGTGGACGTTGTACTTCACTTCGTTCTGGATGGACTCGCCCACCGCCAGCAGGTTCACGCCGTTGTCCACAATGATGTGGAGATAGATGGAGATGGACTGGTCGTCGTTATAGACGATCTTCACGCCCTTGGACATGGACTCCCGGCGGAGCAGATGGACCAGACCGTCCGTCTTGGAGCGGAACGCCATGCCCTTGACGCCGTAGCAGCTGGTGGCCACCGCCCCGGTGAGGTTGGAGTACACGTCGCTGGTGAGGCGGACCATACCCTTTTCGGTTTGTATTTTCATGGGAACCTTCCTTTCTTTACGCGCAAGAGGGTCGCCGTTCTATTTTCATGCTATCATATTGTATTCTATTTTCATGGAAAATACAAGCCCGTTTTGTCGCCGAAAAACGGGGGAGCTCCCCGGTGTTTTTGGGGATTTTCCCCTGCCGGGCGGGTTTTACGCTCTGTGGACGTACATCCGCGAGAGCCTCTCCTCCCCGTCCCCCCGGGCCATGCAATAGAACTCCCAGCCGTACCGCTCATAAAAGTCTGCAAATAAACAATCAAGGGCAAATTTGCAGAAAAGCTGAAAAAGAATGAGGTGATAGAAAAGGGCACAAAAACAAGGCCGCCACCGAAGCGCCGACCTGTCAAACTGTATGTAACAACGCTCAGATATGCTCTCCAGAATTGGGTGCAGAGTTCCCTTCCAGGGTGGCCAGATACTCCTTCACTCTGCCGTAGTAGACACGCAGGAACTTGTTTGCTCCGGCGGTCATGTAAACCAGATAGGGTTTGCCCTCGGCGCGTTTCTTGTCCATGAACTGGTACACGGGGTCATCCTGGGGCTTGGTCTGGATGAGGCAGTCCATCACCAGGAACAGGGCTTTACGCAGCTCGGGCGAACCGCTTTTGGAAGTCCGCACGCTCTTGGCCTCGTGGGTGCCGGACTGGTTGGCGCCGGGATCAACGCCGGCAAAGGAAGTGATGGCGCTGCGGTGGGCAAACCTGGTCACATCCCCGATCTCCGCCATGAGCTGGGGGCCGAGAGTGTCGCCTACGCCGCGCATGGCCATCACCACGGGGAACTCCGGGAGCTGGGAAGCCAACTTCAGCATCTCGGCCTTGAG
>CAJTLI010000057.1 GCA_910577525.1 uncultured Oscillospiraceae bacterium | reverse complement strand
ACTAATCTACATTTTTTCCTCGGCGTTTTCTTACATTTTATCACTGGCGCTGACATAGTCCTCCGCCCCCAGCCGCAGGCCCTTCACCCGGTCCTCCAGGGTTCCCTTCGCGGTGAGGAAGATGACGGGGACCTCCAGCGCGCGGCAGTAGTCCAGCACCTGGTAGCCGTCCGCCCCGGGGAGCATGATGTCCAACAGCGCCAGGTCAAAGGGCTCCTTTTCCAGCAGGTCGCAGGCGGACAGGCCGTCGGCGGCCCAGGCGCAGCGGTAATCCGGGCCGTCCAGGGCGGTTCGGATGAGGTTGGCGATAGCAGGTTCATCCTCGGCAATTAGGATTTTGTTCATGGGCACACCTCCACATTGTCATTATACACCCCTTGTCCATCATTTTGGCATCAAAAGGTAGTGCACATAAAATCAATTTTTGTCTCAATGTTGTGATTTGCAAATCTCTTTTAAGGAAGGACTGATTCAATCGGCAAGAGCGATTTGCGCGAGATTTTTTGCCACAGCGAGGCGGGATTTCGCCGGAATCATTGTGTTTATTTCAAGAAATCGCAACGAAGTTGTGGCAAAAAAGATCTGCGAAGCGCCGCAGACGCATTTAATCAGTGCTTCCCTAAAGCTATTGCGGTAATGGATAAAACTAATCAAAGGATATTTTCTACAGGGATTCGCGCTGTAGGTGCAGAAAATGATTTTTATACATTAGAAAAGATGGACGATCCCTATTGTTTGGAAGCGGCCCGTCTCCGTGTCACGAAGGAGGCGGGCCGTTTTGTACGCCCCGCCGCAGCTTGATCCCCGCCGGTCAATCAAAACCGCCGGCCTTCTATTCCAGAGGGCCGGCGGTTTTTACAATGAGATTCAATTTTTGTCGTTGACAAAATCCTGGATATGATACGCCATGGCCTCCCCCGCCTTCTGGGGGAAGCCGTCGCGCACCGCCTCAAAAATGCGGTTGTGCATGTCCCAGATGTTCAAAATCTGCTTTTCCGTGCCGCTCTCCGGCTGCTCCAGGATGTGCTTGACGGAGATGGGGTTGCTCAGCTGGCTGAGCAACCGGCTCATGATGGCAGCCACGGTGTTCTTTCCCGCATGGGCCAGCCGGCAGTGAAATTCCGGGTCCAGGGCCAGGAAACCGGTCCAGTCCTTTTCCTGGATACACCGCTCCATTTGGTCCAGAATGCTGCGCAGCGCGTCGATATCGGACTGGGTGCGGCGCTGGGCCGCCCAGCGGGCCACCGCCACGTCGTTGTGCATCCGAAATTCCCCCAGCTCCGTCAGCGATACCCTGCCCACCTGGAGCATGGCGTCCAAGGACTGAACCACCAGATCGGTGGAGGGCTGCTGGACCACCGCGCCGCTGCCCCCAGGGACCGTGTGGATAAAGCCGTCCCGCTCCAGCATCCGCAGAGCCTCCCGGATGGTGGGGCGGCTGCGGCCCATCAGGTCCATCAGGGACCGCTCGGAGGGGAGCCGGTCCCCCGGCTTGAGCTGTCCGTCAAGAATAAGCCCCTTGACCTGTTCATAAATCGCCGCGCTGGCCCTTTGGGTCTCCACCGGGCGCAGGAGCTGCGCGGCCTGGCTGCTGTCTGCCTTTTTCTGCATAGTCCCATCCATCTCCAGTCCGAGGATCAAACGTGTATTGATTTAGTTTAGCACATTTTTTCCTAAATCACAAGGGAACAAAGGGCCTGGACCACGCCATTCCGTCGTAATTGCGCCGTTTTAGGAGAAGTGCACAAACCAAATGGACAAAATTTTAACAATCTGTGTATGGACAGCTTTAATTGTCTTGCCCATAATAAACCATAGATATCTGGTCTTACCAGATTACTAACGTTTTATTGAGGGGAGGGAAAAAAGTTGCTTGTTGCGGGTATCGACGTGGGCTCCACCACGTCGAAATGTGTGCTCCTGCGGGACGGCGGAATCGCGGGCAGCGCCCTTGTGGATATGGGCATCGGCACGGCGGGGCCGGAGCGGGCCTATGCCGAGGCTCTGGCCGCGGCGAAGGCCGCGCCGGAGGACATCGCCCGCTGTGCCGCCACCGGCTACGGCCGGGCCACCTGGAGGGGGGCGGACTTCACCGTCAGCGAGCTCACCGCCCACGGCCTGGGGAACCGCTTTCTGTTTCCCGGCGCCCGCACCGTCATCGACATCGGCGGGCAGGACGCCAAGGTTATTGAGCTGGACGCCGGCGGGCGGATGGCCAGCTTCGTCATGAACGACAAGTGCGCCGCCGGGACGGGCCGCTTTCTGGAGGTGATGGCCAACGTGCTGCGCATCCCCATCGGTGAGCTGGAAGCCATGGCCGCCCAGGCGGAACAGGCCGCGCCCATCTCCAGCACCTGCACCGTGTTTGCCGAGTCGGAGGTCATCTCCCAGCTGGCGGCGGGGACGCCGGTGCCCGACGTGGTGGCTGGCATCTGCGCGTCGGTGGCCTCCCGGGTGGCGTCCCTGGCCAAACGGGTGGGCGTCAGGGAACAGGTATGTATGAGCGGCGGCGTGGCCCAAAACGGCGGCGTCCGGCGGGCTCTGGAGCAGGCGCTGGGGGTGCCCATCGTCTGGTCGCCCCAGGCCCAGCTGGCGGGCGCTCTGGGCGCCGCGCTGCACGCTTATCATAAATCAAATTGAACGTCAGAGAGGAGAGGTAAACATGGCCGAAGAAGTCAAGAAGCAGCGCACGCCTCCCGATCCCAACTCGGCGAAGTTCAAGCTGGGTAAGATCGCGGCGGACGCCTACAAGGACGCCATCGCCGCCAAGCAGCGGGGGGGAGAAGGTGGCCTGGGTGTCCAGCAACTTCCCTGTGGAGATCCCGGAGACCATGGGCATCGCCACCGTCTACCCGGAGAACCAGGCGGCGGGCATCGCCGCCCGGGGCGCGGGCGCAAGGATGTGTGAGGAGGCGGAGGCCGACGGCTATTCCAACGACATCTGCGCCTATGCCCGCATCAGTCTGGCCTACGCCAAGCTGAAATCCTGCCCAGAGCAGGACGTGGCCATGCCCGACGTGCTGCTGTGCTGCAACAACATCTGCAACTGCATGATCAAATGGTATGAGAACCTGTCCCGTGACCTGAACGTGCCCCTCATCATGCTGGACATCCCCTTCAACCCGGACAACGAGGTATCCGATGCCCAGGTGGCCTACGTGAAGGGGCAGTTCCTGGACGCCATCAAGCGGCTGGAGGAGATCACCGGCAAAAAGTGGAGCGACGAGAAGTTCCAGGAGGTCATGAACAACTCCTGCCGCACCAGCCGGGCCTGGCTGGCCGCCACCGCCATGGCGCGGTATACCCCCAGCCCCTTCAACGGCTTTGACCTGCTCAACCACATGGCCGTCATGGTCACCGCCCGGGGCAAGCCCGAGGCCGCCGAGGCCATGGAGACCTTGTTGAAGGAGTACTAGGAGAACCACGACACCGGCAAGTCCACCTTCCGGGCCGAGGAGAAATACCGCATCATGTTTGAGGGCATCGCCTGCTGGCCCTGGCTGCGTGTGACCTCCACCGGGCTGAAGGGCCGGGGCATCAACATGGTGACTACCATCTACGCCGACGCCTTCGGCTTCGACTACGACAGCTTCGACAACATGATCCGGGCCTACTGCAAGGTGCCCAACGCCATCAACCTGGAGACCGCCCGGGACAAGCGGGTGAAGCTGTGCCGCGACAACAGCGTGGAGGGCCTGCTGGTACATACCAACCGCTCCTGCAAGCTGTGGAGCGGGTTCATGCCCGAGATGAGCCGCCAGATCGGCGCGGCCTGCGGCATCCCCGTGGTGTCCTTCGACGGCGACCAGGCCGACCCCCGCAACTTCTCCGAGGCTCAGTACGACACCCGGGTCCAGGGCCTCACCGAGATCATGGATTCCAGGAAAGGAGGGGAGACCGCATGAGCGTACAGGATATCCTGCGCCGGTTTCACACCGTGGCGGCAGACCCCGGTGGTCAGATGAAAAAGTACCTGGAGGCGGGGGAAAAGGTGGTGCTCACCGCCCCCGTCTACACCCCCGAGGAGCTCATCCACGCCATGGGTCTTGTTCCCATGGGGGCCTGGGGGGCCGACGTGCCCCTGGAGGGCTCCAAGGAGTATTTCCCCGCCTTCATCTGCTCCGTCATGCAGTCCATCCTGGAGCTGGGCATGAAGGGCGTCTATAACGGGGCCTCCGCCATCGTCATCCCCTCTCTGTGCGACTCCCTGAAATGTCTGGGGCAGAACTGGAAGTACGCCGTGCCCTCCATCCCCTTCGTCCCCATGACCTACCCCCAGAACCGCTGGGGCAAGGTGGGCGCCGATTTCACCCGGGCCGGTTACGAGCGGGTCATCGCCGACCTGGAAAAGGCCGCGGGGGTCAAATTCCACCCGGCTAAGCTCACCGAGTCCATCAAGGTCTACAACGCCCACAATGCCGCCATGCGGAAGGTGGACGAGGCCCTGGCCGTCCACTCTGAAATCACCGCCGCACAGCGCAGCGATATCTTCAAGAGCGCCTTCTTTATGAAAAAGGAGGAGCACACCGCCCTGGTGGAGGAGCTGCTGGCCGCCCTGGACACTCAGGAGCCCGGCGCGGACAAGGTGAAGGTGATGACCACCGGCATCCTGTGCGACAGCCCCGCCCTGCTGGACATCTTTGACGATCTGGGCCTGCACATCTCCGCCGACGACGTGGCCGCCCAGAGCCGCCAGTACCGCGCCGACTGCGCTGAGACCGGGGACCCGCTGTCTGCCCTGGCGGACAAGTTTGCCGCCATGGACAACTGCTCCGTGCTCTACGACCCGGATAAAAAACGCCCCCGCACCATCGTGGAGCGGGCCCGCGCCCGGGGCGCCCAGGGCGTGGTGGTAGTGCTCACCAAGTTCTGCGACCCGGAGGAGTTTGACTATCCCCCCATCAAGAACGCCTGCGCTCAGGCGGGCATCCCAGTGACCATGGTGGAGGTGGACCGTCAGATGAGGAACTTTGAACAGGCCCGCACCGCCCTGGAGACCTTCCGGGATGTGCTGGCGTAGGCCGGGCGCGGGAAAAGAAGAGGGCATCCAGTTTGCCCCGCCCCCGGCGGTCCGCCGGGGGGGTAAAAACGAGAAGGAGAGTATAACGCAATCGAAAACAACACAAAAAACAAGACAACTGCCATCGCCATCGGCCTGGCCTGCGTGTGGATGGGCACCCACTTCGGCCCCGGCGTGGCCTCCGGCACTCAGATCCTCCAGTATTGGGTGAAGTACGGCGTGTGGGGCCCCATTTGCGCCGTGCTGGCCATGGCCCTGCTGGGCTACTGCCTGTACTGCTCTATAGAGTTCTCCCGCATCTATAAGACCTACAACTACGGCGACTGGATTCAGCAGGTGTTCGGCATCAAGTGGGTGGCCTTCCTGTTCGACATCTCGTTCGTCATCACCATGATGACCGCCCTGGGCGGCAGCCTCAACGCCATCGCCACCCTGCTGCAAAACCAGTTCGGCCTGAACTACGGGCTGGGCGTGGCCCTGGTTATCGTGTGCGCCGCCCTGCTGTGCGCCTTCGGGGCCAGCCTGGTGTCCAAGGCCTCCACCTACATGATGTATCTGGTCATCGCCGTGCTGGCCCTCATCATCATTCTGTCCATGACCTCCGGCCAGCTGGACCTGGGCGCGGCCATCGCCAACCAGGCCAGCACCCCCGGCATCGAGCCCTCCCTGCCCAAGGCCCTGTGGAGCGGCGTGATCTACGCCGCCTTCCAGGCCACCGTCATCGCCAACATCTCCTCCGTGGCCAACCAGCTGCCCAACCGCTCCACCTCCAAGAAGGCCGCCGTCATCGGCATCTGCGGCAACTCCCTGATGCTGGTGGCCCTGAGCCTGTTCCTGCTGTCCGCCACCTCCCTCACCGGCTACGACGTGCTGGATGTCAAAACCAACCCTCTGCCCTTCTACGGCATCCTGAACCATCTGGGCTTTGGCTGGGCCAAGGTGGTCTATGTGGTCACTGTGTTCATCGCCGTGCTGTCCACCGCCGTGGGCTTCTGCTTCGGCGACCTGGCCCGGTTCTCCAAGTTCTACCGCAAGCCGGAGGAGAAGACCCCCGGCAAGGACGCCATCCTGGTGGCGGTGCTGCTGCTGGCCTGCGCGCTGTGCTCCAAGCTTGGCATCGTGGCCCTGGTGTCCACCGGCTATACCATCCTGGGCTATGTGAACCTGCCCATCCTGATCCTGCCCGCCATCTTCCTGGCCGGACGCAAGATCAGCAAAAAGTACCTCCAGGAGCACAGCATCGACGCCCCCGGCATCGACGAGTGACTTTCCCCATCTGACTTTTAGAAAGGAACCTGTCTTATGGAAACTGCGAACCGCCCTCTTGAAGGGGTAAAAATCATCGAACTGGCCAACTTCATCGCCGCCCCCTCCTGCGCCCGCTACCTGGCCGACCTGGGCGCCGACGTCATCAAGGTGGAGGCCCCCAGCCGGGACCCCCTCCGGGGCACCGCCATCAACGAGGGCCGTCCCCTGGGCGACTACGAGAACACCAGCTTCGACCTGGACAACGCCAACAAGCGCTGCATCTGCCTGAACACCAAGGCCCCCGAGGGGCTGGAGGCGCTCCTCAAGCTCATCGCCGCCGCCGACATCTTCATCACCAACGTCCGGGAGAAGTCCCTGCAAAAAGCAGGGCCTGGACTACGAGAGCCTGAAGGCGAAGTTCCCCAAGCTGGTGTACGGCTATGTCACCGGCTACGGCGAGAAGGGCCCGGACAAGGACCTGCCCGGCTTTGACTTCACCGCCTTCTTTGCCCGGGGCGGGATGCTGGGCACTCTGTTCGACAAGGACCATGTGCCCATGATTCCCGTCCCCGGCGTGGGCGACCACCAGGTGGCCATGAACCTGGCCAGCGGCATCATCGCCGCGCTGTACCGGGCCTCCCGCACCGGAACGGGGGACAAAGTCACTGTCAGCCTGTTCCACTCCGCCATCTGGGACATGGGCATCATGCTCCAGGCCGCCCAGTACGGCGACAAGTCCACCCAGTACCCCATCTCCCGCAAGAGCATGGCCAACCCCTTCAACATGGCCCATAAGACCCGGGACGGCCGCTGGATTCAGTTCTCCGCCCCCGCCTATGACAGGATGTACGACCGGTTCGTCACCGCCCTGGACCGGGCCGACCTGGCGGGCGACCCCCGGTTCTTCCCCCAGGCCAACCTCCAGAACAATCTGGAGGAGTTCTACAACATCATTGTGGAGGCCGCGGGCAAAAAGGACCTGGCCCCCATCGCCGCCGGCATCGACCAGAACGAGGAGTTCCCCATGGACGTGGTGAAGCAGATGGGCGACCTGGGCTTCCTGGGCCAGAAGATCCCCGAGGAGTTCGGCGGCCTGGGCCTGGATATGCGCTCCTATGTGTGCGTCATGGAGGAGATCGCCAAAAAGTGCGCCGCCGCCACCCTGTTTATCTCCTCCGCCAACTCCCTGTCCACCGCCCCCATCGTCATCTCCGGCACCCCGGAGCAGAAGGAGCGGTATCTGCCCGGCGTGGTGGCCGGCGAGGAGTTCATCGCCTTCGGCCTCACCGAGCCCAACGCGGGCTCCGACGCCGCCAGCCTCACCACCAAGGCCGTGGCCGACGGGGACGGCTACATCCTGAATGGCCGGAAGTGCTTCATCACCATGGCCCCCATCGCCAACTCCTGCATCGTCTACGCCAAGACCAGTCCTGAGAAGGGCGCCAAGGGCATCAGCTGCTTCCTGGTGGACATGTCCCTGCCCGGGGTGTCCTGCGGCAAGCACGAGGAGAAGATGGGCCAGCGGGGCGTGCCCGTCAGCGACGTGGTGCTGGAGGACGTGCGGGTGCCCAAGTCCTGCATGATCGGCGAGCCCGACCTGGGCTTTATCAACGCCATGAAGACCCTGTCCGTGGGCCGCATCGGCGTGGCCTCCATGTGCTTAGGGATGGCCGCCGAGGCCATTGAGCTGGCGGTGGAGCACACCAAAAACCGGGTCCAGTTCGGCAAGCCCCTGTGCAAGCACCAGGCCATCGCCTTCATGCTGGCCGACATGGAGACCAAGCTGAACGCCGCCCGGGGCCTCGTCTACAACGCCGCCTGGCTGATGGACAACGGGGTCAAGGCCGACAAGGAGGCGTCCATGGCCAAGTATTTCGCCGCCGAGTCCGCCATCGACATCATCAACAAGTCCCTCCAGCTCCACGGCGGCTACGGCTACAGCCGGGAGTATGAGATTGAGCGGCTGTACCGGGACGTTCGGGTCTGCTCCATCTATGAGGGCTCCTCCCAGGTCCAGCAGATCGTCATCTCCGGCCAGATGCTCAAGTAATTCTTTTTCTCAAGAAAAAAGAATCAAAATGAGCTTTCATCCGCTACGATAATGGGTTGTGAATGGTCAGTTTTTGCCCGGCTACGGTAAGAAGGCTCTTATCGAAACCGCATGACCATCTGCCGGGGGAGCGGGAGTTCCGCTTCCCCGGCGCTCATTTGAGGGAAAGGAGCGCTGTTCATGAGAAAAAGCCAGCCCATCCAGTGGGTCTACCGGGTGCTGATCTATATCCTGGGCCTGTTCTTCATGGCCATCGGCGTGGCCGTCTCGGTCAACGCCAACCTGGGCATCTCCCCGGTGAACTCTCTGCCCTACGTCATCAGCCGGATCAGCGGCTTTGCCCTGAGCTTCTGCGTCATTGGGGTGTTCACGGTGTACATTCTCGCCCAGATCGTTCTGCTCCGGCGGGAGTTTCAGTGGATTAACCTGACGCAGCTGATTTTTTCCACCATCTTCGGCTATTTCGTGGATTTCGCCAAGTGGCTGCTGGGCGATTTCTGCCTGCCCACCTACGCCGGGCGGCTGGTCATGCTGGCTGCCAGCATTGTGGTGGTATCCCTGGGGGTGGAGCTGTACCTTGAGGCGAGCCTGGTGCCCATGCCCATGGAGGGCATGACGCTGGCGCTGGCCCAGGTCACAAAAAAACCCTTCCCCAATGTGAAGATTGTGGTGGACTGCACGGTGGTGCTGTTGGGCCTGGTGCTGTCGCTGGCCCTGCTCCACCGGCTGGACGGCGTGCGTGAGGGCACAATCATCGCCGCGGTAGTGACGGGCAAGGTGATCGCGCTGATCAAAAAGCCCCTGTCCCCGCTGATTCAGAAGGCGTGCTTTGGCGGCGCAGCCGCGGAGGCGGAATCATGAGAGAAATCCTTCCGCTGGAAAACTGGACCGTCAGCCAGCTTCTGCGCCGCGCGGCCCAGCGGTTTCCAAACCGCCCCGCCCTGGAATATCAGGGGCGGGCGTGGACTTATCGGGAGCTGGACGAGGCGGTGGACCATACGGCCCGCCGCCTGCTGGCCTGGGGCGTGCGCCGCGGGGACCGGGTGGGGCTGTGGTGCGAGACCGAGCCCAACACCATTTTCCTGCTCTACGCCCTGCCCCGGATCGGGGCGGCGGCGGCCTGCCTGAACACCAGCCTCCAGCGGGCCGAGCTGGCGGAGCCGCTGCGCCGTACAGAGGTGAGCCGTCTCATCGTCACCGACGGCTACCGGGGCATGAGCTTTCCGGAGCTCTGCCGGGGGCTGGAGGAAGAGGTCCCCACCCTGGAGGCGGCGCTCTACGCCGGACTGAGCGGGAAAGGCGGCGGGCTGGAGGCGCTGGACAGTTTATCCGAGGCCAGCGACGACATGTTCGGTGAGGCCGAGGGGGAGACCACCCCTCAGGATATCGGGTACATCCTCTACACCAGCGGCACCACCAGCGTGCCCAAGGCCGTCATGAGCACCCAGTACAGCCGGGTGAACAGCGGCATCCAGCAGGCCCACGACCTGGGGGCCACAGAGCGGGACCGCTTCTGCGTATCCGTGCCCATTTTCCACTGCTTCTGCCTGTCCGCCAACGTGATGGCGGCCTGCGCGGCGGGGGCCTGCCTCCACCTGCCGGAGGGCCGCAGGACCGGGATGATCTTAAAGGCGGTGAGCCAGGGAAAGTGCACGATTTTAAACAGTGTGCCCACTCTGTTCCACGCCATCCTGTGCCGCCCGGATTTCGAGCGCTGGGACCTGTCCTCCCTGCGCACCGGCTTCATCGGGGGCAGCTTCTACCCCGCCGAGCTGTTCCGGCAGATCAACGACGGGTTTGGTTTTACCCTGCTGTCCAGCCTGGGCCAGACCGAAGCCACGGCGGGGCTGACGGCGGCGTATCCGGACGACCCGCTGGAGGTCCGGGCCCGGACGGTGGGCCACTTCATGGACCATGTGGAGGGAAAAATTGTTCACATCGAGACGGGCGGGGAGCTTCCAGCCGGAGAGACCGGTGAGATCTGCGTCCGGGGCTATCTGGTGATGGCGGGCTACTATGGCCAGCCCGAGGAGACCGCCAAGGCCGTCGACGGGGACGGCTGGCTCCACACCGGCGACATGGGCTGGCTGGACGGGGAGGGCAACATCCACCTCACCGGGCGGCTGAAGGAGCTTATCATCCGGGGGGGCGAAAACATCTCCCCGGCGGAGATCGAGACGGCCCTGGGGGATGTGCCCGGGATTCTGGAGTGCAAGGCCGTGGGCGTGCCCGACCGCCACTACGGCGAGGAGGTCTGCCTGTGCGCGGTGCGCCGGGAAGGGGACGGAACAGACGAGCCGGAGCTGAGGGCCCTTCTCACCCAGCGCCTGGCGGACTTTAAGGTGCCCAAATACATCCTGTTTTTGGATGAGCTGCCAAAGACAGCCACCGGCAAAGTGCGGGTCTCCGAGCTGGCTCAGCTTATTCAGGAACGGCTGAAGCTGTCATAAACCACACAGAGCTTTCGCATATCACACTGATTGGAGGAATTGAAGTGAATATTTTGGTCTGTGTCAAGCAGGTGCCTGACACAACAGAAATCAAGATCGACCCGGTGAAGA
>CAJTLI010000056.1 GCA_910577525.1 uncultured Oscillospiraceae bacterium | reverse complement strand
AAAAACTACAAAATTTCTTCGGCGTTTTCTTACAATTTCAGATTGGCGTTGACAGCCCCATACGGGTATTATCTGAAAGACAACCATCTCTTAATAGAGGAAACAGAAGCCGAAGCAATCCGAATTATATTTGATAAGTTTGGAAATTCAGATATAGGGCTTGGGGGAGTTGCAAAATACCTTAATCTGCAAGGGATAAAGAAGATACCACGTCAGAATGGAAAGTTAGAAACATGGAGCAGCCATTTAATACGGCAGATATTAGACAATCCTGTTTACTGCGGAAAAATTGCATATGGCAGAAGAACACGGGAAAAAGTCAAAGGAACAAAAAACGAATATAAGCAGGTTCATACCGATGATTATATTTTAGAGGACGGACAGCATGAGGGGATTGTCAGTGAAGAACTCTGGCAGAAAGTCCATGCAAAGCGTCTGGCAACAGGAATCAAGCAGCCGTCAAGAATTGGAAAAGAAAGGTCGCATCTTCTGACGGGCGTTTTGAAATGTCCCCTTTGTGGCAGTTCAATGTATACGAATAAACACGCATGGACAAATAAAGACGGCACATATAAGGAAGTCTATTATTATATATGCGGAAGAAATAAGCAGGAGCGGGGGCGTCATTGTGACTACAAGGCATCTTTAAGGAAAATCGACATTGAGCCGCTTGTAGTGGAAGCGGTAAAAGAGCTTGTAAGCGATGCCTATTTTGCAAAAGAGATTGAAAAGCGGATTGGAGTGCAGACAGATACAAGCGTTGTAGATAAAGAACTTGCCAATTATGAAAACAAGCTGAAAGAGGTGGATTTGAATAAAGCACGTCTGGAAAATGAAATTGACAATCTTCCTGTCGATGCCCGATTCCGTGAGAGAAAAATCCATGATATGACATTAAGGCTTGACGCTTTGTACGATACGATGGTGGAGTTGGAGGAACGCATTGAAGATGCCAAATTAAGAAAAAGCTCCATTGAGATGGAAGCTATCACGCTTGATAATGTTTACAAAATCATGCAGAACTTTGGAAAGTTATATGCTATACTGAGTGATGAAGAAAAGAAAAGCCTTATCACATACCTCATTAAAGAAATTCAGATATATCCGAATGGAGAATCGAAAATGCCATTGAAGTCGATAGAGTTTAACTTCCCGATTTATATTGATGGTAAGGAAGTAAGGAAAGTTTTGTGGGAAAGGGGTAATACCGTTGAAGCGTGTATCCTGACCAGACAAAAGAAACTATAAAAAGCGGAGGAAATGGCATGAATAATCTGCGTAAAGTATTTTTAAGTCTCCTGGTACTTTCGCTGACTCTGCTGTGCGGATGTGCCGGGAACGGCGACGGACTGCCCACGTCCAAAACGGATGCGGCGAGCGAGCCTCCCGCCTCGGAAGCGCAGCCTTCGGAGGAAGAATCCGCTCCTATTTTTATCACTTTTGAGGGGACGGATCTGGAGGGGAACGCCGTTTCCCAGGAGGTCTTCTCCCAGTCCAAGCTCACCATGGTCAACGTGTGGGCGACCTACTGCAACCCCTGCCTGCGGGAGATGCCGGGGCTGGGCGAGCTGGCGGCGGAATACGACCAGTCGGAGTTCCAGATCATTGGCATTGTCAGCGACGTATGGGAAGGGGAGGACCAGACGCTGGTGGAGAGCCTGGTTCAGGAGACGGGGGCGGCCTACCCCCATCTGCTGGCCAACGATTCCGTTGGCCAGGCCATCCTGTCCAGCGTGAGCGCCGTACCCACCACCTTCTTTTTTGACGGGGACGGGGCATACCTGGGCGGCGTGGTCGGTTCCAGGGAGAAATCGGATTGGGAGGAACTCATCCATGAGCTTTTGGAAAAACAATAGCCGCCGGGCCTGGATCTTGGGCGCGCTGGCCGGGGCCCTTTTTCTCGGGCTCGGGGCCGCGCAGGGGCAGCTTACCGTGATCTGGAAAAAGGCGGTCATGATCTGCCTGGAGTGCATCGGGATCGGGTGAGCTATGGTGAAAAAACTTCGACTGACGGTGCAGCTGCTGTTCACCATCGTGACGAACGGCTATCTGTATGGCTTCCTCAGCGGGAAAATCTACCGCGGCAATTTGAAATATGTCTGCGTTCCGGGGCTGAACTGCTATTCCTGTCCCGGGGCCGTCGCCGCGTGTCCCATCGGAGCCTTACAGGCTCTGCTGAACCAGCGGGGCTTTCAGGTCCCCTTTGCCGCCCTTGGCTTCTTTTTCCTGTTTGGCAGCCTGCTGGGCCGCTTTGTCTGCGGCTGGCTGTGCCCTTTCGGACTGGTGCAGGACCTTTTGCACAAAATCCCCATCTTGAAAAAGAGGAAGCGCCTGCCCGGCCACCGCATCCTGAAATATGGAAAGTACGCGGTGCTGATCCTGCTGGTGTGTATCGGCTCTCTGTTTTTGTGGGGAGGGTTTGCCAAAGTCCCGGCGTTCTGCAAATATTTGTGTCCCTCCGGCACCTTGTTGGGCGCGATCCCACTGTTCGCCGCAAATGGAGCCCTGCGTAGCCAGGCCGGTGGGCTGTTTCTCTGGAAACTGGGAATTTTGCTGGCTGTTGTTCTGCTCTCTGTGAAGGTCTACCGGCCCTTCTGCCAGTACCTATGCCCGCTGGGGGCGATCTACGGCTGGTTCAACCGGTTCAGCCTCGTACAAATTCATTGGGAACAGGAGGGGTGCGTCAACTGCGGGGCCTGTGAACGGGCCTGTCCGGTGGCCCTCTCCCGGAAGGAGATTTCCAATTCTCCGGAGTGCATCCGGTGCGGGAAATGCGTGGATGCCTGCCCGCAGAAGTGCCTGCATTTCAAAGGCCAACCCAGATATGATTCCCCAGAATCACGATCATCCTGAATCAATCAGAATGCCGGACGGAGGTTATCCGCCTGGCATTTTTACTGCTGTTAAGGAAGAAGGACTGCGTGCTCACCATTCGGCATATCCTCTGCAACCCCAAGTACAAGGACTGGTACTGCGCCAACAAGTCCCAGACGGTGGATTACCGCAGCAAGCGGAAGGTTTTTCTGGACGAGAGCGAATGGGTGATGTACCCCGACCCGTCCATCCCGGCCATCGTGCCGGAGGAGCTGTGGAAGCCCGTCTGCTGGAGATGAGCATTGAGGGCGTCATCTCCATGGCGGAGCTTCGGACTGTGCTGGAGGAGGAACTGGCCTTCCAAAACGGCGTCAATTCCGCCTTGGTGACCACGATCTTGGACCACGTCGTGATAAAAAAGTGCAGCACCAAGGAGGCGCTGCACCTGGACATCCATCTGAAATTTGGCGGTCCCAGCGGTGCCGTTTTTGACTGGCAAACATCTTTCGTCCGCTTCAGCCCTCCTTTTGCGGAGAAAGCAAAGGGTCCGGCGGGTCTCTCAAAGGAAATAAACGGAATCCTGCCGCTGCGTCAGATGCTGCTCCAGCATGGCGAGGTGGGAGAGCAGGGCCGGATCGTCGAAGAATCTGGCTCCGGAGGGACAAGCCCTGACGCAGGCATGACATTTGATACACAGGCCCGTAGTATTCCATGGCGCCTGGCTCTGGATCGAACCCATGCAGCAGACCTGGGCGCAGGTTCCGCAACCGGTGCAGCGCTCGGGGGCAATTTTAGGTACCGCCTTGAGAAAGTTGACCGGTTTGCCGTCCAAGCCCAGTGGCGTGTAATAGGGTCCCACCGGGCAGTTTCCCGCCACGTCGACGGGCGCGGGAGGGGCTGTCAGGAGCGACGCGCGCTGGGCGGTGCGCCGGATAAACTCTTCTAAAAGCGCTCTGTCCTGTTCATCTGGGCGCCCGGGCGCCAGCCTGTCGGAAAACGCGTGCCGCATAGCAAAGGCGGCCCCCGCAATGGTGTGGAAGCCATTGTGTTCCAACTCACAGCGCAGTTCCATAAGCGCGTTGCCAAAGCTGCGGTTGCCGAAGGTGACCACCGGGACCGCATAGGCTCCGTTGCCGCAAAACCCCTCCCTGATATAGGGGAGTAGCTTGTTGGGCAGCCTCCCGGCATAGACCGGAGAAGCGAACACCACCAGATTGTCCGGCGAAAAGGCGTGCCGATCCTGACGGGCCTCCGGCGTGGTGAAATCGAATTCATCCACAGGGGCCGCCATAAGTTCTCCCAGCCGACGTCCGATCTCCCGGGCGGCCAGCCGTGTATTTCCGGTGGGGCTGAAAAAAAACACCGCGATGCGGGAATATTTCATAGTCTGCACTCCTAAAAAACAGTTAAACTCATTATTCAATCATATCATTGATTCGCTCAAAAATCAAGGGTGAGGCCCATACGGGCGGCGCTCACGCTGTCAAAAAACGACGGCGTGAGCGCGTGTTCCCGCTGAGGGGAGAATATCGTCCGACGCAGAACCGGACCGGGCTCACACCCCGTAGAAGAGGAGCGAGGCGAGGACGGTAAACGGAATGAGAATGATGACCAGGGGGATGCCCACGAGCAGGTAATCTTTGGGGCGGTATCCTCCGGCCAGGGAAACGGTCATGCAGGGGCTGCCGATGGGGGTGGTCACCGCGTTGTTGACCATGACTAGGGCCGGAATGACAACAGCCAGGGGGCTGACACCGATTCTCTGGGCGAGCGCGATACAGATCGGGGTAAACATCGCGTTGGTGGCCGTGTTCGACATGAACTGGGTCAGGATGCCGCCGATGGCCGCTACGCACAGGATAATGGTGGTGTAGTTGGCGTTCTGGCCGAGGACGGACAGAATATTGTCCGCAACCCAAGCGCCCGTCCCGCTGGTATTCACCGCGCCGGCCACCACCAGGCAGAAGTTGAGCACCCACATGGTATTCCAGTCGATCTGCTTGAGGGAGGGGACCACGCGCAGAACGCCTGTCGTCCACAGGATGACGCAGCCGATGAAGGTGATGATCTGGTTGTCGGCGATCTCCAGGATGAAGCAGATGATGGAGCCGACCAAGACGGCAATCGCCACGATCTGTTTCCAGCGGGGGCAGTCCACCGCCTTTTTCTCATCGGCGGGCTCTTCCCTCACAAGCGGATCGTCAAAATTACAGGTTTTGACCAAAATATTGTAGCCGATGGTGGAAAAATTGACTGCGGTGATGACCACCAGAACCAGCGTCAGGGGCGCGCAGGAGAAGAAGCCCATCGTCTCCACCCCGGCGTCCACCAGGGTGCCCTGCGCCGCCAGGTTTGGAGCGCCGCCGATCAGCGAGATGGACTCGCCCACGGTCGCCTCAACGGCGACGCCCATGAGCAGGTACTTGGGGTGCAGTTTGCCGCAGGATTTGACGGCGGCGCCGGCAATAACGGGGATCATCAGGACGACCAGCGCGGTGTTGGAGATAAAGCCTGTGATAATACCGGAGAACATGCAGGTGACAAACACGGCCAGACGCTCCTGCTCCACGACTTTGCCCCGGAACACTTTAGGATGCGGCGAGATCCACCAGCCCGGTGACTTCCAGGGCGTAGACCTCAATGGACATACCGATGAGGAAGATAATTGTACTTCCGCCGAAATTGGAATAGAGTTTCGCCGGCGCAACGATCCCCGCCAGCCACAGTGCGATGCCGGACAGGGTCATGGTGACCGCCAGAGGAACTTTGTTGATGATCATGAGGACGAACATCGCCACGATGATAATCAATGTAGCGGTGATTTGAGGTGTCATGTTCCAAGCTCTCCTTCCATTCTTCTTTAATTTGTCAGGATGTTTTTGTTTTATTTCGCGTGCTGTTTTCCCTTTCTGGGCATGTGGCCACGGGCTAAAAACAAACGTTTGTCATTAAAGTTAATCATAGACTTGACAATTCATTTCGTAAAATATATATTATTTACAAATAGATAAGCATTCACTTATAGATTCCCCGAAGGAGGGCACGTAATGACATTCCAACAATTGCGGGAATTCTGCATCGTCTCCCAATATGAAAATGTTACAAAAGCGGCGGAGACCCTGTTCATCACACAGCCCGCTCTGAGCATGACACTGAAGAAGATAGAGGCGGAGGTGAAGCTTCCTCTGTTTGACCGCCGGGGGCGGTATATCTATTTGAACGACAACGGGAAAATGTTCTACCGGTTCGCCAGCAAGACCTTGAAGGAGTGGGATATCCTGCTGGAGAAATTCCACGAGCCGGAGTCCTATCACGATTTGCTGCGCTTCTGTTTTACCGCCCAGTATATCCCGGACTATATCCTCCCGATGTTCAGCGCGAATAATCCCGGCATCCCCATTTCCATGAAAGAGGCAGACGAAAAATTGATCGTACCCTTCCTGGAGAACGAGGTGTGCGACGTCGCGATTTCCAGCTTCTGTCCGGACGGACTGGACGCAAAAGGGCTGGTGAGCACCTTTTTCTTTCGGAACCGGCTGCTGGTTTCCGTGCCGACGGACAACCCCATCAGCGGCCGCCGGTCCGTACAGTTCAAGGACCTGCACAGCGAAAAATTTATTCGGCTGAGCAAAAAGGGGGAGTTTACGGCGGAGGTCAACGAACAGTCGAAGGAGCACGGCGTCACCCTGACGACTTTGCAATTGGTGAACTATGAGGTCATCAAGATCCTGCAAAACAACTTTGATTTTCTCTATTTTGTGACCTCTTTGCAGGCGGAATTTGACCATGTGCCCTTGAATCGCCGCTTGATCCCCGTGGAGGGAGACCGGTTTGTCAAGGATATGTACATCCTGTACATGGAGAAAAACAAGGAAAAGGTCCAGCCGTTTATCCAATGGGCGAATTCCCGCTTGGGCCTGAAGGCCCGGCGGGAGGACCGGGACAATCTATAAGGATATTGCGCGTTATCATAAGAAAAAAACGATTATTATTCCGCAGGCCGTGGGAATCCCCGGCTCTGTTGGCGTAAAAGAATCAAAACACACCGCTGATTTGCTTCAGCGGTGTGTTTTTCATAATTTTAGAGGCGGCGGCTCCGCCTGCGGCTGGAGCACCGTGCGGGAACGGGGGTGGGAAAGCCAATATATAGATTATCGCTTATGTATTTTGATCAATAACTGATTTTACAATATATCACGGCACAGTGTATAGTTTTCTTGAAATAGGTGAACGAAATCAAATGCTTGGAGAAAGGAGGGAAACATCGCTATGGCAGATAGAGGTCTGGGCATTGGCGAGAGCGTCCTCATGTCGCTAAGCGGTATCATACTGGTGTTTACCATACTGGCGGTACTGGCGGCGGCCACGCTGCTGGCGGCGAGGCTCCTGAGCAGGCTGGCGCCTGTGGACTCCCGCGATCCGGCGCAGCGGCCCGCCGCCGCGAGCCCGGCTCCGGCCGTTCCGCCGCCGGATGAGGCGGAGAACCCCGGCGAAGTGCTGGCCGTCCTGCACGGTGCGCTGAGCATGGCGTCCGGAATCCCGATAGACCAAATGGTCATTGTGTCCGTCACCAGCAGGTCGGCCGATTAGTGTGTGCTCGGCAAGCCATCCGAACAGAAGGGAAAGGAATGATGTCAATATGAAATACAGGGCGACTGTCAACGGAAAGGTCTATGAGGTGGAGATTGAGCGAATGACGGGGAGCGCCAGGCGCGTTTCCGCCGCGGGTGTTTCCGCCAGTATGGCGGAGCCCCATGCCGAAAGCCGCCCCGCGCCCGAGACCGCGCCCCCGCAACCACCTAAGCAGGTCCTGGCTCCGGCCCCGGACACGCCTTCCGGCGAAGCTGTGGTCAGCCCGATGTCCGGCAGCGTGCTTGAGGTCCGCCCGAAGGTGGGGGACAGCGTCTCAGCGGGGCAGACGGTGGTGGTGCTGGAGGCGATGAAGATGGAAATTGAGATCAAGACGGAGCACGCCGGTACCGTTTCTTCGATCTGTGTGAAAAAGGGAGATACAGTGGAGAGCGGCGCGGAGCTTCTGCTCCTGTAAGAACGGAGAGACCTATGGGAATCATTGAGGTTTTTGGGAAGCTGCTGGCCGAATCCGGCTTCGCGGCCTTGACCTGGCGTCAGGCCCTCATGCTCATCGCGGCGTGTGTGCTCCTCTACATGGCCATTGGGAAGCAGTTTGAACCGCTGCTCCTGCTGCCGATTGCCTTCGGCATGCTGCTGGCGAACCTCCCTTTGGCGGGCCTGATGTATGACGCTACGGCGGTGAACGCGCCGTGGTATGAATCGGGGATTCTCCGCATCATGTACAGCGGTGTAAAGAGCAGTCTGTTCCCCTGTCTGATCTTCATGTGCATCGGCGCGATGACGGATTTCGGTCCGCTGATTGCGAACCCGGTCAGCTTGATTCTGGGGGCGGCCGCCCAGCTGGGCATCTATGTGGCGTTCATCATCGCCAATGCCAGCGGGCTGTTCACGGCGGCCCAGGCCGCCGCCATTGCCATCATCGGCGGCGCCGACGGGCCGACTGCAATTTATGTCTCCAACCATCTGGCTCCTGAACTGGTGGCCTCCATCGCCATCGCGGCCTATTCGTACATGGCGTTGATCCCGCTGATCCAGCCGCCTCTCATGCGGTTACTCACTACCGAGGAGGAGCGCAAAATCCGCATGGAGCAGCTTAGGCCGGTGAGCCGGGTGGAAAAGATCGTATTTCCCATCTTTACTGTCATTCTCTGCTCCATGATTCTGCCGGACGTGGCGCCTCTGCTGGGGATGCTGATGCTTGGGAATCTGTTCAAGGAATCCGGCGTAGTGGACCGCCTGAGCGAGACGGCGCAGAACGCGCTGTGCAATATCGTGACCATCATGATTGGCCTGTCCGTTGGCGCGACGGCCAGCGGAGAGGCGTTTATCCAGGTGCAGACCATCGCTATCGTGATCTTGGGCCTGCTGGCGTTTGCCTTTTCCACCGTAGGCGGTCTGCTGCTGGGCAAGCTGCTGTGCGCACTGACGAAGGGGAAAATCAATCCGCTCATCGGCTCGGCCGGCGTATCCGCGGTGCCGATGGCGGCCCGGGTCTCCCAGCGCATGGGCGCGGAGGCGGATCCCCACAACTTCCTGCTGATGCACGCCATGGGACCCAATGTAGCCGGCGTCATCGGCTCTGCCGTCGCGGCTGGATTCTTTATGCTGACATTTGGAAAATGAGGATATCACATCTAAGGAAGCGCTGAAATCAGAAAATATTTGTTTATGAGGAGTGGTGGAATATGGAAGGCACGCATGCGGCGCTGGAGGATCTTCTGGTGCTGGACCTGACCCGTGTGGTGGCGGGCCCCTATTGCAGCTCGATGCTGGGGGATATGGGTGCCCGGGTCATTAAGATCGAAAACCCGAAGGGTGGCGACGACAGCCGCGCCTACGGTCCCTATGTGAACGGCGAAAGCGCCTATTTTGCCATGCTCAACCGGAGCAAGGAGGGGGTTACCCTGAACCTCAAGGCTCCCGAGGGCAAGCGCATTTTTCTGGAAATGGCGAAGAAGGCCGACGTGGTCATTGAGAACTACCGCCCCGGTGTGATGGACAAGCTGGGTCTGGGGTACGACGTCCTGAAAGAGGTAAACGATCGGATCATTTACGCCGCCGTATCCGGTTACGGCGGGTACGGGCGGTATTCCCAGCGGCCGGGCTACGACATCCTGGGCCAGGCCATGGGCGGGTTGATGAGCGTGACGGGACCGCGGGGCGGGAGCCCCACCAAGGCGGGCAACGCCATGGGCGACATCCTGGGCGGCCTGAACCTGACCATCGGCATTCTGGCGGCGGTGCACGCCCGTGGACTCACCGGGCGCGGCCAGCGGGTGGATGTGTCGCTGGTGGATTCGGTGGTGGTGAGCCTGGAAAACGTGTTTACCCGTTACTGGTATTCAGGGAAAACGGCCCCGCGCAACGGGAACACCAACCCGGCCACAGCACCCTACGATACCTTCCAGGCGAAAGACGGCCTGGCGGTCATCGCCTGCGGAAACCAGGCGCTGTATGAGAAGCTCTGCCGGGATGTGATCGGCTGCCCGGAGTGGATCGGCGACCAGCGTTTTCTGGACAACGTGAGCCGGGTGGCCAATATGGACGAGCTGAAGCCGCTGATTGAGGGCTGGACCGTCCAGCACACCGTTGCGGAGTTGGTGGACCGGTGCCTAGAGGCGGGTGTTCCCGCCGGTCCGGTCTATGACGCGGCCCAGATCGTCCGGGATAAGCACATTGCCAAGGACCGGGACATGTTCCCTGTCATCCACCATCCCGTGATCGGGGATATGCACGTCAACGGCGACGCGGTGAAGCTGTTGGAGACGATGCCCCGTATCACCCGCCCGGCCCCGCTGCTGGGACAGGACAACGTTCCGGTCTACGGCGAACTGGCGGGCCTCACACCGGAGCAGGTGGAGGAGTACGGACGGCAGGGCGTGGTTTAGCGCAAATGATTATCGGCAGGAAAGGAGAGATTATAGTGCGCGTATACGGCTATTCCATGCCCGGATATTTTCAGGATCTGCCCCTTGTGGGCGCGCCCCTTGTGTCGGAGGATTCCAAGAATGAGGAGGAGCTCCGGGGCATTGAGGAGGAGATCCGGCGGCTGTCCCTGGAGGCCCAGGCCGCCGGGCGCAGCGACGAGGCGGTGAACGCCTCCGGCCAGCAGACCGCCATCCAGCGCATTTACGAGCTGGTGGACGAGGACAGCTGGTATCCCCTGAACAGCCTGTACAATCCGATGGACAATGAGAACGGCTCCACCAGCATCTTGAAGGGGCTGGGCCGGGTGGCGGGCAGATGGGCGGTCATCGTCGCTTCCGATAATAAGAAGCGGGCGGGGGCTTGGGTTCCGGGACAGGCGGAAAACATCCTGCGGGCGGCGGAGACGGCGAAGATCCTCCGCATACCCCTCATCTACCTGCTCAATTGCTCCGGCGTGCAGCTTGACCAGCAGGAGCTCCTGTTCCCAGGCCGCCGGGGCGGCGGAGCGGCCTTCTACCACAACGCGGAGCTGGCCCAGATGGGGATTCCTGTAATCGTGGGCGTTTTCGGCACTAACCCTGCAGGCGGGGGATACCACGCCATCAGTCCCGCGGTCATCATTGCCCACAAGGATGCCAACATGGCGGTGGGCGGCGCGGGCATCCTCTCTGGGATGAGCCCGAAGGGCTATGTGGATGAGGAGAGCGCTTTGATACTCATCAACGCCCAGAAAGGGCCGAAAGCGCCCGCCCCGGGCAGCGCCGCCGTTCATCACGGGGAGACCGGCTTTTTCCGGGAACTGTGCGAGGACGACGAGAGCGTGGCGGCGGTGATACGCCAGTACATGTCCTACGTGCCGGTGTCAACGCCAATCTGAAATTGTAAGAAAACGCCGAAGAAATTTTGTAGTTTT
>CAJTLI010000055.1 GCA_910577525.1 uncultured Oscillospiraceae bacterium | reverse complement strand
GCGTTACTCATGTTCGTCCCCGCCCAGCTGTTCCCCGGCGCTGTCCACGGCGTTCTTCCCCGCCGCCAGCAGCTTAGTGAGCCATTTCGGCACCGGCGCACCCATATCAGCCGCGTTCTCCGCCATGCTGCCCAGCTCCGTCACGATGTACCACACCAGCACCACCGGGCACACCAGCCCCGCGTACTCAAAGGGCAGGGCCACCAGCGGCAGGTTCTCCAGCACCAGGCAGATCAGCAGGTCCGCCCCGGCGGCCACCAGCACCACCACGATCATTCCGCACTTGTGCCAGATGCCCTCCCGGGCCTTGGCGCTGGACCACTGCCCTACCTTGGCCGCCGCCATGGACCCGGTGAGGTAGTCCAGCGCCATGGACACGATCCAGCCCACCGCCAGCCAGCCCAGCCAACCCCACAGCCCCGTGAGCACCCCCAGCGCGGCCACCACCGCCGCCTTGATCTGATTGATTGTCTTTTCCATTTGTAAAGCCTCCTCTTTTGTTAAAACAGCCGGTATCGCGGTCTCTCCCCGCCGCAAAGCCAGTAATCCAGCCAGTCAAAGCCCACGATTACCGGCCCCGCCAGCAGGCACCACAGCGCCGTGTACAGCGGGCAGATTTGTCCCCACAGGTTCCCCCACTGTCCGGAGTAGTCCCAGATGCCCAGCCCCAGCCAGAGGTTGAGCACCAGCCCCGCCAGCAGTTCCCCGGCGGTAATGACCAGCCCGCCCAGCACCGCTTGCATCCACAGGGGCAACGCCCAGGGAAAACGCTCGTTGGCCAGGTCCAGGGGCACACACAGCGCCGCCGCCAGCGCCATCATGGTCCAGTGAGTATGCCCCCGCCAGAACGTCTCCAGCAAGCCGTACAGCAGCCCGCCGCACAGCCAGCGGATTACATGCCCCTGCCAGTTACACATCGTCGGGGCAAAGTCCGTTCGGCTCCGTTTCCGCCTTTGGCGAAAACTGCGCTCACTTCCTTGCCCCTCCTCTCCCCACAAAGCCAAAGGACGGCTTTGCGGGGGCCCCTTTTTACGCATCATCAGCACCTCCCGCCGCGCTCAAAACCCCTGCCATATGCTCCGCCAGGTCCTCCGGCAGCTCCGCCCCGTAGGCGATGCCCGCCAGCTCCGGCAGCTCCGCCTGGCGGACCCAGGCGTTGAGATGGTTGCAGTAGGTCCGGTGATAGAACACGTGGGCCGTGGCCGCCTGGGCCAGGGCGGCAAACTCCTCCGCCGGATACATCCGGCACAGCTGGCCGTCGGCGTGGTACGGGACGGCCTGCGCCCCCGCCGCAATGGCGGCGTTCTGAGCCATCAGCTCCGTCTGGTCGTGCTCCGTCAGGCTGTAGTGGGCGTCTTCCACCTCGATCCCGGCGTAGATGGCGGCGGTGCAGGCCAGCCCGATCTCCTGGAGCTTGGCCGCCCGAACCTGCTCCGCGTCCCCCCAGTCCCGGGGCGGCGTGACGCCGCTGCTCTGCAATTTCAGGTCTCGCACGCTGTCCGTGCGGATAATATTCACTCCCATTATTGGAACCCTCCCTGAACCGAAGTGATGTAGCCCCCCTTGCCGCTCTCCCCCCGGCTCACGCGCACCCGGAAATTGAAGGCGAAGCCGTTGGCGGCGGTCTGGTTGGCGAAGATGTGGTTGACGCCCAGCTTTACGGCGGCGGTGCAGTCCTCCCACACCGGCACGGCGTCCAGGGCGTTGTTTGCGGCCTCCACGGCAAATTCCGCGTCCGCCGGGATGGACCCGGACACCGACAGGGCGCACATGGTGATCGGGCCGTCCGCCTCCATGGGCCCGGTCAAGGTGACGGAGGCGCTGGTGACGGACTTGGTGAAGGTCAGGCTGTGCACCGCCTCCGCCTTTCCGTCGTGGGCGGCGATGTCCAGGGTGTGCCGCCCGTTGAGCACCCGCATGAAGTCCGTGCCCATCAGCGAAAAGATGTTGCTCTCGCCCAGCGCGGCGGTGAAGGTCCGCCAGGCCGTGCCGTCCACTGACTCGGTGACGGCCACCTCGTCCCCCTCCTCGTCGTCTACGGAGTAGGGGATTTCAAAGCCCTCGTTTTTCACCCCCAGGGGGGTGTTGGCGGGGTATTCGCAGGTGATGACGGGGGGCGTGTTGTTGTTGACCTCTCGGGTCTCGGAGGCGGCGTAGCCGCTGTAGGCGTTGTATTCATCGAAGGCCCGCACCCGGTAGGCCACGGTCTGCCAGCCCTTGGTGATGGTGTCGGAGAAGGACAGCTCATTGCCGCTGTAAATGACGGCCCAGGCCCCGCCGTCCACCTGCCGCTCCAGGCTGTAGCCGAACAGGTTGTTCTCCCCGTCGGAGGACGCCCCCCAGGACACCGCCAGCGGCTGTCCTCCCTGGACGGCCTCGGGCACGGTGATGCTTTCCGGCGCGGTGGGGGCGGTGTTGTTGATGACCGTGACCTGCCCGCTGGTCTTCCAGCCGGACTCCAGCCCTTCGGTGTCGTAGGCTTTCACCCGGTACATGACGCTCTGGGTCCCGAAGGGCACCAGGTTGGCGGTGCTGCGGGCGGACCCCTGGTAGATCTGGGTCCAGGACGAGCCGCCGTCCACGCTGCGCTCCACCTTGTAGCCCTCCAGGTTGTCCTCCTCGTCGGAGGCCGGGCCCCACTCCACGGTGATGGTGCTGCCGCCGTTGATCTGGGGCGGGATGGTGATGGAGGAGGGGGCGGTGGGCTCTGTGTTGGTGACCACGGTGCCGTCCTTGCCAACAGAGAGCGTGGCAGGGAGCATGTAGCAGGGAAGATATAAACCCATCGCCATATCGGAATACGCCTCATTGGCGTAGTAGGTGTATTCTGATATGCCGGAAGCGCTTGGGTTAATGACGCCCAAAGAAACGGAATATCCGCGGTTACTGTGAGTACGAGTCCAATAGTTACGATTGATGCTGGGATCGTCGGGATGTGGGGGCAAAAGAATATCAGCCGTTTCCAACTTCGTACCATCGCCAGTCGTACACCATGAAGCGGTCACACCAAGCTCTACACAGGACAGCGTAAATACGGGCCGCTCCAAAACACTGATTGAGTCGTTGCCAACAGCGCAGTAAAATTTGGTGCTTCCCATGGCGGTCTGGATATCAAGGTCCAGACGGCTTTTATATTCGCCGTTAAACCATACGTCGATGTCACTGTCGCCGAATAAAGCATATTTGACGCTATGAAACTTCCGATACTCTCCGTCGCTGCGTTTCCTCACCAACAGCACCCGTCCCGTGCCGTTCAGCTCCGGCGCATAGTCCTGCTTGGCCACATAGAACTCCACCGGCGCGCCGTCCTCGTTCAGTTTGACAATGCTGCCCTCCGCCATCGCGCCCAATTTCACATAAGCCATATTCTCTCGCCTCCCCTAAAATTCCAGCCGGGCCAGGGGCTGGTTCCACACCCCGGCGCACGCCAGCCCCGTCAGGCTCTCGAAGGTCACGGTGAACGGGTTGCCGGACACCTGGGTGGCGTACATCAGCTCCAGCAGGGAGATCCGGGCGTTCAGCCCGGCGTACAGCCCCCGCAGGTCCGGGTGGGCCTCCCCGTCCCCGCTGTGGGCGGCGATGGCCCCGGCCAGCTCGTCGTGGGTGGCCCAGGCCCCCGCCGGGTAGTCCAGCCGGGCGTTAGCCTCCGGCCCCATCTCCAGCAGCACCGGGTAGCGCCGCACGCACCCGCCGTATTGCAGGGGCACGGCGGTGTCCGGGCAGTCGCTCAGGTCCCCGTAGAGGATCAGCGCCTCCTTGCCCTCCGCCCCCACGGCCCACAGGCCGAACTCGTTGATGGGGAAGGGCTCCTCAATCCCGGCGTCCAGGTCGGAGCGGTACTCGATCTCCAGGCTGACGGTGCAGTCCTTTCGCAGGGGCGCGGTGGAGGTTGCCCTGGCCCGGGACCGGACCAGCCCCGCCAGCGTCCGCCAGTCCGCGTCCTGGGGCAGCACACCGGAGCCCACCTCCACCCGGGTGATCTTCAGATCGCCGCCCTCGGCGAACAGCTTGGCCTGGAGGGCGTACCCGGCCCTTGTCATGTATACGCAGTAGCCCAAAATTATCACCTCTTGTATGGGGGCAACGCCCCGAAATTTTACCCCAGGGGGGCATTTCCCGCCGCCATGGGCGGGCTTGCCCGGCTGTACCGCGTCCCCAGCGCGGCCCGGGCGGTCAGCCGTCCCGGCTCCGGCCGGGGCCGGTGCATGGGCGGCGCGGCGGTGGCCATTCGGGGGCCCAGCGCGGCCAGGGTGGGGGTGGACAGCAGCGTGGGGATCACCACCTGCCAGTCCAGGTGGGCGGGCATGAGCTCCCGCAGCCGTCCCTTCAACTGAATTGTCCCGGCGGGCAGCTTCCCGCCGGCCTCCGCCCATACCTCCACCAGGTACTCCCCGAACCGCTCAATCACCGTCACCGGAACCCCCAGAAGGGTCTCCGCCGTGTCCTTTACCACCTGAGGGGTGGTGGCGGCCCGCCCCTGAAGCTTTGCCGCGATCTGCCTGCGCCGCAGCTCCAGCCCCAGATGGCCCGCGTTGGCGATGCCCAGGGCCCTCTCCCAGTAATCCAGCCCCCAGGCGGCGGTGTAGGGGTCCAGCTGGGCCAGCAGGCCGTCCCTGGCCGCCCAGAGGGCGTCGGCCTCCGGCTGAAGCGCCTCCTGAAACGCCGCGGTCTCCCGGCTGGCCGGATAGTTTTCCGGCAGATAGTCCATCAGCCTGCGCATGTCAGCACCACCTTTCCCCGGACGGGCACCTGGTTGGAGTCCAGCGCCAGGTTGTCCCCGCCTCCGTTGAGGGCGAGGTCCTCATAGTCCAGCACCCCCTCCACGCTCATCAGCAGCGCCCCCACCCGGTGGTGGTAGACGGTGAATTCCTCGAAGGCGGCGTCCGCCAGATACCCGTCCAGCAGGGCCGTAAAGGCCGTTTCCACGGCGGTCAGGGCCGTGCCGGGTTCCAGTACCACCCGGGCGCTTACCCCCACCTCCACGGCCTGGGCGGAGGCCACGGTGACGTCCGCGCCCACGGGCCGCTGGGTCTGGATGTACTGGGCGCAGGCGGCGGTGATGGCGCCGTCCACCGGACGGCGGTCATAGCCCGCGATAAGCACCAGCACCGTCCCCGGCCCCTTCCACAGCGGCGTCACCCGCACGGCCCCCACCCCGTTGACGCTCAGCGCCCACTCCCGGTAGTGGGCCTCGTTGCCGCTGGTGGGGGGCCGTTTGCGCTTCTCCTCCAGCCGGGCGAACAGGTCGGCGTCGGACTCCGGGTCCGCGCCCCCCTGGGCCTCCTCGTTGGAGAAACCCTCCAGCCCGGCGATGGTGCGCCCGGCCTGATCGATGGCCCCGGCGGGGACGTTGTATTTCGCCCCCACCCCGGAGGCCAGCAGGGACCCGGTTCCCGCGCCTTCCTTCAGCGTCACGTCCTCCGCCAGCTGGAATTCCAGCCCCCCGGCGGCGTAGAACAGGCTCCCGGCGGGCACCACCGTGCCGTCCCTGCCCAGGAAGGTCATCCGTGCCGCCGCCCTGGTTCCCTCCCGGCGGCTCATGGCGAACAGCCGGGCGTGGGCGTCCAGATACGGCCCGCTGTTCTCGCTGACGTAGAAGGCCTCCACCAGCTCGTCCAGGGTCATCAGCACCCGCCAGATCTCAAAGGAGATGGGCGCGGCCTGGTCGTAGGCGTAGGACCCCTCCCGGGTCTGAAGCTCCGTGTCCATCCGGCTGAGAACCCGCTCCAGAATGACCTCCGGCGTCACGTTTTCAAACAATGGCATCGAAATTCACCTCCCCGTAGACGGTGGCGGCGGTTCCGCTCACAGTCAGCCGCGCGTCCTCAAAGGTGACGCTGATATTTCTTACCGCCGTGATATATGGGTTGACCAGCAGGCACTCCCGCAGGTATCGGGGGGCCTCGGCGGTCTTGACGCTGTCGCTGCACGCCTGGCCCAGCAGGTTTTCAAATTCCGAGCCATGGGCCCAGGTGTAGATCTCGTACTTGTATCTGGGCGTGCGCAGCGCCCGCCAGATCCACACCTTCAGCGCCTCCTTGCCCGTGACCTCCACCGGCTCGCCGCCCCGGAAGACGGGCACGTCGCGCTCAAAATCCCAGGCCGTCTCCCGGTACAGGGGCAGAGCCTGGGCCTCTCCGCCGCCGATGTCCGGCGGAGAGATGATGGGGAAAATACTCATACCGCCTCCGCCACCTTCATGATGATGTAGAAGATCTGGTCGTCCTCGGTGAGCAGCAGCACCGTGTCCCCCGCCTCCAGGTCGATTTCCAGCTGCTCCACCTCGGCCTCGCCGATGACGGTGTCCCTGCTGTGCACCTGACCGCCGGTGAGGGAGCTGAGCGCCCCCGTGCCGTGGGGCGTGCTCACCGGCCCCTCAATGGGCCCGGACAGCGCCCTGTAGTCGCTGCTGGGGCTGGTGGTCCTGGTCTTCCATTTGGCTCCCTTCACCAGCCGCTCGTTGATCCTGAGCGCCCCGGCGGGCTGGAGCGTTCCCGCCACCCGCACCGCCAGGGGCTCCCGGCTGACCACCTCGCCCAGCCGCATCCGCGCCGGGGCCGCCCCCGTGCCCGCCTGGGCGCTGTCTCCGGCGGGGTTGGCGTCCATCCCCTGCCCCCGCATCAGCGCCATCAGCCCCGCGTATGGATCGCATTCCATATAGCATCACTCCTTTCAAAAAAGTTCCCGTCAGCCGGATATTCCCCTGTATCCCCGCCGCAGGCGGGGAGGCATAAAGAAACCCCCGTCAGCCGAATACACACTGACGGGAGCTGGGGTTCTTCAACAAATTTCCTCCGCTTTATCGGTTGACAAAACGGGGGCCGTTGGCTATAAT
Organism: uncultured Oscillospiraceae bacterium; assembly: GCA_910577525.1. Lineage (GTDB taxonomy): Bacteria > Bacillota > Clostridia > Oscillospirales > Oscillospiraceae > Enterenecus. The sequence goes on along the minus strand of CAJTLI010000055.1, from coordinate 4,573 downwards.
AATCACGAAAGGGCCACTGCTACAAGCGGTCAGCCCTGGAAAATCAGTACAAGAGGTCTATACTGACTGCCTGAGCTACCAGGCAGTCAGTACGCTTTTGGGGCCGTGAGGATCATCAGAAACAGCACAATGATGAACCACACCAGGAAACGCAGGGCTTTCGCCCAGCGCCCGTCTCCCATAAGCCTCACCCCCTTTCACAAGGGAGTGGCTGACCGCCTTTATGTAACAGCGGACCTTTTCTCCCTCAATCGGGTAAACCCGGTCGAGGTTTTTTTATTATATCCGCTGTGCCGTATTTTGTCAAATCCCGTCAGTCTGTATTCGGTTGACAAGGTGCGAAATGTGCTGCTATCTCCTGGCCTCGCTCCCCGCGCTCTGCTTATCCATCAGCCCCTCCAGGGACAGGGTGAGCTTGGTCCGGTAGACCCCCCGCTGCCAGGTGTGGCTGTCCGAGAGAATCCAGAACAGCCCCTGTATTCCCGTCACCGGCTCCTCCACCGCCACCGTGTTCCCGGTGATGAGCCGCAGGTCTCCCAGGGTGTTGACGGTAATGGTGGTTTTCAGGCCGTTCTCCTTCAGCAGCTGTTTGGCGTGGCCGGCGGGGTCGTCGTAGGCCCCGGCCCGGATGGCCGCATGCATCAGACCGTAGAGGCGCACCGCCTCCCCGTCCTCCTGGGTGGACACCAGCCCGCACTGGTCGTCGTAGATGGCCACGGAGTTGGTCATGGCGCTGGCGCTCTCCTTGGCCACGAAGGACAGCAGGTTGGAGCCCGGCTTGAGGATGACGGACTCCTCGGACTGCTTCAGCTCCACCACCTCCAGCTTGGGTCCCCGGAAGCGGATGCGGTACTGCTTGCCCGTCCGGTCGGCGGCCAGGGAGTACATGGTCAGGATGATCTTATACAGGCTCACCCCCAGAAAGTTCCGGGTGATCGGCACCCCCGTGACCGCCAGCTCCCCCACCGGAATGCCGAACTTGCCGCACACCGAGGCCGTCACCGCCTCCGCCGTCTGGCCCTCCACCCGCCGGAAATCGCTGTTGCGGGTCAGGTACAGCCCCCTGTCGTAGGCGGTCACGTCGATGGTGTTTCCCAAACTGTCCCGGGTGCGCTCCAGGGCGTAGGCGTCCATGAGCAGCTCGCTCTCGTGCCAGAACTGGGCCGAGCCGCCCAGCTCGGTGGGGGCCCGGGGCAGACGGGGGTCCCCGGCGGACGCCGCCGGCGAATAGGAGAGGGTCCGGGCGGCGCTGCGCCAGTCCCCGCGCCAGGTGATGGAGCGGCACAGCTGGGTGATGTTGGCCGTGGTCCCGTCCGGGTCGGTGCACCGGATCTTCACATACGCCTGCTCCATCCCGCTACAACCCCGCCGACACCGGCAGGCCCAGAACCCGCCGGGCCTCCAGCCGCGCCAGCTCCTGAGTCACCCGGCTGCTGCTCCCCGCCTTGACGGGCCTGGCCTGCTCCTGAGTCTTGGAGGCTGTCCCGGCCGGGGCGGAGGGGGAGGCGGGGGCGTAAGCCGGGGCGTATCCCGCCAGCGCCGCCTTGTCCGGCAGGGTGAGCACCTGGCCGGGATAGATCAGGTTGGGATTCTTGATGCCGTTGGCGGTGGCCAGCTTATAGGCCAGGGAGCCGTCCCCATAGGTCTTTTTGCAGATGGCCCACAGGCTGTCCCCCCGCTGCACCGTGTAGCTGCCCGCCGCCGCGGGCTGTCCGGCGGGGTCCGACGTCCTCCCCTTGTTCTGCGTCACCGTCTCCGTCCCGGCCTCCTCCAGATAGCGGTACTCGTACAGCGGCAGCTTGCAGTTCACGTCGTTGGTGCCGTCGTTCTCGCCGTACTCCAGCGGCCCCAGCAGTACCGGAACGTTGATGTCCGTGCCGGTGACGATATACCGGCACACGTTGGCCGCCTCGCTCCAGGCGGACAGCTGCTCCAGGTACTGGGCGGGCCGGACCGCCGCCCCGGCGGTGAGAAAGGGGTACTGCCGGGCGGGCAGCAGGAACTCCAGCGTCCCCGTAAACAGCGTCTTCAGCCCCGGCAGGGCGATCTGCCCCGTCTGGGCCATGTCCAGCCGCTCCACCGCCCGGCCCGCCGCCATGGGATAGCGGGACGGCGTCACCGGAAGGGTCAGCGCCTGGCCGGTCTCCGTATTCTTCAGAACAATGACGCGCTCCATAAAACCCTCCTTGTTTTCTCCTTCTGGTCATGCTATAATGGGCCTAGAAGGAGGTGCTGAATGTGGGAACGGAGAAGGACCGCAAGGACACGCAGCAGGCTATGCTTTATGAACTGCGGCGGCTGCTGAAAAACAGTGGGAAAGAGTCTTATACCGTGGAGGAGCTTTGCGATCTGCTGGACACCATCGCTGATGCGAAAGCCCAGGAGTAAGCGCCGCCAGGAGGGCGCCGGAGTCATCCGGCGCTTTTTTTGCGTTTCGTGCGGTCACGCCGCGCTTCTACTTTGGAACAGCGGCGACGCCCGCCTGGGTCAGCCGAAGGAGCAGAATCTGGGCCAGCTGGCCGGCCATGTCCTCCGGCGTCCCGGTGAAGCTGTTCCCCGTGACGTTGATCACAAGCCCCCCGCCGCCCCCTGCCGCATCCTGGGCCCGGGCCTCAGCGGCGGTGAGTACCCGTTCCCCCTCGTGGAGCAGCGCCGGATACTCGTCATAGGGCACCCGGTCCAGGCCGAAGGCGTGGCTCTGTGCCACTACGAGCGCGGAATACGGGTCCATGTCCGGCGTCCAGGGCATCACCTCCAGATCCTCTCCTGATCCCGTTCCATCAGTCCCCGAAGTCACCGTCGAGGTTGGCGCACCCCCCGCCCCGAACAGCACCACCCCGCCCCGGCTCAGGACCTGCTCCAGCCTGTAGGCCGCCGTGGTGGCATTGGTCAGCCCGATCGTATTTTGCCGGATCGCATCGATCTCATCCTCCTCTGTGTCATTGAGGATCTTCATCAGGCCGCTGTTGTCGAAATACTCTTGTCCAAGGACCCGGGCCCGTTCAGACAGGGCCTCAATCTGCGCCCCCGCCTCCTCGTCGGTCCGGCCGCTCTCCTCGTATTTTTGACTCCACTCCGCGAACTCCTCAGACAATTTGGTCAGGTCCGCCTGCTGCTTTTCGTCCAGCTGAGACCAGAGCTCGCCCTTGTTCCCGTTCAGAGCCATGTCCAGCGTCTCCCGCATGTACTGGTCCTGGAGGTTTTCCTTCCGGGCCCGGTTCTCCCCGATGACAGCGTTGACCTCCTTGATGGCCTCCCCCAGTTCGCCGCCGTAGGCCTCCGCCATGGCGCTGATCCCAGACTGCCGCAGGGTGTTGTATGCCTTGCCCCCGGCGTTCTCCAGCTCCTGCGTCAGCCCCTCCAGGGTGGAGGTAAGCCCCTCGAAGGTCTGGCTCTGCTCCTCCATGGAGCCGGAATAGGCCTTTTCCAGCGCCGCCGTGATGATTTCCACCGCCTCCGTGCCGGTAATCTCCCCCTTGGAGATCATGCCGTACATGGTCCCCTGGCTGACCCCCTTGGCCTGGGCCAGCATTCCCACCGCGCCGATTCCCCGGTCGTTGAGCATGTTAAGGTATTCCAGAGTGGCCTTGTCGCTGGACTTCATCCGGCCCAGGGCCGTGGCCACGGTGCTCATGTCGCCGGTGCTCATGCCCAGGGCGGCTCCGGCGTCGCCGATGGTCTGGAGGGCGTCCAGAATGTAATCCTTGCTCTCCTCGTCGGGGCTGTAGCCGTAGGTGGCCAGGGTTTTGCTCATGGCCACCAGATCGTCGTACAGAAAGGGGGTGCGGTTGGCCATCTCCACCATGTTTTCCAGGTAGCCGTCGGCGACCTCCTCGCTGCCAAACAGGGTTTTGAAGGAGATGCGGTCCTTCTCCCGCCCTCCGGCGATGGAGGAGCCCGTCTCCACCATTCTGTTGGATTCCTCGCTGGCCTCCTGGTACAGTCCGCCGTAGTAGTCCTTGAAGGCCGCGTCCTGGTTCTCCCACTGCTGGATCGCCCCCTGGGCGGCCCCCGCCGCCAGGCCCACGCCAGCCCCTACGGCGGCGCCCAGAGGCCCGCCGACGGAAAAGCCCAGTGTCGCTCCGGACAGTGCGCCGCCCATCGCGCTGGCGAGGGTATTGCCTCCATCCGCGCCCAAGGCGCTGCCGGCCAGGGCGCTGGTGCCCGACTGGGTCAGGGACATGGCCTGATCCCAGACGCCCAGCCCCGCCGCCAGGCCTCCCAGCTGGGCCAGTCCGCCCAGGCCCGCGCCCTCCGTGTCCGCGTTCCCCTTGCGGACAGCCTCAATGTTTTCTTTGTAGATCTTCTGGTTTTCCTGGAGGGACTTGTTGGTGGCGGCGATCTCATTACGCAGCTTTTGCTGGTTTTCCTGCGCCTTTGCATAGGCGTCGGAGCTGGCCTCATCCCCCAGATCCCTGAAATTTTTCCGGGCCTCCTTGACCTCCTCGTTGACCTCCTGGAGCTTTTTTTGCAGCTCGGTTTTCCGCTCGATCAGCCCCTTGTTTGCCTGTCAGCGCCAGCAATGCCATTAAGTTAACCAGATATTCCCAAGCAAAGCGCAAAAAAGCACTTG
>CAJTLI010000054.1 GCA_910577525.1 uncultured Oscillospiraceae bacterium | reverse complement strand
GAGAGCATCGCCCCGTCAAAGCCGTGGTTCAGAATCTCCTCCGCCGGGGTGTGGGCGGGGAATACGGAGACCTCGCACCCCCGTTTTCTTAAGCACTCGATCATGTTCTGCTTCACGCCGTAGTCCATCAGCGCCACCCGGTAATTCAGGTCCCCAACGGGGGCGTATACCTGAACCCGCTCCCGGGTCACACGCTCCACGGTGCCGGATACCCGGTAGGAGGCCAGCTTGTCCATGACCTCCCGGACATGAAAATGCTCCGCGCAGGTGATCATGCCGTTCATGGTCCCCTGGCTGCGGAGAAGCTTTGTCAGGGCACGGGTGTCCACACCCTGAATCCCCACGATATTGTGTTCACGCAGATAGTCGCCCAAGCTGCCCTCACAGCGGAAATTACTGCCCATTGGGGAGAGATGGCGCACCACCAGCGCCTCCGCCCAGGGCCGCCGGGACTCGTTGTCCTCGTGATTGACGCCGTAATTGCCCATGAGAGGATAGGACATCACCACGCCCTGCCCGGCGTAGGAGGGGTCGGTCAAAATCTCCTGGTAGCCGGTCATGGAGGTGTTGAACACCATCTCGCACACCCGGTCCTCCATGGCGCCGATGGCGTCCCCCCGGAACACCGCGCCGTTGGCCAAAATCAAAGTCGCTTTCAAACCTGCATCCCACCTTATTCGTTTACTTCGTCTATTTTACTGACTGGACCTCCAAAAAGCAAGAAAATCTCGCCCGCTTTTTGCCCTTCTCATGAAAATTGGAGGTTTGGACAAACCGGGGGCATATCCGCCCCGGCTCAAGGGCAAAATGACGTTGTCGTAAAGTCCGCTTTGTGGGGGCTTTTTTGCTTACTTTTCCAGGAACGAGGTGTTTTTGTGTTCGTAGTACTCATACGCACCGTGGTGCTCTATCTGTTCATCATCGCGGGCATCCGCCTGCTGGGCAAGCATCAGATCGGCGAGCTGGAGCCCTCCGAACTGGTGCTCACCCTCATTATCGCCGACCTGGCCTCCGTCCCCATGCAGGACAACGGCATCCCCCTGCTGTCCGGCCTGATCCCCATCGTGGTGCTGCTGGCGCTGTCCTCCATCCTCTCCGTGCTCTGCACCAAGTCTTTGAAATTCCGGGCCCTGCTGTGCGGAAAGCCCTCCATCATCGTGAAAAACGGGCAGGTCCTGGAGTCGGAACTGAAAAAGAACCGCCTGACCCTGGACGAGCTGCTGGAGGAGCTGCGCATCCAGGGCTACGCCGACTTCAAATCCATCAAATTTGCCCTGCTGGAGACCAACGGCCAGCTGTCGGTGCTCCCCTTCGCCGCCGACAAGCCCGCCACCGCCGCCCAGATGGGGGTGCCGGTCCAGGAGACGGGACTGCCCGTGGTGCTCATCAGCGACGGGCGGCTGCTGGAGCACAACCTGAAGGGGGCGGGCTACGAGTCCAACTGGCTGGAAAAGCAGCTGGCCGCCCACGGGCTCCACTCCCCCCGGCAGGCCTTCCTGCTCACGGTGGATGAGACGGGCGCCACCTGCTGCGTGCCCAAAAAGGAGGACTCCAAATGAAGCGTCTGTACGTCTCCCTCGGCCTCATCGCGCTGATGGCCGCCCTGTCCGGCCTGCATATCTGGCGCCTGAGCGGCTTAGTCGAAGAGCTCACCGGCCTGCTCACGCAGGCCCAGGAGCAGGTGGAGCTGGAGAACTGGGAGGAGGCCGCCCGCCTCACCCGGCGGGCCCAGGACCGCTGGGCGGATCAGGACGGTTATCTCCACTTCACCCTGCGCCACGCCGACACCGACGCCATTCAGATCTCCATGGAGGAGGTCCTGGCCTTTCTGGAGGGCGGCGAGAAGCAGCCCGCGGAATACGCCGCCGTCAACGCCCGCCTGCTCACCCAGCTGGGGCTGCTGGCGGAGGCGGAGCTGCCCAGCCTCACCAATCTGCTGTAACGGCCATCAGGGCGGACGCGCCGTTTCCCGGTACAGCCGGCCCGTAATTAAAGCCGGGGTTTTTCCCCATTACGTCAGGGAGCCCCCTGGCGCGGCATTGCCTGCGCCAGGGGGCTGTTCGGCGGGCGTTGGCCTGATAGAGGAACAATCGCCCCTATTTTGTGCCGAAGATGCGGTCGCCTGCGTCGCCCAGACCGGGGACGATGTAGCTGTGCTCATTGAGTCCCTGGTCCATGGCGCCGCAGTAGATCTCCACATCAGGGTGCGCGGAGGTCACAACCTCAATGCCCTTGGGGGCGGCCACCAGCACCATCAGCTTGATGTTCTGACAGCCGTAGCCCTTCATGATCTGGATGGCGGCGTCGGCGCTGCCGCCGGTGGCCAGCATGGGGTCCACAATGAGCACGTCCCGCTCGGCGATGTCCCGGGGCATCTTGCAGAAGTACTGGACGGGCGCCATGGTCTCCTCATCCCGGTACATGCCCAGGTGGCCCACCCGGGCGGAGGGCACCATGCGGAGCACGCCGTCCACCAGGCCCAGGCCGGCCCGGAGGATGGGCACTACGGCGAACTTTTTGCCCTTCAGAATGGGGGCCTCCATCTCACAGATGGGGGTCTCGATTTTTTTGGTGGTCAGGGGCAGGTCCCGGGTGGCCTCGTAAGTGAGCAGCATCCCGATCTCGGACACGATCTCCCGGAAGTCCTTGGTGGAGGTATTCTTGTCCCGGAGGATGGTGAGCTTGTGAGCCAGCAGGGGGTGGTCTACCACGTGTACTTTTTCATTCATGGGAAGCAGCTCCTTTGTATTCAGATTTCCCAAGCATTATATCACGTCCGCCGCCGTCTGCCAATGGGGGGCCGGCGGTTTTTTTGCCGGGGCCGCCTGTCCGCCGGGAACAGCCGTCTGTCCTGGTTCGCTGGACATTTGCCTCCAAGCCGGGTATACTGATCCCAGAAGAAAGGGGGGGAGCGGAGATGAAGGTGGAAATCCAGATCGACCCCAATTTGGACGAGCCGGTGGCGGTGCTCCGCGTCCCCGGCCTCACCGAGGAAGCGGAGGCTTTGGCGGCCCGTCTTCGGGAGGAGGCGGTTCCCCAGCCCTTCACCGTCTATCGGGACCGGGAGGCGGTGCGGGTGTCCCGGTCCATGGTGCTGCGGTTCTACGCCGAGGACAAGGGGGTGCTGTGCCAGACGGGCAGGGGCGTGTTCGCCGCCCGCCAGCGGCTGTACGAGCTGGAGGAGGCACTGGCGGGCACCCGGTTCGTCCGGGTGTCCAACTCGGAGATCGTCAATCTGGACCGGGTGACGGGGCTGGACCTGACCCTGGCGGGCACCATCAAAATGACCCTGGAGGGCGGGACCGTGTGCTGGGTGTCCCGCCGTTATGTGAAGAAAATCAAACAAGCCCTGGGATTATAAAGGAGGGGATATCATGGAGGAATTCAAAAAGCAATGGCTTCCCCGGGCGCTGGCCGGAGGTCTTGCGGGGGTGGCCCTGCTGCTGGCCTTTGAGTATGTTTGGGACGCCATGCCGTGGTTTGGCCATGACTGGCGGCTTGGAAATCCGTTCCAGGTCTGGGCGGACTGGTTCCGGTATGCCGGCTTTCTGCCCTTCCCGCTGGCCAACGTGTGTCTGTGCTTCCTGATGGGAATGGAGGCGGGCGCAGCCACCCTCCCCTTCGCCGACAGCGGCAGGGAGCTGGTGGCCCGCTCCCTGATTCACTATGCCGCCACCGCCGCCACAGTGTCGGTGTGGGTGGTGCTGAATTTCGGATGGCACGGGACGCTGCCCACCTTCCTCATCCCCCTGACGCTGCTGTACGTTCTGATCTGGCTGGGCCGGTGGGTGGGGTGGTTTGCCGAGGCGGCCGCCATCCGGGCCAAGCTGGGGCTGGCCCCCGGCCCGTCCCTGTTCCACTGGAGGGAATCCCTGCCCTATGTGGGCTTCGCGTTTTTGCTGTGCTTGGTTCTGCCCCTGGTCCTGCGCCTGCTGGATGACCCCACGCCCCTTTTGAGCGTCCTGTACGCATGGCTGCTGCTCCCCGTGGGGGGATTCATATCCGGACTGTCCCTGGGGCGGCGGCATGGCTTCTGCCCCATCTATCCGGCGGCGTGCGTGCTGTTCATCCTGCTGTTTATCCCCCTGGCCCGGCTGTGCTCCAACATGGCGGACGGGGCGCTCATCCCCATCGCGCTTATCGCGGCGCTGGCGGGTAACGCCGCGGGGGCCGCGCGGCAGCGGCGCTCACAAAATTGAGCATATAAGGGCCCCGCCTCCGGCCGGAGGCGGGGCCCTCTTATTGCTTCGGCTTAACTCGAGCTCTTCTCAGCTCAAAAAGTCCTTCAGCTTTTTGCTTCGGCTGGGGTGCCGCGTCGTTGGGGCTGGCTCCATATCCCTCGCTTCCGCCTTTGGCGAAAGCTCGTCCATTCCGCCGCCCCTCCTCTCCCCACGCGACCCGCGTCGCCGGGCTCGCGCGGGGGCCCCGAAAGCTGCGCCCCAAGGCTTGTGCGTCTCGAACTCTTCTCAGCTCAAAAAGTCCTTCAGCTTTTTGCTCCGGCTGGGGTGCCGCAGCTTTCTGAGGGCCTTGGCCTCGATCTGCCGGATGCGCTCCCGGGTAACGTTGAACTCCTTGCCCACCTCCTCCAGGGTTCGGGTCCGCCCGTCCTCGATGCCGAAGCGCAGCCGCAGCACCTTCTCCTCCCGGGGGGTCAGGGTGGACAGCACATCCACCAGCTGCTCCTTCAGCAGGGTGAAGGAGGCGGTCTCAGAGGGATCGGACGCGCCGTCATCCGGGATGAAGTCCCCCAGATGGCTGTCCTCCTCCTCGCCGATGGGCGTCTCCATGGACACGGGCTCCTGGGCGATTTTCAAAATCTCCCGCACCTTTTCCACCGGCATATTCATCTCGGCGGCGGTCTCCTCCGGGGAGGGGTCGTGGCCCAGCTCCTGGAGCAGCTGCCGGTTCACCCGGATGACCTTGTTGATGGTCTCCACCATGTGCACCGGGATGCGGATGGTCCGGGCCTGGTCGGCGATGGCCCGGGTGATGGCCTGACGGATCCACCAGGTGGCGTAGGTGGAAAATTTATAGCCCTTTGTATAGTCAAATTTCTCCACCGCTTTGATGAGGCCCAGATTGCCCTCCTGAATCAGGTCCAAAAACAGCATTCCCCGGCCCACATACCGCTTTGCGATGGACACCACCAGCCGAAGATTGGCCTCCGCCAGGGACTGCTTGGCCCGCTCGCCCCCCTTGACGGCCCTTTTCAGCTCCTTCAAAACCTCCTCGGGGACCTCCTCGCCGGATTTCTCCAGCTCGGCCAGCTGCTCCTGGGCCGCCGCCCCCGCCCCCATGGCCTGGGCCAGCTCCACCTCCCGCTCGGGGGTGAGCAGGTCCACCTTGCCGATCTCCTTCAGATACATCCGCACCGGGTCGTCGATGGCGAAAGAGTCCACCAGCGTATTGGGATCGACGATTTCCTCCTCCGGAATCTCCTCCAGCTCGGCGGCGGGGGGGAGGATGTCCCCCTCCAGCTCCAGGGGAAACTCCTCGCCCGCGGTATCGATGCCAAGGTTCTCCATCACATCGTATACCTTGTCCATCTGCTCGCTCTCCAGATTGATGGAGTCCAGCGTTTCCATCATCTCGCTGGAGGACAGCTTTCCCTTTTTATAGCCGGTGTCAATGAGCTCCAGCAGCTTTTCGCCGTTCTGGACCCCCTCCACCATCTTGGCGAGCTCCGCCTTGGCCGCCTCCAGCTTCTCGGGGCTGACCTGGGTCTGGGGAACGGCCTCCGCCTTTTTCACGGTCTTTTTCTTTTCACTCATCGCTCTTTCATCCTCCATAGGCTTTTTTCTGTTTCAGCGCCTGTTTCAGGTTGTTCAGGTCCTCCGCGCTATGTATCTCTCCCCTGCGGCACTCCGCGAGGATGGTACGCTTGCAGTCGTCCAGCGCCTCCTGGGCGGTGTTTCCGGCCTGGGGCTGCTGAGCGGCCGCGGCCAGCTGATCCAGCTCCTCCGGCTCCAGTTGCCCCTCCAGGGCGGACAGGGAGACGCTCCGCCCCGCCCGCCACCGGCGGCGCAGCAGCTCAAAGGCCTTTCCCAGCAGCGGCGAGGAGAAGCATTCCGGCGTGAGCTCCTCCAGCTGGGCGAAATATTCCCCATCCAGAAGCACGATCCGCAAAACCGCCTCCTCCGCCAGCGCGGAGCGGATATTGGTATACCGTAGCTCCCGGCTTTTGGGCTGGAGCTGCCGGGCCGGGGTCAGATTTTGGCGCTCCTCCCGCTTCCGGGCCTCCCAGCGGCGTTTTTTCCGCAGCTGGTCCACCTCCTGGAGCACCGCCTCCTTGGAGATTCCCGCCGTCTCCGCGCAGCGCCCGGCGTAGATCTCCCGCTCCACGGGGCTGGGCAGCGCCGCCAGCACCTCCGCCGCCGCCCGCAGGTATTCGGCCCGCTGGCCGTCCCGGCTCAGGTCGTAGCTTTTCCGCACCACGCTCAGCCGGTATTCCGCCGAGTTGGAGCTCCCCTCCATCAGGGCCTCAAAGGCCTCGGGACCGAAATTCTTGATATAATCGTCGGCGTCCTGCTTGCCCATTGTGCCGTCGGGTAGGCGGAGCTGAGGCAGGCGGAGCACCCGCACCGACAGCTCCGAATTTCTCATCAGCGCGATGGCCCGCTGGGTGGCGTCCTCCCCGGCGGCGTCGTTGTCGTAGCACAGCACCAGCTCCCGGGTGTACCGCCCCAGCAGCCGGACGTGCTCCTCCGTCAGGGCGGTGCCCATGGTGGCCACCGTGTTGTCAAAGCCCGCCTGGTGGAGGGTGATGACGTCGATATTGCCCTCCACCAGAATCAAGTTGGGCCGCTTCGTGTTTTTGGCGTAGTTGAGCCCGTAAAGAATGGACCTCTTTTTAAAAATGGCTGTCTCCGGGGTGTTCAGATATTTGGGGGCGGAGCCGTCCATCACCCGGCTGGTGAAGCCGATCACGTCCCCCCGCACGTCGATGACCGGCAGCATCAGCCGGTTGCGGTACTTGTCATAGATGCCGCCGTTCTTTCCCGCCACCGCCAGTCCCGCGTCGATCAGCTCCGACTTGCCGTACCCCTTGTCCCCCATGGCGGTGATGAGGCTGTCCCAGGCGTCCGGCGCGGCCCCCAGGCCGAAGCGGGCGGAAAATTTGGGGGTGATGCGCCGCTTCTCCCGGATATAGGCCGCCACCGCCGCCCCCCGGGGATCGGCCAGCATGGAGCGGTAGAACCGGGCGGCCTCGCGGTTCAGCTCCAGCACCCGCCTGCGCCGCTCCCGCCGCCCGCTGTCCCCGGCGTCCTCCTCGGGCATCTCCAGCCCCGCCTGACCGGCCAGCTTGCGCACCGCCTCGGGAAAGGTCAGGCTCTCCATCTCCATGACGAACCGGGCGGCGCCGCCGCCCTTGCCGCAGCCGAAGCAGTGAAAGATCTGCTTGGCCTCGTTGACGGAAAAGGAGGGCGTTTTTTCATGGTGGAAGGGGCACAGCCCCCAATAGTTGGCCCCCTTTTTTGTCAGAGGAAGGTAGGCGGAGACCACGTCCACAATATTCAGCCGTCCGTTCAGCTCATCCAGAAAGGACTCCGGTATGGCCATCGTCTCACCTCTTGATATTAGCCAAAAATGCCCTGCTTTATCACTGTTTTCCGAATTTAACTCTGTATAGGGCCCTGCGAAGCCGCTTTGAACACCTCGCCCAGCTCCACCGCCGAGAAGCTTCCGGCGGACAGCTCGGTCATCCGGGCCCGGAAGCCCTCCGCCCCTCCCTCGGGGAGCAGAGCGTGAACGGTGACGCCTGCGGCGTACTCAATCTCCCCCACCACGCCCCCCTGGGCGGCGCAGGCCAGCTTCACCCGCTCCAAAAAGCTGTAGGGGCACTCCACCGCCAGCTCCACCCAGCGGCGGACCGCCGAGATCCCGGCGGCGTCCAGGGCGTTCTTGGCGCTCTGGGTATAGGCCCGGACCAGCCCCCCCGCCCCCAGCAGCACTCCGCCGAAATAGCGCGTCACCACACAGCACACGTTGGTGACGCCCTCCTTCTGAAACACCCCCAGCATGGGCTGACCCGCCGTGCCCTGGGGCTCCCCGTCGTCGGAGTAGCGCACCGGCCCGTCCTTGATCAAATAGCACCAGCAGTTGTGCCGGGCGTCGTGGTGTTTCTTTTTCGTCTCGTCGATGCAAAGGCGGGCCTCCTCCTCCGACTCCACCGGCCAGACGCGGCCGATGAAGGTGGAGCGCTTCTCCGTGAACTCTGTCTCGGAGGCGTGTGATGGGACCAAATACTCCGTCATAGCTTCCTCCGTTTGCTGCCAAGCTCCCCTGCGCGGCTATCCTCCGCGCTTCTATTTGTCACGCTGCGAACCGGTCAGGACGCTCGGTCGCTTTCCCTCCGACTCGGCCTGGTCTGGGGCGGACATGCCGCCCTGCGCTCGGCCTCGCTCCGGTCCAAGCTTCCTCGCTGACCGTTTCTCCGCGCTTCTATTTGTCACGCTGCGGATTGGCCGCGCGGCCGGGTCGCTTTCCCTCCGATTCGGGCAAAACCCAGTCCCGCTGCGCGGGCCTTGGGCTTTTCCCCTCACTCCGCTCCAAGCTCCCCTGCGCGGCTATCCTCCGCGCTTCTATTTGACTACCCATCCTCTCGGGATGAACAGGCCGCTGAACTGCTCCACGGCGTAGGTGTCCGTCATACCGGCGATGTAGTCCAAAACTGCCCGTTCCATTCCCTCCCGCACCAGGATATCCTGGTATTCCGGCGGCAGCTTGTCCGTATGTTCGCAATAGTATTCGTACAGCTGGCAGATCATGTCCTCCGCCTTTCCCTCCTCCCCCTTGGCCACGGGGTTGAAATAGACGGACTGGAACATGAACTCCCGAAGCTCCGCCATGGACCGCTCCACCGCCGGCGACTGGCGGATGGAATCTTCCCCGGCGCTGGTCCGGATGATATCCATGGTCAGGGTCTCGATGCGCTCCCCGGAGGTGAAGCCCAGCGCCTGGGAAATGCGGACGGGGATGTCCAGGGGGCCGATGATGCCGCCCCGCGTGGCGTCGTCAATATCGTGGTTGATATAGGCGATCTTGTCGGCGAACCGGACCAGCTGGCCCTCCAGGGTGTCCGCCGGGGGCCCCTTGGTGTGGCACAGGATGCCGCTGCGTACCTCATGGCACAGATTCAGCCCCTCGCCGCCGTTCTCCAGCCGGTCCACCACCCGCAGCGACTGCTCATAGTGGCGGAACCCCCCCTCCACCATCCGGGACAGGGCCCGCTCCCCGGCGTGTCCGAAGGGGGTGTGGCCCAGGTCGTGGGCCAGGGCGGCGGCCTCGGTGAGATCCTCGTTGAGCCCCAGCCCCCGGGCCATGGTCCGGGCGATGCGGGACACCTCCAGGGTGTGGGTCATCCGGGTGCGGTAGTGGTCGCCCTCGGGCTGGAGAAACACCTGGGTCTTGTGCTTCAGCCTCCGGAAGGATTTGCAGTGGACGACCCGGTCCACATCCCGCTGAAAACAGGTGCGCATGGGGCAGGGGGGGATGTCCACCGCCCGCCCCTTGGAGTTGACGGACAGGCACGCCCTTGGCGACAGGGTCCGGCGCTCCAGGGCCTCGGTGCGTTCCCGGATAGTCTGCTCCATTCCATATCCCTCCCCAAATTTTTCCGCGAGGGCAAAAACACTGTCTATTACTTATACCCCATCCGTTTCAAAAACCCTTTTTTATTTTAAAAAATTTTAAGGAAGGACTGCGGCGCAAAATGTGCTTGACAAATCGAGCGTTTGTACTATAATTGAAGGTACAAACGTTTGACTTTGCGCGGCGCGCCTGGGGACAGACGCCGCCGGCCCGCTTGCAGGGAGGGAGATCCTGTGGAGGTCATGGACAAGCTGACAATCCTGGCCGACGCCGCCAAATATGACGCCGCCTGCACCTCCAGCGGGGTGACTCGGGGCGGGAGGCCGGGGAGCATCGGCTCCGCCGCCAATTCCGGCTGCTGTCACACCTTTTCCGCCGATGGGCGGTGCGTCTCGCTGCTGAAGGTGCTCTATACCAACCACTGCTGCTATGACTGCGCCTATTGCGTCAACCGCCGCTCCAACGACGTACGCCGAACGGCGTTCACCCCGCGGGAGCTGGCAGAGCTGACCATCCAGTTTTACCGGAGAAACTATATTGAGGGACTGTTTTTGTCCTCCGCGGTGCTGAAAAGCCCCGATTATACCACCGAGCGGATGATTGAGACCCTGCGGCTTCTGCGCGCCGAGTACCGTTTCAACGGCTATATCCACGCCAAAGCCATCCCGGGGGCGGACCCGGGACTTACCAATCAGCTGGGATTGCTGGCGGACCGGCTGAGCGTCAACATCGAGCTGCCCTCGGAGGCGTCCCTCCGGCTGCTGGCCCCCGACAAGACCAAGGCCGCCATCCTCAGGCCCATGGCCCAGATCCGGGACGGGGCGGCCCAGTCCAAGGCGGAGCTGAAGCTCTACCGCCACGCGCCCCGGTTTGCCCCGGCGGGGCAGTCCACCCAGATGATTGTGGGGGCCACCCCCGAGAGCGACCAGCACATCTTGTCTCTGACAGAGGGGCTTTACCGGAGGTATCGCCTGAAACGAGTGTTTTTCTCCGCCTATATGCCGGTGTCCCAGCACAAAAGCCTGCCCGCTCCGGCGGGCTTCAAGCCGCCCCTGCTGCGGGAGCACCGGCTGTATCAGGCAGACTGGCTGCTGCGGTTTTACGGCTTCCGGGCCCAGGAGATTCTGGACGACAGCCATCCCAACTTTGACACCGCCCTGGACCCAAAGAGCGACTGGGCCCTGCGCCATCCGGAGTTTTTCCCGGTGGAGGTCAACCGAGCGGACTACGAGGCCATCCTGCGGGTGCCCGGCATCGGCGTCCGGGGGGCGAAACGGATTGTCACCGCCCGGCGGTATGGCCCGATTTCCTTCGAGGGGCTGAAGCGGCTGGGGGTTGTGCTGAAGCGGGCGCAGTATTTCATCACCTGTTCGGGCCGGATGCTGCCCGGCCTGCGGTTTGGCCCGGACAGCCTTTACCGCCGCCTGGCCGGATTGGAGCGGGTGGAATTGAGCGGGGCGGGCTGGCAGCAGCTGTCCCTGTTTGACGGGAATGTGGGCTGATGATGATCGCGTACCGGTATGACGGCACCTTTGCCGGGTTTTTGACCTGCGCCTGGGACGCGCTGGAGGGGCGGATAGAGCCCGCGGCGTTCCTGCTGCCCGACGGCGGGGCGGCGCTGTGGGAGACGCGGGAGCTGCCGGCGGATCGAGACCGGGCCCGGCGGCTCTACGGGGCCCTGCGCAAGCGGGTATCTCCCGCGTTTCAAAAAATGATTGCCCGGGGCTTCCTCACCTGCCTGCCGGAGAAGGAGCTGGACTTGCTGGCGCTGATCCGCCGGGGGCTCTGGGAGGGAGACCGGGTGCGGCTGGATTTGAGCGACCCGGTGATGGCCAGGGTCAATCTTGCGCTGACAAAAATGTGGACGGAGTGGGACCACCTGAAGGGTTTCGTCCGCTTCTCCGACCTGGACGGCTTTCTGGTGGGAGAGATTGAGCCGAAAAACCGGGTGCTGCCCCTGCTGGCCCCCCATTTTGCCCAGCGGTACTCCGGGGAGCGGCTGGCGCTCTATGACCGCACCCACCATGAGGTATTTCTCTCCGACCGGGGGCGTTGGAAGCTCCTCCCGGCGGAGGGGTTCCGCATGGGCCCCGCCGGGGAGACGGAGCGGGCCTACCGGGCCATGTGGCGGAGCTATTATGAGACCATCGCCATTGAGGGGCGGATCAATCCCAAATGCCAGTCCACCCATCTGCCCAAGCGGTACCGCCATGTGATGACGGAGTTTCTCACCGACGGGGAGATGGAGGAGAGCCTGCCGGGACGGGCCCCGGCGGGCGCTTTGGGAGACGGAACGGAAAAAACCGCTGAATAAACCTGAAGTGCGCCCAAAAAGTTAGACAAAAATAAGGCGGTAAAATTGTTCAAGCAG
>CAJTLI010000053.1 GCA_910577525.1 uncultured Oscillospiraceae bacterium | reverse complement strand
GACCGGGCGCGCCTTCCACTGAGCGTATGTTACCGTTTCAAATAGGATCTTGCGTCCTTGAAGAAGCTGGCGGTGATGAGCAGGATAACCGCGCCGATGGGGAAGGCGGCGATAATGCTCACCGACTGGAGGTTGGCCATGGAGCTGTCCGAGAACACCAGCGCGATGGGCAGGGCGATGAGCAGCAGGCACCACATGAGCTTGACGCCCCAGTGGGGCGTCTCGTCCGGCCCCAGGCGGCGGTAGCTGTAGCAGGAGGCGATGAGGGCGATGGAGTCAAAGGAGGTGGCATAAAAAGCCATCATGGCGGCCAGCACAATCACCAGCACCAGCGGAGCCGCCGGCAGTGTGTGAATCATGGAGAGGATTACGCCGTACAGATCCCCCGTCTCATTGTACTGGGCAATGAAATCCGCCGCCCCGGACACCTGTTTGCCCAGGGAGTAGTTGCCCAGTATGATAAAGCTGACAAGGGTGGAGCCCACGCCGAAGCCGTACCCGCCCAGAATGGTCTGCCGCACCGTCCGCCCCCGGGAGATGCTGCCGATAAAGAAGGGGGCGGCGACGCACCACACCATCCAGTAGGACCAGTAAAAGATCGTCCAGGTCTGGGGGAACGAGGTGGTCCGCTGGGGGTCGGTAAAGGTGGCCAGCCCGAAAAAGTTCTGCGCCATCCGCCCCAGCGCCTCCACGCCGGTCTCAATAATATACTGGGTTTCGCCGCCGAGGAGGAGCACATAGGCCAGCAGCCCGAAAAACAGATAGATGCACAGCTTGGCCAGCAGGCTGATGCCCTTGAAGCCGTGGAGCAGAGAGTAGGTGTACACCGCGCAGGTCGCGGCCAGAATGAGGACGATGACCGCCTCCCGGCTCAGGGGGACGTGGAACAGCTCGTCGATGACGCCGGCCATCAGCGGGGTGGCCAGGCTGAAGGTGGTGGCCGTTCCCGCCAGCAGGGCAAACACCGCCAGCAGGTCGATGAGCCGCCCCGGCAGGCCGTCGGTGTGCTTCCCCAGGATGGGGCGGCAGGCCTCGGAGTACCGCTGCCGCTCCCGTTTTCGCACATGGAGCATGAAGCCGAAGGCCGCCGCCAGCATGAGGTAGAACCCCCAGGGGATCAGACTCCAGTGGAACAGAGGGAACACGCTGGCCCAGTCCTGAATGGACCCCAGCTGGGCGATGTGGGGGTCCGCGGCGTACAGAATCCACTCGGAAAAGGAGTAAAACAGGATATCCGCCGCCAGCCCGGCGGTGAACATCATGGAGCCCCAGGTGAAAAAGGAGTACTTGGGCCCCTCGCCCGGCTCGCCCAGCACGATGTCCCCGTATCGGGAGCCCGCGGCGTACAGAGACAGCAGGAACACCCCCAGCCCGATGACCAGGTAATAGACGCCCAGGGTGTCCCCAAACAGGAACCGGACGGCGCTGAGGGCCTGGTTGGACTGCTCCGGAAGGGCGATAAACAGCGCGCTCATGGCCAGAATGCACCCCAAGGGGATCAAGGTGATGGCCCAGTCTATTTTTTTCCGGTTCATATCACCGCACCTCCTCCAGCTCCCGCCGGTAGCCGGGGTCCAGCGCCGCCAGCTCGGCCAGGCTGTCCACCTCCGCCACGGCCCCGGCCTCCATGGGAAAGACGCCCAGCCGGTATTCGTCCGGGTGGCAGAACAGCGCCACGTCGTCCCAGTAGATGTCCCGGTTTTTCCGCTCCTCGAACTCCAGCTCCAGGTGCCGCCGGAGCCGCCGGCCGTCCTCCGCGCTCCACCGGGACACGCTGAACAGCTGCCAGCCCCGCCGGCCCCCGGTGCGGCTGCACGAGGTGATTACGCCGTTCTCCACCGTCAGCAGCCACTCCTCCGTGGGTGCCTCCGTCCACACCGCGTTGTAGCCCGAGCGCTCAAACTCAGGCCGCAGGACCCGCGGGTCCCGGATGAGCTGGTCTCCGTCCAGGATAATGGCATCCTCCAGATGCTCCCTCGCGGCGTAGAGGGAGGAGATGTTGTTGCAGGCGTCGTACCAGGGGTTTTCGATGAGAACCACATTGGGGTAATCCCGGACCAGCGCGCTGAACCGCTCCTTCAAATAACCCACCACCACATAGATCTCGCCGATGCCGTTGGCCGCCAGCCCGTTGATGGCCGTGTCGATCATCCGGACCCCGTTGACCCGGACCAGCGGCTTTGGCGTGCGCAGCGTCACAGGGCGCATCCGCTTCCCCTCTCCTGCGGCCATGATGACCGCCCGTTTTACGGTGTGCATGGTTCCTGACCTCCCAGCTTTGCCAGCTCCTCCTCCGCAATCCGGCAGTAATCCCGGGCAAAGCGGTACTGCGCCAGGGAGTAGGCTCCGAACTCCACCCCCAGGCTGCGCTTGTACTCGCACCAATTACTCCACAGCAGGCCGCAGACGGAGATATAGCAATAAATTTTGATTTTGGTTCCGGCGGGACATCCCTCGGGGAAGTACTGTCCGACGAGCCGGTCCACATGGGCCCGGTCGTACATGGCGTAGACGCAGAACATGGCGATGTCCACATGGGGGTCCTGCATGGCGGCGTACTCCCAGTCGATGAGGAGGATCTGCTCCCCGCCCCCGCCGTCCGGGCAGAACAGAAAGTTGTCCGGCACCGCGTCGATGTGGGTGAGCACCCGCTCCTTCGCCTGGGACTCGATAAACGGCCTCAGCCCCAGCACGGCGGCCTTGGTCTGGGCGTACCCCCGGTAGGCGGAGGGGCGGCCCTCCCACAGCGACTCATAGAAGTCAATGCGGCCGAACAGGTCAAACTCGTGGTCCACCTTCAAGCCCAGGCGGTGGAAGGCCCGCAGCTTTTCCATGCAGGCGGCGGTCTCCGCCTCATTCAGGGGATCACAGGTCCTGGCCCCCTCCAGGAAGCGGGAGATCTTGTAGCCGCTGTCCGGGTTGATATAGAGCACGTCCTCGCAGAGCCCCCGGCCCCGGATCAGGCTGTACACCGCCGCCTCCTCCCGGCGGCTGATGAGCCGCCCAGTGCCCTCGCCGGGGACGCGCATGATATATTTTTCCCCCCGGCAGGAGAACAGGAAGGAGCGGTTGGTCATCCCTTTTTTCAGCGCCGTGATGCCGCCGATCTCCTCCGGCTCCGCCCCCAGGACCCGGGCGATCAGCTGAATCTTATCCGACTTCAGCTGGCCGGAGTGGCCGTCCAGCTCCCGCAGCTCCTCATAGGTGTTGATCTCCACCACCCGGCCGGCGGGGACCACCCGGGCGCTGACCGCCAGCTTGTCCTTTTCCCGCAGGGCCTCCTCCCAGAACAGGCGGTCGTTCCGCCTTTGGCCGTCCATGTCCGCCAGCCGTGAGCGGACCTGGGCCGCCTGTTCCTCCAGCAGGTAGGCGATGCCCACCATGGGGCTGCCCCCGCCGCCCTCCGGCGCCGCGACCAGCTCCCCCTTGCGGTTGACCCGCACGGCGCTGTCCTCGTCCCGCCCCCGGCTCACCATGTACCAGGAGTACAGCTCGTGGGAGCGGAAGGGGTTCTCCGCGCACCACAGGTCGCAGGGCAGGATATAGCTGTTGGACAGGCGGTCCGCCGCCAAGGCCAGGGAGTGAAGGTTGTTTTTGACGGCGTAGTCCGGGTTGACCACCAGCCGGACGCCGAAGTCGTCGATGAGGTACTCAAACCGCTCCTTCATATAGCCCACCACCACAGTGATGTCCCGTATGCCCGCCTCGTGGAGCTGCCGGATGAGCCGCTCAATCAGCGGCTGGCCGCCCACCTCCAGGAACGCCTTGGGCGTCTCCATATTGATGGGCACCATCCGCAGGCCGTAGCCCGCCGCCAGGATCACGGCGTTTTTTGGGGCGCGGCGGGCAAACTCCTCATGGGCCCGGGGGGTCAGCTGGAGCTGTCCGTCCAGATAGCCGGCCTGGGTCAGCCGCTTCAGGCAGCGGTTCACCACCCCCAAAGAGTGGCCGCTGGCCTCCGCCAGGGGGCGCTGGCCGGCGTAGGGCGCCGTCCGCAGGGCGCACAAAATATCGCATTCTTGGATGTTCATGAAAAAATATACTCCTGTTTTTGTGAACGCAAGGTGTTGAGCCGGCCCCTGCGCCAAACCGCGGCGCAGGGGCGTATGAATCTTGTCCGGGCTCAGGCGCCGCCCTTTCCGCCGGCGGCCAGAGGGGGACCCTGGGTCTTTTTCCGGTACCGGCGCTCCAGGCGGTGGCGTATGTACTCCGCGCCCACCTCGCCGCTGCGGCCCAGGTTGTAGAAGTGCTGCTGCTTCAGGGCGGCGATGCGCTCCCTGTAGTCCTCCTGATGGGCCAGCAGCTCCTCCACCACGGGGGCCAGGTCCTTCACCTGCTCCTTTTTCACCTGCCGCCCCACCTTGGAGCGGGCGGTGATGTCAAAGGGGACCAGCGGGATCTTCTGCCAGTCCTCATTGACCACCTTCATCTGGGTGTCGATGAACAGGGAGGGCTTGTCGGTGGTAAAGGAGAACTCAAAGGCGATGCCGCTCCAGTCGGTGATGAGCAGGTCGGCGGTGTACACCGTCACGTTGGAGGAGAAATCGGTCTCGATGATGAAATCGTCCGAAGCCTTGTCCGCGTAGCGGCGGATAATCTCCTTCATCTGCATGGGGAAGCGGCGCACGTACTGGGGATGGGGCCGTATCACGATGCGGTAGCCCTTTCCATACAGCGCGCCGACCAGATCGTCCAGGCAGGAGTCCATGATGTTGTCATACTGCCAGGAGGGAGCGATGAGGATGGTTTTTTTGTCGTTTTCCGCCTTGTCCATGGCGCTGTAGGCGGCGATCATATCGTCGATCAGGCCGTAGCCGCACTCGATGATCCGCTTTCTCCTGGTGCGGCGCAGCTTCTCTATGGCCCGGGCCTCGATGGCCTGCTCCCGGCTCACCACCAGCAGGGTGTCGTAGGCGTCCAGCGCCCCGGTGCGGTAGAGCATGTTGTCGCTGCCGCACCCGTGGTCCATGAAGATATATTCCACGCTGTCCTTCACCCGGGAGCGCTTGATGTGGTACTTTTCCAGATCCGGGGTGGTCATGACCACGATGTCCGCCTCCAGCTTCATCATCAGGGAGATGAGCCGGGTCTCGTCCACGTAATAGGGGCGGATGCGGGGCTCTTTTTTCTGGAAGATGGCGTCGTTTGGGTCGCTTGTGACGTAGTGAATGGTCAGGTCCGTGGTGTCCAGCAGCGCCTGGATGAGCGCCCGGAAATACTTGTAGAACCCACTGCCCTCGGAGTAGAACATCACCTTCATGTTCCCCTTGTTCACCTTGGCAAAAAACTCCTTATAGTACTTTTTCGCCAGGGCGGCGTTGTTCCTTTTTTGCTCCCGCTCCTGGGCTGCGGTGCGCTTCATCTCCTCCAGAAGGCCGTAATCGATATACTTTTTGGGGGAGTAGACGGCATTGCACAGGAACATGACGCCGATGGAGAACAGGTTCCCGAAGATCCAGTACAGCCCCACCCCGGCGGGGACGATAAAGGCGAAGAAGGCGGAAAAGGCCACCATGAACGCCGTCATCCCCCACTGGGAGAGCTTGTTCTGCTCGATCTGGAGCACGTTGACCTTGTTCTGCACCCAGCACATCAGCAGGGCGGACAGCCCTGCCAGCACGGGGATGAGAACATACCCGTCCAGGGCGTGGATGCTAGGGGTCTTCGCCAGGTTGAGGCCGAAAAAGGTCATGTGAAGGTTCTGAATCTGCCCGATAAACTCCTCTGCGCCAGGAATGGCCGCGATAAAGCTGTCCGGGTTGGCCTTCACCCACTCCACCGCTGTCAGCTGTGCAGTGGAGCCCAGCTCCTCCACCGTCACCGAAAGAAATTGGGCGGTCTTTTCCACAAACGCCCGCTGGAGCTCCGGCGTAAAGTGGAGGATATGCTTCAGCGGCTTGTACACCACGTCCAGCAGCCCGAAAATGATGGGCAGCTGAAGCAGCAGGGGAATGGTTCCCGCCATGGGGTTGTAGCGCTCCCGCTTGTACAGGGCGGACTGGGCGTCCAGAAAGGCGTCGCTGTCGTCCACGTACTGGTAGCGGAGCATATCCAGCTGGGGCTTCATCTTCACCATTTTGATGGAGTTTTTCTGCACCAGCAGGGAGATGGGGAACATAATCACCTTGGTGAGCAGGGTGAACAGAAGGATGGCCGCGCCGTAATTGTGGAGCAGCCGGTAGCAAAAAGACATCAGATAACCCAGAGGGGTTCCCACAATGGTGTTGATTATTTCCATAGTTTTAATAACGGCACCTCGTTTTACGCGTCGCTCACAGCAGGCCGAACCGGGGGAAATAGGTGAACATCGCCCTGGCTATGATATTCTCCCGCCGGACGAAGGGGTCGTCCCAAAACCGGGAGTCGTTGGAGTTGCGGCGGTTGTCCCCCATTACCAGATAGCAGCCCTCCGGCACCACTGTCTCCGGGTAGCTGTCGGTGGAGAACTCCGTCACGTAATCCTCCTCCAGAAGCTGTCCGTCCAGATACACCCGGCCCTCCCGCAGGGAGAAGGTCTGGCCGGGGACGGCCACCACCCGCTTGACCAGATAGGCCTTGCCGAATTCCTCGTGGCGGAAGAGGATCACATCCCCCGCCTCAGGCTCTCCCCGCAGATAGGCCGTGCGGTCGCCCAGCATCAGGGACCCGGTGGGGATGGTGGGCTCCATGGAGCCGGAGGGCACCCGGGCGTTCATCAGCAGGAAGAGATTGACGAACACGGCCACCCCCACCGCCGCCAAGGGGAGCAGCCACCACCGGTCTTTTTTTTCCTCTTTCTTCATCGCTTTTGGGGGGCGGTGCAGATGTGCAGGGCCCGTTTCAGCTCCTCCACCTTCCGCCGTTCCTCGGCCAGCTGGCGGCGCAGCTCCCGGTTCTCGGCGGCCAGACCGCCGGCTCCCCCTGTCTCGTCAAAGGGGTCGGCGGCGATGGACGACCCGGGGAAGGAGGGCTCCTGAGCCGGGGCATAGGCGGCATAGCTCCGCTCCTGAGCCGGCTGGACCGGGGCGGCGCAGGTCTTTTCCGCCGCCGGCGTGGCCTCCAGCTCGTAGTCGCCAAAGCCGGTATCGTCGTCATCGTCCTCCGCCTCATAGAACTGGGGGGCGCGGTCCCTTTTCCGGCCCAGCTTGGACACGCCCCGCCTGAATTTCCGGAAGTAGTAGCTGGCCCCCGCGCCTGCCGCGATGGCGATACCGGCAATGAGCTGGATCATATAGGTCATGGCGGACGGGTCGATATAGGCAAAGGCCGTCACCGAACACAGCAGCGAGGCGAAGAGGAAGAAGTATCCAAATTGCAGTACCTTTTTCACGGCAAAAGACCTCCCGTTTTCCGTACAGAGCGGCGTTACAGCATGATATGCTTCATTTTGCGCTCTTCAATGAGCTTCCAGTTGGCGAAGTCGTTGGCGTCCCCCTTGATCTGGAACGTGTACAGCTTGTCTTTGACCTCGCCGCTCTCCCCCCGCATCCACAGGGTCCGGGTCATCTCCTCGTTCTCGCCGATGGACTCGATGGTGCGGCCATAGGCCGCCGTGTCCAGCCCGAAATAGCTGATAATGGACGCCCGGAGATTGTTCTGGCACACCTGCTTGTTGGAGAGCTTCAGCGCGCCGCTCCGGCCCGTGCCGGAGGGCTTGATCATCAGGGTGGACACCCGGCTGCCGTACACGTCGCTGATATTCCCGGCGGTTCCGGGGGGGCGGGCGTGGTCGGTGGTGATGATGATGGTGGCGTCGTCAAACAGGCCCTTCTCCTCCAGCTCGTCCAGGTAGCGGAAGATCATCTCCATGTTGCCGGTGATCTGGCCGTTGCGGGTGCCGCCCAGGGGGACGGGATCCGCGTTCTCATCCATGACATAGGGGCTGTGGGCCCCCTCCAGGTGGTAAAACTGGAACACGCCCTTGCTCCAGGGGTTCACGGTGAGGCCGCTCTCCCGGTAGTTCCGCCAGAAGGCCACGTCGTTCACGGTGTACAGGTTGTTGCCCTCGTCGCTTTCGTCCTCCACCGAGACAACGGCCCCCAGCTCGCTGGAGTAGATGTGATAGAAGGGCTTGAGGGCCTCCGGCATATAGCGGTAGCCGGACAGGGTGAGCATGACGTTCAGCATCACCTCATACCGGAACGACTTTTCGTCCCGCCGGATGTTGTCCACAAGGCCCTCCACGTCCCGGGCGTCGCCGAACACGTAGGCGCAGTCGGAGTAGATCCTGGTCTCATAGCCCGCGGCGTGGATGTCCTGGAGCATGGGGTAGACCGGCCGGGTCCAGGCCCGGTGGAAATAATCCTCCCACGGAGTGGCGTAGTCGTGCTCCGCGCCGGTCATAAAATAGGCGATGGACGGCCTGGTGTTGGCGTAGCTTCCGGTGAAGTCATGGTAATAGGTGAAGCCCGCCAGCCGCTCCCGCCATTCCGGGTGGAGCTCCAGCACCTCGTCGGTATACCGGTTGTCCAGCCGGTCCAGCAGGAACACAATAACGTTGTTCTCCGGGGCCACCTCGAAGATGCCCTCCCGGGAGACATAGGCCTCCTCCTGGCCCACCCGGGCCACCCGTTCCGGCCCCGCGTTCACCAGCAGGACGATGAACGCCGTGATCTGGGCGCCGGTGAGGATGACGCACACCAGCTCGATTCCCCTGGTCCACGCCTTCCGGCTGAAATACAGCAGGAAGAACACCGCCGCCAGCACCAGCAGCCACACCAGGCAGTTCCACAGCATACCGCCGCTGTACTGGGGCCATTGGACGGCGTTGCCGTCCAGCGAGCCATGGTCCAGGTTCAGGAAATTGCCCTGTAGATAGCCCGCCAGCGTGCCTGCGAAGAGGACGGACACGGCGAAGTTGAACGCCTTGCCCCGGAGCAGGAGCAGCACCGCCAGCAGAGCCGCCAGCAGCCCTCCCCCGGCCAGAAGCAGCGTGGGCAGCATCTCCAGAAAGGGAAAGGGCATCTCCTGCATATTCTGGAGATAGATCTCGCAGGGGCCGAACAGGACAAAGGTAAACACACAGGAAAAGGCGCTCAGGATGGCAAGGGGGAGCCTGACCTTCCAGGACCGCTGGTCCTGCCAGAGCGCCCGCAGCTTTTCTCTTACCGCACTCATTTAACGATCTCCTCATAGAAATACCGCTCCGCCGCAAACCGGCGGGCGGGCCTGGGATGAGCCCGGTTCCCTAGTATATACTGTGCAAAGGATAATTGCAATTGCATTTACCCTAAAATTAAAAGAAAATAAAGGATTAAACCGGGAGAAGCTGCCGGAACCGGCAGCGCCTGGACGCCGTTCATGGAAGCTCCCGGATATAATAGAAATCCTCGCCTTCCATGGCGTCCGTTTTGGAAAAGCCGCGGCTGAGCCAGAACCGCTGCCCTCCCCCGTTGTCCCGGTGGCATCCCAGCGCGATGGGCCGGGGACCGAATTCCCCGTATACCCGCCGCACCGCCTCCTCCAGCGCCCAGGCGCCCAGGCCCTGGCCGCGATAACGCCGGTCGATCATAAAGCCCATCAGCCGGTAAAAGGGCCTGCCCCGCATCACCTCCGGGTCGGTGTCCCAGGGGATGGCCTCCCCCAGGAGGATCACTCCCGCGCAGGCCCCCTCACAGCGCACCACATAGGTGCGCCCCGCGCAGCGGTGCTCAAGGCCGTACCGGGTCAGCTCCATGAGCTCGTCCACCGTGTCCACAAAATCCTCGGGCACATCGGAGCGGTCAATCCCCCGGGCCTCCTCCAGATTGCGCTCCGTGAGGGGCTCCAGCGCCGTATGCCTCATGTCCGGTCTCTCCATAACAAAACGCCTCCCATCCCGCCGCGGCCGCTCCGGCGGGTACTATACCGCAAAAGGACAAACCCCGGTCAGGGCTCCCTTTCCTCCGCGTACCGCTTAATACCGTGCTCCACCGGCCCCCACTCCGGCAGGGGCAGGCGCTGCATGGCCCCAAACACGTAGTCCTTCAGCTTTGGATAGTCCTTGGACAGCCGGGCCACCAGCTCCTTCACCTCCTGCCGCCGGGTATTGCCGTCAGCGGGGCAGGGGTTGCGGACCACGGGCAGATTGCAGCGGGCGGCGGCGTTGCGCAGGGTCCCCTCCCCGCAGTAGAGCAGGGGGCGGATCTGGGTGATTCCTGTGCGGTCCAGATAGGTCACGGGCTGGAAGCAGGACAGGCGGCCCTCGTAAAAGAGGGAGAGAAAAAAGGTCTCCACCGCGTCGTCAAAATGATGCCCCAGGGCCACCTTGTCAATTCCCAGCTCCTTCAGCGCGTTGTGCATGGCTCCCCGGCGCATTTTGGCGCACATGGAGCAGGGATTTTTCTCCTTCCGGCAGTCGAAGATGATGTGGAAAATCTCCGTCCGGACCAGGTGGTATTCCACGCCAAGCTCCGCGCACAGCGCCGCCACCGGGCCGAAGTCCATCTCCTCGGGGCCGGGGTGGACGGTGATGGCGTGGAGCTCAAAGGGCACGGGGTAAAACTCCCGCAGCTTGGCCATGGCATACAGCAGCACCAGCGAGTCCTTCCCGCCGGACACCCCTGCCGCGATCCGGTCTCCGGCCTGGATCATGCCGTAATCCTCAATACAGCGGCGCATATGGGACAAAATCATCCGCATGACGGCCCTCTCCCTTTTTATCAAAAATATCAAAACGAGTATTCGGGCGATTCCGATAGAAATCACAAGCTAAAGAGAGTATTTTAAATATATCTCAAAAAAACTCCGGATTTCAGTTGACACCGGCGTCTTTCCGCATTATAATACACCATGCTCCCCATTGTAAAGGGGAGCGTTCCTGTGCGTGGGTCTGTTGACAACGCCGGCTGCCGGCGGACTGACCGGTGCCGCCCACCCGGCGCGGCCTTGTCAACAGCCCCATGCCGCGTACAAAATTGGAAATAAAATGGAGGAAACCAGAATGTCTACCTTTATGGCAAACAAGGGCAACATTCAGCGCAAATGGTACGTGCTGGACGCTGCCGGGAAGCCTCTGGGCAAGACCGCCGTGGCCGCCGCGACCCTGCTGCGGGGCAAGCACAAGCCCGAGTACACCCCTCACGCCGACTGCGGCGACTTCGTCATCGTCATCAACGCCGAGAAGGCCGTGCTCACCGGCAAGAAGCTGGAGCAGAAGTATTACCGCACCCATTCCGGCTGGGTGGGCGGCCTGAAAGAGACCAAGTACCGCCTGCTGATGCAGCAGCGGCCCGAGCTGGCGGTCCGGCTGGCCGTGCGGGGCATGATGCCTCGGAACATCATCACCAAGGACTCCCTCACCCGGCTGAAGATCTACCGCGGCGGCAGCCACCCCCACGCCGCCCAAAAGCCCGAGACCTGGACCGTGGAATAAGGAGGTAACGGATTATGTACAAGAGCAAGAAGCCTTATCATTACGGCACCGGCCGCCGGAAATCCTCCGTGGCCCGGGTCCATCTGTTTCCCAGCGGCACCGGCGCCATCACCATCAACGGCCGTGACATCGAGGAGTATTTCGGTCTGGAGACCCTGAAGATGGTGGTCCGCCAGCCCCTGAACACCACCGGCGTCATCGGCAAGGTGGACATCACCGCCACCGTGGCCGGCGGCGGCGTTACCGGCCAGGCCGGCGCTTTGCGCCACGGCATCTCCCGCGCCCTTCTGGAGATGGACCCCGAGTTCCGCCCCGCCCTGAAGGCCGCCGGATTCCTCACCCGCGACCCGAGAATGAAGGAGCGCAAGAAGTACGGCCTCAAAGCGGCCCGTCGCGCGCCTCAGTTCTCCAAGCGCTGATTTTATATCCGAAAACGCTCAAAAACCCCGGAAAATTCGATTTTCCGGGGTTTTTTCTTTTGAAAACCTTTGATAGCCTTTGCCCAAATTTGGCCTGATTTGACCCGATTTGACCCTGTTTTTTTGGGTTAAATATGGGCTAACCGGCCCTTTTGGGTTAAAAAATGGGCTAACTGACAGAGCGAAAGAAGTCGATTTGGGCCTGGTCTTAGGGCAGGCCGTCATGGGCGGCTATCACCCTCTCTAAAGGCCCCCGATGCCGAAAAATCAATCTGTATTTTTCTCCTGATTTGACTTGCTTTGTCATAACTGAATACTGTTATATTTCAGCCATACATAGAGCGCCGAATCATTCCCTGAATGAAACGGCGCTCTTTTTTTGTCCCAGTTGGCAGACGTAATTCCCCCCCTGCCCCGACCCTACATAGCCGTCTAAATCCCGCTGACGGCTGTGAATTTTACAGTAGGAGGACAAGTCATGAAGTGGAAGAAGAATGAGGCGCAGAACAGCGAGGCCCGCGTTGAGAAGCTGGCCGACGAGGTTCGCAGCACCGCCCAGCAGAGTATGGAGGCCCTGTGGAGCGCCTTCCTGGAGGTGGGCGAGCTGGACATGGTGCGGGCCACGGAGAAGGCCCTGCGGCTCATGGTGAGCCACGGCGACTGCACCGGGGCCATGAAGGTGCTGGAGGGCGTCTATGCCCTGGTGGAGATCGCGCCGTCGGAGGACTTCACCGACTGCCAGCAGTACCCCGCCCTGGCGCAGATGTTCATGGAGGAGTTTCTGGCGGAGAGCGAGGACTTCATCTTTGACGCTGGCATGGAGGACGTTCTGGCACTTCTCATGGACGAGGGGCAGTAGGCCCCAGGTGGGCC
>CAJTLI010000052.1 GCA_910577525.1 uncultured Oscillospiraceae bacterium | reverse complement strand
TGGGCTACATGGGCAAGCGGGCCAACGCCAACCTGGACGAGTTCAAGACCAACGCGCCGGGGCTGTTCAATAGGTTCGCCCGGGACCTGGACGCCTTGGGGGACTTCTACAACGGCAAAAAGAACGGCTACGACTGGTGCGACGTGTTCGTGGACTGGTGTTTTGTGGAGACCTTCGGGCGGGCCACAGCCCAGCTGCTGCTGTGCCAGCCCAACCGCTCCCTGGGGGCGGGGACAGGGTACAGCCTGAACTACTACAAGCAGAAGGGGCGGTTTTTCACCGGGACTCCCCAGCCCGCCGATCAGATCTTCTTCGGTGACGCCAAGTCCACCTGGCACACCGGGCTGGTGGTGAAGGTGGAGGGCGGATATGTCCATACCATCGAGGGCAACGCCGGAAACCCCAGCGCCGTGCGGGCCTGCCGGTACGCGGTGGGGAGCAAAACGATCAAGGGCTACGGGAGGCCGGATTGGTCCCTCGTACCCGAGAAAAAGGAGAAGGACAACAATATGAAATACTTCAAGACCATCAGTGACGTGCCCGGCTACTACAGGGCGGCGGTTCAGAAGGTGGTGGACAAGGGAGCGCTCCAGGGCGGCGACGGGGCCCTGAACGTCTCCGAGGACCTGTGCCGGACCCTCACCGTGCTGGACCGGCTGGGGAAGCTGGACTGAATAGGATCGGAAAACCCCCGGCGCGGTATGATACGCGCCGGAGATTTTTATGCTAAAACATGTGGTAAAATGTAATAGACCGTGATACCAACGATAGGTAATTGTATATAATAACGGAGAGAAAAAGTAATAAAAACGTATATTGTGGGAGGAATGGAAGGGGCATTTAGGGATGGCGAGGATGGGGTAAACAAAAATTCTTAACTGGAATTTAAATAATTTGCCCGTTGCAACTTAAAGGGCGGGCTGATAACATAGAAAATGTAAAGCCGCCCCGAGGGTCCCCGCAAAGCCGGCCCGCGGCGTTATGGGGAGAGGGAAAACAGGAGCGCGAGGAGGATTGCCGCAATGTACACAGTTTTGATCTGTGACGACGACCGGGACATTGTGTCGGCGCTGGACATTTATCTGACCAGCGAGGGCTACCGAACAATAGCCGCCTACAATGGTGAGCAGGCCATAGAGGCGGTGAGGGAGGAGAACGTGGACCTGATCCTCATGGATATCATGATGCCCCGTCTGGACGGTATCCGGGCCACCGCCCGGCTACGGGAGTCCGGCGGCAATATTCCCATCATCCTGCTCACCGCAAAAAGCGAGGACACGGACAAGGTGCTGGGGCTGAACATCGGTGCGGACGACTACATCACCAAGCCTTTTAATCCCATCGAGGTGCTCGCCCGGGTGAAGAGCCAGCTGCGGCGGTACACCACCCTGGGGGGCAAGACCCCCGCCCAGACCGCAGAGGACGGCGTCCTGCGCAACGGCAGCATTCTCATGGACGACGAGGCCAAATCGGTGACGGTAGACGGCGAGCCAGTGAGCCTCACCCCCATTGAGTACAATATCCTGCGGCTGCTGATGAAGAACCTGGGCCGGGTGTACTCCACCGCCCAGATTTACGAGCAGGTGTGGAACGACCCGGCCCTTGGTTCAGAGAACACGGTGGCCGTTCACATCCGCCACCTGCGGGAAAAAATCGAGATTGATCCCGCCAATCCCCGGTATTTGAAGGTGGTCTGGGGACTGGGGTATAAAATGGAGAAAATGGAATGAATTGGCGGAATAATATGGCCATGAAGGCCCTGGCCTTCATGGCGGCGGTGGCGGCGTTCACCGCCGCCGCCATCATGGGCTGGTATCAGCTGGCAAATTTCGACGCTTTGTGGACAGACGCCTATTACGACGCCGACGGCTACACCGGCGGCTACACCCGAACCTACCTGGTGCGGCAGGACTACTGGATGGTGCGGTATCTGGTGGACCTGAAGGACAAACAGGCGTCGGGCCAGGAGCTGGAGCTGTCGGAGAGGCGGGCTATCGAGCGGTATGAGGCGGAATTTGACGCCGGGGCCACCAACCTGCGCTGGCAGCTGCTGGACAAACAGGGAAACATCATCTACGGAAACACCCGGGAGGACAGCGCCCAGGCGGACATCGACTTCTGGGTGGACTTCCGCCGGGGGAAGGGCAATATCCGGGACGCCGATACCCTCTGGGAGTATTACGACGAGGACGCCGTGAACCGTGCCGTCAACGCCGGGGACTATGACGGCGTGTCCAATCTCTCGGGCTGGCGGACCATGCTGCCCACCTGGGCGGAGGCCGTCCGGGAGGCCAGAGCGGAGGGCACCGACGCCCAGCTGGTTGACACCCAGAACGATCCCATTGCCATCACGGAAAACCAGATCCTGGCGGACAATGACGGCTATACCAACGTGCTGTGGGTGGTGGACAGCGGGGGGGATTCCTACGTCTTTTATCCCACCATCCGGGCCTGCCTGGAGGCCAACCGGTTCGGCTACATCTACGAGCCGGAGAGCGGGGACTGGACGCTCACCGCGCAGGCCGCCGCCGAGCTGAGCAAGACCGACTCCAGCCTGATCCTGTGGGTGGATAAAAGCCTGCGGGTGGACGACCAGTACAAACGCTCCGCCGGCAAGCTGGCCGAGTGGCAGACGGCCCGGGAGCGAAATCTGGCCGTGACCATTGTGCTGGGGGTGGCAGGTATCCTTCTGATGGTGTATCTGTGCTGCGCGGCGGGCCACAAGCGGGGGGTGGAGGGCATCTACCTCAACTGGTTCCACCGGGTCCCCGGCGACGTACTGCTGTGCCTGCTGTTTCTGGGGGGCGTGGCGTCGGTGGGCGTCGGCATGGAGCTGACCTTAAACGCCTATGGGAACGCGCCTATGTACTTCCAGCTCATCATCGTGGGGATCGCCATGGCCTGCTGCGCGGCCCTGGGCATGGCGGCGCTGGTGACGGTGTGTGCCCGGAGCAAGGCCCATACCCTCCTGCGCAACACCTGGACCTGGCGGTTTTGCGCCTGGTGCTGGGAAGTGTTCGTCAAGCTGTGGGGCTGGTGCTGGGAGCTGGTCGGGACAGCGGCGCGGGCTGTCCGGGCCAGCCCCTTGATTTGGAAGGCGGTGGTGGTCTGTATGGCATACCCGATCTTCACATTGGCTACGATCCGATGGGCCGGCGGGCTGTGGCTGCTGGTGAGCTTTTTGTGCGGGCTCTACCTGTGCGCCTGGGCCTACCAGTGGAAGCGCATCCGCCGGGGCACCCAGGAGATCATCGGCGGAAACCCCAGCTATCACATCGACACCCGGCGGATGCTGCCCGACCTGAAGGGCCATGCCGACGAGCTGAACAACCTGGGCCACGCCATCTCCACGGCGGTGGACGAGCGGATGAAGAGCGAGCACTTCAAGGCGGAGCTGATCACCAACGTGTCCCACGACCTGAAAACGCCGCTGACCTCCATCATTAACTACGTGGACCTGCTGAAAAAGGAGGACATCGACAACCCCAAGGCGGCGGAATATATTGAGGTGCTGGACCGGAAGAGCCAGCGGCTGAAAAAGCTCACCGAGGACCTGGTGGAGGCGTCCAAGGCGTCCACCGGCAACCTGACGGTGAACTGGGAACGGCTGGACTGGGCCCAGCTCACCGACCAGGCTCTGGCGGAGACCGGCGAGCGGCTGGAGGCCCAGAAGCTGACGGTGGTGCGCTCCCTGCCCGGCGAGCCCGTGTGGGTGGAGGCGGATGGGCGGCACCTGTGGCGGGTGCTGGACAATCTGCTGACCAACTGCGCCAAATACGCCCTGCCTGGAACCCGTGTCTATGTCGACCTGCGGCGCAGCGGGGATTGGGCGGTGCTGTCGGTGAAGAACATCTCCCGGGAGGCGCTGGACATTCCCGCCGAGCGGCTGATGGAGCGGTTTGTCCGGGGGGACGAGTCCCGCAATCAGGCGGGCAGCGGCCTGGGGCTGTCCATCGCCCAGTCGCTCACCGAGCTCCAGCACGGCAGGTTTGAGATCAGCATCGACGGGGATTTGTTCAAAGCCATCGTCAGCCTGCCCCTGGCCGGGAGCGGGCTGGAGGACCCCATCCAGCTGATTTTATAAAACACAGAGCACCCTTTGGCGGGGCGGGCAAAAGTCCGCCCCGCCTTGCTTGCTAATCCGCCCAAATTGTGGTATACTGAACTATCCGTCTCGCCCCGCCGGGGCGGGAGCGGCGGAAGTTTCAGTATTTAAAACCTATTGTGAGGTGTCCCCTATGAAGCTCATGGTCATCGACGGCAATTCCATTGTCAACCGGGCCTTTTACGGCGTGAGCCAGACGCTGACCACCCGGGAGGGCCTGCCCACCAACGCCATTTTCGGCTTCCTCAATATCCTGCTCAAGCTGCTGGAGGAGGAGCAGCCGGAGGGGCTGGCGGTGGCCTTCGATATGCGCTCACCCACCTTCCGCCACAGGGCCTTCGCCGGGTACAAGGCCCAGCGCAAGGGGATGCCGGAGGAGCTGGCCGCTCAGATGCCAGTGCTGAAAGACGTGCTGGACGCCATGAATATCCGCCGCTATGAGCTGGAGGGCTGGGAGGCGGACGATCTGCTGGGCACCATGGCCCGGGTCAACGCCGCCCAGGGGGGCGAGACCGTCATCGTCACCGGAGACAAGGACTCCCTGCAATTGATCGACGGACACACCGCCGTCAAGCTGGTGACCACCCGCATGGGCCAGACCACCACCCGGAATGTCACCACCGGCGAATTCCGGGCCGAGTACGGCTTCGACCCCATCCATATGATCGATTTGAAGGCGCTGATGGGGGACGCGTCGGACAACTACCCCGGCGTCAAGGGGGTGGGAGAGAAGACCGCCATGGCGCTGATCCAAAAATATCAGACGGTGGACGCCATCTATGATAAGCTGCCGGACCTCGAGGCCAAGCCGGCGGTCATCAAGAAGCTCACCGAGGGGGAGGCGGACGCCCGGATGAGCTACGATCTGGCCGTTATCCGCACCGACGCCCCCATGGGCTTCGACCCGGCGGACGCGGTCCGCCGGCCCTTCAACGGCCCTGTTCTGTATGAAAAGCTGCTGGAGCTGGAGTTCAGCAAGCTCATCGACAAGCTGAAGCTCACCCCCGGCCCCGCGGCCGCGGCTCCGGAGGGGGAGGAACCCATAGAGGTCCGGGTGGACATCGTGGACCTGCGCGCCGTCCGGGAATTTGAGGAGGCCCAGGCGGCGTGGGCGGCGGCGGACCACGTCACCGTCCTGCCCCTGGCCGGACTGGAGGGGGTGTCGGTGGTGCTGCCGGAGGACGAAGAGGACCACGTATTCCACTACGACATCCGCCGGGACCGGTACGAGGGGGACTACCGCGCCCTGCTGGCGTTTCTGTTCTCTGACAGAGTGAAAAAAGTGACCCACGGCGTCAAGGAGCTGTGCCGCGCCCTGCTGGACCAGGGCATCGACCCGGCGGGCTTTGTGTTCGACACGGAGTTGGCCGCCTACCTGCTGGACCCCACGGCGGGGAGCTATGAGATCAGAAAGCTGGCGGCCTCCTACTTCAAAAAAGCGGTGGAGCAGAAGGCGGCCCTCCAGCAGGAGGAGCAGCTGTCCTTTCTCACCGACGAGCTGAAGGAGCAGACCGCCTGGTATGAGGACGCCGCGTGGATCGAGGCGTTTTATGAGCTGTTCAAGCCCAGGCTGGAGGAGCTGGGGCTGATGTCCGTCCTCACGGACATCGAGCTGCCCCTGTGCCCGGTGCTGGCCCGGATGGAGCGGGCCGGGGTGCTGGTGGACGGCCAGGCGCTGGCGGAGTTCGGGAAGCAGCTCCAAACCGGCATCGACGTGCTGGAGGCTGAAATATACGGCCTGGCCGGGGAGAAATTCAACATCCTCTCCCCCAAGCAGCTGGGCCATATTCTCTTCGACAAGCTGGGCCTGCATCCCATCAAAAAGACGAAAACCGGCTACTCCACCAACGCCGAGGTGCTGGAAAAGCTGCGGCCCCAGCACGAGATCGTGGGCAGGGTGCTGGATTACCGCCAGCTCACCAAGCTGAACTCCACCTACGTGGAGGGGTTGGGCAAGGTGATCGCCGCCGACGGGCGCATTCACACCAGCTTCCAGAACACCGTCACCGCCACCGGGCGGCTGTCCTCCACCGAACCCAATTTGCAGAACATCCCCGTGCGCACCCCCCTGGGGGCGGAGATGCGCAAGATGTTCACCGCCCCGGAGGGAAAGGTGCTGGTGGACGCGGACTACTCCCAGATCGAGCTGCGGTTGCTGGCCCACATGTCCGGGGACCAGGCCATGATCGAGGGCTTCAACTCCGGCGTGGACATCCACACCGTCACCGCCTCCCAGGTGTTCGGCCTGCCCCAGGACCAGGTGCCCCCGGAGCTGCGCCGGGCGGCAAAGGCCGTCAACTTCGGGATTGTGTACGGAATTTCCGCCTTTTCCCTGTCGGAGGATATCCATGTGTCCGTGGCCCAGGCCAAGGAGTATATGGAGAAGTATTTCGAGCACTATTCCGGCGTGCGCTCCTATATGGACCGGGTGGTGGCCCAGGGCCGGGAGGACGGCTGTGTGTCCACCATGTACGGGCGGCGGCGCTGGCTGCCGGAGCTGAAGAGCTCCAATTTCAATACCCGCTCCTTCGGCGAGCGGGTGGCGCTGAATATGCCCATCCAGGGCACGGCGGCAGACATCATCAAGCTGGCCATGATTAAGGTGGACAGCCGCCTGCGGGCCGAGGGGCTGGAGGCCCGGCTGGTTTTGCAGGTTCACGATGAGCTCATCGTGGAGTGCCCGGAGGGGGAGGCGGAGCGGGTGAAGGCCTTGCTCCAGGAGGAGATGGAGGGGGTGGCGGCGCTGGCGGTGCCGCTGGTGGCGGACGCCAAGGCGGGAAAAACCTGGGCGGAGTGCCACTGACGGTTTGCGGTACGGCGTGCCTGTAGGGGCGGGTATCACCCGCCCGCGGTTCTCTGGGTCTGCACCTTTTTGCGGTGCGCACACCGGCCCTGCACCGTTTTTTGCGGGCGGGCGGACCATGTCCGCCCCAGCTTGTCGAAAAAGTCTTTTCGACAAGCTGCCTGCGATTTTTTGAACGTTATGACGTTCAAAAAATCGTTGATTGCACGTGAAAGACACCCCTCCTGGGTTTCTTTCACACTATCTTCCTTCCCGATGGTACTGCGCAACGCACTTGATCGACAGTTTGGGGCGGACCATGTCCGTCCCTACATAGAGAGGAGAAATTTCCTATGAGTTTATTTGACACCTTTGACCCCGATTCCGAGGAAATCGTAAAATTTGAATACCAACGCTCCTTTAACCCCACGGACGCTTTCCCGGAGACGGTTATCATGACCTTCAAGGAGCAGACCTTTCAGGTGCTGGAACGCGTCTGCCCCACCGAGGTGGCCGCCATCCTTCGGGAGGGCCGGGATGTTCCCATCTACAAGCTGGACTGGAACGGGCGGGATATTGGCATCTTCCAGACCCTTATCGGCGGCGCGGGCACGGCGGGACTGCTGGAGGAAACGCTGGCCATGGGGGCGAAAAAAGTCCTGATCTACGGCTCCTGCGGGGTGCTGGACTCCGCCCTGGTGGCGGGGCACTTCATCCTGCCCACCCAGGCCTACCGGGACGAGGGGGTCAGCTACCACTATCTGCCGGTGGGCGACTATGTGGACATCCCCACGGCGGAGCGCTTGGGCAAAATCTTTGACGAACTGCGTCTCCCCTACGTGAAGGGCCGGGTGTGGACCACCGACGCCTTCTATCGGGAGACGAGGAACAATATGGAGAAGCGCCGCGCCGACGGCTGCATCGCCGTGGACATGGAGTGCGCCTCCGCCATGGCGGTGGGACAGTTCCGGGGCGCGGCGGTGTACCAGTTCCTCTACGCCGAGGACAGCCTGGACGGGGACGCCTGGGACCGGCGCACCATGGGGGCGGTGCCCGCGTCGGACTACGAGAAGTATCTGCGGGTGGCCCTGGAGGCTGCATCCCGCCTGTAGGGGCGGGCATTGTCCGCCCGCCCTTGCCGGGAGCCTGTTCCTTTGCGGGCGCGCAATGCGTACCCCTACAGAACGGAGCCCGGCGGGCGGATGGTACGCAAGACCACCCCGCAGATTGGAGGTGCAGCCCCATGTGTTACCGTATCGTCCCCATGACCGCCGCCCAGCTGCCCGCCGTGGCGGCGCTGGAAAAGGTCTGCTTCCCCGCCGACCCCTGGAGCGAGGCCCTGTTCCAGGCGGCGCTGGACAACCCCTCTGTGGCCGTCCTGCTGGCCCTGGGGGAGGGCGGCGGGCTGTTGGGCTACGCCGTGCTGTCGGTGGTGCTGGATGAGGGCAGTCTGGACAACATCGCCGTGGCCCCGGAACACCGCCGCCGGGGAGTGGCGGAGGCCCTGCTGTCCGCGCTGACCGGCTTTTCCCGGGAAAAGCTGGCCGTTCTCATGCTGGAGGTCCGCGCCTCCAACGTCCCCGCCATCGCCCTCTACGAGAAGCACGGCTTTGCGGCGGTGGGGCGGCGGAAAAACTACTACGACGCGCCCAAAGAGGACGCGATTTTAATGACTTTGGAGTTTACAAATGGAACTGAGAACGCTGAATAAGGAGGAGCTCACAGCCCTCTATCGAAACGAGATGACAGAGGATTTTCCCAGCGCCGAGCTGAAGCCCTTGTCCGCCATGCTGCGGCTGATGGACCTGGGGCGGTACGACCCGCTGCTCGTCACCGAGGGTGGCGAGGCCGTGGGCTACGCCATGCTGTGGCTCGCCGAGGGACGGGCGGGAGCCCTGCTGGAGTATTTCGGCGTGCTGCGGGGGAAGCGGAACGGCGGGCTGGGCACAAGAATTTTGGAGCTGCTGGCGGGGCGCTACAGCCAGCTCTTCGGCGAGGCGGAGGCCCCCGGAGAGGACGCGTCCCCCGAGGAGAACGATCTGCGGAGGCGAAGAATCGCCTTCTACCAGCGCAGCGGCTTCCGGGTGCTGGACTACCAGTGCGCCCTGTTCGGGGTGCGGTTTCACTGCCTCTACCGGGGTCCGGAGCAGGATGACCGCAGGGTGGAGGCCCTCCACCGGGGGGTGTACGCCGGGTACTTCTCCCCGGCCCACATGGAGCGGTATATCCAGCTGCCCCTGGGACCGGGGGAGGCCGTCAAGCCCGCCCGGTCGTGGGAGGAGGAGGCGTTTTCCTCCCTGGTGGAGTACCAAGAGAGCCGGGCGGGGGAGGCTGTGGCGCTCATCCAGGGCTTCTGGCTGGCCCACAACCACTGCCGGCAGTCTGAGGACGAGGCCAAGGCCGACCTGCGGGCCTGGACCGGGGAGGGGCATAAGCTCTATTTCATCACTGTAGGGGAAGCGGCGGTGGGCCTGCTCCACCTGGGCAGCCGGGGCGGAGCTATAGACTGGCTGGAGGATTTGTTCGTCCTGCCGGAATACCAGGGGCGGGGTATCGGAAGCCAGGCCATCTGGCTGGCGGAGGCCATAGTCCGGCAGTATTCCCAATCTATGTATATCGAGGCTGCGGCCCGAAACGAAGGGGCCATCCGGCTATACCGCCGTCTGGGCTATGACTGCCTGAATACTGTCACCGTCCGGAAGGATTTCCCCGGCTATGATTACGACGTGGTCCGGGAGGAACGGGTCTATGGGGAGCGGTTTGAGATCAGAAAGGATCGGGCGGAGCAGGATGAAGCTTGACACGGAGCTGACCGGGGCGCGGGTATATATCCGCGACTACCGCCCCGCCGACCTGGACTTTGCCGCGGGAATGTGGATGGACGGGGAGAACGGAAAGTATCTCAGCGACCCCGCCTGGGACTACGTGGACGCCCCCTTCCAGCGGGCGTTGGACACCCTCCAGGACAGCCCGCTGGGCTATTACCTCACCGTCTGTTTGAACGGAATGGGGGAGCGGATCGGCACCTGCTGCATCTTCCCGGACGAGGGCCGGGAGGAATATGACATCGGCTACTGCGTCCACAAAAGCCAGTGGGGCCGGGGCTTTGGCACGGAGATCGTAAGGCTGGCGGTAGATTGGGTCCGCACCCAGGGCGGGAAGCGGGTAACAGCGGAAGTGGCGGACGCCAACCGTGGGTCCCGGTCTCTGCTGGAGAAATGCGGCTTTGAGATGGGGCAGGCGTCGGAATTTGAGAAATATCATATGGGCGTGCGCTACCCCAGCCACATCTACCAGCTGACGCTGGTGCGGGAGGGCGGGGCATGAAGCGGGCCGTGAAAGCGGTGGCAACGGCTTTGCTGGCCCTGCTGCTGGCGTTCTTTCCGGTCTGTTTCCTGACCAATGACCG
The DNA here is from genome assembly GCA_910577525.1 of uncultured Oscillospiraceae bacterium. GTDB lineage: Bacteria > Bacillota > Clostridia > Oscillospirales > Oscillospiraceae > Enterenecus. The sequence goes on along the minus strand of CAJTLI010000052.1, from coordinate 2,747 downwards.
GAGCGCCCAGGCAGTGGCGGACGGCCTGGCGGCCCTTCCCCTGCCGGAGGACACCCAGCGGCTGGAGACGGTGAGCCGGGCGGGGAAGCTGGCGGGGTGCGGCAACGGGATGCAGTATTTCGGCGCCATTCTGCTGGAGAGCCCACTGACCCTGGAGGAACTGGACGCCTACTACGCCCCCTATCGGGCCGATGAATGGTCGTGCGTAGTGGAGCGGCAGGAGGGGCAGGAGATCCGGGCGGTGGAACACGGCGGCCTGTCCTTCTCCGCCCCAGTGGGGGAGCGTTGCTACGTCGTGTACTCTTGGGGGGAGGGCGTGGAGTTATTTGCCCTGCTGGACCCCAGGGGCCACTGAGAGGGGGACGCGGATATGGAGATCACGTTAGGGAAGCGCACTGCGGAGACGGCGGCGCTTTCCTTTGAGCGGATGAATACCGCATCCATCCGCAAGACCCTTCCCCGAAAGGCCCAAACGGTGGAGGAGGCGTTGGCGGACTTCCACGCATCCCAACGCCCGGCCGCGTCCAGCTTTGGGCGGACCATCTGGGCGGAGGATCGGTATGTGGGGGATGTGTGGTGCTGTTGCATCGACCTGGGCGGCACACCCAACGCCATGGTGAGCTATTGCGTGTTTGAGCCCGCGCTCTGGGGACAGGGCATCGCCTCCAGGGCCCTGAGCATGTTCCTCCTCGAGATCACGGGGAAATACGGTCTGAAGACCGTGGGCGCGTTCACCTATTCCAGCAATCTCCCCTCCATCCGGGTGCTGGAGAAGAATGGGTTCCGGCTGGCGGAGGAATTTGTGGAGAACGGCCTTTCCTCCCAATATTTTCAGCTCGATTTACTCTGAGAGAAAGCGTGAGTACATGAATATTCTGGCTTTTGAATCCTCCTGCGACGAGACCGCCGCCGCTGTGGTGCGGGACGGCCGCACCGTGCTGTCTTCGGTGATTGCCTCCTCGGCGGACATGCACGCCATCTATGGCGGCGTGGTGCCGGAAATCGCCTCCCGCAAGCACGTGGAGGCCATCTCCGGTCTTGCGGATGAGGCCCTGCGGAAGGCGGAGCTGTCCAAAAAAGACATCGACGCCGTGGCCGTCACCTATGCTCCCGGCCTCATCGGGGCGCTGCTGGTGGGGGTATCCTTCGCCAAGTCCGCCGCCTTCGGGCTGGGTGTGCCGCTGATTCCCGTCCACCATGTCCGGGGGCATATCGCGGCCAACTATATCGCCCATCCGGACCTGGAGCCTCCCTTTCTGTGCCTGTGCGTATCCGGCGGCACCACCGCCCTGGTGGACGTGAGGGACTACACCCATTTTGAGGTATTGGGCGGCACCAGGGATGACGCCGCCGGGGAGTGCTTTGATAAGACTGCCCGGGTGCTGGGCCTGGGCTATCCCGGCGGTGGGCCCATGGACAGAATGGCTCAGGGGGGAAATGACAAGGCATACGTTTTTCCCCGGGCCCACGTGGCCGACCACCCGCTGGATATGTCCTTCTCCGGCTTGAAAACGGCGGTGCTGAACACCATCCACCATGCTGAACAGAAGGGGGAGCCGCTGGATCTTCACGACCTTGCGGCCTCCTTTGCCGCCGCGGTGTCCGATTCCCTGGTCCCACGGGTGATGGAGGCCAACCGCGTGACGGGCTATCAAAAAATCGCCGTGGCCGGGGGCGTTGCCGCCAACAGCCGCATTCGGGCGGATCTGGAGCGGGCGTGCGCTCAGGCGGGGGCAAGGCTGTGGCTTCCGCCGCTGGCGTTGTGCGGCGATAACGCCGCCATGATCGGCAGCCAGGGCTATTATGAGTATCTGGCGGGGCATACCGCCGGGTGGGATTTGAACGGAAAGGCGAGCTTGGATATCGCCAAGGGCTGAGCCTCTGCCGAAACGCTGCCGGCGGCGCTCCAGTCCGCTTGCCCTGTTTTCCAGCGCCGCACCCATGGCCGAACCATGTTCACGCTGTACCGCAGGCGCTGGTCCGGGGCAGGCGGGTCCCGTCCCGGCCCGGCTTCTGGCCAGTTTCTTTGCAAACCGCATGTACGGACGCATCCATGATTTCTGGAGGTTTTTGGTATCCAATAACCACCATCAAAAAAACTTGTAAATTTTCACTTGACATTTTTCGCTTCATGAATTATAATAAGGACCGTTGAGTCGAGAAAAGACCGACTGAGAGATTGGGAAGGCAGCAGCTTGTGTAATATTCATAAGAAATAATTCTATATTTGTTTCAAGTGCTTATGAAATTTCCGCTTGACATTCTTATGATTTGGTGTTAAAATTAATGGCGTTGGTTGGCAAGGCTGGTTGTGTTGATCTGAAAACATTATGGGGGTATAGCTCAGCTGGGAGGGCAACCGACCAGTAAAACCACCCGCAGAACATGACAACTGAATAACGCAGAAATCCAGTAATATCAAGGGTTTCAAGACCATGGGGGTATAGCTCAGCTGGGAGCACACGTCACCAGTGAAACGACCCCGAATTTGTTCCAAAAGCTCGAAAATTAGTAGTTGACAACTTGCGAGAAATGTTCTATAATTTGCCATGTTGATTGAAGAATCAGCGGGTAACAGTCCAAGAAAGTTCTGGAAAAAGTTCATATGGGGGTATAGCTCAGCTGGGAGAGCGCTTGAATGGCATTCAAGAGGTCAGCGGTTCGATCCCGCTTATCTCCACCAAAACAAGACGTAAGCGTCAAACCTTCCCTCCACAAGAAAACTCTAAGCCAGGTTTTCACCTGGC
>CAJTLI010000051.1 GCA_910577525.1 uncultured Oscillospiraceae bacterium | reverse complement strand
TCAAGTGCTTTTTTGCGCTTTGCTTGGGAATATCTGGTTAACTTAATGGCATTGCTTATTTCGGGACGTTTATTGGAATGGTCCAAGCCTTCAAAAAGGTATTTCCAAGCCTGGACGAGATGAATCAGGATTTGTTGTGGCTCCACGTCCTCACATCCACTGTGATGTACGCAAAGTATGTGGTGGAGGGGACGCTTCCAGATAATCAGGAAACCGAGGACACGGTGTTTCAGCTGCTGACCACCGGATTGAGCGGCTATTTGAAGCCGGAGAAGCCTGAAAAACGAAAATGAAAATGTGCCGCCGGAGGCGGTTCATTTTTGACCGCCTGATAATGAACATTCACTTGCGGCGCCTAAAGTGTAAACATAATGGGGGATGCGATTATGGAAAAGTATTGATCGTGGACGACAGTGTTGTACAAGCAGTTCAATTAAAGGCCATTCTGGAGGACGAGTATGATGTTACCGTTGCTCAGCGGGCGGAAGATGGACTGCGCTGGGCAAGCGATGGGAGCTTTTCGCTCATTCTGTTGGACGTGGTCATGCCGGGGATGGACGGGTTTACGCTGCTGAAGAAATTGCAGGAAGAGATCATTGCGCAGAGCGTCCCGGTCATTTTGATTACCAGCCTGTCCAGTGTGGCAGACGAGCAGCGCGGTCTCATTTTGGGAGCGGTTGACTATATCAGAAAGCCCTTTGAACCCCTGATTGTCAAGGCAAGGGTCAACACGCATATCAAGCTGTACCGTTATCGCAGGAAGATTGAGCAGCAATCTATGACCGACCAACTGACGGGGATTGCCAACCGGCGCAGGTATGAACGGTACAGCGCCACGAAATGGAGCGAAGCAATCAGACTGCGCCTTCCGTTTTCCATCTGTATGTTTGATATTGACCGCTTCAAAGTGTATAACGACACCTTTGGACATCCCGCCGGAGATAAGGTGATCGTTTCCGTTGCTCAGACAGTGGCTTCCTATTTGAAACGCAGTACGGATTTTCTGGCCCGCTATGGCGGCGAGGAGTTCGTGGCATTGTCCCTGGGCGACAGCTCACAACAGATATTTGAACACTTGAAGAAAATCCGACAGGCAGTGGAAAACCTGCACATTCCCCATGATCCGTCTGTGGCTGAATGGGTCACGGTCAGCGTCGGAGGGGTCACGATTGTCCCTGATAGGGGAAGCGCCTATGACTTTTACTTAAAAATCGCGGACACAATGCTATATGACGCAAAGAAACACGGGCGAAACAGAGTCGTTTGGGCCGATGAAGGGCTCAAACAGCTGTGGGAAAAAGAATGTTGCGCCGCTCCGCTGGTGTCCGCCTCCGTTTCCCGGAAGATGATGCCCTCATTTGTGTTCGAGCATCATCTTTTGGGAAACCCTGCCATAGAGGAACCATGCCAAACCGATGGAAAGAAGATCCGCCACCGGCTGCGCCCACACAAGGCCGGTGATGCCAATAGCCGCCTGCAAAATGAACAGGGCCGGAATGAAGATGATCCCCTGACGGCTCAAATTGATCACCAGAGCGGGAGTGGCGGCTCCCATGGCTTGCAGCGTGTGAATCAGCACATAGAACACGCCGAACAGAGAGCTTGTGGTCAGCAGGATGCGGGAGAATTGTACGGCGTAGGAATAGGCGTTTGCGTCCGTCAGGAACGCCCCAACGATCTGATTGGCAAACAGATAGCAGATGGCCGTCAGGGTTACCCCCAGCGCCAGCGAGAAAACCAGGGAAAACCGCAGCGCCTTTTTGAACCGCTCCCACAGCTTCGCCCCCACACAGTAGCCCAGCAGCGGCTGAACGCCCTGCCCCAGCCCCATGCAGACCATGCCAGTGATCGTCACGACCTTCATGGCAACGCCCATCCCTGCCACGGCCATATCGTCATACTGGGTCATTTGGCTGTTGATGATGATTTGGGAAACGCTCATCAGCAGGGAACCCAGCGCCGCCGGAACACCGATGGCCAGAACGCCGCTGCACACCTGGTCTTTCAGCGTAAAGTCCCTGATGCTGACGCTCAAAGTGGATTTTCCCCCCGCGAAATGGAGGATGTAGTAGAGAGCGCCGGCCACATTGCCGATTACCGTCGCGATGGCCGCGCCTGCGATATTCCAGCCGAAACCCAGAATCATAATCGGGTCAAGAACGACATTCAGCAGGTTTCCAATGATCTGCCCCATCATGGCCTGGCTTGACCGGCCCTCGGCACGAACTACATTGGAATAGCAGTTGGAGATCAGCACGAAGGGTCCGCCCAGGCTGACAATGGTCAGATAGGATTTCGCGTAGTCCCAGGTGTCGGGGCTCGCTCCCACCAGGGACAGGATTTCATCCATAAAAATGAGGAAAAGCGCCGACATGACCACGCCGACAACGACGCATCCCCACATACAAAACGAGCAGACTTTCTTGGCGTATTCTGTCCGGCCCTGTCCCAACGCCCGGGAGATCACCGAAGTGCCGCCCATGCCGAACACCGTCCCAGCGGCCATAAACATCAGGAACACAGGCATCGCCAGGGACACCGCAGCCACCTGAAGCGCGTCATGGGTCTGTCCGATGAAGAACGTGTCCGCCAGATTGTAGATCAGCACCATCAGCATCGCGGCCATAGCGGGCAGGGCGTTTTTCCATACGGCCTGGGACACAGGGGCTTTCTCAAAGAGTTCTACCGCTTTCGAGCTGTTCATAAAAAATCCTCCCTAAATTCTTAGCTTGCTGTTAATATCATGCTGTTGATATACTTAAAATAAATGCCCGTCAACCGGCGGACATTTATTTCAAATTACTTGCTGCCCGTTTCAACAGAGCAACAAATGTCGTGCGTTCGGCCTCGGTCAAGCCAGTGAGCAGGGTTTCCTCGAATGCCGCCATGTGCTGATCCGCAAGCTGGCAGCACTCCTCCCCTGCGGGGGTAATGCGGAGCATTTTGATCCTGCGGTCGTTGGCGTCACCGAACCCCTCCACAAACCCCTTTTGCTCCAGCCGGGCCACAATCCCAGCGGCGGTAGACTGCGCCACATGGAGCCGCCGTTCCAGTTCCTTCAGCGCCATCTGCTTTTCCGGTGAAAAACGAAGTTCAATCAGTACACCGACTTGGGACATGGTAAGGTCCTGGGAGCGCAAGGAGTTGTTAGCCTGCTTTTCCAGCCCGTCATGTAACTGCTTGATCAGCGCCACGCAGGCCACTCGTTCTTTCACGGGTTTCACCTCCTTGGGATATATAATAGCACGCTGTTGTTCCTTTGCCAATAGCTTGCTGTTAATTTTTGATGATGTTTTTGAATGAGTCATTCCGCACATGCAAAACACAAGGTCAGGAAAATTATAAAACAGCTGTTTTTATGTAAAAACGGCTGCTTTCTTGGCTTTATGTGGAAAAATCGCTTATCTAGCCCGAGTCAAAACGGAGCCCCGCGTGAGCTCAGTGAAGCGGGCCGCGCGGGGAGAGCAGGAGCTGAGGAGTGAGCAAACTCAGGCATTTTTGCAAAAAACGTCGGAGCAAGCGATATGAAGCTCGCTCCGACGTGGCTCAATGCGGCAAAATTGCTATTCTGGTTTCAATGTAATAGCCGCCCACAGGGCGGCCCCAACCGCGAGCCCAGCGTAGCGGGTCGCGGTTGGAAGTGAAGAAAATCCCGTCAGAGTGCAGTTTTCGGCGAAGCCGGAAACGAAACGGTGACGGGATTTTCAGAGTTGGTGACCCAGCGGGGACTCGAACCCCGGACCTTCGCCTTAAAAGGGCGTTGCTCTACCAACTGAGCTACTGGGTCATAAAAGCTCTGAGGCTGGGGAAAGGAGGCGCGGCAAAGTGAGGGAACTCACCCGCCAGCGAGAAGGGCGGGCGATACGCAGCTTGCCCTTAACGGGGCCCCCGCGCGAGCCCAGCCAAGCGGGCCGCGTGGGGAAAGGAGGCGCAGCGAAGTGAGAGAGCTCACCCGCCAGCGGGGGAGCGGACGATACGCAGCTTGCGCCGACGTGGCTGGGATGGCTGGACTCGAACCAGCGAATGCGGGAGTCAAAGTCCCGTGCCTTACCACTTGGCTACACCCCAATACAGAAGGAGGAGACGAGAGGTGAGGTAAGGGCCGGAGCGGACGCTCCGGCCCTCAGCCTTGGTATGGGGTGGGTAATGGGGCTCGAACCCACGACACCCGGAACCACAATCCGGTGCTCTGCCAGCTGAGCTATACCCACCATATGAAATTAACTGCCGGTCAAGCGCCCTAAAGGGGCCCCCGCAAAGCCGCCCTCCAGGCTTTGTGGGGAAAGAAGAGGCAGCGGAATGAGCGAGCTTTCGCGAAAGGCGGAAGCGAGGGATATGGAGCTTGCCTCGACGCTGGCACGCCTGAAGGGACTCGAACCCCTGACCCACTGCTTAGAAGGCAGTTGCTCTATCCACCTGAGCTACAGGCGCATATCATGCGCCCCAACGGGGTCCCCGCAAAGCCGGCCTTCGACTTTGTGGGGAAAGGAGGGGCAGCGGAGTGAGCGAGCTCTCCCGCTCGCGGGGGAGCGAACGATACACAGCTTGCCCCGGCGTGGAGCGGGTGATGGGAATCGAACCCACGCGACCAGCTTGGAAGGCTGGGATTCTACCATTGAACTACACCCGCATGGATGGGCGCATTCGCAAATGTCAGCCTGGATAGAATAGCACAAAACCCCGCCCTTGTCAATCCCCCTCCAGGATAAAACTCGAAAAAAATGCCCCAAACCCCGTCATAGCGGCGCGTCGCAGAAGGCGCAGCAGTCTGTCCCTCCCGCCCGCTTCACCAGGGGCGGCAGATAGCGCTCCGTCTGGGTGATGCACCGGGGGTTGCGGCACACCGGCCCCTGTCCGATCTCCACCGGTGAGGGAGTTTGCCGGGGTTGGTTGGCCAGGTCGGCCAACAGGGCCATCCGGGCAAACATCCCATAGCGGGCCTGCTGAAAATATACCGCCCTGGGGTCATCGTCCACGTCCACCGCGATCTCGTCCACCCGGGGCAAGGGGTGCATCACCAGCAGATTCTCCTTGGCCCGGCTCAGCTTGGCCCGGGAGAGGATGTAAACGCCCTTGTTCCGCTCATACTCCAGGGGGTCGATGAACCGCTCCCGCTGAATCCTCGTCATGTACAGCACGTCCAGCTGGGGGATCACCGGCTCCAGGCCCGTGACCTCGATGAAGGGCATGCCGCGCTCCCGCATGAACCGGCGCAGGTATTCCGGGATGGCCAGATCCCTGGGCGCGATGAGGGAAAACCGGATATTTTGGAACTTCTCCATGGCTTTGATAAGGGAGTGCACCGTGCGGCCGTTTTTCAGGTCGCCGCACAGTCCCACGTTGAGCCCGTCCACCGCCCCCCGCAGGCGGGTGATGGTGGTCAGATCCGCCGTGGTCTGGGTGGGGTGCATATGGCCGCCGTCTCCGGCGTTCACCACTGGCACGTCGGAGTACAGCGACGCCGCCCGGGCCGCGCCCTCCCAGGGGGTGCGCATGACGATGACATCGGCATAGCCGGACACCATTTTGATGGTGTCCTTCAGCGTCTCGCCCTTGGCCACGGAGGAGGAATTGGGGTCGGCAAAGCCGAACACCGTTCCCCCCAGCCGCAGCATGGCGGTCTGGAAGGAGAAATTGGTGCGGGTGGAGGGCTCGTAAAACAGAGAGGCCATCACCTTGCCGCGGCACACATCCAGATGCTCTTCCGGCGCGTCCATCATGCGTTCGGCCCGCTGGTACAGCTGGTCCCACTCCTGCCGGGACAGGTCTCCAAAGTCGATGAGATGGCGCACGGCATTCCCCTCCTCAAAATTCGCTTTATTGTATCACACTTTAAAAGACCCGGCAACGGAAAATGTCGAGAGATTCCAGCCCTTTGCCCCCCGCCGCGCTGGTCAATTCCACGAATGCCACTTTGCAAAAATTAACGCGCATGGAATCCCCCCATTTTCTCATCCTAGCAGAAGAATAAAAAGATGGGGGGACCCGTATGCGCTGGCTCTGGTATTTCATTATTTACAGCTTTGGCGGCTTTTTGCTGGAGGTGGCCTTCGCCCGGGCCATCCATCACCCCAAGCGGGATCGGAAGTGCCTGCTTCTGCTCCCGCTGTGCCCAGTATACGGCCTGGGGGCCTGCCTCATTCTGGCCGCCGCGCAGCGGGTCCAGGGCCCCTTGTGGGTGGCCCTGGCGGGGGGACTGGCCGCCACCGGGGCGGAGCTGGTTATGGGGGCCTTTTACCGCTTTGCGCTGAGGGTGGAGTTCTGGGATTACACTGGGATACCCGGCAGTTTAGGGGGGCTGATCTGTCCGGTGTTTTCCGCCTGCTGGGCGGCGCTGTCCCTGGCGCTGGTATACGCCGTTCACCCCCTGGTGTCCACCCTGGCGCGGGATATACCGGCCTGGCTGGGGCCCCCCGCCCTGATCGTGCTGGTGGCCGACATGCTGGTGTCCTGCGCGGCCCTGCGCAGGGAGGGCACCACGGAGGTTCTGCGGTGGTATAGAAGCGCGGAGCCGTCGTGAGCAGCGCGGATGGAGCGGAGCGAGAGCCAAAGCCCAGCCGCCGCACAGCGGGGGCGGGTTTGGCACAAGCCGCAGCGAAGCCGCGCGTCGCGGAGGGCGCGCAGCGTGACAGCGTCGGGGCAAGCTGTGTATCGCGAGCTTCTCCGCAGCCGGCTTGACGGCGTCTATTCGCTTCTCAGCGCCTCCACCGGGTCCTTCTTGGCCGCCCCCCGGGAGGGCACCAGCCCGGCGAACACGGTGAGCCCCACGCTGATGGCCACCAGAATGGCCCCCGCTCCCGCGGGCAGCACGGCGGTGAGGTCGTTGAGGCCCGTCAGGTCGTGGATGACGGCGTTGATGGGGAAGGTGGCCAGCACGCTGACCAGGATGCCCAGCACGCCCGCCGCCAGACCCACGATGAGGGTCTCGGCGTTGAACACCCGGGACACGTCCTTTTTGGACGCGCCCACGGCGCGGAGGATGCCGATCTCCTTGGTGCGCTCCAGCACGGAGATGTTGGTGATGATGCCGATCATGATGGAGGACACCACCAGGGAGATGGACACGAAGGCGATGAGCAGGTAGCTGATGCCGCTGATGATGCCCGTGATGGAGCTCATGAGCAGGGCCACGTAGTCGGTGTAGGTGATCTCGTCCTCCTCGTTGTCCACACCATCGTTATACTCCTGGATCAGGCCGGCGATCTCGTCCTTCTGGGCGAAGGTGGTGGCATAAATGCTGATGGCGGAGGGGGCCTCCAGCCGGGTGTAGCCCAGCAGGTCCAGGTTGTCCTCATAGGTGGAGGAGGACCGGGTGGGGGGCATATAGTTGTCATAGAGGTAGACAAACTGCTCCGGAGTAAAGGGGCTGGGCGCGGCCATAGAGGGGTTGCCCATCCCGGCGGCCTCGTCCATGGGCGCATCCGGCTCGTCGGGGGGCGTCACCACAAAGGTGGTCCCCTGATCCAGGGTCAGATCCATCATTGCCGCCAGCTGGTCGGCGGACAGCGCCCCCAAACGGGCCTCCACCCCGGCGGCGTACTGCTCCCGCACACCCTGGGAGATAGCCTCCTCAATGCGCTGGAACAACTCGTCATCGCTCATGTCGGCGATGTAGCCCCGGACGGTGTCCCCGTCCACCCCCATCTCCCCGGCGTACTGCTCCACGATCATGTCCTCAATGGCGTCCCGGGTGAGATCCGCCATCTGCTGCTCCACGATGCCGTCCACATACTCCTGGGAGGGCTGGCCCATCACGTCCACGTAGGCCACCGCCTTCTCCTGGGCGGTGAGCGTGACCAGATGCTCCCTGATGGCTCCGGCCTTCTCCCCGTCGGTGGGCTCCACATCGTCCTCCTTGGGGAAGGGCAGACCGCAGATCACGTCGGTGTCGGGATCTGCCAGCTGCTTTTTCAGAATCTCGGTGTCCCCGGTGGTCTCGATGGCGAACCGGGTGAGGGCGCTGGTGTAGCCGATGCCGCCGGCGGTCATGCCGCCCTCCTGGCCGGACAGGGGCCGGGCGATGCCCGCCACCTTCAGCCGGATGCCGGTGTCCTCGCTGTTGTAGAGGAAGTCCATCCCCGCCTGGGTCTTGGACATGTCGGTGTAGGTGTCCGCTGCCGGGTCGTGCTGGTAGTACTCCGCCGGGAGGATGAGCTTGAAGCCCAGGGCGCACAGCTCCTCATAGTTCCAGCTCATCTCATCGATCTCCACCGTCTCCCCCTTGGACATGGATACCATGGCCTCCTCCATGTCGTCGTGGGGCATGAGGCCCAGGGCGTAGAGCATCAGGTCGGAAATCTCGTTGTTCCCGTCCACGAATAAAATGACCTCATCGTAGCGCTCCGGCCAGCCGCCGTACAGCAGCTCATAGTCCGCCTTCACCTGGGGGGCGATGAGCTCGCCGCTCTCGCCGGGAAGCAGCTCCTCCCACACATCCATGGCGGAGTACATGGAGCCCATGGAGTCAAAGTAGGAGGAGTAGTCCCCGCCGTACATGGCGGCCATGGCGTCCTGCATCAGAGTCATCACGTCGCATTTGATGATGTCCCCGTTTTCGTCCTGGGTGTAGATGTCGAAGTCGAAGTCATAGCTGTAGTGGACGTTGGCCATGTCCGTGATGCCGCCGCCCCCCTCGTCCAGGTACTTTTTGAAGGCCTCCAGGTTGTTGGTCTCCACCTCGGCGTTGAGCATGGAGTCCATCAGGTCGTACATGACGTTGGAGGCGTATACCCGTTCGGGGTCGTGGCCCGCGCCGCCCCCTTCGCCGCCCGCCTGGCTGTGCCGCGCCCCCATGAGGGAGGCCATCATGGCGGTCATGTCGGTGCTCTCCGCCTGGATGGTGATGGGGTAGCTGGACAGGGTGTCCTCCTGCACCTGGTTGATATAGGTGTTGATTCCGGCGGACAGGGCCAGGATGAGGGCGATGCCGATGATGCCGATGGACCCGGCAAAGGCGGTGAGCGCCGTCCGGCCCATCTTGGTGCGCAGGTTGGTCAGGGACAGGGACAGGGCCGTCAGGAAGGACATGGAGGGCTTTTTGCCCGCCTTGGCCAGCTTGCCCGTGAGGACGGGGGCGTCCTCTTCGGCGTGGTAGGGGTTGGAGTCCCCAGTGACTTTGCCGTCCTTCAGGGTGATGATGCGGGTGGAGTACTGCTGGGCCAGCTCCGGGTTGTGAGTGACCATGACGACCAGCCGGTCCTTGGCCACCTCCTTGAGCAGCTCCATCACCTGTACGGAGGTCTCGGAGTCCAGCGCCCCGGTGGGCTCGTCGGCCAGCAGGATGTCCGGGTCGTTGATGAGGGCCCGGGCGATGGCCACCCGCTGCATCTGACCGCCGGACATCTGAGAGGGCACCTTGTTCAGCTGGTCTCCCAGCCCCACCTTCTCCAGGGCCTCCAGGGCCCGGCGGCGGCGCTCCTTCTTGGACACCCCCGCCAGGGTCAGGGCCAGCTCCACGTTGGCCAGCACGCTCTGGTGGGAGATCAGGTTATAGCTCTGGAACACGAAGCCCACAGAGTGGTTCCGGTAGGCGTCCCAATCCGCGTCCTTATAGTCCCGGGTGGACCGGCCGTTGATGATGAGGTCGCCGCTGGTATAGCGGTCCAGCCCGCCCACGATGTTCAGGGTGGTGGTTTTGCCGCAGCCCGAGGGGCCCAAAATGGACACGAACTCGTTTTCCCGAAACTCCAGGTCGATGCCCCGCAGGGCGTCGATGGTGTTCCCGCCCAGGGTGTACTGCTTGGTGATGTTTACCAGTTTCAGCATAGGTCATGGTCTCCTTTGATTTGGTCGTTGAGGTAGTCCAGCATTTGCTCCGCGGCCTGGAAACCCTGGAGCAGGTCGCTGCGCATTTTTTCCGGAAGGGCGTTGACCAGTTCCAGAAAACGGTTCAGCCGCATTTGAATCCGTTCCGCCGCCTCCCGGCCCTTGGGGGTGAGGGAAAGAATCACCACCCGGCGGTCCGGCCCCCGCCGGGTCCGGGTAAGAAAGCCCTCCCGCTCCATCTTTTTGCACAGGGAGGAGGCGTTGGCCTGGTCGATCACGGCCAAGTCGCTGATATCGCCCACCGCCGCGTCCTGCTGGTACAGGTGGCCCAGCACGCAGGCCTGGAGAATGGTAAGCCCCTCCGACTGGACCACCGGCTCCAGCAGGCGGGAGGTTTTGGCCCTCAAAGTTTGAAATACGGCGAGGATGGAAATACGGTCCTCCTCATTCACGTCGGCACCTCCTATATATATTTGCTTCACACATATTAGCGCAGGCTCCCCCTGCTGTCAAGAAAAATATATGTTGTTCACATATTGTTTACAGGCAAAAAACGCGGCCTGTCTGGACATCTGTCAGACAGGCCGCGTTCCGGCAAGGCGGCTCCGCAGTGGTCAGAGGGCAGGGATGTCCGGCAGAATGGGCCGGATCAGCTCAGCTCTCCATATGGCGGCCCAGAAAGCCGGCCACCGTCTGAGCCAGCTTCAGCTCCACCTCGCCCAGGGCGGGGGCGTCGCCGTCGGACACAAAGGCCACGCAGCCCAGCACGTCCCCCTCGGACAGGATGGGCACGGCGATGAGCACGCGGTACTTCTCCGCGCCGTCGCACAGGGGCAGGGCCTGCTCCGCCTGAACGCCGCGGCGCTCCTCCATCAGCTGCTCCACCTGCTGGGACACCCGTTTGTCCACCACCTCCCGGCGGGGAACGCCTCCGGCGGCGATGACGCTGTCCCGGTCGGTGATGACGGCGGGCAGCCCCGCCACCCGGCTGATGGTGTCGCACAGCTGAGCGGCAAAGTCGGACACATCGCCCAATTGCGAGTATTTTTTGAAAATAACGCCGCCCTCGCGGTCCGTGTAGATCTCCAAGGGGTCGCCGTCACTGATAACCTTGACAGTGAAAATCTTGTCGTTGTGCTTGTCGCTCTCCTGGATGATTTGGATTTCGTAGGGGCGGGGGCTGACGGGGGCCATGGCCGCCACCGCCTCCGGCTTCTCCTCCGGGAGGGCGCCGCTTTGCAGGATGCTGTCCACGTCCGCTTTCAGGTGGATGTCCAGGTGGTCCTCGAATACCACAATTTTCTCAATGATGAGTTGGAGGTTGTTCCGGTCCAGCTTGTCTTTGGCCAGGATGTCGTCAAACACCTCCATGGCGGTCTTTGCCGCCCGGTTCACCCGGATAATGGTGTTGCGCTTGTCCGCCGTCAGGGCGATCTGGTTCTGGATACCCCCCATCCGGCGCAGCAGGTCGCTTTCCAGCTCGTCATAGGTGGCCTCCAAAGTATCCTCCTGGTCGGGGTGCTTCATGATGTCCCGGATACGCTGGCGTTTGGTGGCTTTCAGCTCCTCCTGGAGGTCGGCCAGCACCGCCTCCAGATTTTCCGCCGATTTCTCCGTTTCGGCCACGTCCTCCGCCTCCCGAGACAGGTCCGCATTGAGGCGGTCCAGCATGGCGGCGGAGTTGTCCTTTACCTTTTGGACATAGAGCTTCAGCAGCTCGTCCAGCTTGTCCACCCGGATGTGGTGGCTAGTGCAGCCCTTCAGTCCCCGGCGGTGGTAGGTGCCGCAGCGGTAGGCGTCCTTGATGTCCCGGCGGCTCATGGCGAACATGGGGGAGCCGCAGTCGCCGCAGAACAGGAAGCCGGAGTATACGTTGTCGTACTTCTTCTGACCTCGGTAGTGGGCGGTGGAGCGGCTCTCCCGCAGGGCCCGGGCGGTGGCAAAGGTGCGGTAGTCGATAATCTCCTGGTGGTGGTGTTCAATGATGATGTGGTCGCACTCGTCCCGGCGCAGTTCCTTGCCGTTGATTTTCTTCCGGGTGTACTTCCCCTGGCGGAGGGTGCCGATGTAGAAGTCATTATCTAAGATACCTTGAACCGTCACGATGGCCCAGGTGGGCTTCACCGGGCGATGGCTCTCCTCCCCGGCGGCCTCTTTGCGCTGGCGCTCCGCCATGCGGGGGGTGGGAATGCCCTCATCGGTGAGGTGGTTGGCGATTTTCTTATATCCCCAGCCGTCGATGTACAGCCGGAAAATCTCCCGGACGATCTCCGCCTCGGTGGGGACTACCTCAAATTCTTGGCGCTTGTTCACGATGTAGCCGTAAGGGGCGGCACAGATCCATTTGCCGTCCTGCTGGCGGCGCTTGATGACGGATTTCACCTTTTTGCTGGTGTCGGTGACGGGCATTTCGTTGATGAGGAACTGAAATTGGATTTTCAGCCAGTCATCGTCGTTGGGGAAGTCGATGCCGTCCCCGATGGAGATGATGCGGACCCCAGCGTCCCGCAGGTCCTCCAGCTCCACCAGCCCCCGGGAGTTGCGGCGGGAGAAGCGGGAGAAGTCTTTCACGATGAGGATGTCCTTCTGATGCCCCATCAGCTCCCGCCGCATGGCCTGGTAGCCCTCCCGCTGCTCGAAGGTGTAGCCGGAGCGGTCCCGGTCCTCGTAGAAAGTCAAGGTAGAGTTGGGGAATTTCTGCTTGACGAAATCTTGAATGATGGCCTTCTGGTTTTCAATGGAAGTGTTGTCCCGGTCCAGCTCCTCATCCACGGAGATGCGGCAGTAGCCGGCGATGTCAAAGCGCTCGATCATAGCGTCACGCTCCTTTATGTCTGTCAAATAATATTGCTTTTTCGCTTATGATTATCAGATAATATTGTATCATAGCTTATCACAAAACGCAATCGAAATCGATGAACAGTTTTGTCCGTCCATTGCTCCTTACCGGGATGCCTGACGCTTCCGGGCTTTCTCCCGCTGGACGGCCCGCTCAGCGGAGCGGCGGCGGTTATAGCGAAGCAGAGCACCGGTTTCCTCGGCCATATCCTGTTGTCCGGAATAGAACACCGCTACGGTATAGTTTTCCTCCGCCCATCTGCGGTATATGTTCCGCAGACGCTCTTGTATATCCTGGCTGGACTGGTCCTCGTGTGAGAGCCAGATGTCCACCAGTTTGCTTTCTTGATGGGGATTGATTTCCAACTGGAATATCCTGCCCTTTCTTTGTAAATATTTGGAAGTATTTTTCGCTTTCTCCGCAGGTTTTATGCGCGGGAATGTTCAAAAAAAGGGCGGATGGATCAGCTTGTCTATGGCCAAAGCCTCCCTCCATGACAGTTTGGCCAATCAGATTTCACCAGTAAGAATTGTCAACGCCAATCTGAAATTGTAAGAAAACGCCGAAGAAATTTTGTAGTTTT
>CAJTLI010000050.1 GCA_910577525.1 uncultured Oscillospiraceae bacterium | reverse complement strand
GAAAAACTACAAAATTTCTTCGGCGTTTTCTTACAATTTCAGATTGGCGTTGACAGGGTTTCGCAAACAGGATAAGGGCTATGACAACGTGCAGGACACCCTTCCCCGGTATATCCGCTATGATGGAAGAAATACTCTGGCAAACAGGCTGAAAGCCGGTATCTGTGAGCTGTGCGGCAACAAGACGGATGATATTCGTATGCACCACGTCCGCGCCCTGAAAAAGCTCACTGGCAAAACCGAGGCGGAACGCCTGATGCTGCATATGCGCCGGAAGTCACTGGCGCTGTGCCCGTACTGCTACCAGTCTACACTTGCTCAAGAACCGTGACGGTGATTGCGCTTAGAGCCGGATACGCGGAGACGTGTAAGTCCGGTTCTGGAGGCGGCTCCGCCGAGACCGCTGCGGAAACGCAGTATGGCGCGGCGGTGCCTACCTCACATATCAAATCAAGGAGCATATTTGAGGGAGGTATTCTCGTTTACCATACCCAACCCGACCAAAGGGCATAAAAACCCTAAGCGGGGGATAAAGATCCGCCCGCCCTGGCAAGCATATACAGATTTGCACTGGCGAAAAGTACGTGTAAGCGGTTCAGGTTCTTTCTCACCCCCCTGTAAACGACCTTTCGGAAACCGAAGATGTTCTTCACGATCCGATATGGATGCTCCACCTTGCAGCGCACAGAGGATTTGCGATTCTCAATATACCGCTCCCAGTCAATGGCATTGTCTGAAACCTTGGGCAGCTGGCTCGATCTGCGGTTGATACGGTATGTGATGGCAGAAAGCTGAGGGCTGTTTCTGATCTCGTCCCGCTTTTCTATCCCGAGATATGCGCTATCCCCGTAAACCACCCCGTCATCTTTCCGCAGAAGTCCTGCCGCCACAGTGACATCATGGACATTGGCAGCGGTGGCCTCTACCGTGTGGACCAAGCCGCTCCCGGCATCCACGCCTGTGTGGCACTTCATGCCAAAATGCCACTGGTTCCCCTTCTTCACCGAGTGCATCTCCGGGTCCCGCTTTTTCTCCGCGTTTTTTGTGGAGCTGGGTGCGCTGATCAGCGTGGCGTCTACAATGGTACCGCCACGCATCATCCGTCCAGCCCGTTCCAGGCAGCGGTTGATGGCGCCAAAAAACAGCTTACCGATGCCTTTGCCCTCCAGCAGATGCCGGAAGTGCAGCAGGGTGGTGGCATCCGGAACATCCTGCTCCAAAAAGTTGATCCCCATGAATTTGCGCATGGCATAACTGTTGTATATGGCGTCCTCTACCCCTTCATCGGACAGGTTGAACCAGCATTGTAGCAGATACATCCGCAGCATGGTTTCAATCTCAATGGGTGGACGGCCGCGCTTCCCGCTGGGGTAGTGGGGTACGATCAGTGATACCTATTCATCCCATGGGATGATCTCGTCCATGATTTCCAGAAATTCTTCCCGTTTTGTTTTCCTTTTTCCGGCAGCTGTATTCCATATCGCTGAAACTTTCCTGTTTCATTTCGTGCTCCCCCTTTTCCTCTATTATATCACATCCCGTTTCGTCCGGGGATTAAATCAGTGATTCCCTAGGAGAAGCCCAACCAGGGGAAGGGCCCGGCCCAGGTCCCCGCCCCCCGCCGTTGGCGATAAGACCAAGGACGGGGCCAAGCCCGCCCCTGCCCCCCGCTGTCACTGGCCCCACCGCCAGGGGACCCGTTGGTACAGCCATCTCCCAAACGCTCCCGGAGCGGCTTTTGCCCCCGAACGAGGCGGACAAAAAAGGACTTTCCAGCTCCCCAGGAGGGCAAATCCATCTTTGTGATGCTGCACCCGTCCTATCTGGTGAAATCGGAGTATCTCCAGGCAGATGACCAGCGAAAAAATTCCCACTCCAGCAGGAAAAACGACATGGAGCCCTTCCGCCGTTGAACTGGTGCGGAACGAGATCAAACGCCGAAGTCCCGGACAGCACCACCTACACAAGAACAGTCCCTTTACCGCCAAAGGGATTGAGGCAAAAATCGCCGAGGCAAACAAAAAACTTCCCGCCCAATTGGGCAGGAAGGAACAGATTTGGCGCTGCCTCAACGGGATGTGGGGATGCGGCAATGTCTTGGATGAGTTCGATCTTGACCGTTGGAACGCCCTAACGAAATCGGTCACCGCCGCTTCTGAGCGAGGCCGTTCCCCAGCCGCTCAGTCCCCCGCCAGGCCGGGTCCGGCGGCGTCCCAGACCCGGCCCGGCGGCGTTTGAGCCGTGAATACAGGTTTTTTATCCGGTAATAACCGGCCGGACTCCCTCCGCCCGTTCTATCTGGTCCAGCAGGCGCTTTCGCAGATCCGCCTTCACCGGAGCATAGGCGGGGTCGGAGATCAGATTATTCAGCTGCCAGGGGTCCCGCTCCAGGTCGTAGAGAAAGTCGTCGGCGTAGATGTCTGCCGCCGGGACCGCAAACCCGTCCGCCCCGGGGGCGTAGACGGAGTAGGTGTACCGCTCCGTGCGGATGCACCGGCCCACCCGGCTCTCGGAGATCTGGGCAAACACCTCATTGGGCCGGTCCGGGTTCCGGTTTTCCACCACATCCAGCAGGTTTTCGCCGATCATAGCGTCCCCCACCGCTGCCCCAGCCAGGGCCAGGATGGTCTTGGGCAGGCTGGCGGTGCTGACCAGCGCCTTCACCGTCTTTCCGCCGGTAAAAGGCCCGCCCGCTATGACCAGCGGCACGTGGAGGGCGGCGTCGTGGCAGGTGCGCTTGTAGTCATCTCCGCCGCTGAGATGGCCATCTCGATTCCTGGTCTTAAAATGGGAGCCGTGGTCAGAGGCATAGAGGATGACCGTGTCCTCGTACAGCCCCCGTTCCCGCAGCTTGTCCATCAGCCGCCCAAGGTTCTCATCCAAACTGGCGCACTGGCCCAGATAGTCCGGGTACTCCTCCGCCGCGTTGCCCTTCAGGGCCGCCAGATCTCCGGGCAGCACGAAATTTTTGAACCGCTCCTTGGAGCCCTTCGGGCCCTCGTAGTGCCCCCGGTCGTTCTGATGGTGGGGCTCAATCTGAGATATGGTCAGGAAAAAGGGCTTTTCTCCGGCGTATCCGTCCAGAAACTCCAGCGCCATATCGTTGATCCGGTCGGCGCGGTAGCCCTGAAACTCGACGCGCTTCCCATCTTCATCAAACACAAAGCCGTCGTAGCCATGGGAGGTGAACTCCAGCACGTCCGCCGTCCGCCAGAAGCCGGTATAGCCCCCCCGCAGGGCCCTGGGGACCGCGGCGGCGGTGTGGTCAATTCCCCTGGCGCTGTCGCTGGCCAGGTGCCACTTGCCCACGTAGGCCGTCTCATAACCCGCCTCTTCCAAATAGTCCGCCAGGGTTTTGACGCCGGAGGGCAGCATGGTGTCGTTGCGGAAGCAGCCCGTCTCGGTGGGCCACCTCCCTGTCTGGAACATGGCCCGGCAGGGGCCGCACACCGGCTGGGGCGTAAAGGCGTTGTCAAATTTGACTCCTTCCCTGGCCAAGGCGTCCAGATTGGGCGTGATGTCCAGGGGCTGGCCGAAGCAGCCGCAGGTGTCCCACCGCTGCTGATCGGTGAAGTAGAAGACGATATTGTGGGGCATATGCAAACCCTCCTCGTAAAATAGAAGCCGGCCGGGCCCCGACGGACCCGGCCGGCTCGCGCCGCCGGTCAGATCTCGTACCAGCGGATCTCGTTGGCCGCCAGCTCCAGGGGGAATCCCTCTCCCCCGTCCTTCCAGACGGTGGTGGACTGGGGCTGGTAAGTGTTGTTCACCACGCAGAACCTGCCGTTTTCCACAAAGGCGTGGACCTCCGCGTTGACGTTGGAGGAAAACCAGCGGTGGAGCTCCTCCTCCCCATGGGCGGCCCACAGGACGGCGCGGTACAGCAGGCGGCTGTTTTCAAAGCTGTAGGGCAGGCCGGACAGGTAGACCCCCCGGCCCCGGCCATACTCGTTGACGGCCAGTAGGACCTCCCGGTCCCGCTCCACCAGCACCTGGGCCCCCTCCAGGGCGTACACGTCCCGGCCCCCGTGGCCGAAGTCGATCTCGCCGGGGCAGTCGGCCAGGATAAAGTGGTCCGGGTGCTCCTCCCAGTTGTATTTGTCGTAGCCCAGGGTGAGGCCGGTCTCCTTCTCCACCCCGAGCACAGAGGCCAGCTGGAGATACCGCCCCTGATATTGGTGCCCGGCGGGCTCGCCCACGCCGATGAGGCCGCCGCCCCGGTGGACGAACCCCTTCACGGCGGCGGAGATGTCCGGGTCCTCCCAAACCGCGCCGCCGGTGTGGGCGGTGTCGCCCCCTCCCACGTTGATGATGACATCCACCCCGTCCAGCACATGGGGGTCCGTTTTCAAATCGTCGAAGCTCAGGAATTTTACGTCGAAGGGCGCGCCGGACAGGGCCTCGATCACCCCGGCGTAGGCGGTGTTCTGCTTGTGATACAGCCCGTGGTGGACCATGTGGCACCCCCAGGACCGGGCCCGGCCCCAGGCGTTGAGCACGGCCACCGTTTTGACGCAGTAGGGAGTCGTCCCCTTGATGTTGCCGTACAGCTCCCGGAACTCGCGGCAGACGGACTCCACGTAGTCCAGAAACTCCGGGAATTGGCAGGCCAGCTTGAGGTAGCCGCCGTAGCCGATGCGGTCGATGGGCTTGCGGAGGATGGCCCGCCGGGCTGTGACCCAGTTCTCCTTGGCCTCCCGGACGGGGTCTCCCCCCTCATGGAAGGTGTCGGGGAAAAAGTAGGGCAGGAACCGGCCCTCGGTGTACTTCACGCCGGGAATGTTGGAGATGAGCCGCAGGGTGGAGCCGTTGCCCACGGAGCCCACCACCGCGTCCAGGCCGATGGTCTTGAACTCGTCCAGATAGGGCTCGGTGCCGATGAAGTGGTCTCCCAGGAACATCATGGCCTCCTTGCCCAGCTCGTGGGTGATGTCCACCATCTCCCGGGCCAACGCGGCCACCTCCCGGCGCTGGAAGGCCATGAAATCCTTGAACTCCTTGGACGGCGCGCGGTACTGGTTGTTGTAATAGCCCTGGTCGATGATGAACTCGGGGCGGAACCGGTAGCCCGCCTCCCGCTCGAACCGCTCCAGGATATAGGGGGAGACAGAGGCGGAATAGCCGTACCAGTCCACATATTTTTCCCGTTTCAGCTCGTCAAAAATGAGGGTGAATTGGTGGAAAAATGTGGTGTACCGGATCACGTCCACATAGGGGTGATCGGCGATGAACTTCCGCAGCCGCTCCATGGTGAAGGCGCGGGTTTTGGGCTGGCGCACGTCGAAGGTAATCTGGTGTTCAAAATCCTTCCAGCCGTTGGTGACGGCGTTGTACATGTGCACCGGGTCCCAGATCAGGTAGGCCAGGAAGCTGACGGTATAGTCGTGGAACTCCTCCGGGGCGGGGATCACCACACATCCCGTCCCCTCGTCATAGGTCCACGCCTCCGGCGGCAGGGGTTCCCCGGTGGAGCGGTCCACCACCTCCCACCAGCGCTTGATGTCGTCCCGGGTGTTCACCTGCAAAAGCTCCGGGCTGACGCCCTTCATCAGCGGAATGGACAGGGGCTCGCCCGCAGCGGTGTAAAAGCCGGTCATGATATAGCACTGCTGGACCTCGTCGGGATTGGCCCGGGCCCAGGCGTTGTCCTTCCGGGTGGTGTAATAGGTGGAGTAGACCTTGGCCCCCGCCCCCTTCAGCTCCTGAGGAAAGTCGGTGCCGTCACAGTCCCGGATGGCGTCCGCCCCCCAGCGCCTCAAGAGCTCCAGGGTCTCGGGCACCACGTCCACATCGGTGGGGATTGTGACCCGGCCTGTGTTGATTGTATCTGCCATAATGGAACATGTTCCCCTCTCGTACCGCCCTCCCGCCCGGAAGCGGGCGGGAGGCGGAAAGATAGCACGGCTTTGGCAGCGAATGAAAGCTCTTTTTGGTTCCTTTTTCTCTCGAGAAAAAGGAACTAGCCCTTGACGCCGCCGCCGGTGACGCCGGCGATGATCTTTTCGGACATGAAGATGTAGAGCAGGAAGGTGGGCAGGAACACGATAATGACCGCCGCGAACATGCCGCCCATCTGTCCGGTCTGCTTCATGGCGTTGATGATGTTCAGCAGTCCCACGCCTACGGGGGCCATGGACTCGCTGGAGGTGAAGATCAGGGCCATGAAGAACTCGTTCCACACGGACATGAAGTTGAAGATTGTCACCGTGATGATGGCGGGCTGCACCAGGGGCAGCATGATCTTCAGGAAGGTGTTGGGCCCGCTGCACCCGTCCAGATAGGCCGCCTCCTCATAGGTGCGGGACAGGGTGGAGAAGAAGTCCAGAAGATAGATTGTGGTATACGGCACCCGGAGCATGATGTAAAGAATCACCAGCAGCACCCGGCCCTTGATGCCCCACTGGACGGACAGGGAGTAGATGGGCATGATGACCATGATGACGGGCACGCTCATGGCGACCACCAAGCCGATGCGCAGGGCCTTGCCGCCGGTGAACTCCCAGCGGGAGAGGACGTAGGCGGCGGGGGCGGATATGGCCAGCACCCCTACGCAGGAGATGACGGAATAGAGCAGGGAGTTGCCGAAGAACACCGACACGTTCTGGACATTCCAGGCCGTGGCGTAGTTTTCAAAGTGGAGACCGGTCTCAAACTTGAAGATATTGCCCTGGTAAATATCTCGGGAAGTGGAAAGGCTGGCCCCCAGAATCCAGAACAGCATCACGGCGGTGAACAGCACCCAGATGCCCACGATGAGATAGCCGGGCAGCAGCCGCAGCTCCTTTTTCCAGTTGATCTTTTTCATGTCATTCCCTCCCCTCTCAGTATTCCAGGTCGCTGCCCTTGAAGAGCTGCTCGGTGATGAGATAGACCGCGATGATAATCAGGGTCAGCACCACGCCCACCGCGGCGCCCGCCCCCGCGTCCCGGGTGGTGATGCCCTTCCCGCCGAACACCATGTCGTACAGGTAGATGACCGGCACAATGGTGGACGACTCGGTGTCGATGGGGGAGAACATCTTGGTCCACAGGAAGAAGGTGGTGGTGTTGATGCTCCAGAAGGTGATGGAGGTTTTGATTACGCCCTTGAGCAGTGGGAGGGTGATATCGAAAAACTGGCGGCCCTTGCCCGCGCCGTCGATGGTGGCGGCCTCATAGAGATCCTGGGGGATGCCCTCGATGCCGCTGATGTAAATGAGCATGTAGTAGCCCACGCTGCCGAAGATGAAAGAGCCGGTCATGGCCCAGAACTTCAGGTCGGTGCCCAGCCACTTCACCTTTTCGCCCCCAAACAGCTGGACAATCTGGTTGAGCAGGCCGAAATCGTACTGGAAAATATACTGTATCCACATGGTGGCCAGGGCCACGGCGCTGATGATGTTGGGCATGTAGATGGCGGCCCGGAAGAACTTCTTGCCTCGGATGCCGCTGGTGACGACCACCGCCATCAGCATGGCCAGCAGCAGGGTGAATACGCCGCCCACAATCCAGATCAGCAGCATGTTCTGCATGGAGGTCAGGAAACTGGCGCTGCCGAAGATCTTGAAGTAGTTGCTCAGGCCGTTGAAGGTCCAGTCCGCTGTGGTGGCGGTGACGCTCTCTACCGCGAAGAAGCTCATGATGACGGTGCGGCACACCGGGTAGACAAACATGATCAGCAGGCACAGCAGGGCGGGCAGGCAGAACCAGAAGATCATTGTCTTGTTTTTTCGCATGACTTCGCTCTCTCCTTCCTGTTTTTGAGTACAAAAGGCAGGCGGCGCTGGGGGGCGCCGCCTGCCAACACGACGGATTGCGCTATGGAGCTGTCAATTAATACAGGGCGTCCAGAGCCTTGCAGAAGTCCGCGCCGGTGGCGTACTTGCCCTCGAAGAGCTCGATGCACAGGGACTTGATGGAGTCCTTCAGGTCGGCGTTGGCGTGGAAGCCGGCGCACCAGGTCATGGGCTTCTCGGCGGCCAGCAGAGCCTCCACGGAGCCCTCCAGGCTGGGATACGCCTTGTTGCGGGTGTCGGCGGGGATCTGCTTGGCGTCGGTGGCCATCTTCTGGTCCCACTCGCCGGTAGTCAGGAAGATGATGAAGTCAAAGGCGGCCTGGGCGTTCTCGCTGTAGCTAGTGACGGCCAGAGAGTTGGCGCCGCCGTACACGGAAGCGTTGTCCGCGCCGCCGTCCACGGCGGGATAGTTGAAGAAGCCCCAATCCACCTGGGTCTCGGTGTTGTTGTCCACCTCGGCGGTGACGTAGTTGGCGCACACCACCATGGAGGCCAGGCCGAAGCCGATCTTGTTTTCGCTGGCGGGGAACTCATCGGGAGCGCCGTCCACGAAGTAGCCCTTGTTGATCAGGTCGATGATGTCCTGAGCGGCCTGCTCGGCGGCGGTTCCGCTCCAGCCGCCGTTGGTATCCAGCTCGGTGATCTTCTCCTCACCCAGATGGCGGGTCAGCTGATGGTAGAAGGCGAAGTCGCAGTAGGCGGAGTCCTGGGCGATGGGGCCCACGCCGGAGTCCTTGATCTTCTGGCAGGCGTCCAGGAACTCGGCCCAGGTGGCGGGCACGCTGGTCACGCCGGCCTTCTCAAAGGCGGCCTTGTCGTAGAAGATGCCGCCGATCTGGGGCTGCTCCACAATAGAGTTGAGGTGGCCCACCCACTCGATAACCTGATTGTTCAGGCAGGCGTAGCTGAAGCTGTCGTAGTTGACGGCATTAGCCATGTCGGTGAGGTCCAGGATGTTGGGATAGGTGTTGGCGATGCGCTGGTAATCGTCCTCAATGATGTCGATGTTCTCCTTGGCCTCCAGGGAGGCGGTGAGCACTTTGTTCACGTCGCGGCCCTTGAACTCGATGTTCACCTTGGCGCCGGTCTCGGCCTCGAAGGCCGCGGCGGCCTCGGTGATGACGTTGGCCTGGGGCTCGCCGCTGGACCACATGGACCACATGGTCAGCTCCACACCGTCATACTTTTTGTCGCCGCCCTGGGGGGCATCAGACTGCTCGGTGCCGGCGGGGGTGCTGTTCTCGGGGGCCTTGCTGGTTTCGCCGCCGGTCTGGTTGGAACAGCCAGCCAGCAGGGTCAGCGCCATAACGGCCGCCAGGAGAACGCTCAGAATCTTTTTCATTTCAGTTCCTCCGTTTCCAAATATGTATCGTATTCGGCGGAAATCGCTTCCCGCCCTCTACAGTTATTAGGTTAAACGCTTTCAGACCCGCTGACAATCCGATTGTTGCTTCAGTTTTTATAGATATTGTCTTTTTTGCAGTTTGCAACATGATGGAATGCTGTCTAACCCTTTTTTCGGCGAAATTTATAATTTTCGGTGGAATCGTTTTCGCTCTCCAGGTGGTTCCCACCCTTTCTCATCCTTCTTTGCAAAATTTTGGTTGGAGAGTTGCACAATCCTGAAAAAGAAGTTATAATAAAATTTGGCAGGTCTGAAAGCTTTTTACGAACATTGCGCCCCAGGGGAGGAATCGCCGTGAGCACGCACCAATATATCCTGGCAGAGGCGGATCGTGCCTCGGACCGAGGCACGGAGCGCGGCCGGTCCCGGCTGCGCTATGTGTCCTACACCCATTACAGTCAGGAGTGGACCTCTCAGCTCCACTCCCACACCTGCGCGGAGCTGTTTTTCATCACCGGTGGCCGGGGGGACTTTCTCATCCGGGAGGAGCGTTTTCCCGTGGGCGTCCACGACATGGTGGCGGTCAACGCCGGGGTGCCTCACACCGAGACCAGCCAGAACGGAAGCCCCATGGAGTACGTGGTACTGGGGGTGGAGGGGCTGGAAACCATCGCCGGAACCGGAGGCTACACCCTGCTGAGTCAGGCGGTGGAGAGCGCCCTGTCCGGATGCCTGCGCATCCTCATTCAGGAGAGCCGGGAACCCAGAGCGGGGTGCGACGAGATCTGCCAGCGGCTGCTGGAGGTGATTTTGCTGCGGCTGACCCGCCGGGACGATTTCGCCCTGTCCGCCGCTCCCGCCGGCGCGGGGTCCAGCCGGGAGTGCAGCCTGGTCCGCCGCTATATCGACAACCACTTCAAGGAAAACCTGACCCTGGACCAGCTGGCGGAGCTGGCCCACATCAACAAATACTATCTCTCCCACTCCTTCCGCCGGGAATTCAACACCTCCCCCATCAGCTACCTCATCTCCCGGCGCATTCAGGAGAGCCGGTTTCTGCTGGCGGAAACCGACCACTCCCTGTCTCAGATTGCCCAGATTCTGGGTTTCTCCTCCCTGAGCTATTTTTCCCAGAGCTTCCGGCGGCTGGAGGGAATCAGCCCCAACGAATACCGGCGGCGGCACCGCTGAGGGCTTAAAACGCGGTCAACCTGGAGTACAAGTTGACAAATTAAAATTTATTTCCGGTTTCTCTTGACAAGCGCCTGGGCAGGGCGTATAATATTCCAAGTGTTCAAAGACAGCAGGCGCGCAAGGTAAGTCCTGCCGAGAATGCAGCCGATATGCTATGATTGCGCTGTTTTCGTGTGGACACGAAAGCGGCTTTTTCTTTTGGAACTGCCGCCTACCAACCATTTCGGAGGTGAATTCCAACAATGCCTAACGCAAAGGTTCTCAGTGAGAAGCAGGCCGTGGTGGCCGGTTTGGTGGACACCCTCAAGGCCGCCAGCTCCGGCGTTCTGGTGGACTACAAGGGCATCACCGTGTCTGAGGACACCGCCCTGCGCCACGAGCTGCGCGAGAATGGCGTGGAGTACGCCGTGGTGAAGAACACCCTGCTGCGCCGCGCTCTGGACGACGTGGAGCTGGGCGAGCTGGACGAGGTGCTCAGCGGCACCACTTCCATGGCCGTCTCCAAGGACGATCCCATCGCCCCCATGCGCATCGTCAACAAGTACGCCAAGCAGATGGGCGACCGCTTCAACATCAAGGCCGGCTTTATGGACGGCAAGGTGCTTCCCTTGGACGATGTGTTCGCCCTGGCCGAGCTGCCCTCCAAGGACGCGCTGCTGGGTCAGGTGCTCGGCATGATGCTGGCCCCGATTACCAGCCTGGCCATCGTTATCAAGGCCATCGCCGAGAAAAACGGCGAGCCCGCCGCTGAGGCTCCGGCCGGGGAGGCCCCCGCCGCCGAATAACGGCGGCTGTCCCTCAGGGGACGCAACATATTTTAACACACACTTGAAAATCAGGAGGAATATCATCATGGCTAGCGAGAAAGTCACCGCTCTGGTGGAAGAAGTCAAGGCCCTCACTGTTCTGGAGCTGAACGATCTGGTCAAGGCTCTGGAGGAAGAGTTCGGCGTGTCCGCCGCCGCTATGGCCGCCCCCGCCGCCGGCCCCGCCGCCGCCGCTGTGGAGGAGAAGACCGAGTTTGACGTGGTCCTGACCGGCTTTGATGCCGCTTCCAAGATCAAGGTCATCAAGGTCGTCCGCGAGATCACCGGTCTGGGCCTGGCCGAGGCCAAGGCCGCCGTCGAGGGCACGCCCAAGACCCTGAAGGAAGCCATCGGCAAGGACGAGGCCGAGGAGCTGAAGAAGAAGATCGAGGAGGCTGGCGGCAAGGTGGAGCTGAAGTAATTTGCTTCTGCTTTGTGCCCGCGTTTCCTAGCGCGAACATGCTTTATTTCGAATAACGACCAAAAAGGGCCCAGGATTTAGTTCCTGGGCCCTTTTTGGCGTCATGCGGCTTATTTTGATTGGCTTCAGGCGCCGCCTGAAAAGCGGCGGCGCGCCGGCGGGGGGTTTCCAACTTGGCCGGCGGCTACAGCGCGGCGTAGCCGTATGTGTCTATCATGGCGTCCAGCGGCTGGCCCGCCTTACAGAGGGGGCATTCGTCGGGGCGGTGGCTGGCATAGCCGGGCAGGTCGTTGGTATTGAACAGGGACACCACCGGGATTCCATCTACTTCCTTCACATGGCTGTAGATGGAGGCGACCCCCGCTACGTTCCCCTTGTAGTATTGGACGCAACGCATTCCCTTGCGGACTGTGCCGCCGGTTGTGACGGAGGCCAGCAGAAGCAGTACGTTTTTTCCATCCAGCATAAACCGGGCGTTCTCCCGGAAGATGAACTTTCCGTCGCGGCTCAGGTTCTCCCGGAGCAGGTAGATCTCCCTTCCGGTGTTGACCGAGCAGTTGCCGCCCTGGGTGAGCTCCCTGGCCAGGCAGGTGCCGATGACGCGGGTTCCGTCCAGGCACAGGATCGTATCCACAATGGTGTTGCGGGTCAGGTCCCGCTGGGCCAGCTGCCGGGCTACCGCCTTCGCCTCCCCGAGACAGGACTGCTGCTCGGTCACGTCGATAAAGTAGTTGGTGTGGCTGTTTCTGGTGGCGAAGTGGCCCTTGGCCACCCGCAGGGAGACGCTGCCGACACTGATGGGAATTTTAAAAAACTTGGGTTCCATGTTTTTTCCTCCTTTTCATCTCCGCAGCGGGGAGTGATTCCTCTTAAATATACCATATCCTCCGGAAAATGTCCAGATGTTTTTGTGCAGATTCACAAAAACCTTTCTTGGAGCTTATTGCGCAATGAGAACTAGGATAAAAATTATCATCAAACTATAAGATCAGAGAAAATTTCCTCACATTCCTAATGATTGCGAACCCTTAGGGGCCGGAAAACCTATAACGCGGGAGGTCTTCCGATAAGGACTGTGTAGAGGATTTGAGGCTCTACCCCACCGTCAGCTCTCAGGCCGTCATCGACCGGGCCATCAGCCTGAAGGCCGGCCAGGCCGAGCTGCTGTACGCTTACATCGACGTGGAGCCCGTGGGGTTCAACCGGGGCTTCTTCACCGTTGACGTTCGCTACTTCTACCGCGTGACCGCCGACGCCTTCGTGGGCGCCGCCCGGCCGGTGGCGATCTGCGGCCTGGCGGTATTCGACAAACGGGCCATCCTGTTCGGCAGCGAGGGCAGCGCCAAGGTGTTTTCCTCCAACAGCCGGGCGGACGACCTGGATGAGCAGAACCTGATGAGCACCAACCTGCCTGTGGCGGTGGTCAACTCCGTGGACCCCATCATCCTGTCCATGCGCCTGTCCGACCCCTGCGAGCCGCCTGCGTGCCCCTGCGGCGACGCGGCCGAGGTGCCCGCGGGCATCGCGGGCTGCTTCCCCGGCGAGCTGAACATGGGGGGCGAGGGCCGGAGGGTATACGTCACCCTGGGCCAGTTCTCCATCATCCGCCTGGAGCGGGACAGCCAGCTGCTCATCCCCGCCTACGACTACTGCATGCCCAGCAAGGAGTGCACCGCCGGAGGCGGCGAGGAGGACCCCTGCGCCATCTTCCGTCAGGTGCAGTTCCCCATGGAGGAGTTCTTCCCCCCCAACACCATCGCCCCGCCAGATGGCTGTCAGGACGCCAAAAACTGCTGCATGTAAGCCGGTCCGAGGCCGAAAACCGACGCCGCCCGCCCCAGTGAAGTGCGCCCAAAAAGTTAGACAAAAATAAGGCGGTAAAATTGTTCAAGCA
>CAJTLI010000049.1 GCA_910577525.1 uncultured Oscillospiraceae bacterium | reverse complement strand
AGCCTGTCCCAGGCGGGGCGCAGGCGGGCGTCCTCCCAGCGCAGCCGGGCGGCGGCGCGGTCAGCGTCCCCGCCGGACTCCAGCAGGGCCAGGTAGAGGAGCGCTCCGTCCCCGTCCCCGGACTCCACCAGCAGCCGGGCCGCCTGGGCGGACATGGACAGTATTTCGTTGGGCAACAGCAGCGCGGACATGGACTCGCCTCCCCACAAAGCCCAAAGGCGGCTTTGTGGGGGCCCCTTTGGTGATCAAAATGCTCGGGCGAAATAAATTCGCCCTGCGCCAAGGTTTTTGCTTAGCGCAAAAACACTTGTACGCGCCACTCGGCGCGGCGGCCAGAAGGCCGCTTGAGGGCGTTCCGCCCTCTCTCATTTTTCATAGGATATCTATTCTACCTGATTCCGGCAAAAAAATCAACCGCCCTCAAGGCCGTTGTTGTAAGAACCCCTGTAGGGGCGGCTATCAGCCGCCCGGGGACGCATCCTATGCGCCCCCGCAAAAGGCTTCTTATCTCAACGCCCCGTCAGGCAGTTGATTTTTTGTTCAGCCGTTCAGCCTGTCCGTGTCCTTCAAATAAATGGACACCTCGCCGCATTGGGGGCAGATGGCCACCCGGGGCTTTCCGATCCGCCCGCTGAACAGCTTGTTTTCCTCGGTGGACAGCACCACGCCGTAGCCCGCGCCCTCCACCTTCACCGTGCAGCCCTCCTGCATCTCTGCGCCGCACCTGAGACAGTTCCGCATGATTTTGACCTCCTTGTGCCTCCCAGTCCCCCAGTCTCCCGTTTCACATTGGACTGCCCGCTCCGCCGGGTTTGCTCAGCTTGAGGGCCTGCCAGGAGTAGGCCGACTGGCTCACGCCCCAGATGATGCACACCGCCAGGGCGGGCAGAAAACCCCAGTCCAGGAACATCCCGCCCACCACGAACACCAGCCACAGCCCCAGGCAGGTGCGGGACACGGCCTGATACGCCTTGAGGGCGCACTGGCCGATGATGGCCCGCTCCGCCTCGTCGCAGCTCTCATACCAGGTCTTCTGAAACCTGGTGTCATACACCGAGCCGTGCTTTTCCGGGTTGAGCCGCTTGGACAGGTCCACCAGCTTCTGCTGGAGCAGGACGGCCACCGCCAGGGCGGCAAAAAACCCGCCCAGACCCCCGAAGAACATCTGGGGCGGCATGATCTGGTCCGTCCCCGCGTCCTTCACAAAGTTGGAGACCATGGCCGCCAGCAGGAAGAGCGACAGGGTCAGCGCCATGCCGGTGATCCAGATGCACACCGACAGCCGGGCCTCGGCCTCGCTGCTGACGGCCTCGTCCTCCCCGTCCCAGGCGGCCAGCCGCTTTTTTGCCCCGGAGTAGATGGGCAGGCAGATTGCCAGCTCCAGGAAAGGCACGGCGATGAGCAGCGGGCCCGCCAGATGCCGGGTGAAAAACCGCCCGGCGGCGTCCAGGGTGTCCCCCAGATGTTCCGGGACCACGAACACCAGGGCCAGCCCCAGGGCGATCCCGCCCACCAGGCTCACCGCCATAATCAAAGCGAACTTGGGCAGGGCCTTTTTGTTCTCCTGCCGGACCGCGTCATTATTGTTTTCCTTCATCGTTCTCCTCCTCCAGACTGAAAATGTCCTCCACCGCCACCCCGCAGATCTTCGCCAGGGTGAGGGCCAGCGTCACCGAGGGGGAGTAGTCCCCCCGCTCGATGAGGCTGATGGTCTGCCGGGACACCCCGGCCAGCCGCCCCAGCTCCTGCTGGTTGACGCCCAGCGCCGCCCGGCGCTCCTTCAAGCGGTTTTTCAGCACGGCTGTCCCTCCCTTTTACCTGGGCCCGTTCTCCGGACCGGGGGCCTGCTCCCCGGCCAGCGCCTCGCAGGCGCTCCGGAACCAGCCCTTTTTCTCCTCCGCGATCCGCTCGTGGGCCTCCATGATGCCCTTCCGCACCGCCCACTTGATGACAAAGTACAGCGCGCACAGCACGATCAGCGCCGTCCCGCCGCTGATCCCCAGTTCTCTCCAGATCATGGTCCATTCCTCCTGACAGTTTTCTTTGTCGTTTTGACAAGCGTCTTTGTCTTTTTGACAGCTTTATTTGTCATCCGTAGGATACCACGGCGCGGCTCCGCTGTCAAGCATTTTTTCATCGGAACTGTAAACTTTTTCCGGGGGCTTGTCAAACCCTGTCGAATTATGTAGAATAGAGAATACGACACTATCCACCCCCGCGAGGAAAGGAGACCTCATGAAAAAACGCGCCGCCGTTCTGCTCCTGGCCATCCTGCTGGCCTTCAGCTCCAGCAACACCGCCCTGGCCGCCAGCCCCGTGCCATCCAATCCCACTCCGCTCTCCCCCTTCCCGGACCTGTCCGTGGACCACTGGTCCTTCCCCTATATCTCCGACCTGGTCAGCCAGGGCGTGGTCAGCGGCTGCGACGACGGCAATTTCCAGGGGGACCGCAACGTCACC
This sequence comes from uncultured Oscillospiraceae bacterium, assembly GCA_910577525.1. Classification (GTDB taxonomy): domain Bacteria; phylum Bacillota; class Clostridia; order Oscillospirales; family Oscillospiraceae; genus Enterenecus. The sequence goes on along the minus strand of CAJTLI010000049.1, from coordinate 11,409 downwards.
TGGGGCGAGGTGTTCAAGCTCATCCTGCTGGCCGTAGGGGAGGAGGAGCCGGAGCGCGACCCGGAGCACCACTGGGCCTACTGCTACATCCAGCCCGCCCTGGACCAGCGGCTGGTGTACAATTTCAGCGAGGATATGCTGGACGAGGTGCCCACCCGGCTGGCCGTGGGCCGGATGGCCTGCCGCGCCCTGGACATGCTGGACATCTGCGGCCTGAGCGAGACGCCCTACGCCGACTGCGACGACGGCTACCTCACCATGCTGTATGAGAAGGGCATTATGGAGGGCGTCACCGGCAGCGACGGCGTCACCCGCTTCCTGCCCGACGAGCCCATCACCCGGGAGCAGATCGCGGCCATCGTGTGGCGGATGATGAACACGGATGTCACCGAGGGAATGTTCCGCTATCAGAACGCCTGGCTGAAGCCCCTGGACAACGTGCCCCTCAGCTCCTATGCCCCGGAGCAGTTTTTCCGGGACGACCAGGACCGGATGATCTATTCCGGCGGCTATTACGCCCGGGGCATCGACGTGTCCGGCCACAAGGGGGACATCGACTGGCAGGCGGTGGCCGGGGACGGCATCGACTTCGCCATCATCCGGGCGGGCAACCGGGGCTGGGGCACCGGCAAGCTGTGCGTGGACGGCTGGTTTGACAAGAACATGAAGGGGGCCATCGCCGCCGGGCTGGACGTGGGCGCCTACTTCTTCTCCAACGCCGTCACCGTGGAGGAGGCCCTGGAGGAGGCGGACATGTTCCTGGAGATGCTGGAGCCCTACCGGGCCTACATCACCTACCCCGTGGTGTGCGACTGGGAGTACCTGGGGGGAAACGAGTCCCGGGCCTACGGCGTGGATGCCGAGATGATCACCCAGTGCATCGCCGCCTTCTGCCAGCGGGTGGAGGAGGCGGGCTACCGCCCCATGCTCTACTTCAACGAGTTCTGCGGCCTGGCCAAGATGGACCTGAGCCGCCTGGTGCAGTATCACTTCTGGTACGCGGAGTACCAGGACGCCCCCGACTTCCGCTATGATTTCCAGATGTGGCAGTACTCCGACAAGGGCAAGGTGGCGGGCATCGGCTCCTCGGTGGACATGGACCTGTGCTTTGTGCCCTACGGCCGGAATCCGGGCCAGGACCTTCCCCCCAGCCAAAGCCTTCCCCCTGAGCCCACCCAGAGCCCTTCCCCCGACCCGGTCTTTCCCTGGTAAATCAGCGAAAAGGAGCCGCCCCGATGGGGCGGCTCCCAGACTGTCGATTAAGTGCGTTGCGCGGCACCATCGGGAAGGAAGATAGTGTGAAAGAAACCCAGGAGGGGTGTCTTTCACGTGCAATCAACGATTTTTTGAACGTTATGGCGTTCAAAAAATCGCAGGCAGCTTGTCGAAAAGACTTTTTCGACAAGCTGGGAGCCGCCCCGATGGGGCGGCTCCTTCAGCTTGTCAGTCCGGCCAGCCGATGAATTCGTGGATCAGGGACTCCGGCGGCACCAGCTTGGGGTCGATGGGCTCAAAGCGGTCAAAGGCGGACACCAGCTCCAGCAGCTCATGCCGCCGCTGGTTCTCCGCCGGAACCGCCGCCATGATGGGCTTGGCGTAGCAGGCCATCACCGAGGTCTCATAGGCCAGGGCGGAGTCGAACATGATGTGGGCGGTGTTCTTATAGGGGGAGATGTACAGCTTTTCCCCCCGGCGCACGTTGGCCCACATGTCCAGGGTCCCGCTGACGTCGGTGCCCCGGAAGTTGTAGTCCCGCACCGCCCGCCGGGCCAGGCGCAGCCAGGTGCGCTTGAACATGACCTGGCCCGCGTCGTCCACCACGTCGCTCCGGGCGGAGATGTACAGCCGGGTGGCGTCCGGGTGGCGGCTGGTGAGCTGGGTGTTCAGGGCATGGATGCCCTCAAAGATGGCCACCTCGTCCTTGGACAGCTTCAGGGGCGTGCCCTTGCTGTCGTTGCGCATCTGGCGGGCGAACTCAAATTTGGGCACCAGAATCCACTCGCCCCGGGTGAGCTTGGCGAAGTGCTCGTCCAGCAGCTTCAGGTCCATCATCTCCGGGGACTCGTAGTCGATGGCCCCGTCCGGGGTGCGGGGCATACGGTCTGGGTCCGGGCGGATGAAGTAGTCGTCCATGGACACCGCGTGGGTGCGCACCCCCCGGCGCTCCAGCTCCCGGCTCAGCTTTTCCGCCGTGGTGGTCTTGCCCGAGCCCGAGGGGCCGGACAGCAGCACCACCGGGCTCTTTTTCATGTTCTCACAGATTTTTTCCGCGGCCCGGGCGATCTTGTCCTGATAGCCCTGGTCGCACTCCTCCATGAACCCCACCGGGTCCCGCCGCACGGCGGCGTTGATTTCGGACAGTTTGTACGCCATAGCAATGCCTCCTTATATTTGGGAACCTCCGGTTCAATCGGACGTTCCTTAAGAGCCTGTATTTACCGCCGGATGGACGAGGGATTTGCCAGCAAAACGGGCGGATCTGTGCCGTCCGGCGGGTGGATTTTCCTCCCCCGGCGGTCTATAATGGGAGCTGAAAGGAGTGGTAAACCATGAGCTTAGGAAACAGTCTGTACCAGGCCCGGAAAAAGAGCGGGCTGTCCCAGGAGGGGGTGGCGGAGAAGCTGGGGGTGAGCCGCCAGACCATCTCCAAATGGGAGACGGACGAAACCCTGCCCGATATCCGCCAGTCCAAGCGGCTGGCCGTGCTGTACAAGCTGTCCCTGGACGAGCTGATTGACTTCGACCTGGACATACAGGAGGTCCAGGAGGCCATCCAGCGCACCAGCGCCGCGGTGACGGAGAAAATTGACTGGACCAGGGCCTGGGGAAAGAAATACCCCGTCCTGCTCACCTATCCGGAAACGGTGGACCCCGCCCCTTACGTTCAGGAGCTCGCCGCGCTGCTGGACCGCCTGAAACGGGAGTCCGGCTACAATGAGCTGGACGCCTTTCTGGTGCTCAAGGACATGCTGGCCAAGCTGTGGCAGGCCCGGAAGAAGGGCTGACTCCGCCGTCAGAGCCGGAGCTCCAGCTGAATGTCCCAGGGCTCCGCCCGGACATGATGGGGGTCCGGCTCCTCCGCCTCCATGCAGCCCAGCGCCCAATAGGCGGCCATAACCTCCCGGGCGGAGTGGGCGGAGATGTAGAGCTTTTCCGCCCCCATCTCCCGGGCGGCGGCGCAGGCCCGGCGGAACAGCGCCCCGCCCGCGCCCCGGCCCCGAAAGGGCTCGGACACATAGAACAGGGACAGGTCGGCGTACTGCCTCCGGGACCCCAGCCGTCCCCCGGCCAGGACCGCAAAGCCCACGATCTCCCCGCCGCACAGCGCCCCGAAGGCCGCGCCGCCTGTGCGGACGGCCTCCAGCACCTCCGCGGCAATTTCCCGGCGCTGGTTCAGATCCCAGTCCTCCACATACTCCGCCGGGCGCAGGACCAGCGCCCCCTCCGCCCGCCGCCAGCACTCCCGCACCTGCTGGCGGCGGATAAACGTGTCAAGGGAACGCGGGTCAAAGTTCTCCGCCGTCAGCGGAACAAAGGCAATTTCGTCCATCTGCGCCCCCTCACCCCCGCCGGAACTGCTTCTCCAGCTGCCTTTTCGTCAGCTCGATGGCCACCGGCCTGCCGTGGGGGCAGTACTTCACCGCCCCGCTCATCACCAGCCGGGCCACCTCCTCCAGCTCCTGAGGGCCGCTGCTCCAGCCGCCCTTGATGGCCGCCTTGCAGGCCATGGTGTGGAGCAGCTCATCCCGGGCGGAATCCGGGTCGGCGGTCCCCGCCGTCCGGAGGCGGCGGGCCAGCCCGCACAGGGCGGATTCGATGTCCCCGGCGTCCAAATAGTCCGGCGCGGACCGCACCGCCAGGGCGCCGGACCCGAACTGCTCCACCTCGAAGCCGAACTGGGCCAGCAGCTCCGTCTGCTCCAGCAGCAGCGCCAGCTCCTCGGGGGCGGGGGAGAAGGCGACGGGGGTGAGCAGCTCCTGGACCATGGGCCGGTAGTCCGCCGCCTTGAGCCGGTCGAAGTTGGCCCGCTCGTGGGCGGCGTGCTTGTCGATGAGCAGCACCTTGTCCCCCTGCTCCACCAGCACGTATGTATGAAACAGCTCCCCCCGCACCGTCCAGGGCTCCTCCTCGGGGGCGGCGGGCAGGGGCTCCGGCGCTTCCTCCGGCCTGGGGCGGTCCCCCTCCTCTTGGGCCGGGTCCGCCCGCTCCGCCGGAACGGGGGCGGGTTTCTCCGCCGGAATCGGTTTTTCCTCCGCCGGCCTCGCCGGGGCGGGGGAGGGGAGGGGCGGTTCCTCCGCCGGGGCGGGCGGTTCCCGCTCCGGCAGGGGCTCCACCCACCGGAAGGGAGAGTCCTTCTTTTTCTCCGGCGGGGGAGTGGGCGCGGCCTCCGTCTTCGGCCTCACCTTGGAAAGGTCCGGGGGCTCGGGCTGTCTCCCCGGCGCGAACCCCGGCGCGGGTCTGAACCGGGAGGCGGGCATGAACTGGGTGCCGCTCACCTCCCGGGCGCGGTCGTTCAGCGGCAGGCTGGTCTGGTTGGAGGTGACGGTGTCCCGGGCCCTCACCCCGGGCAGCACCGCCTGGGGCCGGGTGTGGTCCCGGTTCAGGGCGGACAGCACCGCGCCGTACACCGCCCCGAACACCGCCTGCTCCCGCTGGAACTTCACCTCGGTCTTGGTGGGGTGGACGTTTACGTCCACCTCGCCGGGCCTCACGGTGAGGTGGATGACGCAGCCGGGGAATTTCCCCACCATCTTCTGGTTTTTATAGGCCTCCTCCACCGCCGCCGTCATGACCCGGCTCTTCACATACCGTCCGTTGACGAAAAAGTGCTGATATCCCCGGCTCCCCCGGCAGCAGGCGGGCAGGGAGGCAAAGCCCTCAGCGGTCATCCCGTCTCCGGACCCCTTGACGAGGAGGAAGCCCAGGGCGATGTCCCGGCCCATGATGGCGTAGACGGCGCTTTTCAGCTGGCCGTCGCCGGGGGTGAGCAGCTCCTGCTTTCCGTCCCGGATAAACTTCACGCTCAGCTCCGGGTGGGACAGGGCCGTCCGCTGGACCACGGCAAACACCGCCGCCCCCTCGGCGGCGTCCTTTTTCATGAACTTCAGCCGGGCGGGGGTGTTGAAAAACAGGTCCCGGACGCTCATGACGGTCCCCTTGGGGCAGCCCGCCTCCTCCTGGCCCACCACCGCTCCGGCCTCCACCGTGAGGGACGTGCCCAGCTCCGAATCCTCGGTGCGGGTGAGCAGCTCCACCCGGGCCACGGCGGAGATGGCCGCCAGGGCCTCCCCCCGGAAGCCCAGGGTGCTGATGGCCTCCAAGTCCCGCTCGCCGGAGATTTTGGAGGTGGCGTGGCGGAGGAAGGCGGTGGGGGCCTGGTCCGCCGGGATGCCGCAGCCGTCGTCCGTCACCCGGATGAGGGCCATGCCCCCCCGGCTGATCTCCACCGTGACGGCGGAGGCCCCGGCGTCGATGGCGTTTTCCATCAGCTCCTTCACCACGCTGGCGGGGCGCTCTACCACCTCGCCGGCGGCAATCAGGTCGGCCACATGGGACGGCAATACACAGATGTCAGACATACGCTTCCTCCTTTGGGGCGGAGCGCCCCGCCCGCCGGGAAACCGGCGTAAATTCGAAGCCGCAGGCGCAGAATTTCCGCAGGCGGAATTCACTTCCGCCGAGGACTGCAATCAACTGGGGCGCGCTCCACCACCTCGCCTGCCGCGATCAGGTCGGCCACGTGGGGGTCTAATTGTTTTATCACAGCCATATTATACCTCTAGTAATATCGTCACCGGGCCGTCGTTCTGGGAGAACACCTGCATATCCGCCCCAAACTCCCCGTGCTCCACCCGGAAGCCCCGCGCCCGGCACTGGGCCATGAACTCCTCGTAGAGGGGGATGGCCGTCTCCGGTTTGGCGGCGTGGGAGAACCCCGGGCGGCGGGAGGAGGTGTCGGCGTAGAGGGTGAACTGGCTCACCACCAGCAGGGCGCCCCCCACGGCGGCTAAATTCAGGTTCATTTTCTCGTTCTCGTCCTCAAAGATCCGCAGGCCGCACACCTTGTCCGCCATTTTACCGGCCTGGGCCTCCGTGTCCTCCGGGCCCACCCCCAGCAGCACCAGAAGGCCCGTGCCGATGGCCCCGTTTACGCTTCCGTCTATCTCCACCCGGGCGTTTTTCACCCGCGTCACCACCGCCCGCATGGCAAGCCCTCCTCATGTATAGTAATTCTCTACGCCGATCCCCACGGTGGCCCAGTGGGTGCGGCGCTTCTCATACTCAATATCTTCCTCACTCAATGGGTTTCCGTCCGCTTCAGCTTCCTCGATCATCTCGGGCACGTTTTGGGGCACGCTCTCCCGGTAAAGCCCTACACTCAGCTTCTTGAACGCATAGCTGTAACCCTTCTCCGTGTCCAAAAAATCGGCGCCGTTTTTTTCCTTTAACAGCCCAACCACTGCTTCCGGGTCCGCCTGAAATGCCTCCAGGCCAAACAACACCGGCTGGAACGTTCCGTCCGGACCGCCCAGCAGCTCAATGAACTCCACCCGGCCCGCCTTGTCCAAAACAATGCGCAATTCATTTTCAAAATAATACAGCGAGTTCTCAAAAATGGTGTCCGGGTGGCCCAGTATCTGCTCCACGTCCGCCTTTCCGCCGCCCAGGCGGATGGCTCTGCCGTCCACGACGACCCCTGCCTGGGGGATCACTTTCACTCGAACCGCCATTTAATCCGGCCTCCCGCCCCCGTTTTTAGAACCTGTATTTACAGCCGAAACCGCCGGATGGCTGAGGGATTTTTCCGTCAAGCGAGGCAAATTTTCGCAGGAATAATTGTGTTTATTGCAAGAAAATTCAACGCTGCGTGGCGGGAAAAGAACCAGCCAGACGGTGAATTGAGGTTGTGAATACAGGTTCTTATTCCATTATACACCGGAAAACACCCATTGTCATTCCCTAATTTCCGGGGAAATCACTTTCCCACGCAGAACCGCTCAAAAATCCGGGCGGTGACATCCTCCCGCACCGTGCGCCCCGTCAGCTCCCCCAGGGCGGACAGGGCCTCCTCCACGTCGGCCACCACGGCGTCCGGGGGCATCCCGGCGGACAGGGCCTGGGCCCCACGGCGCACCGCCTGCCGGGCCCGTCCCGCCGCCTCCGCCTGCCGGGCGTTGGTGAGCAGGGCCCCGGCCTGGGAGACCGGGGGCTCCGGGAATAGGACCGACACCGCCTTTTCCAGCTCCTCCAGCCCCTCCCCGGTTTTGGCGGACAGGGACACCATGGCGGCGGGGGCGTTCCCTCCCCAGCCCGCGCCCCACAGGGCGGAGGGCCCGGTGAGGTCCCGCTTGCTCACAATCCAGATCCACGGCCTGCCGGAGGAGGATGCCAGCTCCAGAGCCTCCCGGTCCTCCGCTGCGAAGTCCCCCGCGCCGTCCGTCACCGCCAGAATCAATTCCGCCTGCTGAATAGCCGCCTTGGACCGCTCCACCCCCAGCCGCTCCACCGCGTCCTCCGTGTCCCGCAGGCCCGCCGTGTCGGTGAGCCGCAGCAGCACGCCGCCGAAGCTCACCCGCTCCTCCACCGTGTCCCGGGTGGTGCCGGGAATGGGGGTGACGATAGCCCGCTCATAGCCCAGCAGGGCGTTGAACAGGGTGGATTTCCCCGCGTTGGGCCGGCCCACGATGGCGCAGGGCACCCCCTCGTTCAACAGACGGCCCCGCCGGTAGGTGGCCGTCAGGCCGTCCAGCCGCTCCGCCGCCCCCTCCAGCGCCGCGGACAGCTCCGCGGCCTCAAAGGGCTCGATGTCCTCGTCGGGGTAGTCCAGCACCGCGTGGAAATGGGCGCACAGGCCGGTGAGCTCATCGTAAACGCCGTCCACCGTCCGGGCCAGGGCGCCCCCCAGCTGGCCCGCCGCCTGACGCACCGCCGCCGGGGTCTCCGCGTGGATCAGGTCCGCCACGGCCTCGGCGCGGGTCAGGTCCAGTTTGCCGTTGAGGAAGGCCCTGCGCGTGAACTCCCCGGGCCGGGCCTGCCGGGCCCCCGCCTGAAACAGGGCCTCCAGCCCCAGGGCCAGGGCGGCGGGGGAGCCGTGGCATTGCAGCTCGGCGGTGTCCTCCCCGGTATAGCTGTTGGGGGCCCGGGACACGGTGCACAGGCAGCGGTCGATGACCGCCCCCGCCCCGTCGCGGAGGGTTCCGTATACCAGGGCCCGGTCGGGACGCTCCCCCATGGGGCCGCCCCGGAGGGGGGTGAATACCCGGTCCACAGCGGCCACGGCCCCCGGCCCGGACAGGCGGAGGATGCCGATGGCGGAGGGGGCCGGGGGGGTGGCGGCGGCGGCGATGGTGTCGTTCATGGCGGCTTCTCCTCAAGCGTTGTCTTTTTGTTCAATCAGTCTTTTCTTAACTATACCACAGCCGGAGGCCCTTTTCAATCGCGCCGTTGCGCATTTGCCCTCTGCTGTGGTATACTATGGGCAAAACCAAATTTGGAGGTGCCCTCATGGCGGAACTCAACATGCTCTCCTATAAGCTTCAGGACCTGCAATTCTTCAACAAGCTGGAGGCCGCGGGCCAGATCCAGCTGGAGAACAACTTCTCCTTTTCGGTGAACTACAGCCAGGACAACACCCGCTGCATGGCCAAGCTGTACCAGTGCGTCAAGGACAAGACGGACTCCCCCGACCACCGCTTTTTCGTGTCGGTGGAGGTGCTGGGCTTTTTTGAGGTGTCCGGCGTCCTCACCGACGAGGACAAGCGGGACTTTCATATCCAGTGCTACCAGCAGCTGTTTCCCTACGCCGAGACGCTGGCCAAGCAGGTGTGCGCCGCCGGGGGCATGTCCAACTTCGTGCTGCTGCGCCAGCGGATGAGCCGGGACAACGTGGTGGTCAACCGCCCCAGCGATTCCAACGGCTGACGTCCCGGTCCGGGGCGGGGCCGCCTCTTTGGAGGCCGCCCCCGCCCCGGAAATTTTTTGCCCCCGGCGCAGCATTTTGCCCCGCCGATGCGTCAATACAGGTGAAGGGAGGTGAGCCCCATGTCCCAGCAATCCAACCGGCCGGTGGATTGGGAGGCCCTTGTCACACAGAACGAAAACCGCCTGTACCGCACCGCCCTGGCCATTCTGGGCGATCCCCAGGAGGCGGAGGACGCCGTTCAGGACGCCTTTGTCCGCTTTCTGGAGCGAGCTCCCGGGGATTTGGAAAACCCCGCCGCCTGGCTGGCCCGGGTGCTGGTAAACGGCTGCAAAAGCCGTCTGCGCCTGGCCTGGCGGCGGGTGGGCCCCCTGCCGGACACCCTGGCCGCCCCCGGCCCGGAGGAGCGGGAGGAGCTGGAGGAGCTGTTCTCCCTCCCGCCAGAGGACCGGGCTGTCATCCACCTGCACTACTACGAGGGCTGGTCCACCGGCGAGATCGCCCAAATGCTGGGCCTGCGGCCGGGGACGGTGCGCTCCCGGCTGTCCCGGGCCAGGGAAAAGCTGCGCAGGCTGTTAGAACAGCAGCCATAAAAGGAGGATATGATGAGACATTACCGCGCTTACATGGACCGGCAGGAGATCTCCGCCGGGGGCCATGAGAAATTGATGAAGCTGGCGGCTCCGGCCAAGGCCGTCCGCCATTCCTGGACACGATACGGCACGCTGGCGGCCTGCGCCGCCCTGATGCTGGGCCTGGGCGCCTGGGGGCTGTCCCAGCCCGCCGGGCCGGACCCCAACAGCGGCCCCCAAGCCGCCGTCCATTCCCCCGGCCCCGCCCCGTCGGAGGCGTCGGGCACGCCCGCGCTTGACGCTTCCCAGCCCGTGGACCCCGCCGGGAGCTTTGTGGTGTCCGCCCCCGTCCAGGGAGATAAGCTGGCCTTTCCCATGATCCCCTATATCCGCTATCAGGACGTGACGGAGGTTCCGGACATCGCCGCCTGCCGGGCCGTCCTCCCCGGCTCCTTCGCGGTGGACCTGAGCCGTGAGGACATCCGGACCATCTTCTGGGGCCCCGAGGGCAAACCGGAGGCCGTCCACCCCAAGGAGGAGCAGGGCGACCTGCCCTGGATGCTGTTCTGGGACGGCTACACCATCCGCGGCTCCGCCGGGTACGACGGGCAGGGGCAGCTCGCCGAGCTGTCCATCTGGGGCGAAAAGGGCCGGGCCTCCTTCATCCTGACGCTGTGTCCGGGCTCTCTGCCCTTCACCTGCGTCATCGACCCGGACCGGGAGGCCAGCGACGTGCTGGGCGTCTCCGTCACCGGCTGGAGCCAGGTCTACGACCGGGACGGGGACGGGCAGACCGACTATATCTGCGGCAGCGAGTTTATGACCCCCAACAACGTCGGCGTCCGGTTTGAGACCCGGAACAGCGGCATGGAGGCGGAGTACGAGGGGGGCACAGGCGGGGCGGACACGGCCCTGGACGGGGTCTGTACCTTCAACGCCCTCTTCGTCCGCCAGGCCCTGGCGGGGGACGGCGGGCTCTATCTGGACCACCTGGCCTCCAATGAAAACATCCCCGCCTGGCGGGACGTGACCTTCGACAGCCTGGCGCAGGCCCGGCTGGAGGCGGCCTTCGCCCCCTACCTGCCCGCGGCGGAGCCGGAGGGCTATGCCGCCTACCCCGGCAACAAGGAGTTTTTCGGCCGCCTGAGCTATCAGGAGGGGCGTCAAAACCTGCTGTTCGTCCGGTGGACCCGGGGCTATGACAATGTGGAGATCCAGGTCAGCTTCCCCGAGGGGGAGAGCGGCCCGCCGGAGACCATCGACATCTCCCGGCCGGAAACCTACGACATGCGGCTCTACTCGATCCCCTTGTGCGACAGCGTGCCGGAGGAATACCTCAGCTATTTTCTCTCCACCCCCGTATTCCGGGCGGAAGATATGAGCCTTGACGTGGTGGAGGCCCGGATGACCCCTCGCGACACCGGCGGCCAAAGCTGTGACTTCTCCGTCCTCTATGAAAACGGCGTGGTGGTGAGCTATTACTGCGCCGGCATGACAGCCCAACAGGTATGGGCCATGGCGGAGGGCGCGCTGGCGGCCCGGTAACGCCGCGTATCAGACAAACCGTATGAAGGGCCCCCATGCTTTGGCATGGGGGCCCCTTTTTGCGCGGCTTCTCCCTCCCGGGACGGAAAATATAAAACAAGGCGCTGAAAAACATAAGAATTTTCCATTGCAATTTTGGAACAATAACATTAAAATAAAGATAAGGAGGGATTTTCCATGAAAATGACATGGCGCTGGTACGGCGAAGGCAACGACCAGATCAAGCTGTCCGACATCAAGCAGATTCCCGGGGTGGAGGGCATCGTGTGGGCGCTCCACGACAAGCTGCCCGGCGAGGTGTGGCAGCCCGAGGAGATTGCCGCCGTCAAAAAGCAGCTGGACGAGTACGGCTTCAACATGGACGTGGTGGAG
>CAJTLI010000048.1 GCA_910577525.1 uncultured Oscillospiraceae bacterium | reverse complement strand
TGATGCTCTCCCCTTTCTCTGCGAATTGGTCATAGAACCCCTGCCCCAGCGCGGCCCGCCGGGCGCAGTTTTCGGCGCTCTGGTTGGCGGGGCGCTCGAATTTCAGCAGCACGCAGTCAGATGCCTCACGGACGCTGGCGGTGGTCCGCAGCTTGTCCCACACCGCCGGGAACTTTTTGCCCAGCTCCCAAATCAGGTAGTCCATCTGTATGTCTAGGTCTCCCACAGAGGACGCTCCCATCCGAGCAAAGTATAGCAACAGTTGCTTTCTATTCAGGTTCGTCCACTGAGCCAGCCCGTACCCCGCCATATCGCTGATAAAGCCCCCATAGGCCCCGCTGTCCACGGTGGCGGTATAGCTCTCGTCGGTGAAGCCCAGCTTCTTCTCACAGCTGTTCTGGAGGTTAATGGGATTCAGCCCGCTCTCCGCCTGGAGGTTGCCCATCAGCCCCGCAGCCCCCGCCGGGGTCAGTCCGGCGGAGAGCAGCCTGTCCCAAATCTTTCGTGCGTTGTCCATGGGGCCGTCAGCCGTCCACTTCCGGCAGTCCCGCCACACTGGTGAGCAGGGACAGCACCCCGGCCAGCACCGACGCCGATGCCACCAGCGGCCAGTTCACATCCCCCATGGCCACGGCGGTGCCGATGGTGGCCACCGCCGTCTGGGCCACCGTCTTGACGGCCCGGATTCCCGCCGCCTTCCACCACTTCTTTATGTAGTCATTCATGATATGTATCCTCCTTTCACAGTCCGAACTTTGCCAGCAGAAACGCCAGCACCGCGCCCACCACGCCCCAGATGAGCTTGTCCATGACGCTCTCCCAGCGCTTCCCCGGCTTTTTCTCGATGCTGTCCACCTTGTGCCCCAGGTTGGTCACATCGTCCTTGATCTCCTCCACAGCGTCGCCCTGCCGCTTCAGCTCCCCCGCCATCACCTTCACCGATGTGGCCAGCTCGTGGAGCACATCGGAGTTTTTTTCTGCGGCGTCCAGCCGGTGGGTGTTGGACCGGCAGCGGGCGTCCACCTCCGCCAGCTTCACCGCCAGCTCCTCCGGGCTCATGCCTTACGCCCCCTCCGCCGTCCCGCCGGACTCCGCCGGGACAAGCTCCGGCATGCCGAAGTCGTTGATCAGGATGTCCGCCACCTGCTGCTTCAGCAGCCGGGGCACCTTGGCAAACTCCGAGCGCCCCTCCACAATCCTGCACGCGAACAACATAGCCATCATTTCACGATCCCCTTTCAGTTTGATGTAAATCCAACAGGCCAGTCCGGCCAGATGGTCACGCATAGACGGTCTCCGCCATCTCCACCAGGCAGTCCTCCAGCATGGCGTTGGACTGGATGGCGGCGGCCAGCTTCTGCCTCGTGTCCTCCAGCTCCTTTTGGAGCGCCGCGCTTTTATCCGATGTCCGGTAGTGCCGGTCGATCTCGTACCAGTCGTAGCAATTGCCCTCCGGGTCCCCGGCGCTTTTCAGCTTCCGGACGATGCGGAAGCGGCCGGTGACGGTCTCGCCGGGGTACTCCTGGACCACCTGCTGGAAACCGGTCAGGGCCGTGTGGGCCGGGCCCTTCACCCGCAAGGTCTCCGCGTTGCCGTTGGTGCCGAAAACATACTCGTATTCCACGGTATCACCCCCTTAAGCCGCCGTTTTCGGCGGGCGTTCCTGGAGGCGGCAGCCTATGTACTGTAGTGACATCGGATCTATTTGCACAAAAGTACTGATATAGAACGGACCCGAATGTTGTAAGTAGTTATTATGCACCCAGTAACCACCGTGGGTCAGTTGCGGATACGCATTGACACGCCAAGAATCCGAGGTATAGCTTGAGATGCTGCCGTTACTAGCGCTGGGAAACAGTGCCCACTCAAACCCGTTTTGCGTCGGAATGGTGAAGTCGGACGGATAACCGTCGGTCGGCTTACCCACCAAAACACCACCGGTGTCTTCACTGAATTGATTGGGGTCTATAATAACATTCAGACCGTTATCGTTGTAATAGCAGCCGTCAACAAAGTCCAGTACATTGTCCCACCAGCCCTCGATGTTGCGGTATTGGATGAAGCCGTAGGTATCCCGGCTGACCGCCGTGGTGCCGGTGTGGTACTGCATAGCGTCTGTTTTGCCGTTGTTCTCCTTGGACCCATTTGCGGAACAACCATAGCCGATGGTGGCCTGACCGTTCCAGTCGGCAAACTCTACCAGATACAGCATCCCCACATACCAGAACTGGGCAAAGTCGATCAGCCAGAAGTTAGCCCCCAGGCCGTGGATGCCAGACCGGGCCACGTTTCTGACGACGCTGACCTTCTGGGCCGCATTAGTAGCGGACTTCCAGTCATTGCCGGAGTGATACCGCCCGATGTAGGAGAAGTCCAGCTCCCCCAGGCCGTCGCCCCGGTCCATGTTCACCGGGTCCACGTGGAATCCCTCTGCGGGCCCGTTGGCGATTTGCAGCTTCAGCTTTTTCCCCGTCTTGGTCCACTTGAACCAGTATTTGGGCTCCTTCACCTCCACGCCTCCGGCGCGGTCCTCCTTTACCATCCCCGCCCAGGGCATGATCTCATCGAAGGGAGAACTGCCAGTCCCGTTGTTCACGGCGGGGGTTGGATCAACAAAGCCCGCCGCGTCGTCGGTGCGGGCCCCCTTGGTGGGGCCGCCGTCGGTCCAATCCCACTCCACGCCGTAGATTTGGACGCTGTTGACGCCGATGGCCTGGGTGGTCTGCGCCGTCTCCCCGCCCCAGGAGAACCGGACGGTCACGCTCTCGGTCCCCTCCTCCAGCGGCCCCGCCGGATCAAACGCCAGGTCGGCGTGGTTGACGTACAGCCCGTAGCCGTTGGAGAAGTCCGCCCACACGGACATCCCCGTGGGGTCGAACAGGTCCCCGGTGGCATAGCTCACCTTATTGGGCGGCGCCGTGATGGAGATGGACTCCAGCGTCACGTCCCCACCGCCCCGGATGGCCAGAATCCGGGCGGCGAAGTCGCCCGCGGGAATGGGCTCAGATGTCCCCTCCTTCTCCCGGATAGCGTCGGCGATGGCCTTCAATTTGTCCTCCTGCACGCTCAATACGCTCCCTCCCAGCTGTCCAGAATCGCGGCGGCAATGGCCGCGTTTACCTGCGCCATGGTGGCCCGGGCCTCAGCCGCCTGCTGTGCCGCCTGGGCGGCCTGGAGCGCCGAGCTTGCGGCGGCAGCCGCGCCGTCCGCCGTCTCCTGGGCGGACCCGGCGGCGCTGCCAGCCCCTTCCGCCGCCGTTTGCGCCGCCGAAACCAGCGCCCGGAGATCACTGTGGGCCGCTTTGTTTCCATCGTGTGCCCCCAGCAGCCCCGCCGCCGTCCCCGCCGGATCACAGGAGGACAGAACAGCTTGGGCGGCGGCGTCCGCGTAGGAAAAAATATCTTCCGCCTTGCCCTGGGGGTCGTATACGGATTTGACCATATCCCCCGCCCCCTGGCCGTCCGCGCCGTTGCGGACTTGAAAAACCGTCGTGCTGCCGTCCGTCAGGGTGATGGTGTAGGTGTCCACCTCGCCGGGCGCTCCGGTTCCGCCGGTGCGCTCAACCTTGGCGATGCTGTTTCCGGGCTCGCCGTCCTTTCCGGGGGCTCCGTCCTCGCCGTCCCGGCCTCGGGCCGCCAGCAGCATGTAGTCCGGACCATCCTCCGGCGCCGCCCCTTGGACGGGCCGCAGAACCAGATAACCGGCCCCTTCAAACCCCACCACGTCCAGCCGCTCATATTGTACGGAGGGGTCATACTCCCCGCGAGGAACCAGGGACACCCGGCCCAGATTCGTGCTAGCTTTCATCGTGTAAAACCACCTCCAGATTTCCGTTTACCAGCCGGAAATCCGGTCCGGTATACTCGCTGTCCGTCAGCATGTGAAGCTCCCCCGTCCGGGGGTCCAGAAAGAACGCGGCGTACATCAGATTCCCCCGGGCGGCCTCGCCGGTGTCCACGTATTCCTGCTGTGCGGCGTCCCAGGTCCACCAGGTGCCGTTTTTGATGATTGGGGGCCTGCCGCTGTACTGCCGCGCGGCGGCGGCGAAGTCTGCGGCCTCCCCGGCGCTTTTCCCGGCGTTCTGAGCATAGCCTTGGGCCGAATCGGAGGCCTCCGACGCCCGTTCCGCCGCTGTGCGGGCGCTCTCAACATACTGGTGCACCCCCGCCTGGGCGTACGTCTTCCACTGCGCCCCCGTCATGTGTCGGGCCTCTCCCTGCTGCTCTACAGGCAGCAGAGTGTCGTCGTAGAGATCCGCGATGCCGGGCAGGTCCCCGATGGCCGCTTCCTGGACGGCGGGCAGCCCGCCTGTGGTCTTGTCAGCCATCCGCATCCTCCTCTTTCCCGCCCGCCTGCCGGCGCGCGCGTTCCTCCAGCGCCGCCACGCGGGCCTCCAGCCGCCGCATCTTTTTAACGCAGAGCGGAATGAATTCCGTATAGCGAAGCATTTGCAATTCGGCCCCGTCCGGGCCCTTGTCTCTGCACCACCCGGCGAACTCCAGCGAATCGACCCCGCTGGACGCCATGGCAGCCTCCACCTCCTGGGCCACAAACCCCATATGATACCGCCCGGAGGTCCCATTGTTCACCTTGAAGCGCACCGGCTCAATCCGGTCCAGCATGTCCATGTACTTGTCCGGAACCGGCTCGATATCATGCTTGCTGCTGCGGTCCGATGTGATGATCTCAGCCGTATAGGAATACACGGCGTTCCACATACCCCCCTGGGGACTGCCCAGATTCGCCGCTTTCCCGAGGGGGTAAAAATTTGCGCACCCGACCGTTATATCCGGCCCGCCGTTCAGATGGAGCAGCCCGGACTGCGCCGATATGCGCAGCGCGGAATAGCTGGACAGATCGACGGCATACGCTCCCGTCACCGCCGAGGTGATGGACATGACGCCGGAGGGATTGCCGGAATAATCAAGCAGTGAAACAGACCCGCCCTGAAGGGACGTCGCCTTCACGGTCCCGGTCATGAGCATGGACCCATCCATATACGTCGACCCGGGGTAAGTCCACCCGGCCACCGTGCTGGCCGCGCTGTTGGCGGCGGAGAGGGCCGAGCTGGCGGCGGACTGCGCGTTTCCGGCGGTGTTCTGGGCGCTGATGACCTGATTTTTCGCGTCGTAGGCCAGGTCGCCCCAGGAGACGGCCCCAGTGAGGTTCAGGTCCTCCGCGCGGATTCTGCTGGCGTCAAGCTGCTCCGCGTGGATTTTACTGGCGTCGATCTGCCCGCCGTCGATGGTCAGGGTACTGCCCTGGGCGTTTGTAATGGTCACGCCGTCGGCGGCAACACGGAGCGTTTGAGACAGTCCGGCCTCCGTATTTTCAACCTTTTGCGCAATGCTGTCCAGCTGAACGTCTATCGAGCTGGACAGGCCGCCGATTTTACTGGATACCTCCAGGCGAATATGCTCCGCCGTTTTGGTGATCCGGGAGTTGGTCTGGGCGATTTTTCTGCTGAACTCCTGGGTCAATGGTCCCCCGGCCGGGTACTCGTCCTCCATCTCCGATTTCCCAGGGGCGGTGACGCCGGAATAGCCGCTGCCGTCGTCGCTCAGCCTGGAGATGACAGAGTACACACCGCCCGCTGTGACCCCGTCTCCCAGCTCCGCCGCCGGGTCCAGGGCCGCGTCATCGGCGTTGAACATGCGGTGTTGGTAGCCTTTGATCTGGGTCAATACGGCGTCTGCTATGGCCTGGGTCGCGTGGGGACAGTCCGCCAGCAGCTCTGCGCCTGTGTCGTCCCCCGCGGTGACGCTGTTCTCGTTGTCCAGCAGGAATGTGACGCGGGAAATAGGCCGCTGAACGCCATGATCCTCCACACTGGTCAGATTGAGGCCGACAAAAAACTTATCAAACAAGAAGCTTCACCCCTCCCAATGTAATAGCGCCGCCATATTCCGTGACGAGATGATTTGTTTCCGGTGGGGCGGACAACAGAGGCACCAGCAGCAGCCTCCCATCGTCCGTGATGATCCAGTTGCCGCAGTGGGCGGCGGCGATCCACTGGAGCTCCTGCCGGATGGTGTAGTACTCCCCCGTCCCGCTCTCCGGGTCGCTGGCGGGATAGCCGATGGAATAGGCCGGATTCAGCCGGGTGCGGGGATCAACCTCCACCTCCATAATGCGGGCGAATTCTGCCACAGCCTCGGACATGGGCAGGGGGAAGTTCAGAGACTGGTCCGGCTCCCAGGGCCGCTCAGCCTTGCGCATAGCGTCAAAGGCCTCTATGGTCCAGTATCCGTCCTCCTCGCCGCGCCGGCCGGCAAAGAACACGCCCTTGGGCAGCCACTCCGACGCACGATCCCCATTCCGCAGGCGGATATACCGTTTGATCACTGCCGCCCGAGGAACGTTCTCCGCAAACAGAGAGAGGGTCAGCTTTGCCGTGGCGGCGTTCCCGATGTCGAACTGCTCATAGAGGCCGCTGTCCACGCTGTGGGACACCTCCGCCTCCGGGCCGTAGATTGTCCCGGCGACGTCGAACTTGTACTCCCTGGTGGTGCCCCTGGTGTGCCAGAGGGCCTCCCACAGGGCGCTTGTCTGCTGTGCCACGCCATCACCTCAAATCTCGTGGAGGCTGAAGGAGATGCCCGCCCACATGGGGCACCCCTCCTTGATGACCTGCTGGAGCTTTGCGGGAAATTTGGAACAATAAAATGTTCTGGTCTGATCCCCGTGAAGGTCGTGGTAGCGCACGTTGAACTGCGGGGCGTGCAGGTCGGTGTCCAGCTGGGCGGCCAGCACCTCCGGCATTGGGCGCATCTGGTAGGTCAGGTTCCGTTTTTCCGTAATTTTATCCCGCCGCATGGTCCCGGTTTTAACTCGGACGGTTTTTTCGCTGTCCAGATCGTCCCGGCTCCAGTCATAGCCCTCGTCCTCGATCCACCGGGTGTAATCGTGGCCGTTGATTTCCAAAATAGTCATAGTCGCCTCACAAAAGCAGCAGCTGCTTCCCGGCGGACGTGGTCACGCCGTTGATGGTCTTGATGGCGGTCCTGCCGAACACCATGCCGTCCACCAGGATGACGTGGCCTTCCTTCACCGCGTTCAGGATGGCCCGCAGCAGCGCGGAGGTATCCCCCAGTTCGTCCCTGAAAAGCTGCCGGAGCAGGCCCTCCGGGACTTCCAGATTGTTGCCGTGGCGCTGGTCGCCCAGCACCGCCATGAACTCTCGGTTGGGGGGAATCACCGCTCCCTTGGCAAGCCGGGGGATCTGCACCTGGGAGATACTGGGGATGTTGATGCCGAAGCTTTTCCCGCCGACCCCGGGAATCCACTCAGGCACGCTGAACTTGATTTTGTTCATTTGGGAAATCAGCCAATTCAGACCTCGGATAATCAAATTAACCGCGCCCTCAAGGGTGGAAATGATGTTGTTCCAGGTCCCTTTAAAGATATTTTTAACGCCCTCCCAGGCCAAATCCCAATCGCCCGTGAACACGCCGGAAATGAACTGGACGATCCCCGTGAACATCTGCTTTAAGGCGTCGATATTGTTACCGAGAACTTCCTTTGCGCTGTTGAAGGCGCTGATCACAAAACCTTTCGCGGCCTCGATGATCCCGTGAAATTTGCCGCCCGTTTTCTCGTCCAGCCAGGTGAGGAAGCTAACGAAGCTGTCTTTGACCCCGTCGATCACGGAGAAAACGGTTTTTTTCAACCCCTCGAATATTTTTTCAACGCCGACGATGGCCTTTTCCATGTCTCCGGTAAAAATTCCGACAAAGAAATCCTTAAAGCCCTCAATAACGTCTCGGATACCGTCCAGCAATTCCTCCCCGTGGCCGGTGGCCACCGTCAGGGCCAGCAGCACCGCCGCGATACCCGCGATTAGCAGCGGAATCCAGGTTCCGGTAACCAACGCGATCCCGAGTCCTGTTGCCAGAATTCCCGCAATGGACAGCAGCACGTTTTGCAGGTTCCAGCCGTTTTCCATAGCGTCGTGGAAACCAGTCACCAGCATTCCGATGCCTCCTACAATCAAGGCAATTCCCGCTGCAATGGGTCCGAAGAGCAGATACAGCCCCAGGGCCGCCGCAGCCAAACCGCCTACCATTTCAATGAGGTTCAGCCAGTCCACGCCGTTCTCCCACGCATCCGTCAGGCCGTTCCAGTAGAGCAGCAGTCCCCCAATCGTAAGCAGAATGCCGGCCAGAATGGAGGCGAGCTGTCCTAGAGCGCCCGGCAGCATCCCGCTGAGTTTCCACAGCGCCAGCCCCGCCGCAATCAGACCCACCAAATCGGCGATTTTCTTGAGCCGGTCCGCCAGCCCGTCCATACCGTCCGCCCAGGAGAAGTCGGGGGCAATGGCCTCTCCGGAAACCCCGCTCCCCACGCCTCCGGCGTTTTCGGTATTGATGGTGTTGATCTCGTCAAACCCTGCCAGAGATCCCGCCGCCTCGTCCGCCGCCGCTCCAACCGCCCCGATGCCCTCAGCCTCCTCGTACATGGCCTTCGCGCCGTCCCTGGACTGCTTCAGCGTCTTTCCAAACAGAGCGGACACCAGCTGCGCAACCGCCGTCACCACCCGGGCCAGCACGTTTACCAGCATAGTGAATGCCGGAATGACAACCTCGATCAGCGGCTGGGCCAGCGTCAGCAGCGCCCCTTTCAGCTGGGCGATAGCCTGCCGGGCCTCATCGTTGGTCTTGACATATTTCATGGTCAGCTGCTGGATGGCACGAAGGGCTTTCGTGATCATTGTAAAGACGAACACCCGGGCGGCCAGCTTTTTCACCCGCTGCGTGAACCGCGCCATAAACTCCCCCGCCCGGTCCACCGCTCCCGCCATCTGGGCTGAGGCTCCGCCGGCCCCTTCGATCTGCCGGACCAACTCGCCGGCCTCCGCTTTCTGGCGGGTCAGGGCGCTCTCCGCCTCGCTCAGCTGGGCGGCGTAACGGTCAACGGCGTTCTCCGTCTTGTTCCACTCCGCCTGTAAGCCGTTTACCTGGGCCTGCTGATCCCTCAGTTCCTCCTGGACGGCGGGAATCTGGGCGGCGTAAACCTCCCGCTGGTCCGTACTGCGGCCCTTATCCTTCGCCATGGCCCGGATATCTGCCAAACGGTCCTTGATCTCCTGAAGCTTGGCTTTTTCAGCGTCCAACACGGCCCCGTCGAAGAGTCCCTTCTCCTTCGCCCGGTCCCTCTTGGCAGTGAGGTCTGCCACTTTCCGCTCCTGCTTTTCAATTTTCTTGGTCAACGCCGCCAAATCCTTTTCCAGCTGTGCGTTGTCCAAAGCCGTGGAAAAAGTAACGGATCCGTCAGCCACGCCGTCCGCCTCCCTTCATCGGAGCCAGGGGCTGAGAAGCTCATCATCCCGCTTCGTATATTTCCTCTTGAAGTCCACCAGATGGCGGTTGTTCCGATACCACGCCTGATCCTGCTTATCCAGCGCCTTCCCCCGGGCCAGCCGGTCCCGGACCCGGACGATCTGGGCAAAGGTGCACTCCCCGATCTCATAAAACGCCGCCAGAAAGGTCCACCAGTGCATGTACTCCACCGCCCGGACCTCCTGCCCCAGCACCCGATTGATGGGGGCCACGATGTGGGGGAAGTCCTGCTCCCAGTCCATCAGCCTGGGAGAGCGGCCGGGCGGCTCCTCCTCTCCGCCGCGGATGAAGCACAGGCATCGTTCCACTGCCGTCCGATAGTGCCCGGCAGGCATGACGGCCAGGTCGGGGTAGAAAATGGTCAGGGCCACGGCGGCGCGCTCCTGCCCGTCCAGTTCTGGGTCGGAGAGGGCGGCGCAGATGTCCAGAATCGCCCGGTAGTCTGAGCGGATGGCGTACTCTGCGCCCTCCACCTCCACCCGGGTTGGCAGCAGCTCATTCCAGGGGGACGACATTGTTTCTGGCCTGATATTTGGCCGTGTATTTGGCGATGCGGCCCTCCCGCTTGGACAGGTTGTCCCGGACGCTCTCATCCATTTCGTCCACAATGGCGAAAATGAAGTTTTCCAGCACCGTCAGCCCCCCGGCCAGGGCCGTCAGCCGGATGCCGGGGAACACGTCGGCGCTGAAGCCCTCGCCGAACACCGAATCCACCGCCTCCCGCATCCGTTTGTCGCTGGCGCGGGAGCGGTCAAACAGCTTGGCCAAATCCTCCGTCTGCCCCTGCTTTTTCCTGGTCTCCGCCTCAATGGCCTCAATCTTCCCCAGCAGGCCGTACAGAAGATCCAGAAAACCAATGTCCGCCGGGTTGAACCTAATTGTTCTGCCGCCGTTCACCGCCATCTCCATCAGGCCGGTCTCAAAATTCAGCTCTTTCATCAGGACTTGGTCCCTCCCTTCGGAGTGAAGGTGACGGTCCCGTCCTCCGCCACAGTGGCGGTGCCCACCTCGCGCCTGCCGCCGAAAGTGATATCAATCGGCATGGTCAGGGAACCGCTGCCGCCCAGGCTGGAGGGCTTCACCATGGAGCTGTGGAACCGCTCGGCGAACACGTTCCCCTCCTCGTCCACCGCGTACAGGTGGATGCGCAGCAGGTCCTGATTGCACAGCGCCGGGGCGTCCTGATCCACCACCGCCAGCTCCCACACCTTCTGCTGGTACGGGTCCCCGGCGTCCAGCTCGCAGGGGTCGAAGGCCTGGGAGATCACCGGCTTTTTCATGGTGCTGTAGGTGTCGCCCAGGATGTCCTGCTTGGACTCCTCGCCCCAGTCCATCTCGGCGGCGCTCTCCTCCACCCGCTTGCCCAGCTTGCCCCACTGGGGGGCCTCGGCGGTGCCGTAGTTGCCGCAGCACAGGTAGAGCTTGCGGTCCATGGTCTGGCCGGGCGGGGTGTTGAATTTATAAGACACGGCTGTTCCTCACTTTCTCATCAGATAAACCACGGGTCCGTGGTTGGGAAATATTTTACGAATTGGACGGACAGCTGCACCATATACGTGGCCAGCCCCTCATCCTGGGTCTCATACAGCACGCCGTTTTGAGCGACGACGCGCTCCTGCCGGGGGATGTCGCCGAAGGCCGGGGCGGCTCCGGCGATGGACTGGGCCTGGACCCACTCCTGAAAGTCCATGAGCCAGTCCGCGTTTGCCGCCGCCCCCTCGCCGTCGCCGGGAGCCTTCTCAAAAACGTAGTACAGCCCGAAATTGTACTGGTTGGTAACGGTGACATTGCCCATCAGGTCGGTCTTCCGGCTCACCTCCACCAGCCCCGAGGGGAACACCCCGCCGTTGGCGGGAATCTGGTCGGTGAAATCGATCTGGAAATGCTGTAGAATGTCCGCGCCGGGGTAACTCCTCACAAAGCCGGTGATCTTCTCCAGCGCCGTCATTGGCCCGCCCTCCTGTCCACGTAGTCCTGAAGCTCCTGCCGCATGGCATCTCCCTCTGCGGCCATCAGACGGCGGTCCCAGAAGGGGCCCGCCTGAGGGTTCTTGGTTTTGTCGTACTCAATCTCCCGGTCGCTGACCACCTTGGGCACCCCCTTCCGGGAGCGCCAGCCGTTGGGCGTCAGGAAACCCGCCGCCCTGGTCTTTGGGTCCACCATGACCTTGCCGTAGTACAGCATTCTGGCCTGGGGCGCGTCCACATGGATGAACGGCTCAGCGGCAGGACTGTGAACAATCATCAGCTTGATCATGGCCCCGGAGCGGTAGGGCATGTAGCGCTGGATGCGGCGGCGGGCGTTTGCGGTGTGAAACCGCTGCACATCTCCCTGGGCGGTGACGCCTAGCCGCTTCATAACAGCGCTCACTGGCTTCATATCCACCTTGATGTGACCGACGATGTTCACGCTATCCACCCGCCTCCACATGGACCAGACGGCCCTTCCAATACTTCGGGTCCACCCACTTCACCACAACCAACCCCGGGACCTTGGAGGGAATGAACCCCGCCCAATCCGTCCGGTCGGCAATCTCCGGCCCCTCGCCCTGAAGCACCTTGTCCCCCACGGACACCGGGACCTCAGCGCAGGGGATCACCAGCAGGAAGCTGTTGACCTCTGTACTGCCGGTTTTGGACACCCCCTGCACCTTCTTGAAGTCCAGGAACGCGCCCTTCTCTATGACCCTTCGGCTGTAGCCGTCTCCGCCGTCCCAGTGGTAGACTGTCACGGTCTGATTGCACAGGCGGTAGTCCACCGGGCCCTCCCGGCGTTTGATGCGCACCATCAGCCGCACCCCCGATAAATTTCCAGGTAGAGGGATGCGCAGCGGTACAGCTCCCGGGCCTGTCCCTTGGGGCTCAGGTCCACCGCCTGGGCGGCGGCGCCCCCGTAGCTGACGGACACGCTGCCAATGGCGGCGGACTGCACCGGGCCCGCCTCCCCGTTGGCCAGCAGGTCAAAGCCGTACAGCGCCTCCGCCATGGCGCACAGGGCCATGGCCTCGCTGTCCGGGCCGGGGGCGGTCACGGTGTAGACGCGCTTGTATCGCGCCAGCTGGTCCACCGCCCGGGCCGAATAGGCCGCCCACTCCGCGTCAGAGACAGCGCTGCCGTGGTAGACATTCCGGTAAAAGTCATAGCCCGGCATGGCGCTCAGCTGTTTTTCATATGGCAGTAAATGCCCGCCAGCTTGTTTTTGTACACGTCCGCGATGCCCACGTTCCGGTAGCCGAATTTGTAGGCGTCGGCGGTCTGGTTCTGTTCGGGGGTGATGATCTTGGGGGCCACATGCTTCTGGAACTGGATGACGGCGGGTTTGTGGATGATCATGAAATTGATATCCTTGGCGTTCTCCGCCTTGACGTAACCACCGGTAGTCTCGTCGCTGGTGGCGGCGCTGTCCCCAGAACCGGTGACGACCATCTTACCGGACTTCTGCTGTACGGCGGTATAGAACCGGGTCTGAGGCACCTTTACCGTCTTGGCGAAGTTCTGAAGCACCTCCCGGCTCTTGGTGGTGTCCAGGTCCTGAATCATGCCCATCAGGGTGGGGGTGATGTAGAGATAGCGCTGCTCCTGGGGCACCTCGTCCTCGTCCATCTTGTCGTTGGCGGCGCGGATGGCCTTGAGCAGCGCCTCGCCGGTGGACAGCGCGGCCCCCGCGGACACTTTGCTGATGCCGGCTTTGCTGGCGTAGCAGGCAAAGCGGAAAGCGTCCAGCTCGGGCACCACCTTGGTGCGGATGAACTCCCCGGCCAGCCGCCCGAAGGCGATGCCTGCGGTCTCCAGGTTATCCATGGTGTCCACAGTGAACATCCGGCCCCGGTCGAAGTTGCACTTCACCGTCTCGTTGGTCAGGGTCACGTCGCCGTCCACGTAACCGCTGTTGCGGGAGTAGTCCCCCAGCCCCTGCATGTCCAGCATGGGGATGATGAGCTCGTTGGCGTTAGCCCCGGCCCTGGCCAGCTCGGCGGCGCCGTCCAGGTCGCTGGTGAGGGAGGCGTTCTTGTACACCTCGTCCAGAACGGGTACAAACTGCTTGATCAGTTCGATGACATTCGGCATAATGATCTCTCCTTTTCGTTTTGGTTGGGCTTACTTCTTGTCCGTAGTCAGGCCCGCCGCCGCCCGGATGGCGTCCATACCGGTCATACCGCCGCCGTAAGGGCCCGTACCGGTCCCCGCAGCGTAGGGGGGCGGAACCTCGTCCGTCTCGAAGAGGTAGCCGCTGTCCTTCTTCAGCCCCTCCAGCGCGGCCTTGATGTCCGCTGTTTGCTCCTTGCTGGCCTTCAGCTTGTCCACGTCCAGCAGGGCGCGGATGGCTTTGTCATTGCGGCCCCGGGCGGCGGTGATGGCCTCCTTCAGGGTACTGTCGAAGGCCAGGTCGGCCAGCTCCTGCTTGTGAGCGGCCTCCTTTTCCTCCAGGTCTTTTGTGAGCTTGGACACCTGGCCCTGGAGGTCCTTCACGTCCACACCCCCGAAGGCGGCCAGGCCGTCCTTGGCGGTCTGGAGCTGGCCCTTGATGGACTCGTAGTCCG